>NZ_KB897777.1:0-620202 GCF_000377145.1 Streptomyces sp. CNT372 | reverse complement strand
CAGGGAGCGGAACCAGCCGGGCGGAAAATACCCGACGGTTCACAGCGTCCTCGCTGTTGTGTTTCTTCAAAGGAACCTCGACCAACCAACAACTCACGTCGGCTGGACGGGGTATCAACTAATCTGGCGTTGATTTTTGGCACGCTGTTGAGTTCTCAAGGAACGGACGCTTCCTTTGTACTCACCCCCAGAACTTCTGTGGGCTTTCCTCCGGGCGCTTCCCTTCGGTCTTGCGTTTCCGACTCTATCAGACCGTTTCCCGATCCGATTTCCTCGGTTTCACTCTCCGCTTTCCGGCCCTTTCGGCCTTCCGGCGGTTCCGACTCTATCAGACTCTTTCGGGCCTGATTCCCAGTCAGCGGGGTTCGCCCTCCCGGCCGTTGAGCCGTTCCGACGCCCAAACTCTAGCGGATTTCCCGGGCGGCTCATAATCGGGCCATTCGAAATACATTTCGGCATGCCGAAATGCGTCCCGGCTGGGAGATCGTACTGAGGTTGGCTGCCGCATACGCGGCGAGGATGGTTGCCGAGGAACCGTTCCGGCTCCGTGACAACTCGAAGAACCTTACGGATCGGGAAGCACCGTGTCAACCGCCCTCGGCGCGGACCTGGCGGCGCAGCTCAGCAGAGATCCGCGCCGACCCGTGGCCGCCGTCAGTCCAGGTCAGTGAGCCGGCCGCCCGCGTCCGGCTGGTCGTCCTCCACTCGCCGCAGCAAGCGGGTCAGCAGGTCGCCCAGGAGGGCGCGCTCGTCGCCGGCGAGGTCCTGAAGCAGGTCCTCCTCGAAGGTGGAGGCCATCCGCATCGCCTCCAGCCACTTCGTACGGCCGTCGTCCGTCAGTTCGACGATCACGCGGACCCGGTTGTTCTCGTCGCGGTCCCGGGTCACCAGCCCCTCGGCGGCCATCCGGTCGATCCGGTGGGTCATCGCGGCCGGGGTGAGGCCGAGGCGCTTCGCGAGCTCGCCCGGGCCGAGGCGGTACGGAGTGCCGGCGAGGACGAGGGTCTTGAGGACCTCCCACTCCGCGTTGCTGATGCCGAGGTCGGCGAGCTGGCGGCCGTAGGCGACGTTCATGCGCCGGTTCAGCCGGCCGAGGGCGGAGACCACCTTCTCGACCTGAGGGTCGAGGTCACCGTATTCACGCTGGTAGGCGGCGATCTGCTCGTCGAGGGTCGGTTCCTGCGGTCCGGACAGCGGAGGACCGGGGGGCTCGGTTGGCATGCGGCGAAGTATGGCATGCGCTCATTGGCGTTGAAGTCCTTCGGTGTGTAGAGTTAAGGATCGAACTTTAGTGTTGAAGTCTTCAGGGCTGAGTCCTCCGGATCTGGAGGACTCAGCCCGCGATGTCGAAGTGGGTGAGTGTGACCAGGGCGAGGGGCGCAGCGATGCGCCGGATTCAGGCGGGCAACGCGCTGAGCGCGTTCGGGCTCGGCTTCACGGTCCCGTACCTCTACGTCTATGTGGCGCAGGTGCGGGATCTCGGTGTGACCACGGCGGGTGTGGTGCTCGCGGTGTTCGCCATGGCCGCGCTGGTGGTGCTGCCGTTCACCGGACGGGTCATCGACCGGCGCGGGCCGCTGCCCGTGCTGGTAGCCGCCGCGTTGCTCGCGGCGGTCGGCGCCGCGGGGCTGGGCCTGTCGGACACCGTTCCGTCGGCCGTGCTCTCCGCGACGCTGCTCGGTGCCGGTACGGCGGTGATGCAGCCGGCCCTGGCGACCATGATCGTCTGGTGTTCGGACAGCACCACCCGGACCCGCGCCTTCGCCATGCAGTTCTTCCTGCAGAACCTCGGTCTCGGTCTCGGCGGGCTGATCGGCGGCCACATCGTCGACGCGAGCCGGCCCTCCAGCTTCCTGCTGCTGTTCGGCATCGAGGCCGTGATGTTCCTGGTCCTCGCCGGGATCGGACTCACCGTCCGGCTGCCCGGCGGCGCCGTCCTCCCCGGGGCGCGTCCCTCCGGGACCGGCGGCCGCGGCGGGATGCGCGCCCTGCTCGGCCACCGCGCCATGGTGCAGCTGCTCGTCCTGGGATTCGTCCTCTTCTTCGCGTGCTACGGCCAGTTCGAGTCGGGGCTCGCCGCCTACGGCACGGAGGCTGCGGGGATCGAGCCCGCGACCCTCGGCACCGCCCTCGCCGCGAACACCGCCGTGATCGTGGCCGCCCAGTTCCTGGTGCTGCGCTTCGTCGAGCGGCGCAGTCGCAGCAAGGTGATCGCGGCCGTCGGGATCATCTGGGCCGTCGCCTGGCTGGCGGCGGGCTGGGCCGGACTCGGCCAGGGCAGCCAGGCCATGGCCACGGCCGCGTTCATCTCGACGTACGCGCTGTTCGGACTCGGTGAGGCGATGCTGTCGCCGACCGTCGCGCCGCTGGTCGCGGATCTCGCCCCGGAGGGGACGGTCGGGCAGTACAACTCGGCGTTCGCGCTGGTCAAGCAGCTCGCGCTGGCGATCGGGCCCGCTGTCGGCGGTCCGATGGGCGCCACGCTGCACGGCCCGTACATCGTGACGTTCGTACTGTTCTCGCTGGCCATCACCGCCCTGGCACTGCGGATGGGCAAGCGGCTCACGCCAGCGCAGGACCGGCCGTGGCTCGCGGCGAAGTCCCGTGTGGTCGCCGTACACATGCCCGACGAGAGCGACAGCGTCGCCGCGGCGCGCTAGCAGCGGGCCCGGGGTGTCCGACCCGGATCCACCGGACACCATCGGGCCGCGGCCGGTCAGCGGGGCAGGGCGAACTCGCACCAGACGGCCTTGCCGCCGTCCGGTGTGCGGCGGGACCCCCAGGACGAGGCGATCGTCGCGATGATCGAGATCCCGCGGCCCGCCTCGTCCTCCGTCTCCGCCCTGCGGCGGCGGGGCAGGTGCTCGTCGCCGTCCGTCACCTCGACGATGAGCCGCCGGTCGGTGCGGCGCAGCCGCAGCCGCATCGGCGGGGTGCCGTGCTGGAGGGAGTTCGCGACCAGCTCGCTGACCGCGAGAACCCCGAGGTCGTGCAGCTCGGTCGGAAAGCGCCAGGAGGCCAGCACCCCGGACGCGAACGCCCGGGCGCGCGGCGCCGCCTCGGTGCCGCCGAGCAGGTCGAGGGCCGCGTTGTGGAACAGCTCCGCGTCCCCGCCGACGCGCGCCGGGTGCTGGAGGACGAGCACGGCCACGTCGTCGTCGTGCTCCGCGGTGACGCCCAAGGAGCGCAGCAGCCGGTCGCAGACCACCTGCGGGGTGCCCGTCGCCCCGGACAGGGCGCGCTCGAGGGCCGCCATGCCCTCGTCGATGTCCTCGCGCCGGCGCTCCACCAGGCCGTCCGTGTAGAGGACGGCGGTGGAGCCGGGCGGCAGGGCGATGCTGCCCGAGGTGTGCAGCCAGCCACCCATGCCGAGCGGCGGGCCGGTCGGCTCCTCGGCCCGGCGGACCGTGCCGTCCTCGTCGCGCACCAGGATCGGCGGATGGCCCGCCGAGGCGTAGACCAGGCGGCCCTCGTTGGGGTCGTGGACCGCGTAGACGCAGGTGGCGATCTGGCTGGCGTCGATCTCCGCCGCCAGTCCGTCGAGCAGTTGCAGCACCTCGTGCGGGGGCAGGTCGAGCCGGGCGTAGGCGCGCACCGCAGTGCGGAGCTGGCCCATCACGGCGGCCGCCCGCACGCCCCTGCCCATCACGTCGCCGATGACGACCGCGGTGCGGCCCGCGCCGAGGGTGATGACGTCGTACCAGTCGCCGCCGACCGCCGCGTCCGTGCCGCCGGGCTGGTAGGTGGCGGCGAAGCGGAGGTCGTCGGGCTGCTCCAACTCCTGGGGCAGCAGGGAACGCTGCAGCGTCACCGCCGTCTCGCGGTGCCGGCGCTCGCTGGCGCGCAGCCGCTCGGCGGCCTCGGCGTGGTCGGTGACGTCGGCGGCGAAGACGAGGACACCGGCCGTCTCCTCACCGCCGCGCAGCCCTGCGGGCAGGCAGGTGACGGTGTACGAGCCCTCCCCGCGCTTGCCCCGGGCCTCGCTGCCGGCCTGGATCCTGCGGGACTTGACCGTGCGCGGTTTCCCGCTGCGGAGGACCTGGTCCATGAGGGGCAGCAGCCCGAGTTCGGTGAGCTCCGGGCAGCTGTCCGCCGCGGGGGTGCCGGGCGGGCGCGCGCCGAAGGCCGCCGCGTACGCGTCGTTGACGTAGACGATGCGGTGGTCGGGGCCGTGCACGAGGGCGACCAGGGCCGGGAGGCTACCGAGGATCTCGGGCAGGACGAAGTCCTCCAGGGTCAGGAGGGCGTCCGCGGCCTGCTCGGACTGCCGGCCGGCGCCGCCACGGGCGGCGGGCACGGAGCCCTCGCCCCGCTGCGCCACGGAGTGACCCTGGTCCGCCCCTCGGGCTGCGGCGCGGCGCTGCGTACCGGGGAGCATTGCGCTCCAACGCGTGAAGTTCACTGACTTTCAAGCCTCAATGGGGGTGGTTGCCAAGGGTCACTCTGTGCAGGTGTGAGCCCACCTATGGTCACACGTCCAGTGTCCCCGACCGGACTGACAGTCGTCTTTGCGCCGCGTGCCAGGTCGTCCTCGTGCCGCGCGGCGGGGCCGGGGAACCCGCGCGGCGGGCGCGGGCGGGGCCGCCGGGTCAGCGGTCCGGGGAGCCGTCGGCGGACTCGTCCTTGCCGTCGCGCGGCGGGCTGGCGCCGGGCGGATCGGCCTGCCGGGGTCCGGTCGCGTCGCCGCTGCGCGCTCCGCGGGCGTCCGGGGCGGCGCCGGACCGGCCGGAACCCGCGGCGAGCTCGAACTCGGCGCGCGGGTGCTCCAGCGAGCCGAGCGAGACGATCTCGCGTTTGAAGAGACCGGACAGCGTCCACTCGGCGAGGACGCGTGCCTTCCGGTTGAACGTGGGGACGCGGCTCAGATGATAGGCGCGGTGCATGAACCAGGCCGGATAGCCCTTGATCTTGCGCCCGTAGACATGGGCCACGCCCTTGTGCAGGCCGAGTGAGGCGACGGAGCCGGCGTAGTCGTGGGCGTACTCGGTGAGCGGCCGGCCGCGCAGCGAGGCGACGATGTTCTCCGCGAGGATCTTCGTCTGGCGCACCGCGTGCTGGGCGTTGGGCGCGCAGTACGTGCCCGGCTCGCGGGCGGTGAGGTCGGGGACGGCCGCCGCGTCGCCCGCGGCCCAGGCGTGGTCGGTGCCGTCCACGGAGAGCCGGGCGGTGCAGACGATGCGGCCGCGATCGTCGAGCGGCAGGTCGGTGGCGGCCAGGACGGGCGCGGGTCTGACGCCGGCCGTCCAGACCAAGGTCCGGGTGGGGAAGCGCGAGCCGTCGCTGAGGACGGCGACGCGGTCCTCGCAGCTCTCCAGACGGGTGTCCAGGCGGACGTCGATGTTCCGGGCGCGCAGCTCGCGGATCGCGTAGCGGCCCATCTCCTCACCGACCTCGGGGAGGATGCGGCCGGCGGCCTCGACGAGGATCCATTTCAGGTCCTCGGGCCGGATGTTGTGGTAGTACCGCGAGGTGTAGCGGGCCATGTCCTCCAGTTCGGCGAGGGCCTCCACGCCCGCGTAGCCGCCGCCGACGAAGACGAAGGTCAGGGCGGCGTCGCGGACGGCCGGGTCGCGGGTGGAGGAGGCGATGTCCATCTGCTCGATGACGTGGTTGCGCAGGCCGATGGCCTCCTCGACCGTCTTGAACCCGATGCCGAAGCCGGCGAGACCGGGCACGGGGAGGGTGCGGGAGACCGAGCCGGGGGCGATGACGAGTTCGTCGTAGCCGAGTTCGACGGCGCCGGTGCCCTCCTCCTCGGTGGCGAGGGTGACGACGGTCGCCACGCGCTTGGCGTGGTCGACGGCCCGGGCCTCCCCGATGACGATGCGGCACCTGCCGAGGACCCGGCGCAGGGGCACCACCACATGGCGGGGGGAGATGGAGCCCGCGGCGGCTTCCGGGAGGAACGGCTGATACGTCATGTACGGGTCGGGAGCGACCACGACGATCTCCGCCCCGCCCCGGTCGAGCTCGGGCTTCAGCTTCCGCTGGAGGCGCAGCGCGGTGTACATCCCGACGTAGCCGCCGCCGACGACGAGGATCCGCGTGCGGGGCGGGGTGCCGGGGGTCGTGTCCCGGGGGTTCGCAGCCTTCACCGTCCCATGACGCAACGGGCTCCGGCGTTTGTCCACAGGCCCGGCGAATTGTGTGACCGGAAGGCGTCGGCGGCCGGGTCGGCAGGAGATCCGGGGCATTTCGGAAGGTCCGCAGGTCAGCGGCGAGGAGGGTGCGAGAGGGCGGGGGCGGAATTGGGAGCGATCCGGTCCTTGCTCCGATCGGGGGGCGCTCCGTGCGAAGTACCCCCTTCTGAATTGACTCCGGCTCAACTATGTTCGTAGCCGGTCGGAGTGCCGGGGCTCGGCATGTCCGGTCGGACCAGACCAGGGCGGGGATGTCTCCGGGGGGAGACGACATGACCGGGGGAACTTTCATGCATATTCAGGATTCGCATTGGCAGACCGCCGTCGCGCCGGCTCCGGCCGCCGAGGGCAACGGGAACGGAGGGCCGGGGCCGGCCGCGCTGAGCCGCCCCGCGCCCCTGCGCGTCGACGCCCAGCGCAACCTCGAGCACGTCCTGCGCGCGGCGCGCGAGGTGTTCGGCGAGCTGGGGTACGGCGCGCCGATGGAGGACGTGGCCCGGCGCGCCCGGGTCGGCGTGGGCACGGTCTACCGCCGTTTCCCCAGCAAGGACGTGCTGGTGCGCCGGATAGCTGCGGAGGAGACCGCCCGGCTGACGGAGCAGGCGCGCACCGCGCTCGGGCAGGAGGACGAGCCGTGGTCGGCCCTCTCCCGGTTCCTGCGGACCTCGGTGGCCTCCGGGGCGGGGCGTCTGCTGCCGCCCCAGGTGCTGCACGTGGGCGTGGACGGCGAGGAGACGGCGGACCAGGCGGCCGGGGCGGGGGCCGTGACGGAGGACGGCCGGGAGGAGCCCCGGGTGCCGCACCAGCGCGCGGGTGCGCCGGGCGGCCTGCGGGTGGTGGCTCCCCGGCCGGTGCCCGCCGAGGAGCAGGACGACGACACCGGAGTGGATGAACTGCTGGACGTCGTGGGGCAGCTGGTCGCCCGGGCACGGGCGGCGGGCGAGTTGCGCGGTGATGTGACGGTGGCCGATGTGCTGCTGGTGATAGCCACGGCCGCGCCGTCCCTGCCGGACCCGGCGCAGCAGGAGGCCGCGTCCTCCCGGCTGCTGGACATCCTTCTGGAGGGCCTTCGCCCGCGGGCGTGATCCGGGGGCGGCCGGGCGCGCGGTCCCGTCGGTCCGGGCACGCAGCTCGGGTGGTTCGGGCCTGGTTCCGGCGACGCGGGCAGCGCGGGCCGGCTGCGGGCACGCGGCCCCGGCGATGCGGGTGGTCGGGTGGTCGGGTGGTCGGGTGGTCGGGTGCGAACGGCGTCCGCGTTGCCGGGGGTTCGCGTTCCGCGCCATGGTTTCCGGGGATTGGCCCGACATGTCCCGGACACACCTCCGGACGTTTCCACGGGCGTTTCCCCGGACGGGTGGTTGCGGTACTTGGAGGTACGGCGTAGGTCCGCCGTGTGGCACGCTTGCCCGGTAATCCGGGTCTGAAGTGCTTACGGGGGCTTCCGCGATGAGCGGTGACGGTCGGGACGAGTCACACGGCACGGCGGGCGGTCCGGACGCGGTACAGGAGCAGGTGCCACCGGAAGCGGTGCCCAGCCAGGGCGGGCGGGGAGCTTCGGCCGCCGCGCCCGGCTCCGATGGCGCGCCACGGCCGGAGGTCCCCGGCGACGAGGGGTACACGGTCCCGCAGCAGCGTGCCGGCGGGAGCGAGGGCTCCGTGCTGCCTCCGCCCCGGGAACTTCCCTCCTCCGACGGGGACTTGGTCCGGCGGATGCGGGAGGGCGACGACAGCGCCTACGAGGAGCTGTTCCTGCGCCACTCCGACGCCGTCCGCAGGTACGCGCGGACCTGCTGCCGGGACAAGGACACCGCCGACGACCTGACCGCCGAAGTGTTCGCGAGGACCCTCCAGGCGGTTCGTGGCGGCGCGGGCCCCGCGCACGCGGTGCGGGCGTATTTGCTGACCACGGTCCGCCATGTCGCCGCGGCGTGGACGAAGACCGCGAAGCGGGAGCAACTGGTCGATGACTTCGCGGTGTTCGCCGCGGAGGCCGTCCGCGGCGGGGATACCGCGGGGGGCGACACCCTCGACGTGGGCGCAGACGTCCGCGCGATGCACGACGCCGAGCAGTCCCTCGCCATGCAGGCGTTCCGTTCGCTGCCGGAGCGTTGGCAGGCCGTCCTGTGGCACACGACCGTGGAGGAGGAGTCCCCGAGTGACGTCGCCCCGCTGTTCGGGCTGACGGCGAACGCGACGGCGGTTCTCGCGAGCAGGGCGCGGGAGGGCCTCAAGCAGGCGTATCTCCAGGCGCATGTGAGCACCTCGCTCACCGCGGGCGGGGACTGCGCCCGGTACGCGGACAGGCTCGGCGCGTACGCGCGCGGCGGGCTGCGCATGCGGGCCGAGCGCGGGCTGCGCAAGCACCTGGACGAGTGCACCCGCTGCCGGCTCGCAGCGGGTGAACTGGCCCATGTGAACGCGGGCATTCCGGCGCTGCTGCCGATCGCGGTCATCGGCTGGTTCGCCGCCGGGTACTCGGTCAAGGCGGCCGGCGCCGTGGCGGGAGGAGCCGCCGGGGCGGCCGGTGCCGGGGCGGCGGCCGCCGCCACCGGCGGCAGCGCGGGAGGTGCGGCCGGTGGAGCCGCCTCGGAGGGCCTCGGCGCGTCGGCCAAGGCCGGTATCGCGGCGACCGTCGCCGTGGCGGCGGCCGCCGGGCTGGTGTGGGCACTCGTGGGCGACCCGGCGCCGGAGCCCCGGGCGGAGGCGAAGCCGCCGGCCGCGATGCCCGTCGCGCCCGACGCTCCGCCCGAGCCCGCCCCGCGGCCCGAGGCACCGGAGCC
Source organism: Streptomyces sp. CNT372 (assembly GCF_000377145.1). Taxonomy (NCBI): domain Bacteria; kingdom Bacillati; phylum Actinomycetota; class Actinomycetes; order Kitasatosporales; family Streptomycetaceae; genus Streptomyces; species Streptomyces sp. CNT372. Next base: position 611,282 of record NZ_KB897777.1, on the reverse strand, counting down.
GCCCCCGCCCGCATCGCCTGCGCCTGCCGGGCGGCCGAGCCCGAGCCCCGAGCCCCGTCCGACCCCCACGCCCACCCCCACGCCCACCCCGGCGCCCAGCGCCGAACCGGCACCCCCGCCCACGCCGGCCCCGTCCCCCGCCCCGCCGAGGCCCGCACCCAGTCCGACGCCCCGGCCGCCGTCCCCCTCGCCCACGCCGCCGCCCGCACCGGCGCCGCAGGTCTACCAGGTCAGCCGGCTGGCGTACGGGCTGCTCGGCGACCGCACCGGCCCGGAGATCCGCCTCGGCGAGAGCAGCTGGCTGTGGCAGCGCTCCGGTCTGTCGATCGACGGTGAGCGGTACGGCCACGGCGCGACGGTGAACGGCCGGTCCTCGGTCGTCATCGACCTCAACCGGCAGTGCTCCTCCTATGAGGCGCTCGCCGGGGTGGACGACCTGACCCTCGGCAACCGCGCGGTGCGCTTCTCCGTCTACGCGGACGGCGTCCGCCTCTGGCGCTCCGCGCCTCTTTCCCGGGGCGACGCCGCGGTCCCGGTGCGCGTCCCCCTGGAGGGGCGCTCCACCCTCCGCCTCGTCGTCGAGCCCGAGGGCCTGGGCGGCCTCGGGGTGCTCGCGGACTGGGCCCGCTCACAGATCAGCTGCCGCTGAGGCGGGGTCGATCGCCGCCGGAGGCGGCGGCCCGGTCCCGTAAGACGCGGGCCCGGCACGCCCGGGGCCCGCGCCCGAAGCGTCACCAGGCCCAAGGCGCCCAACGCGCCACCGGGCCCGGCAAGCCCACCGCCCCCGCGCCCAAAACCGCCCGCGCGCCCCAGACCGCGCGCCCCAGACCGCGCGCCCGCGCCCAAACCTGACCCCGAATTCCGCCCGACGGCCCCGAACCCCGCCCCCGAACCCGAACCCCGCGCCCGCGTCCCGCGTTCCGAGCTCCCGCTTCAGGAGCGCAGCGTCGGACGTTTCGGGACGCCGCCCGCCACCGCGCGGCGGCGGGGCGCGGCCGTACCCGTCCAGCAGGTGCCCCGGCGGGAGAGGAGCCTGCGGAGCCACAGTTCCGTGGAGACCAGGTCCGCCAGCCCGTCCAGCGCCACCGGTTCGCCCTCCGAGGCCGCCCGCAGCGCCCGGCGGACGACCCGGGCCTCGACCAGACCCGCGTCCGCCAGCAGGGGCGCGTCGAAGAGGGCGATCAAATGCGGGAGGGCCACCCGCAGCCCGGTCCGGGCCGTCGTCACCGCCGTGTGCGAGGCATGGGCGCTGGTCCCCCAGCCCGGCGGCAGGTCGTGGATCCCCGACCCCGCCAGCACCGTGCGCAGCACCTCCGCCCGCGCCCCCGGCTGCACCCGCAGGGACTCCGGCAGGGCCCGGCTCGCGCGCACCACCTGGTTGTCCAGGAACGGGGCGTGCAGCCGCTGGCTGCGGACCTCGGCGGCCTGCTCCAGGATCCGGTGGTCCGCCGCGTACCGGGCGAGGGCCGCGCGGGCCCGCGCCTCGCCGGGTCGCAGAACGGTGACCGGGCGGGTCGCCGCCTCCGCCAGGCGAACCGATACTTCAGCCAGTGCCTCACCCGTCAGCCAGCGCGCCGCGGGCCCCGGCCGGGCCCAGTTCAGCGCCGCCAGCGACGCCCCGACCGCCCCGTTGAGCCCCACGGTCCCGATGCGGTTGGCGGTCAGCACCCGCTCGGCCGCCGTCTCCAGACCGGCCCGGTAGGACGTACGGGCGAGCCGCCGCGCCGCCCGGTAGACGGTCAGCGGCACGAAGAGCGACCCCGGCGAGGAGCCGTCGGCCCGCGCCAGCGCGGTCACCGGCCGGAGCAGCGGCCGTCTGCGCCGGTCCAGCAGCAGATCGGCCAGGCGCGCCGGATGCGCGTCCAGCACCTGCCGGGCCCCGGCCCCCGTGAGGTGGTCGGCGCTGCCCGCCGCCAGCCGGCTGCGGTGGCGTTCCGCCATGACCAGCGAGGGCGCGGGCTCGTCGGTCAGCGGACCGGTGTCCAGGCCCGCGTACGGCAGGGCCTCCTCCCCGGCCGCCACCACGACATGGTGCAGTCGCGGGTTGGCGGCGATGGCGCGGGCCCGTTCCAGTTCCGGTTCGCGGGTCTCGTGTCCGCTGGTGGCCAGGTCGTTGAAGGTGACGGCGACCAGCCGCTCGCCCGCGCCCGTGCCGTGCCCGAGGACCGTCCCCGGCACGCCCGGCAGACCGGCGGCGAGCAGGGCCAGGGTGCTGGAGGCGCTGCCGCCGGAGAGGTCGGCCCCGATGCCGGGGGCGGGCGCGCCCCGGGCGGCCCGCCGCTCCGCCGGCCCCATACCGGGGACCGGCCCGGGGTCGGGCGGCATCGTCTCCGGCGCGTGCCGGGGTGCGGTGAGCCGGGCGCGCACCGCCTCCACCAGGGCGTCGCGCACCCCGTCCACCGCCTGCGCCGGGTCGGTCTGCGGCCCGGCGACCGCCAGCGAGGAGAGCTGCTCGTACCCGGTGATCTCCCGGGACCCCTCCCGCAGGATCAGGGCGTGCCCCGGCGGGATGCGCTTGACCCCGGCGTAGGGGGTGGAGTCGCGCAGGGCTTCCGGCGTCTCGGGGCAGGCCAGCAGCGCCGCCAGGTGGCCGATGTCGAGCTGCGCCTCGATGAGGTCGGCGAGCGGCAGGGCGGCCGTGGCGTACGCGGTGCCGCCGGCCCAGGGGGTGTGGAACACCGGCCGGGCGCCCGCGAGATCGCCGACGACGGTGATGCGACGGCCGATCTGGACGACGACCGTGTAGCTGCCCGGCCACGCCGTCAGATGCCTGAGCGCGCCCCCGCGCGCCGCGAACAGGCCCACCCGCAGCTCCTCGTCGCTGGCCGCGCAGCAGCCGAGGACGGCGAGCCGGGTGACGGCGGGCGGGTTCGCGCCACCGCCCGGGACGGGCCGTACGGCGGGTTCGGCGGAGACGATGCGCACCTCGTCGGGGCGCCAGTCGCCGACCGCCCACAGCGGGTCGGGGTCGCCCCACAGGAGTTGGGCTCCGACGGGCTGGAGCGTGCGGCCCTCGTCGTCACCGGGAAGGTCCGCAACGGCGCCCGCCGTCCCGAAGTGCGCGGCGATACTGCTCCACCCCACCAGCCACCGCATCCCCGCCTCCACCGTGTTCCCGAAGCCGTTCGGGGACATGCTGCCACGAAGGAGGCGCGCGGGCTCGGGCCGCGACGGTGGGCGCGGCGGGTGAACACACGCGGGGCAGCGGCGACTTCACGCCGCCCGGGTGGCCGGAAGGAGGGCTCCGAGGTCGGGGCGGCGGCTCCCGGAAGTGGTTCGCGACCGTCGATTATCGGCCATTCTCGGATGCCGGGGTGGAGACCAACTGCCGTGCCGGGAGGCTCAGTTCGCCTCCCGGCCCGGTCCGCCGTCCGCGGGGAAATGAGACGGCGGTATCCCCCAGCCCACTGGTTCCCGTACACAGTGGGCCGACCCACGCAGCACCCATGGAAGCGCTCCCGCCGGCCCGCGGCGAGAGCGCACGCACGGGCGCACGGCCACACGGCGGGAGCACGGGCCCGGCCTTCCGCCCGGCGCGGCCGCACCACAATCCCGCCATACGGAACACCGCCTCTTAACGGTCAGGATGTGGCGAACTACGCTGTGTTCACTGCTGTTCTCCGCAGGCGCGCATATTCCGGGCGGTTCGGCCAGGTGCTTTTGCAGGCGGGCCCGTCCGGGGCCAGGGGGTGTGCGAACCGGGAGGACACCGCACGAATGCCGTGCGCCCCGTGCGCCGCGGCTGCCGTCTGTGTGTCGAGGGGTGGCGCATGTCCAGGGAGCAACGCGGGCCGAACGACAAGCTCGGCGCCGTTCTCGCCCTCGCGGGTATCAGCAACGCCGGTCTCGCCCGGCGGGTCAACGACCTCGGCGCGCAGCGGGGTCTGACCCTCCGCTACGACAAGACCTCGGTGGCCCGGTGGGTGTCGAAGGGCATGGTGCCGCAAGGCGCCGCCCCGCATCTCATCGCCGCCGCGATCGGGTCGAAGCTGGGCCGTCCGGTGCCGCTGCACGAGATCGGCCTCGCGGACGCCGACCCGGCGCCCGAGGTGGGCCTCGCCTTCCCGCGGGACGTCGGCGAGGCGGTGAAATCGGCCACCGAGCTGTACCGGCTGGATCTGGCCGGGCGGCGGGCCGGCGGCGGGGGCATCTGGCAGTCGCTGGCGGGTTCCTTCGCGGTCAGCGCGTACGCCACACCCGCCTCGCGGTGGCTGATAACCCCCGCGGACCCGTCGGTCGAACGGCTGGTCGCCGCCGGGCCCGGTGGCGGCGGCGAGGGCCGGGCCGCCGGATCCGCTACCGAGGCCCCGGCCGACGGCCCCGAGGCGGCCGTGCGGGTGGGCCACAGCGATGTCGCCAAACTGCGTGAGGCCGCCGAGGACGCCCGGCGCTGGGACTCCAAGTACGGCGGCGGCGACTGGCGTTCCTCCATGGTCCCGGAGTGCCTGCGGATGGACGCGGCCCCGCTGCTGCTCGGCTCCTACTCGGACGAGGTGGGGCGGGCCCTGTTCGGCGCTACGGCCGAACTGACCCGGCTGGCGGGCTGGATGGCCTTCGACACGGGCCAGCAGGAGGCCGCGCAGCGCTACTACATCCAGGCCCTGCGCCTGGCCCGCGCCGCCGCCGACGTCCCCCTCGGCGGCTATGTCCTCGCCTCCATGTCCCTCCAGGCCACCTACCGGGGCTTCGCCGACGAGGGCGTCGACCTCGCCCAGGCCGCCCTGGAGCGCAACCGCGGCCTGGCCACCGCACGCACCATGAGCTTCTTCCGGCTGGTGGAGGCCCGCGCGCACGCCAAGGCGAACGACGCGGCGGCGGCCGGCCAGGCCCTGAAGGCCGCCGAGGGCTGGCTGGAACGCGCCCGCGAGGGCGACGCCGACCCGTCCTGGCTCGGCTTCTACTCCTACGACCGCTTCGCCGCCGACGCGGCCGAGTGCTACCGCGACCTGAAGGCGCCCCGCCAGGTGCGCCGCTTCACCGAGCAGGCGCTCTCCCGGCCGACGGAGGAGTTCGTGCGCTCGCACGGGCTGCGGCTGGTGGTCAGCGCCGTCGCCGAGCTGGAGTCCGGCAACCTGGACGCGGCCTGCGCGGCGGGGGTGCGGGCGGTCGAGGTCGCCGGGCGCATCTCCTCGGCCCGCACCACGGAGTACGTCCGGGACCTGCTGCACCGGCTGGAGCCGTACGGGGACGAGCCCCAGGTCATGGAGTTGCGGGAGCGGGCGCGCCCGCTGCTGGCCGCCCCCGCGTGAGCCCCGCGGACCCGCTGCCGGCCCCCCCTGCCCGAGCCCCCCGCGCCCGCTGCCGGCGCCCCCTGCGTGAGCCCCGCGCGCCCCCGGCGCACCACCCCGCGCGGACGTGACGCCCGGCACCCTGCCGAGCGGGTTTGAAGGCGCGCCCGGCGGGCCAGTGCACTATCGGGGTGAGAGGGGCGGAAGGACGAGAGGTGACGAGGACGTGGTGACGGCGGCGCACGGACCGGCCGCGGCGCGCGGTCGGGCATACGACTGCGACGTCCTGGTGGTCGGCGGCGGGATCGTCGGCCTCTCCACGGCGTACGCCCTGACCCGCTCGGCGCCCGGGACCTCGGTCACCGTCCTGGAGAAGGAGCCCGGCCCCGCCCGCCACCAGACCGGCCGGAACAGCGGGGTGATCCACAGCGGGATCTACTACCGCCCCGGCTCCCTCAAGGCCCGCTTCGCGGTGCGCGGGGCCGCCGAGACGGTCAAGTTCTGCGCCGAGTACGGCATCGACCACAAGGTCACCGGCAAGCTCGTCGTCGCCACCGAGCGGGAGGAGCTCCCCCGCCTGCACGCCCTCGTCCAGCGCGGCCGGGAGAACGGCATCCCCGTCCGCGAGCTGGGCCCGGCCCAGATCACGGCGTACGAGCCCGAGGTCCGGGGCCTCGCGGCGATCCACGTCGGCACCACCGGCGTCTGCGACTTCGGCGCGGTCGCCGCCCGGCTCGCCCTGGCCTCGGGTGCGGACGTGCGCTACGGCGCGGAGGTCGCCGCCGTGGACCGCAGACCGTGGGGAGTCGCCGTCCGGACGACCACCGGGGCTGTGGTGCGCGCCCGGGCCCTGGTGAACTGCGCGGGCCTCCAGTGCGACCGGGTGGCACGGCTCGCGGGCGACGACCCCGGGATGCGGATCGTCCCCTTCCGGGGCGAGTACTACGAGCTGGCCCGGCCCGGACTCGTCCGCGGCCTGGTCTACCCGGTGCCCGACCCGGCCTTCCCCTTCCTCGGGGTGCATCTGACCCGGGGCATCGACGGCGGGGTGCACGTCGGGCCGAATGCGGTCCCGGCCCTCGCCCGCGAGGGCTACCGCCGCACCTCCGTGCGCCCCCGGGACGTGGCGGACGTGCTGAGCTGGCCCGGCACCTGGCAGGTCGCACGCCGCCACTGGCGCTACGGCGCCGGCGAACTGCACCGCTCCCTGTCGAAGCGCGCCTTCACCGAGGCCGTGCGCCGGCTGCTGCCCTCGGTCACCGCGGACGACCTGCGCCCCGCGCCACCGGGCGTCCGCGCCCAGGCCGTACTGCGGGACGGGACCCTGGCCGACGACTTCCTCATCCGCGAGGCCCCGCGCACGGTCCACCTCCTGAACGCGCCCTCCCCGGCGGCGACCGCCGCCCTGCCCATCGGGCGCGAGGTGGCGCGGCGGGTCCTGGCGTCCCTGGCGGCCGCCACGGCCTGACGGCGCCACGGCCCCACGGCACCCCGTCACCCCGCCCGGACCCGGACCGGACAGGACCCGCACCACGGACCCGCGCGGGAGACTCCCCGGCCGGAGGTTCCCGGCCGGAGGTTCCCGGCCGGAGGTTCCCGGCCGGAGGTTCCCGGCCGGGGCCGCCACCCCGCCCGGGAACGGAACCCCACCCCCGCCGCAGCATCCCGGCCGCACCGCCACCCCGCCGGGACGGGCCGTCCGGCTCGTAGAATCGACGCACTGTGTCTGAGTCTCGAAACACCACCCCCGACGCCCTCCGGCTGCCGCGCGACCGCGAGCCCCGCTTCCCCGGCGGCCCCGCCGCCGACCCGGCCGGGTCCCACCACGAGCGGCGCATCCGCAGCTTCCAGCCGCGCCGCAGCCGGGTCACCACCGGCCAGGGCGACGCCCTGCGGCGTCTGTGGCCCCAGTGGGGGTTCGACATCGACGGGCACCGGGTCCTCGACCTGGAGGAGCTGTTCGGCGGGCTGCCGGTCGTGCTGGAGATCGGCTTCGGGATGGGCGAGGCCACCGCGCAGATGGCCGCCGACGACCCCGGCACCGGCATCCTCGCCGTCGATGTGCACACCCCCGGACAGGGCAACCTCCTCGGCCTCGCCGAGCGCGCCGGCCTGACCAACGTCCGGGTGGCCAACGGCGACGCGATCATCCTGCTCCGCGAGATGCTGCCCCCGCGCTCCCTCGACGGGATGCGCGTCTTCTTCCCGGACCCCTGGCCCAAGAAGCGCCACCACAAGCGGCGCCTGATCCAGCCCGAGTTCCTGACCCTGGCCGCGGGCACCCTCAAGCCCGGTGCCGTCCTGCACTGCGCGACCGACTGGGAGGAGTACGCCGAGCAGATGCTGGAGGTCCTCTCGGCGCACCCGGACTTCGAGAACACCGTGCCCGAGGGCGGCTACGCCCCGCGCCCCGCCTTCCGCCCCCTGACCCGCTTCGAGGGCCAGGGCCTGGACAAGGGCCACACCGTCCACGACCTGCTGTTCCGCCGCCGCCCCCACCAGGGCTGACCCCCCGCCGCCGGGTACGGCCCGCCCGCGCACCGTCGCGGGCTGTCCGAGCACCGTCGCGGGCTGTCCGAGCACCGTCGCGGGCTGTCCGAGCACCGTCGCGGGCTGTCCGAGCCGGTCGTTAGGGTCGACGGGTGTCCCACGCGTCCCCGCAGCCGTCCCCGGCGCACCGCCAGAGCTCCGCGCCCCCGCCGCACGCCCCGCGTCCGGCGGTGCCCGCGTACGACGAGCGGCAGGTCGAGGCGGAACTGACCGCGGTCGCGGGCGGCGCGCGCGGTGCCCGCCACCGGGCGCGGGCCGCGCGGCTGTGGCGGAGCCGGGCGCTCCGGCTCTGCGGGGTGTTCACCCTCCTCGCCCTCTGCGGGCTGGTGATCCTGGTGCTGGTACGGGAGCAGACGGGCACCCGCGGCTTCCTGGTGGGCCTGGGTCTGGCGACCCTGCCGGTGCCCCTGCTGCTGGCGGCCTTCCGCTGGCTGGACCGGGTGGAGCCGATGCCCTGGCGGAACCTGGTGTTCTCCTTCGGCTGGGGCGCCTGCGCCGCCGCCCTCGTCTCCCTCCTCGCGAACACCTTCGCGACCCGCTGGATAGCCACCGCGACCGCGGACCCCGCCTCGGCGGACACCTGGGGCGCCACCGTGGTCGCGCCGGTCGTGGAGGAGAGCGCCAAGGGGGTCGCGCTTCTGCTGCTCTTCTGCTTCCGCCGACGGGAGTTCACCGGAGCGGTGGACGGCATCGTGGTCGCCGGCTTCACCGCGACCGGCTTCGCGTTCACCGAGAACATCCTCTATCTCGGCAACGCCTTCGGTGAGGACCAGGCGTTCGGCACCTCGGGCCTGGGCTCGGTGACCGCGGCGACCTTCTTCGTGCGGGTGGTCATGTCGCCGTTCGCGCATCCGCTCTTCACCGTCCTGTGCGGCCTCGGCTTCGGCCTGGCCGCCGCGACCGCCCGCCGCCGACGTCTCCGCCGGATCGCGCTGCCGCTGCTGGGCCTCCTCCTCGCGATGGGGATGCACGCCCTGTGGAACGGCTCCACCTCCCTCTTCGGGCCGTGGGGCTTCTACGCGGTGTACGGGGCGTTCATGGTGCCCGCCTTCGGGCTGCTGACCTGGCTGACCATCTGGACCAGGCAGCGGGAGCTGCACACGATATCCACGCACCTCCCGGCCTACGCGGCGGCCGGCTGGCTCACCCCGGCGGAGCCGCCGGCGCTGTCCTCGATGCGCGCGCGGACGATGGCCCGGGACATGGCCCGGCGGACGTACGGCCCGGCGGCCGGGCACGCGGTCTCCGAGTACGAGCGGTTGGCCACCTCCCTCGCCTTCCTGCGCCACCGGGCCCACCGCGGCGCGGCGGGCCCGGACTTCGTGGAGCGCGAGCGGGAGCTGCTGCACCGCCTGTGGCTGCGGCGCGAGGTGGCAGCCCCGGCCCTCGCGTACGCGGCCCGGGCGACGGGCCGGACCGCGTACGTGCCGCCGCACCGGGACTACGACGGCTACAACCCGTACCGCACCTGACCGCCGCCGGACCGCTCCCGGCGCCCCGGACGGCCGCGCGCCACGCCCGGGCCGCCGTATCCGGGCAGCCGTGTCCGGGCAGCCACGCCCGGGCCGCCGCGTCCGCGAGCGCGCCCTCGTGGGCTTCCCCGGAGGCGGAGGCCGGGTTCACGGAACCACAACGCCCCGCCCGGAGCCGCCTGTTCAGCGGCACTCCCGGGGCGGGGCGTGGAGGTGGTGTCAGACGCTCAGGCCCTTGCCCTGCAGCCAGGCGAGGGGGTCGATCCCGGCGCCGCCGGGGGTGTGGACCTCCAGGTGCAGGTGCGGCCCGGTGACGTTGCCGGTCGCGCCGACGCGGCCGATGGTCTCGCCGGTGGTGACCTTCTGCCCCGCGCTCGCGGTCATGGAGGACAGGTGCGCGTAGAGCACCTCGGTGCCGTCCTCCAGCTCCAGCAGGATGCGGTAGCCGTAGGAGCCGGACCAGCCGGCCGCCTTCACGGTGCCGCCGTGCACGGCCTTCACCGGGGTGCCGGTGGGGGCGGCGAAGTCCAGGCCGGTGTGCTGCCCGGAGGACCACATGGCGCCGGACTGCCCGTAGGTGGAGGTGAGGGTGTACGAGGAGGTCGGGAGGGACCAGCTCGCGGCCAGCTTGGCGAGGCGCTCCGCCTCGGCCTTCGCCCGCGCGGCCTCCTCGGCCTTGCGCTTCTCCTCCGCGGCCTTCTTCTCGGCCTCGCTCTGCTGCTTCTTCGCCTCGGCGGCGGCCTGTTCGGCGGCCGCCTTCTCCGCGGCGGCCTTGGCTTCGGCGTCCGCCTCGGCGCGCTGCTGCTCGGCCTGCTGGAGGATGCGGGCGCGCAGGGCCTCGCCCGCGTTGGCGCCCTGCTCGGCCCCGGCGACGGTGCCCGTGTCGGCGACCTGGGTCATCGCGGTGAGGGGCGCGTGGGCTGTGGCGGTGTCCGTCCCCGCGTCCTCGGAGATCAGCGAGCCCACGCCCGGCAGGGAATCCGCGTCGGGGAGATTGTCCGTGACGACATCGGGAAGGGATATGGAGACGGCGGGCTTGTCCTGCGCGGTGGCCATGCCACCCGCGCCGACGGCGGCGATGACACCGACGCCGAGGACGGTGGAGCTGCGCGCGAGACCGCCGCGCTGCTTGGCCACGCGGTGCCGGCCGCGAACCGGGCGGATGGACTCCTCGGTGGGATTCCACTCCCCCGGCGAGCGCTCCGGGGCGTCACCGCCGAATCGGGAGGAGACCGACGGAGCCTCGGGAGCAGGCATGTTGGACGCCACGAAGGCGTACTCCTTTCCTTCCTTCTCGCCTACCGGGTTAGCTGACGGGTTCGGAGCAGGAAGGTCTCCTACGGGTGCCTCGGCCGCACAACTGCGCGGCAGAGATGCCCGATTCACCCCAATGAGTGGTTCCCCGGTTCCCTTGCGGAATTCGGCGCGTGCGCGCGGCGCCGCCACTGGCGGCGGCTGGGACGACCGCGCTGCGTTATCGAACGTTAATAGACGGCCGGGTCGGAATCCAAGCCGTTCCCACTGATCGTTAACGACTGTGGCCAGGACTTTCCGGGACAGAAGCAGCCGGAATCGGGCGAGTTGATCACGCTTCGGTCTCGGAAGAATTCTGATGCCCCGTCATATGCCGTATGCGGTGGCACGGGACGGCTACGGACGGTACCTGCGCCGTACCCGTACGCCACGCCGCCCGGCGGTCGCCGCGATGGCGCCCTGTTCGCGGGGCGGGGCCACCACCGGCACCGTGCGGCGGCGCTCCGGCTGCCCGGCGGCCGGCCGGTTCACCGCGAGCAGCGCCATGTCGTCGCTCGACCCGCCGCCCGTGTAGCGGCGCACATCGTCGACGAGGGCGTCCAGCAGATCGTCCGGCTCCGGGAAGATCGCGCCCCGCAGCCGATCGACCGGGTCGTAGAAGACCCCGGAGCCGTCCCGGGCCTCGGAGAGCCCGTCCGTGTAGAAGAGCAGCGTGGAGCCGGCGGGCAGCGGATAGGTCTCGGCCCGGTCGGGCCAGCCCGCCAGGTCCGCCATCCCCAGCGGCAGCGCCGGCTCGGCCGGCTGGAGGAGTTCCACCCGGCCGTCGGCGTGCAGGACCAGGGGGTCCGGGTGGCCCCGGTTCACCAGCCGGACCGTGCTCGCCCCGACGACCTCCCCGTCCCGTACCGCCGGGATCTCCGCCAGCACGGCCGTGGTGAACCCCTCGAAGGACTCCAGCCCCGCCCGTCGCGCGCTCTCCCGCTGGAGCGCCCGCTCCAGCCGCTGCGCCACCTCCTCCAGGCTCCCCTCCTGGTCGGCGGATTCCCGGAACGACCCGATCAGCACGGCGACGGCCTCCACCGCCTCCATCCCCTTGCCGCGCACGTCCCCGACGAACAGCCGGACCCCGTGCTTGGTCTCCTGCACGGCGAAGAGGTCGCCGCCGATGAAGGCGTCCGCCTGGGCCGCCTCGTAGCGGGCGGCGATGTGCAGCCCGGCGATCCGGTCCTCGGGGGTGGGCAGCACGGCCCGCTGCGCGGCCTCGGCGATCACCCGCGCCGAGGCCAGCCGCTCGCTGCCTCTGCGCACCACCCGGTTGACGAGCAGGGCCACGGCGGACACCGTGAAGACCGTGCTGATCTCGGTGAACGAACTGATCTCGGTGACGTTGTCGTCGTAGAAGTGCAGCGCGCTGGTGGCCACCACCGCGGCGATGCCGGTGAGCAGCGTCACCACGAAGGAGGCGAGGGAGGCGGCGATCAGCGGGGCGGCCGCGTAGAGGGGGACGGCGGTGAAGCGGGGCGGGGCGAGCGAGTCGTAGAGCACACCGCCGACGAGCATCACGGCGGGCAGGATGCGCAGGTACCACGGAGTCCGGAAGCCGCCGACCTGCTCTCGCCCCACTGCTGCACTCCTGCCGCTTCACCCACGGCCACGGACCGGTGCCGTGCCCTTCCATGCTGCGTGCCCTCGGGCGCCGTGGCGACTTGCCACCGCCCTCCCGCACAAAACACCAGGCCAGCGGCGCGGGCCTGCATCCGGGCGCGGGGCCGGGTCCGGACGGGCCCGGGACCGGCCCTGGACGAGCGAACGGCAGAGGCCCGGCAATCGATCATCGTCGATTCCGGGCCTCTGCCATGAGTAGCGGGGACAGGATTTGAACCTGCGACCTCTGGGTTATGAGCCCAGCGAGCTACCGAGCTGCTCCACCCCGCGTCGGTGAACACCACCTTACGCCATCCCGCGCGCCTTCCCGACCACTTTTCCGCCGGGCCGCCCGGGCCACCCCGTCACCGGGCGTCAGCCCTCGCCGGCCGCCCCCTCCAGCCGCTTCTCGAACCAGTGGTCGGCATAGGGCTCGTCGTTGAACGCGGGCACCTCCTGGAAGCCGTACGCGCGGTACAGCCCGACCGCCGCCTCCAGCGCCTTGTTGGTGTCCAGCCGCACGACGTCCCGGCCGCCGCGCAGGGCCCGCCGCTCCAGCTCCCCGAGCAGACGACGCGCGAGGCCCAGACCGCGGGCGTCCGGCGCGACCCACATGCGCTTGATCTCCGCGGGGGCGTCCGCGGGCAGCTTCAGCCCGGCACAGCCGACGGGCTCCCCGTGCAGCCGCGCGACCAGGAAAAGCCCGCGCGGGTCGCGGAGTTCGCCCGCGTCGGGCAGCAGACTGCGGGCGGGGTCGAACCCGGTGTCGAAGCGCTCGCCGAGTTCCCGGTAGTAGGCGAGCAGGCACTCCCGGGCGTCGGGGTGGTCCGGGTCGACCACGTCCAGCGTGACGGTCCCGGCGGTCAGCAGCCGGTCCACCTCGGCCATGGCCGCTGCCAGGCGAGCGCGCTGCCCCGCGTTGAGCGGCGCCAGCAGCGAGCCGGCCAGCTCGTCGCTCCGCGCGTCGAGCACCGCCCGCTCGGTCCGCCCGGCCTCGGTGAGCCGCACGGTCCGCACCCGCCGGTCCGGCACCCCCGCCCCGACGGTGACGAGCCCGTCCGCTTCCAGCGACCGCAGCAGCCGGCTGACATACCCCGAGTCCAGCCCCAGCCGCTCCCGCAGCCACCGCACCTCCCGCTCCTCCTCCCCGACCTCCCAGAGCAACCGCGCCGCCCCGATGGCCCGGTCCCGCCCCAGATAGCGCTCGTGCAGCACACCCACCCGCTCGGTGACGGTGCGATGGAAGCGGCGGACCTGTGCGATCTGTTCGGTGTCCATTCTCTGACTCTAGTCAGAGAATGGATGCACGACAGGTCGGGCCGCCCGGGAAACGGCAAAGCGCCCCGACCGGAAACGGTCGGGGCGCTCGCGCCTGCGGGTGGTAGGCCGTGTGGGACTCGAACCCACAACCAACGGATTAAAAGTCCGCTGCTCTGCCAATTGAGCTAACGGCCCCCGGCACAACACCCCCGAGCATAGCGGGAGTGATCCCCGGATCCGATCGGGTATCAGCGCGTGCCCGTCGTGGGGATGGACGGCCGGGAGCCGTCCGCGTCAGCGGGTGTGGTAGCCGGAGACGTCCGCGATCAGGTCCAGGGACCCGGCGTTGTTGCGGAACGTCGCCTTCCCGTCCCTGACGGGGACCACGACGAGGTTGGGGACCGTGACCCCGGCGGCGACGTTCAGGTTCGACGCGGCCGTCCGCTCCGTACCCGCCGGATACACCGACGCAAACGGCCCCCGGCCGTGCCCCCGCGCGCGAGCGGAGTGACTGCGACAGCAGTCACACAGGCATCGGCACCGAGTTTCACCTGCGGAGACGGGGCAGGGCCCGTACCGCACCGAAGTGCTGTACGGGCCCTGTCCTCACACGCGGGTCACACGGTGTCAGCCGTTGCGCTTCCAGCGCGGCTTGTCGTCCCGGCGGCCGCCGCCGAAGGAACCGGCGCCCGTGCCGCGGTGGTCGTCGCGGCGGCCGTAGGGGCGGTCGCCGCCACGGTGGCCGCCCGCGGGGCGGTCGTCGCGACGGTCGCGGTTGAACGGGCGGTCGCTGCCGCGGTGCCCGGACGGACGGTCGTCCCGGCGCTCGAAGGAGCGGCCGCCGCGGTCGAAGGAACGGTCGCGGTCGAAGGAACGGCCACCACGGTCGTCCCGGCGCTCGAAGGAACGCCCGCCACGGTCACCGCGGTCGTCACGGCGGAACCCGCCACGGTCGTTGTCGCGACGCTCGAAGGAACGGCCACCACGGTCGTCCCGGCGCTCGTCACGACGGAAACCGCCGCGGTCACCGCGGTCGTTGTCGCGGCGGAACCCGCCACGGTCGTTGTCCCGGCGCTCGAAGGAACGGCCACCACGGTCGTCCCGGCGCTCGTCACGACGGAAGCCACCGCGGTCACCGCGGCCGTCACCGCGGTCGTCCCGGCGGAACCCGCCACGGTCGTCCCGGCGGTCGCGCCGCTCGAAGTTGCCCCGGTCGTCCCGGCGCTCCTCGCGGGCGGGCTCGGCGGCCTGCGCGGGCACGGCCGCCCGGACCTCGGCCTCGGCGGCCTCGGTCACGGAGGCGACGGCCGCCTCCGGGTCGTCGCCGCGCTCGCGGGCGGCACGCGCCACCAGGCGGTCGGCCTCCTCGCGGAGTTCGCCGGCCCGGCGCTGGACCTGCTCCAGACGGCGGGTCAGCTCGACGACCTCGCGCTCGGCCTGCTTGGCCGCGTTGTTCGCGGAGTCGGCCTGGACCTCGGTGAGGGAACGGGCGCCGGTGATCTCGGCGACCTCCGGGTCGAACGCGCCCGCGCCGCCGACGATGTGGCGCGAGGCCTCGACCCCGGCGTCCTCCATCAGGCGGAAGATCTGGCGGCGCTGGTGCGGCAGCGACAGGGAGACCACGGTGCCCGACTTGCCGGCGCGCGCGGTGCGGCCGGAGCGGTGCAGGTAGTCCTTGTGGTCACCGGCCGGGTCCACGTTGAGGACCAGGTCGATGCCGTCGACGTGGATGCCGCGGGCGGCGACGTCGGTCGCGACGAGCGCGTTGACGTAGCCGTCCTTGAAGTCGGCCAGGGTGCGGGTGCGGGCGCCCTGGGTCATGCCGCCGTGCAGCGCGTCGGCCTTCACACCGGCCTCGCGCAGCTGCTCGGCGATGCGGTCGGCACCGAGCTGGGTGCGGACGAAGATGATGGTGCGGCCCTTGCGGGCGGCGATGGCGGCCGTGACGGGCGCCTTGTCCTTCGGCTTCACGACGAGGACGTGGTGGGTCATGGTCGTGACGTTGCCCTGGGCGCTGTCGACCTCGTGGCTGACCGGGTCCGTCAGGTAGCGCTTGACCAGGGTGGAGATCTCGTTCTCCATGGTCGCGGAGAACAGCATGCGCTGTCCGCCGGCCGGGACCTGGTCGAGCAGTTCGGTGACCTCGGGCAGGAAGCCCAGGTCGGACATCTGGTCGGCCTCGTCGAGGACGGCGACCCGGACGTCCTCCAGGGAGCAGGCGCCGCGGTTGATGATGTCGCGCAGACGGCCCGGGGTGGCGACGAGGATGTCGACGCCGCGCTCCAGGGCGTAGATCTGGTTGCCCATCGACGTGCCGCCGCAGACGACCTTCATCTTCAGGCCGAGGACGTCGCCGTAGGGCTGGAGGGCGTCCGCGACCTGCATCGCCAGCTCACGGGTCGGGGTGAGGATGACGGCGCGCGGCTTCTTGCGCTCGGTGTGCCCGCCGGCCAGGGCGGCCAGGGTCGGCAGACCGAAGGAGAGGGTCTTGCCGGAGCCGGTGCGGCCTCGGCCGAGGATGTCCTTGCCGGCCAGGGCGTCCGGGATGGTCGCGGCCTGGATCGGGAAGGGGACGGTCACGCCGTTCTGGGCGAGCTTGCGCACGACGCCCTCGGGGAGGCCGAGGTCCGCGAAGGTGACCTGCGGCTCCTGCGGCTCGTCGGCGGGGGCGGCTGCCACGGCCTCGACGAGCGCCTCCTCGGCGGCGGCGTTCTCGGGCATGACGGCGTGATCAGTACTGAAAGTGGACATGCGAAATGCGAAACCTTCCGGAGTCTCGGCACGCGCCCAAACTCCGTGAATTCGCATATCGACCGCCTCAATGCGGTCAGCCACGGCTAGGGAGAGAACGCGCCACACGGCGCTCTTCTGTTTCGGCGCCGGGCAATGGGATCAAACGATCTACCACCATACGCACCCTCACCCCGTCAAGGCAAACCACGGCCGGGTGACCCCGCTCACGCCGGTCCGGCCTGCGGAGACGCCACCGGTTCGGTGCCGTGGACGCGCTCCGGCTCCGGTTCCCGCATCGCCCGCATCGCCCCGCCGTGCACCTCCGGGGCCGAGGAGGCGGACGGCTGCGGGCTGGGGTCGGCCGGCGGGGTGGGCGTGGGCTCGGGAGGCTCCGGGGTCGGGTCGACGGGCGGGGTCGGCGCGGGCTCGCCCGGCTCCTCGGGCGGCGGGGTCGGACGGGGGGCGGGCTTGCCCTCGCCGCCTCCGGGCCGGGGCGCGGGGCCGGCCGTCGGGCCGGCGGAGGGGTCCGGTGTGGCCTCCGTGCCGCCGCTGTCCTCGGCCTGCTTGCCGTCCTCGGCCTCCTTGTCGTCGCCCTCCTCGTCCCGGTCCGCCGCGCCGCCGGTCCGCCCGGCCCCGTCGTGGTGCGAGCCCTGAGGGCCGCCGGGGACGCCACCACCACCCGTGTCCTGCCCGTCGGCGGCGGCGCCGGTGCGCTCGGCCGAGGTGCTGGGCTTCGGCTTGCGGACGTCGTCGTCGCCCACGCTCATGCAGCCGGCCGAGGCCAGGGCCGCCAGTGCGGCGGCGAACAGGGCGGCCGTCCGGCCGGGGGCGGGCAACTGGCGCACGGGGGACCTCCGTGACGAAAAGGGGGGACGCGGGTCCCCCTGCCCAACTACCGTTCCCCCGCCGGGGACACGCCCTGCGCACCGGCGGTCCGGGCCGCCCGGCCGGAAAGGGCCCCGGGGCCGCCGTCCCCAAAGGCCCGTCACCGCCCGCCGGGACCACCGCCGAGGCGCGCCGCATCCGGCCCGGGCCCCGCCCAGGCGCGTCCCGCACCGCCGGAGCCCGTCAACTCGTCAGCCGTCAGCCCGTCAGCCCGCGCGCAGCCGCCGCCCCCAGGTACAGCGCCCCGAGTCCGACCGCCACCGAGAGCGCCACGTTCGCCGCGGCGGCCGGCACCCGCCCGCGCTCGGCGAGCCGCAGGGTCTCGTAGGAGAACGTGGAGTACGTGGTGAGCGCCCCGCACAGCCCCGTGCCGAGCAGCGCGTACGTCTGGGACGAGACCGACGCCCCGGCGACCAGCCCGAGGAGCAGGCTGCCCGCGGTGTTCACCGCGAAGGTGCCCCACGGGAAGCCGGAGGCGTGCCGCGCCTGCACCGCACGGTCCGTCAGATACCGCAGGGGCGCGCCCACCGCCGCACCCGCCGCCACCAGCAGCCAGATCACCGCGCCTCCCGCCGGCCGAGTACGGCCCGGGTGGCACGGGCCGCCGCCCCCACCGCGAGCAGGGCCCCGGCCGCCGTGCCCGCCGCGTACAGCACGGCGGGTCCGGGCCGCCCGTGCTCCAGCAGGTCGACGGTGTCCAGGGCGTACGCCGAGAAGGTGGTGAAGCCGCCGAGGACGCCGACGCCCAGGAAGGGCCGCAGCAGCGGATGCGCGGACCGGCCGTCCTCGGCGACCAGCGGCATCAGCACCCCGATCAGCGCGCAGCCGAGGAGGTTGACCCCGAGGACGGCCCACGGGAAGCCGCCCGCCGGGGCCGGCCACAGCACCTGGGCGCCGTGCCGGGCCACCGCGCCGGCCGCTCCGCCGAGGGCGATCGCGCCGAGCACCGCCCACCGGCCGCGTCCGGTGAACTCCGCCCGCTGCGCGGGGACGGAGAGGTCGACGTCCGGGTCCAGGGGCTCCCGGCTCACCCGTAGCCCAGCTCGTGAAGCCGCTGGTCGTCGATGCCGAAGTGGTGGGCGATCTCGTGGACCACGGTGATCTCGGTCTCGGCGACCACGTCCTCGCGCGTCTCGCACATGCGCAGGGTCGGGCCCCGGTAGATGGTGATGCGGTCCGGCAGGACGCCCGCGTACCACTCGCCCCGGTCGGTGAGCGGGGTGCCCTCGTAGAGCCCGAGCAGTTCGGGATCGTCCGGGCCCGGCTCGTCCTCGACGAACACGGCGACGTTGTCCATCAGCCGCGTCAGCTCGGGCGGGATCCGGTCCAGCGCCTCCGCGACCAGTTCCTCGAACTCCTCGCGCGTCATCTCCAGCACCGGGCCATTGTCCACCCGGCCATTGTCCCGTACGGGGCGGACGGTTGTCCCGTACGGGGTGGCGCCGGCCGCCCCCCGGCATGCCCGGCGCGGCGACGGGGCATGAGGCACCAATGGCCCGCCAAGCCCGTGACCGCAGCCGCCCCGCCCGCCGCCGCCTCCTGCCGTTCCGTCTCCCGTCGTTCCTCGCACGCTCGGCGCGTGCCGAGCGCGAGCGTGGCGCGGCCCGCGCGTCGCGCCCGCCCCGCAGCGGCGGCCCGGACCTGGGACTCGCCGCCGCCCCGAACCCGTGGACGCGCGCGCTCGGGCTCACGGCGGTGGTGCTGGTCGGCGCCTGGCTCGGGCTGCTGATCGTCGGCAACGTCCGTACGCCGGTCGGCCCCATGGACACGACCATGACCCTGCGCCCCTCGCTCAGCGGTGGCACGAAGATCAACGTCTCTCCGCTGGGCGACCTGGAGCTGGAATCGCACATCGCCCCGCTGCGCCTGGACGTCGACGTGGACCGTCTCGACCCGGCCCGCTCCCAGGCCCTGGTCGAGAACCCGGCGCTCTTCTCCGGTCTGGGGGACGAGGTCTCCGAGGACGTCCGCGCCGGCACCGCCGACCTGGCCCTGCGCTCCTGCGTCGCCGTGGTCTCCGGGGCGACCGTCCTCGGCCTCGCCGTCTACCGGAGGCCCCGGCGGGCCCTCGCCGCCGGCGGTCTCGCGCTCGCCCTGCTGGCGGCCTCCGCCGGTTCGGCGGCGGCGACCTGGAACCCCGGCTCGGTGCTGGAACCCCGGTTCTCCGGCCTGCTGACCTCCGCCCCCTCCGTGGTCGGCAACGCGCGCTCGATCGTCACCGAATTCGACGTCTACCAGAAGGAGTTGGCCCGGCTGGTCACCAACGTGACCAAGCTCTACGAGGCCACCTCAACCCTCCCGGCCTACCGGCCCGACCCGGACACCATGCGGGTTCTGCACGTCTCCGACATCCACCTCAACCCGGCGGCCTGGCACATCATCGCCTCGCTGGTGAAGCAGTACCGGATCGACGTGATCATCGACTCCGGCGACACCATGGACCACGGCTCCGCCGCCGAGAACGGCTTCCTGGACGCCGCCTCCAACCTGGGCGCGCCCTATGTGTGGGTGCGCGGCAACCACGACTCCCTCGCCACCCAGAAGTACCTCGAGGGCCTGAAGAACGTGCATGTCCTCGACGAGGGCCGGGCGGTGACGGTGGGCGGGCTGCGGATCGCGGGCACGGGGGACCCCCAGTTCACCCCGGACCGCTCGGTCGTCGCCCAGGGGGACCCGGCCGAGCGGATGGCGGGCATCCGGTTCGCCTCCGCCCTGCGCGACCAGAAGCGCGCGGGGACGCCGGTGGACATCGCCGTCGCCCACAACCCGGTGGCGGCGGCGGAGACCGACGGCACGGTGCCGCTGGTCCTGGCCGGGCACATCCACCAGCGGAAAACGCAGATCCTGAAGCACGGCACCCGGCTGAAGATCGAGGGGTCGACGGGCGGCGGCGGGCTGCGCGCGGTCCAGAACCAGCTGCCGGAGAAGGTCCGCGCCTCGGTGCTCTACCTGGACCGGGGCGAGCGGCGGCTCCAGGCGTGGGACGAGATCACCCTGGGCGGGCTGGGGCTGACCACCGCCGAGGTCAGGCGCCATCTGGTCGACCCGCCGAAGCCCGACCCGAGCACCTCGCCGAGCCCGTCGGCGTCCGGGGCCGACCCGTCGCCGGGGGCGTCGCCGCCCGGGGCCGGCGCCTCACCGGCCTCCCCGGCGCCCTCCCCGTGAACGGCCCCGGAAACCGTTTTGGCGATAGCTCCCCCCATCCCATATGCTTCTCACGTCCCCGACGCGCTGCGAAGCGCCCACGGCGGGCCCTTAGCCCTCATCGTCTAGTGGCCCAGGACGCCGCCCTTTCAAGGCGGTAGCACGGGTTCGAATCCCGTTGGGGGCACGCATCACCGTGTGCGAGACTTGCGCTCGCACAATGCATGGTCCTGTGGAGCAGTTTGGAGTGCTCGCCACCCTGTCAAGGTGGAGGCCGCGGGTTCAAATCCCGTCAGGACCGCTGGAACTCGCAAGAGCTCCGCGGCTGGGTAGCTCAGTTGGTACGAGCGATCGCCTGAAAAGCGATAGGTCGCCGGTTCGACCCCGGCCCCAGCCACCTCAGGAAGGCCCCGATCCCCGGATCGGGGCCTTCGCCGTTCCCGGGCTGGTGGGTGTCGCCCGGGGGCGGCCCGCTCGGACCGCGTCCCGGGCACCCCTCAGACCTTCTCGTGGATCTCCTCCGGCGCCCGCGCGGACCGCGCACCGCGCACCGCCCGGGCCACGAGGAACACCCCCGCCGCCAGGACGACCAGCGCGAGCAGCGCCCAGTCCGGCACCGCGCGCCCGATACCGGACACCCACTGCTCCACGGCGAACGAGTCGTCCACCGACAGCAGTCCGGGCAGCGCGGTGGTCCCGTCGAACACCAGGAACACCGTGCCGAGGAGCACGAAGAACAGCCCGGAGAGCAGGGAGGTGGTGTGCAGCCGCAGCCGCCCGAGGGTCACCTCCCGCCCGCGCAGCCAGCGCCGCCGCCCCAGGTCGAAGCGCTCCCACAGCAGGGCGAGCAGGAACAGGGGCACCGCCATCCCGAGCGCGTACACGGCGAGCAGCAGCCCGCCGTAGACCGGGCTGCCGCCGACGGCGGCCACGGTGAGGACGCTGCCCAGGATCGGCCCGGCGCAGAAGCCCGCGAGGCCGTAGACCATGCCCAGCGCGTAGACGGACAGCACGGTGGTCGGGCGGATGCGGCCGGACAGCTCCGCGATCCGGCGCGATGCGAAGCCCATGCCCAGGATCTGCGCCACACCCAGCCCGACGATCAGCCAGCCGCCGACCGCGACCAGCAGGTCCCGGTTGCCGTAGAAGAGGCGCCCGGCGAAAGACCCGGCCGCGCCCAGCGGGACCAGGGTGGTGGCCAGGCCCGCGTAGAAGACGCCGGTCCGGGCGAGCAGCCGGCCCGCCGAGCCGACCGAGTAGGCGAAGAACGCGGGGAGGAGCAGGGCGCTGCACGGGCTGACCAGCGCCAGCAGGCCGCCGAGGAAAGCGGCCAGATAACCGATGTCCGCCATGCTCAGCCCGCGTCCGGGCCGGAAGCGCCGGCGCCCTCGCCTGTGCCGGAAGCGCCGCCGACGGGCGACTTCTTCGCGGTGCGGGCCGCCTCCTCGATGGCCTGCACGAAGGTCTCCTTCGGCTGCGCGCCCGAGATCGGCCGGCCGCCGACGAGGAACGAGGGCGTCGAGGCCGCGCCCAGCCGGTACGCCTCCTCCTGGTCACGGGTCACCGCCTTGCGCGCCGCCTCCCCGTCCAGGTCCCGGCCGAAGCGGTCCAGGTCCGGCACGCCCGCCTCCTCGGCCAGGGCCCGCAGCCGGTCCTCGCCGAAGCCCTTCTCCTTGGCGCCCTCCGCGAAGGCGGCCGCGTGGAACTGCCAGAAGCGGCCCTGCTGCCCGGCGGCCCAGGAGGCGCGGGCGGCCGCCTCGGACTCCTCGCCGAAGATCGGGAAGTTGCGCCACTCGATGCGCAGCACGCCCTTGTCGACGTACTCGGCGATCAGCTCGGGCTCGGTGTCCCGGGCGAACTTGCCGCAGTAGCCGCACTGGAAGTCGGCGTACTCGATCATCACCACGGGCGCGTCCGGGAGGCCGACGGCGAGCTTGTCGCCGGCGTCGCGGCGGGCGAGGGCGGCCAGTTCGGGGTGGGTCCCGGCACCCGGTTCCGCGGAGACCTCGGCGGCGGACGAGCCCCGGGCGGGCGCCGGGTCCTCCGGCTTGGTGGCGGTGTAGGAGGCGTAGCCGAGCAGCAGCGCGGCGACGAGGACGCCCGCGCCGATCGCGAGCGGCTTGCGGGCAGGGGTGGACGAAGAGGTGGCGGGCATGGCGTGCTCCTGGGCGTGGTGTGACGAGGGACGGCGGTGGGGGCGCCCGATCTACACGCGCAGCACGGACAGGCCGACCGGGGTCGGCGGTTCGACGGGCGGCGGGCCCCGGTGCGTCACGAACCCGGGCCCGGCGCAGGCGGCCGGCGGCAGCGCGCCGCCGGTCAGCACCGGGACCTGGTGCAGCCCGGGGAGCAGTTCGTACACGGAGGCGCCGCGCGCGGGCGTTCCGGGCACCGCCCCGCCGTCCTCCCCCGGCGCCCCGCTCCTGCCGCACCCGGGCACCCCGTCCCGCAGGGTGTCCACGACCGGCACCGGCGACACGGCCCCGGCAGACACGGAGCGCACGGACGCCTCGGCCTCGGCCCCGGCGGGAACGGCCTCGACGGGAACGGGCCGGGCGGAAGCCTCGGCCCCGGCGGGAACGGGCCGGGCGGAAGCCTCGCCCTCGGCGGACGCGGCCCCGGCAGGCAGGACCCCGGCGGACACGGCAGCGGCGGACGCCACGGCCCCGGACGGCACCGACCCCGCCCCGGGCGCGCCCCCGGCGGCGGTCGCACACCCCAGCAGCGCCGGCAGCAGACCGAGCAGCACGCACACCACCGCCGGCACCCGGCGGTGCCCGCGGCGGCCGGTGGCTGCGCTCTGCATGGGCGGCGGGTCCTTCCGGCTCGGGCTCGGGCTGCGGCGCTCGGGCGCACCCTTCGGACGGCCGGCGCGTGAACGATTCGCTCCATACTGCACCACCTGAGACGGGGCAACGGTGAAATGGGTTCGCCACCTCTTCGGCGGGGGTGCGATCCTGGAGCCCGTATGTCTACTTCCTTCGCCGACGTCCAGACCCTCCTCGCCGGGGCGTCCCTGCGCGACGCCCACCGGCTCGGCCGCCGCCTCGACGGCGCCCGCCGCATCCGCAAGCCCGACGCGCGGCAGGCCGT
The DNA here is from genome assembly GCF_000377145.1 of Streptomyces sp. CNT372. Taxonomy (NCBI): domain Bacteria; kingdom Bacillati; phylum Actinomycetota; class Actinomycetes; order Kitasatosporales; family Streptomycetaceae; genus Streptomyces; species Streptomyces sp. CNT372. The sequence goes on along the minus strand of NZ_KB897777.1, from coordinate 588,019 downwards.
GCTGGACGAGATCGCCGCCGAGGCGGAGAAGTCCGCGGCCAGGACCGCCCGGCGGGCCGAACGGGTCCCGGAGATCACGTATCCCGAGCAGCTCCCGGTCAGCCAGAAGAAGGACGAGATCCGCGAGGCGATACGGGACCACCAGGTCGTGATCGTCGCGGGCGAGACCGGCTCCGGCAAGACGACCCAGATCCCCAAGATCTGCCTGGAGCTGGGCCGGGGCGTGCGCGGCATGATCGGCCACACCCAGCCCCGCCGGATCGCCGCCCGCACGGTGGCGGAGCGGGTCGCGGAGGAGCTGGACACCCCGCTCGGCGAGGCCGTCGGCTGGAAGGTCCGCTTCACGGACCAGGCGAGCGGCGACACCCTCGTGAAGCTGATGACGGACGGCATCCTCCTCGCGGAGATCCAGACCGACCGCGATCTGCGCGCCTACGACACGATCATCATCGACGAGGCGCACGAGCGGTCCCTGAACATCGACTTCCTGCTGGGCTACCTCGCCCAGCTCCTCCCCCGCCGCCCGGACCTCAAGGTCGTGATCACCTCCGCGACCATCGACCCCGAGCGTTTCTCCCGCCACTTCGGCGACGCCCCGATCGTCGAGGTCAGCGGCCGGACCTACCCCGTGGAGGTCCGCTACCGGCCCCTGCTGGAGGAGGACGGCGAGGAGGCCGACCGCGACCAGATCACCGCGATCACGGACGCCGTCGAGGAGCTGATGGGCGAGGGCAAGGGCGACATCCTCGTCTTCCTCTCCGGCGAGCGGGAGATCCGCGACACGGCGGACGCGCTCAACAAGAAGGCGTACCGCTTCACCGAGGTCCTGCCGCTGTACGCGCGGCTGTCCCATGCCGAGCAGCACCGGGTCTTCCAGCCGCACACCGGCCGCCGGATCGTCCTCGCGACGAACGTGGCCGAGACCTCCCTCACCGTCCCCGGCATCAAGTACGTGATCGACCCGGGCACGGCCAGGATCTCCCGCTACAGCCACCGCACCAAGGTCCAGCGGCTGCCGATCGAGCCGGTCAGCCAGGCCAGCGCCAACCAGCGCAAGGGCCGCTGCGGCCGTACCTCGGACGGCATCTGCGTCCGGCTGTACTCCGAGGACGACTTCCTCTCCCGCCCGGAGTTCACGGACGCGGAGATCCTGCGCACCAACCTGGCCTCCGTCATCCTGCAGATGACCGCGGCCGGCCTCGGTGACATCGAGAAGTTCCCCTTCATCGACCCGCCGGACCACCGCAACATCCGCGACGGCGTCCAGTTGCTCCAGGAGCTCGGCGCGATCGACCCGGCCGAGAAGGACCCGCGCAAGCGCCTCACCCAGCTCGGCCGCAGGCTGGCGCAGCTCCCGGTGGACCCCCGGCTGGCCCGGATGGTCCTGGAGGCCGACCGGAACGGCTGCGTCCGCGAGGTCATGGTGATCGCCGCCGCGCTCTCCATCCAGGACCCGCGCGAGCGCCCGGCCGAGAAGCAGGCGCAGGCCGACCAGCAGCACGCCCGTTTCAAGGACGAGACCAGCGACTTCCTCGCCTACCTCAACCTCTGGCGGTACGTCCGCGAGCAGCAGAAGGAGCGCGGCTCCTCCAGCTTCCGCCGGATGTGCAAGCAGGAGTACCTCAACTTCCTGCGCATCCGCGAGTGGCAGGACATCTACGCCCAGCTCCGCACGGTGGCCAAGCAGATGGGCATCCACCTCAACGAGGAGGACGCCCCCGAGCAGTCGGTGCACGTCTCCCTCCTCGCCGGGCTGCTCTCCCACATCGGGCTGAAGGACGTGAAGGAGTCCGGCAAGGACTCCGGGGCGGGCGACCGCAAGGGCGGCGGCGGCCGGAACGAGTACCTGGGCGCGCGGAGCGCCAAGTTCGCGATCTTCCCGGGTTCGGCGCTGTTCAGGAAGCCGCCGCGGTTCGTGATGTCCGCCGAGCTGGTGGAGACCTCCCGGCTGTGGGCGCGGGTCAACGCGCGGATCGAGCCCGAGTGGATCGAACCGCTCGCCGGGCACCTGGTGAAGCGCACCTACAGCGAGCCGCACTGGGAGAAGGACGCGGCGGCGGTGATGGCGTACGAGAAGGTCACGCTCTACGGCGTGCCGATCGTCGCCCAGCGCAAGGTCAACTACGGGCGGATCGATCCGGAGACCTCGCGGGACCTTTTCATCCGCAACGCCCTCGTCGAGGGCGACTGGCGCACCCACCACAAGTTCTTCGCGGACAACCGCCGGCTGCTGACCGAGGTCGAGGAACTGGAGCACCGGGCCCGCCGCCGGGACATCCTGGTCGACGACGAGACCCTGTTCGACTTCTACGACCAGCGGGTGCCCGAGCACGTGGTCTCCGGCGCCCACTTCGACTCCTGGTGGAAGCACAAGCGCCACGAGCAGCCCGACCTGCTCGACTTCGAGCGCGAGATGCTCATCAACGAGAAGGCCGGCGCGGTCACCAAGGACGACTACCCGGACTCCTGGCGCCAGGGCCGGCTGAAGTTCCGCGTGACGTACCAGTTCGAGCCGGGTGCGGACGCCGACGGCGTCACCGTGCACATCCCCCTCCAGGTACTCAACCAGGTCACCGAGGACGGCTTCGACTGGCAGATCCCGGGGCTGCGGGAGGAGGTCGTCACCGAGCTGATCCGCTCGCTGCCCAAGCCGGTCCGCCGCCACTACGTCCCGGCGCCCAACTACGCCAAGGCGTTCCTGGAGTCGGTCGTTCCGCTCCAGGAACCGCTGCCCCAGGCCCTGGCGCGCGAGTTGCAGCGCCGGGTGGGCGTGCCGGTGACGGCGGAGGACTTCGACCTCTCCCGCGTTCCCGACCACCTCAAGATCACCTTCCGGATCGTCGACGAGCGGCGCAGGAAACTGGCCGAGGCGAAGGACCTGGAGGCCCTGCGGGTCCAGTTGCGGCCCAGGGCCCGCCAGGCCCTCTCCAGGGCCGCCGCGTCGTCCAGCCCCACCGGGCAGTCCCTGGAGCGCGCCGGGCTCACCGACTGGACCTTCGGCACCCTTCCGAAGGTCTTCGAGACCCGCCGTGCGGGCCAGCCGGTGAAGGCGTACCCGGCGCTGGTCGACGAGGGCGCCACGGTCGCCGTGCGGCTCTTCGACAGCGAGGCCGAGCAGGCGGAGGCGATGCGGCAGGGCACCCGCCGGCTGATCATGCTGAACATCCCCGTCAACCCGGCGAAGTTCGCCTCGGACCGGCTGACGAACCAGCAGAAGCTGGCCCTCTCCCGTAATCCGCACGGCTCCGTGCAGGCCCTCTTCGAGGACTGCGCCACCGCGGCGGCCGACCGGCTGATCGCGGACCACGGCGGCCCGGCCTGGGACGAGGAGGCGTACCGGAAGCTGTTCGACACCGTCCGCGCGGACCTGGTGGACCTGACGGTGCGCACGGTCGACCGGGTGCAGCAGATCCTGGCGGCCTGGCAGGCGTGCGAGCGGCGGCTGAAGGCCACCGCCAGCCCGACCCTGGTGAAGAACGTCCAGGACGTCCGGGAGCAGTTGGCGGCCCTGATGCCGGCCGGCTTCGTCACCCGCACCGGACTCGCCCGGCTGCCGGACCTGATGCGCTACCTGGTCGCGGCGGACCGCCGGCTCCAGCAGATGCCGACCTCCGTGCAGCGGGACACCACCCGCATGGAGAAGGTCCACGAGATGCGGGACGAGTACGCCTGGCTGCTGGAGCAGCTGCCGCAGGGGCGGCCCGTGCCGCAGCAGGTGCGGGACATCCGGTGGATGATCGAGGAGCTCCGGGTGAGCTACTTCGCGCACGCCCTGGGCACCGCGTACCCCGTCTCCGACAAGCGGATCGTGAAGGCGATCGACGCGGCCGTGCCGTCACGGAGCGGTGGCGCTCGGTGAGTTCGACCAGACCAGCGACCTCCTGTACAGTCTCTCTCGCAGCCAGGAGAACACACCGGCTGCGACACCTGGTCCTGTGGAGCAGTTTGGAGTGCTCGCCACCCTGTCAAGGTGGAGGCCGCGGGTTCAAATCCCGTCAGGACCGCAGCAGTCGAAGGCCCGCATCGAGTCGATGCGGGCCTTCGTCGTGCGCCTTCGTGCCGACGGCGCTGTGTGCGCGGAGGGTTGACGTCCTCTCGGGGGCCCGGTACTCCGGTCTCCAGGCCCTTGGACGCCCGAGGGGACGGCACTCACCGGGAGGTGACGCGCATGGCGGCGTCCTCCGCGAGACGGCACGAGACCCGCGCGCTGCTGCGCGCCCATCTGGCGGCCGCCACGGGCTACCGCCACCTCACACGCACCTGTCCGGTCTGCCACCGCCTCCAACGGCTCGCCATGGAACGCCCGGAGGCGCCGGCTGCCGAGCGGCCCGCGCCGGCACCCGCCTCCGGGAGACCGGCACCCGCACCCGCACCCGCACCCGAGGGTCCCGGGAGACCCGCCGACGGGGACCACGGTCCTCCCGACGGGTGACCAACGCCCCCTGCAGCGCACCCTCTTCAGTGACACGCTGGATTTTGGCAAGAGTTGGGCACTGTGACGGGTGTCACCGAACATGTTTCAGGAACCCCCACGTTTAACCCCTCCCTACAACGCCCACATTTAGTATGTGCCATTGCACTGCCTCCAGGGCTCCCCGGGTGTCGCACGGGGACCCTCCCGGGGCGCGACACCGATGTCATACCGGCCGGCCCGGATGCCCTGCCCAAAGCTTCCGCGCGGCCTCCCGGGAGCCCGGGAGCCCCTGTTCAGGGCATGAAAAAAATCGCGCTGGACCCGGCGGAGTCCAGCGCGATCGACGACGAAGACCTGTTGGGGCAGGTGCACGTCAGGTGGAGCCTGTGATGGGTGGTTCAGGAGTGGGGGCCCCTGAAGCGCCCGGTCAAAAGGGGTGTTCAGGCCTCGCTGCGCTGCTGCGGAATACCCGCCAGCAGTGCGCGGACCTCTGCCTCGCGGTAACGGCGGTGTCCTCCGAGCGTGCGGATGGACGTGAGCTTGCCCGCCTTAGCCCAGCGGGTGACCGTCTTCGGGTCCACGCGGAACATCGTGGCAACCTCAGCCGGGGTCAGCAGCGGCTCGGCATCAGGGGTGCGAGCGGTCATGAGCGGCCTCCTCGGGAGAACCGAACGTTCTCGGTTCTTTCCTCTAAATTCTGCACCTTGACCCACGTCGCCCGAAATGGCAGACGCGGGCCGAGTCGGTTATAGGACGAACGGCTTGTCCTCGGCACTACAACTACACCATCTGTCCAGCCACGTCGGCCAAACCGATGGAATTGCCCTCTCAGGTGTCCATCAGTGGCCGAAGCCCGATGGACCATGCCATAACGGACAGTCATGTCACAGTAACGATCAGTCACAGAGCGATCAGGAGTCGTCAGACCCCCCATAGAGTGCAATGCTGAGCAATCCGCCCACGGCAGGACGGAAGGAACCCTCCCCGGACTCCTTGTCCTATTTTGACACGAGGGGAGGCGATGGGCGCAAGGGAGCGGTTAGTGCGGTCCGTCACCCTTGAGGGAATCGTCCGGATCAGGACCTCTGTCCCCCTCGGCCCGGCCCGCCGTCACCCCGGCCGTCAGTTGGCGAACTGACGGTCCCTCACGGCCCGCCAGCGCTCCGTCAGCCGTCCGTACACCGTGGCGGCCGTCTCACCGTCGCCGTCCCGCAGCGCCGCCAGCGCCCGCGCGGTGTCCGCCGCCGAGCGGTCGCCGGCCAGCAGCTCGCCGGGGAGGGCGTGCACCAGACCGCCGTAGTCCAGCTCCACCAGCGAGCGCGGGTGGAACTCCTCCAGCCAGCGGCCGACGTCCACCAGGCTCTCGGTCAGCGGCCCCTCGTCGATCGCCTCCCGCAGGGTGCGCAACCCCCGCGCCAGCCGGCGGCGCGCCTCGACCATGGGCGTCCGGTACCGCAGCAGCGGCGCGTCCGACTCCCAGGCCCGCTCCTCGTCGGCGAAGAGGACGAACCAGCCGACCGGAACCCCCCACACCGCCGTCCTGATCCACGGCCGCGCCTCCGGGTTCCGCTCCCGCCACCGCTCGTGGTCCGCCGCGGCCTGCGCCCGGACCACCGGCGGCAGGACCGCGTCGAGCAGCGGCCCCGGCAGCCGGCCGGGCAGCTCCGCCAGCGCCAGCCAGCCCCGCAGCCGGGTGCGCCACGGGCAGACGCACACCACCCCGCCGACCTCCGCCACGAAGGCGTCCGCGCTCTCGTGGACCCGGACGGGGACCGGCGGGACGGGGACCAAGTCGGCCAGCGAGCGGCGCAGTTCGTCCTGGGCGGTGGGCCCCGCGCCCCGGGCCGCGTACCGCTCCCAGTGCGCCCGCTCGGGCTCCGGGAAGGCCGCCAGCGGCTCGTAGACCCGCAGATAGGCCGCGTACGGGACAAGGACCGAGGACAGCGCTGGCATACGCAAATCCTTCCACGCCCGGGGGGTCTCCCGCGGGCCGGACCGGACCCCGGGGCCGGTCGCGGGCGGCGCGAGCGGGTGATCCTCGGCACTGTGTCCGCCCTACGCGCGCGTAGGACTTACTCTCGTGCCGAACCGGGCCTTCCCCACCCACAGGAAGACCCTCCCCCCGCCGCTTCTCTCTTGGGAGTCACCACCGTGACCGATGTGACCGGCGCCAGTGTCGACGTACTGAACACCCTGTTCCGATCGGAGCAGGGCGGACACGAGCAAGTCGTGCTCTGCCAGGACCGCGCCACCGGCCTGAAGGCCGTCATCGCCCTTCACTCCACCGCCCTGGGCCCCGGCCTCGGCGGCACCCGCTTCTACCCCTACGCCACCGAGCAGGAGGCCGTCACCGACGCGCTCAACCTCTCCCGGGGCATGTCCTACAAGAACGCCATGGCCGGTCTCGACCACGGCGGCGGCAAGGCAGTGATCATCGGCGACCCCGAGCAGATCAAGACGGAGGAGCTCCTCCTCGCCTACGGCCGCTTCGTGGACTCCCTCGGCGGGCGCTACGTCACCGCCTGCGACGTCGGCACCTACGTCGCCGACATGGACGTCGTCGCCCGCGCGAGCCGCTGGGTCACCGGCCGCTCCCCCGAGAACGGCGGCGCCGGCGACTCCTCGGTGCTCACCGCCTTCGGCGTCTACCAGGGCATGCGCGCCTCCGCCCAGCACCTGTGGGGCGACCCCTCGCTGCGCGGCCGCAGGGTCGGCGTGGCCGGCGTCGGCAAGGTCGGCCACTACCTGGTCGGCCACCTGGTCGACGAGGGCGCCGAGGTCGTGGTGACCGATGTGCGGGAGGAGTCCGTCCGCCGGGTGCGCGACCGCCACCCGCAGGTCACCGCCGTCGCCGACACGGCCGCCCTGATCCGCACCCCGGGCCTGGACGTCTACGCCCCCTGCGCCCTCGGCGGCGCGCTCGACGACGCGACCGTCCCGGTGCTCACCGCCTCGGTCGTCTGCGGCGCGGCCAACAACCAGCTCGCCCACCCGGGGGTCGAGAAGGACCTCGCCGACCGCGGGATCCTGTACGCCCCCGACTACGTGGTCAACGCGGGCGGGGTCATCCAGGTCGCCGACGAGCTGAACGGCTTCGACTTCGACCGCTGCAAGACCAAGGCGTCGAAGATCTACGAGACCACGCTCGCCATATTCGCACGTGCGAAGGAGGACGGGATTCCGCCGGCCGCCGCGGCCGACCGGATCGCCGAGCAGCGGATCGCGGAGGCACGGCTGCGCTGAGCCGCCGCGGGCGCCCGGCCCGCCCGACCGGGAGACAAGACTCACCCCGGTCGGCGGGTCGGGCGCGAAGAAGAGGTTAAAATCGCAGTTGACCAGCGAGGACGGGGCGCCTCGCGGGTTGTGTGACGTGGCACCTCATGCGGGCGGCGTACCGTATGGCCGCGGAAACAGGTACCGTTGAAGCCCTACGGACCGAGCTCTCCGAGGGGAGCCCGTTCCGCATCATGAACGCGTGTCAAGACTCTGGGGCCGTCGAGCCCCGTCACCGAGGGGGTCGAGCCATGGGGCGCGGCCGGGCCAAGGCCAAGCAGACAAAGGTCGCCCGCCAGCTGAAGTACAACAGCGGCGGGACTGACCTGTCGCGTCTGGCCAACGAGCTGGGCGCATCGACTTCGAGTCAGCTCTCGAACCAGCCGCCGAACGGCGAGGCGTTCGAGGACGACGACGAGGAAGACGACCCGTACGCACGGTACGCGGACATGTACAACGACGACGGGGACGAGGACGACGAGTCCGGCCCTTCGTCGCAGCGCCGCGGCGCTTGACGCTTCACCCACCGACCCGGTCCGAGGCCCGACCCCGGACCGGGTTCTGTGCGCTCTCCGTGCTGTCCGGCCCGGGTCCCGTACCCGCCGGCCGGTGAGGCGGCGGCCCTCCCGGGCCGGCCGCCTTCTCGTCGTGCCGTCACTGTCACCGGCATCCCCGGACCCGTGCCCTCAGCGGGCGTACGCCCCGGTCAGCTCGGCGCCGGTCGCCCGGTCGCCACGCTCGGTGATCCGCCCGGCCACCCAGGCGTCCACACCGCGGTCCGCCAGGGTCGCGAGCGCCACGTCGACCGAGGTCTCCGGGACGACCGCCATCATGCCGACGCCCATGTTCAGCGTCTTCTCCAGTTCCAGCTGCTCGACCTGACCCGTCTTCCCGACCATGTCGAACACCGCGCCCGGGGTCCAGGTCGAGCGGTCCACCTCGGCGTGCAGTCCGTCCGGTACGACCCGGGCGAGGTTGGCCGCGAGCCCGCCGCCGGTGATGTGGCTGAAGGCGTGCACCTCGGTGGTGCGGATCAGGGCCAGGCAGTCGAGCGAGTAGATCCTGGTCGGCTCCAGCAGCTCCTCGCCGAGGGTGCGGCCGAACTCCTCGACCCGCGCCTCCAGCGCCAGCTTCGCCCGGTCGAACAGCACATGCCGGACCAGCGAGTACCCGTTCGAGTGAAGGCCGGAGGACGCCATCGCGATGACCACGTCACCCGTACGGATGCGATCCGGACCCAGCACCCGGTCGGCCTCCACCACACCGGTGCCGGCGCCCGCGACGTCGAAGTCGTCCGGTCCGAGCAGGCCGGGGTGCTCGGCGGTCTCGCCGCCGACCAGGGCGGTGCCCGCCAGGACGCAGCCCTCGGCGATGCCCTTGACGATCCCGGCCACCCGCTCGGGGTGGACCTTGCCGACGCAGATGTAGTCGGTCATGAACAGCGGCTCGGCACCGCAGACGACGATGTCGTCCATGACCATGGCGACCAGGTCGTGGCCGATGGTGTCGTACACACCGAGCTGCCGGGCGATGTCGACCTTCGTGCCGACGCCGTCGGTCGCGGAGGCGAGCAGCGGGCGCTCGTAGCGCTTGAGGGCGGAGGCGTCGAAGAGGCCGGCGAAACCGCCGATGCCGCCGAGACCGGCGACCTCGGGGCGCTGGGTCTTCTTCACCCACTCCTTCATCAGCTCGACGGCGCGGTCGCCCGCTTCGATGTCGACACCTGCCGCGGCGTAGCTGGCACCGGTGGTCTGAGACATGGCTTCAGAGCTTTCGTGTCGTTACTGCGGGGGGTCTTACGGGCGGCGCAGCGCGTCGGCCGCCGCGGTGGCGGCGGGCCCGGCGGCCAGCTCGGTCTCCAGGAGCTGCTTGCCGAGGAGCTCCGGGTCCGGCAGTTCCATCGGGTACTCGCCGTCGAAGCAGGCGCGGCACAGGTTCGGCTTGTCGATCGTCGTGGCGTCGATCATGCCGTCGATGGAGATGTAGGCCAGGGAGTCGGCGCCCAGCGAGGAGCCGATCTCGTCGATGGTCATGCCGTTGGCGATGAGCTCCGCCCGGGTGGCGAAGTCGATGCCGAAGAAGCAGGGCCACTTCACCGGCGGGGAGGAGATCCGGATGTGGACCTCGGCGGCGCCGGCCTCGCGGAGCATCTTCACCAGGGCGCGCTGGGTGTTGCCGCGGACGATCGAGTCGTCGACCACGACCAGGCGCTTGCCCCGGATGACCTCCTTGAGGGGGTTCAGCTTGAGGCGGATGCCGAGCTGCCGGATGGTCTGCGAGGGCTGGATGAAGGTGCGACCGACATAGGCGTTCTTCACCAGGCCGGAGCCGTACGGGATACCGCTCGCCTCGGCGTAGCCGATCGCGGCGGGGGTGCCGGACTCCGGCGTCGCTATGACGAGATCGGCCTCGACAGGGGCTTCCTTGGCCAGTTTCCGGCCCATTTCGACGCGCGAGAGGTACACGTTCCGGCCCGCGATGTCCGTGTCCGGACGGGCCAGGTAGACGTACTCGAAGACGCAGCCCTTGGGCTTCGCTTCCGCGAATCGGGAGGTGCGGATGCCGTTCTCGTCGATGGCGATCATCTCGCCGGGCTCGACCTCGCGGACGTAGGCCGCGCCGCAGATGTCGAGGGCGGCGGACTCGGAGGCGACGACCCAGCCCCGCTCCAGCCGGCCGAGGACCAGCGGGCGGATGCCCTGCGGGTCGCGGGCCGCGTAGAGGGTGGACTCGTCCATGAAGACCAGGGAGAAGGCGCCCCGCACCTCGGGGAGGACCTTGGCGGCCGCCTCCTCGACGGTGAGCGGCTTCCCGTCCTCGTCGACCTGGCCGGCGAGGAGGGCCGTGACCAGGTCGGTGTCGTTGGTCGCGGCGACCTGGGTGGCCCGGCCGTTCTCCTTGGGGAGGTCGGCGACCATCTCCGCGAGCTGCGCGGTGTTGACCAGGTTGCCGTTGTGGCCGAGCGCGATCGAGCCGTGGGCCGTGGCCCGGAAGGTCGGCTGCGCGTTCTCCCACACGGAGGCGCCGGTGGTCGAGTACCGGGCGTGACCGACCGCGATATGGCCGGTCAGGGAGCCGAGGGAGGTTTCGTCGAAGACCTGGGAGACCAGTCCCATGTCCTTGAAGACGAGGATCTGGGAGCCGTTGCTGACCGCGATTCCCGCGGATTCCTGGCCTCGATGCTGGAGGGCGTAGAGCCCGAAGTAAGTGAGCTTGGCGACCTCTTCGCCCGGAGCCCAGACACCGAAGACGCCGCAAGCGTCCTGGGGGCCCTTCTCGCCGGGGAGCAGGTCGTGGTTGAGTCGTCCGTCACCACGTGGCACGGCACCGAGTGTAGGCGAGATCGACCACTGGTCCGAATTGGGGATGCCGTGCAAGGGCTTTCTCCCGGCCTCGGGGGCTATGTGATCCGGCCTCGGAACTGATCGTTTTGACGGTGCGCGCGGGGCTTCCGGATCACCTCGGGCCCCGGCCCTCCGGGCCCGGCGCCGGCCGGAACGGCCCCTGGCCGCACGGCCGGACACCACAGGCCACCCCGGCGGCGCGGCCCCGGGCACGGGGCCGCCCGGGGCCCGGCGCGGACCGCGCCGGAACGCCCCGCCGGCGCGTGGGCGAGTTCACACCGGAACCCGCCGCGGAACACCGGCGCGCCGGGTCCCGCGCATCCGCCGGGACGGTACGCGGGAGCCGCCGCGTCGGCCGGGGCGGTACGCGGGAGCCGCCGCGTCGGCCGGGGCGGTACGCGGGAGCCGCCGCGTCGGCCGGGGCGGTACGCGGGAGCCGCCGCGTCGGCCGGGGCGGGCGGCAGGCGGGTCCCGCGGCGGCGGCTGCGCGCCGGCCGGGCGCCGGGAGGGTCAGGAGGCGGCCGCGCGGGCCACGACGCCCTTGCCGTTCTCGGCGGTCAGCGTCAGGGAACGGTCCTCGACCTCGTACGTCACCGGGCCGGACTCCAGGAGCGCGGTGAGCTGCCGCTCCAGGTCCATCTCCGGACCGGGGCAGAGCTTCCGGGTGGCGGCGATCCGGCCGAAGGTGATCGTGTCCCCCTTCACCTCCGCCGTGCTGGAGAAGCGGTTGCAGCCCAGGCTGCCGCCGACCGTGCCGTCCTCGGCGATGGTCAGGTGCGCCTTGTTCTCGGTGCCCTCGGGCACGGAGGCGGCCGTCGTGCCGTCCACGAGGGAGTCCACGGTCCACTTGGTGCCCTTCAGGGGCGCCGGCTTCTCGGCGGAGAGTGCGATGGTGTCCCCCTCGCCCGTCGTGAGGGTGAGCCGGCCGTCCGTGAGCTTCGCCTTCAGCTCCCCGGTCAGCGCGCCGCGCAGGGCGTCCTCGAAGCCCTGCACCTCCCCCTCGCATGCCTTCTCGGTCATCCGGCTCTCGCCCACGGTCACGGTGTCGCCCTTGACGGTGACGTCCGCGCCGAACTGGTTGCAGCCGTAGCTGCCCTCGGCGCGCCCCTCGTCGGTGATCTCGACATGGGCGCCCTCGGGGGCGGCGCTGCGTTTCCCGTCGACGGTGAGGCTGTCGACGGACCACCGGACGCCGGAGAGCGGCACGTCCGGCGCCACCGAACCGCCGCCCGCGGAGCCCGCCGGGGACTCCGTGCCGCAGGCGGCGAGCGCGAGGAGGGCCAGTGCGGTCACAGGGATGCTCAGTCGGTTGCGCATGCGGATGGGACGGAGCCGGCCCCCGACCGGTTCCCTCCGGGGTCCCGGCCCGGAGCGCACACGGCCCGCCGCTCAGCCGAGGATCGGCAGCAGCGCGCCCAGGTCGGCCCGCTCCCCGCCGGCGCTGACCTGCGCCTTCTCCCGGGCGTCGGCCCAGCTCTGGCGGCCGGTGGCGAGCCTGGTCCAGGTGAGCGGATCGGTCTCCACGACGTTCGGCGGGGTCCCCCGGGTGTGCCGGGGGCCCTCGACGCACTGCACGACCGCGAACGGCGGGACGCGCACCTCGGTCGAGGCGCCGGGCGCCTTCACGGCGAGGGCGTCCGCGAGCAGCCGGGTGCACGCGGCGAGCGCCTGCCGGTCGTACGGGATCTCCAGCCCGGCCGCGTCGTTGAGGTCGTCGGTGTGGACGATCAGTTCGACGGTCCGGGTGACCAGGAAGTCGCCGAGCCGCATGCCGCCGAAACGCATCGGGACCAGCCGCTCGGCCGGGGCGCCGGGCAGCAGGGCGCCGACCCGCTCGGCGGTGCGCGCGTAGAGCTCGGGGAGGGTGCCGCCCGCGGCGAAGGCGCGGGTGTCCTCGTCGACCCGGCCCGCCGCCGTCACCGTCGCGAACGGCCAGTCCAGGAGGGCCAGATCGGCCTTCGCGGGCTCCGGCTGCTCCAGGTATCCGGCGACCAGACCGGTCACCATGGCGATGTGCGCGGCGAGTTCGCGCACCGTCCAGTCGCCGAGGCGGGTGGGCAGGGCGAGTTGCCCGGACGTCAGTCCCTCCACGGCCTCACGGACGTGTCCGAACTGCGCCAGGACGGCGGCCCTGGTCCGGTCGTGGTCGTACGTCCTCGGGCGCTTCTTGGCAGGCGGCATGGTCCGAGCCTACGGCGCGGGCGGGGCCGTGGGCCCGCCGCCCGGGACGGGCTCCCGGGCGGGCCGGGCGGGAGCGGACTCCCGAGCGGACCGTGCGAGCGGACCGGGGGCGGCGGGGGCGGCGGCGGGGCCGGCCGTGAACGCCTCGCCGTTCGCGGGCACACCCACCCCGCGCCAGTGGAACGGGATGCCGTACGCGGTCTCGGAATCGGGGCCGTCCATGAGCTGGAAGTGCAGATGCGGCTCGCTGGAGTTGCCGGAGTTGCCGCACGCGCCGATCACCTGCCCGGCGCTCACCCGGTCCCCGGGGCGCACGGTGAGCGAGCCGCGCCGCAGATGCCCGTAGACCGCGTGGACACCGTCGCCGAGGTCGAGGACCAGATGGTTGCCGAGGACCCGGCGCGGGCCGCCGATGTCCCGGAAGGAGCCTTCCACGAAGAGCATGAAGAGGGCGGCGGGCACGGAGTTGCGGCTGAGGTGGTCGCGCTGCCGGTCCTCGCAGTGCACCACGGTGGCGTCGGCCACCGCGTGGAGCGGGGCCCCGAAGGCGGGGAAGTCCCGCGCGGGGCGGGCCAGGGGCCACAGTGCGGCGAACGCGGGGCGGGGCCGGTCCTCCGGCTCGGCGATGACGTCGATGGCGTAGGTCTGGCCGTAGGTGTGGGTGCCGTGGCTCGGGGTGCGGTCGGCGGGGCTGTGCAGGGCGGTCCAGCGGCCCGAGACGGGCGGGCCCACCTCGACCGCCTCGCGCCGCCGCAGCCGGACGGCGCGCCGGTGGTGTACGGCCGTCCCCAGCCCGATCGCCAGGGCGAGCAGGGCGGGCAGCCACAGCCAGAACCGGCCGAAGGGCCAGTCGACCAGGAAGGTGCTGGTGACGCAGGCGAAGAACGCCAGCCAGGCGGTCCTGCGCACCGCGGCGAGGATCTTGAGGGTGGTGCGGGCGGTCATGGGCTTCCCCTGTCGCGTCGTGTCGGGCGTCGTCTCCGCCGGGCCGGGGAACCCCGCGGTCGGAGCCGGATGGCGGGGTTCCCCGGCCCGGGGGCGGTCAGGGTCGTGCGGCGGTCAGCACCACCAGCAGCGGGACGACCCGCGCGGGGGGCACCTCGTAGCGGCCGCGGCCGGCCGGGTGCAGCCAGCCGGTGCCGCTGAGCTGGCGCAGATGGTGGTAGATCTGGCCGGTCGTGCCGAGCCCCGCCAGCTCGGCCAGCTCGGCGGCGGTACGGCGGCCGGCCAGGATCTCGCGCAGCAGCCGCAGCCGGACCGGATGCCCGAGGGCGGCCAGCGGTTCGGCGCGGTCCGCCCACTCCTCGCTCTCCTCGCCCAGCAGGGACTCGGTGGCGAGGGCGTACTGCCACTCGTAGCGCTCGCCGGGCGGCAGCCGGACGGCGCCGGTGAACAGCACCCCGCCGTCCTCCGCGCCGAGGCCGTCGAGCTGCTGCTTCAGCCCGTCGAGGGCCCAGAAATCGCCGTCCGCGGCACCGGGAGCACCGGCCGCGCCGGACGCGGCGGCTTCCAGCGCGGCCAACCGCGCCTCCAGCGCCGCGACCCGTTCCTCCAGTTCCATGGCTCTGAGATTACGTAATTACGTATAAGCGTGCAAGGGTCGCCGAGGGGAACGCCGAAGCCCCGCCCGGACGGACCGGGCGGGGCTTGGATGCCGTGCGGAGAAGGGCGCGAGGTCAGACGAGCAGACCCGGGACGGTCTCCTCGTGCGCCGTACGCAGTTCGGCGAGCGGGATGCCGAACTCGCCCTGGACCTCGACCGCGTCGCCGTCGACGACGCCGATCCGGGTCGCGGGCAGCCCGCGCGCACCGCACATGTCGGTGAAGCGGAGCTCCTCACTGCGCGGGACGGCGACGACCGCGCGGCCGGCCGACTCGCTCAGCAGGAAGGTGAACGCGTCCAGGCCGTCCGGGACGACCAGCCGGGCGCCCTTCCCGCCGCGCAGGCAGGACTCGGTGACGGCCTGGATCAGACCGCCGTCCGAGAGGTCGTGCGCCGCGTCGATCATGCCGTCGCGGGAGGCCGAGATCAGGATCTCGGCGAGCAGCTTCTCCCGCTCCAGGTCCACGGCCGGCGGCAGACCGCCGAGGTGGTCGTGGACGACCTGCGACCAGGCCGAGCCGCCGAACTCCTCGCGGGTGTCACCGAGCAGGTAGAGCAGCTGCCCCTCCTCGGCGAAGGCGATCGGGGTGCGGCGCGTGACGTCGTCGATCACACCGAGGACCGCCACCACCGGGGTGGGGTGGATCGCCGTCTCCCCGGTCTGGTTGTAGAGGGAGACATTGCCGCCGGTCACCGGGGTGCCGAGCACCAGGCAGCCGTCCGCGAGACCGCGGGTGGCCTCGGCGAACTGCCACATCACGTCCGGGTCCTCGGGGGAGCCGAAGTTGAGGCAGTCGGAGATCGCCAGCGGCTTCGCGCCGGAGGCGGCCACGTTCCGGTACGCCTCCGCGAGCGCGAGCTGCGCACCCGTGTAGGGGTCGAGCTTGGCGTACCGGCCGTTGCCGTCGGTCGCCATGGCCACGCCGAGGTTGGTCTCCTCGTCGATGCGGACCATGCCCGCGTCCTCGGGCTGGGCGAGCACGGTGTTGCCCTGCACGAAGCGGTCGTACTGGTCGGTGATCCACGCCTTGGAGGCCTGGTTCGGGGAGGCGACCAGCTTCAGGACCTGGGCGCGCAGCTCCTCGGAGGTGGCCGGGCGGGGCAGCGCGTTCGCGTCGTCGGCCTGGAGCGCGTCCTGCCAGGACGGGCGGGCGTACGGGCGCTGGTAGACCGGGCCCTCGTGGGCGACCGTACGCGGGGGCACGTCCACGATCTGCTCGCCGTGCCAGAAGATCTCCAGCCGCTGGCCGTCGGTGACCTCACCGATCACGGTGGCGATGACGTCCCACTTCTCGCAGATGGCGAGGAAGCGGTCGACCTTCTCCGGTTCGACGATCGCGCACATGCGCTCCTGCGACTCGCTCATGAGGATCTCCTCGGGCGAGAGGGTCGCGTCGCGCAGGTGGACGCGGTCCAGCTCGACGCGCATACCGCCGGAGCCGGCGCTCGCCAGCTCCGAGGTGGCGCAGGAGAGCCCGGCGCCGCCGAGGTCCTGGATGCCCGCGACCAGCTTCTCCTTGAAGATCTCCAGGGTGCACTCGATGAGCAGCTTCTCCTGGAACGGGTCGCCGACCTGGACGGCGGGGCGCTTGGTGGGCTTCGAGTCGTCGAAGGTCTCGGACGCGAGGACCGAGACGCCGCCGATGCCGTCGCCGCCGGTGCGGGCGCCGTACAGGATGACCTTGTTGCCCGCGCCGGAGGCCTTCGCCAGGTGGATGTCCTCGTGCTTCATCACACCGATGCAGCCGGCGTTGACCAGCGGGTTGCCCTGGTAGCAGGAGTCGAAGACGACCTCGCCGCCGATGTTCGGCAGGCCCAGGCAGTTGCCGTAGCCGCCGATGCCGGCGACCACACCGGGCAGCACGCGCTTGGTGTCGGGGTGGTCGGCCGCGCCGAAGCGCAGCGGGTCCACCACGGCGACCGGGCGGGCGCCCATCGCGAGGATGTCGCGCACGATGCCGCCGACTCCGGTGGCCGCGCCCTGGTAGGGCTCGATGTAGGAGGGGTGGTTGTGCGACTCGACCTTGAAGGTGACCGCGTAGCCCTGGCCGACGTCGACCACACCCGCGTTCTCGCCGATGCCGACGAGCAGGGCGTCGGACTCGGGGGCCTTCTCGCCGAACTGCTTCAGATGGACCTTGCTGCTCTTGTAGGAGCAGTGCTCGGACCACATGACGCTGTACATCGCCAGCTCGGCGCCGGTGGGCCGGCGGCCGAGGATCTCGCGGATGCGCGTGTACTCGTCCTCCTTGAGCCCGAGTTCCCGCCAGGGCTGCTCGGCGTCAGGGGTCCCGGAGGCGTGCTTGACGGTGTCGAGAGTCATCAGGCGCTGACCAACTTCTTGAGGATCGAGGTGAAGAATCCGAGCCCGTCGGTGCCACCGGTTCCGATGCCCGGCTCCACCGCGTGCTCGGGGTGCGGCATCAGGCCGACGACATTGCCCTCGGCGTTGGTGATCCCCGCGATGTCGCGGAGCGAGCCGTTGGGGTTGACGTCGAGGTAGCGGAAGGCGACCCGGCCCTCGGCCTCCAGCTCGTCGAGCGTGTGCTCGTCGGCGGTGTAGCGGCCGTCCATGTTCTTCAGGGGGACCGAGATCTCCTGGCCCCGGGCGTAGTCGGCGGTCCAGGCGGTGTCCGCGTTCTCGACGCGCAGCTTCTGGTCGCGGCAGATGAAGTGCAGATGGTTGTTCCGCAGCATCGCGCCGGGCAGCAGGTGCGCCTCGGTGAGGATCTGGAAGCCGTTGCAGATGCCGAGGACCGGCATACCGCCCCGGGCCTGCTCGATGATCGTCTCCATCACGGGGGAGAAGCGCGAGATGGCGCCGGCGCGCAGATAGTCGCCGTAGCTGAACCCGCCGGCCAGGACGACCGCGTCGACCTGGTGGAGGTCCTTGTCGCGGTGCCAGAGCGACACCGGCTCGGCGCCCGCGAGACGGACCGCGCGCAGGGCGTCCCGGTCGTCGAGCGTCCCGGGGAAGGTGACGACTCCGATGCGTGCGGTCACGACTCGACCCTCACGACGAAGTCCTCGATGACGGTGTTGGCGAGGAAGGTCTCGGCCATCTCGTGGATGCGGGCGAGGGCGGCGTCGTCGACCGGCCCGTCCACCTCCAGCTCGAAGCGCTTCCCCTGACGTACGTCCGCGATGCCGTCGAACCCCAGTCGGGGCAGTGCACGCTGCACCGCCTGCCCCTGGGGGTCGAGGATCTCCGGCTTGAGCATGACGTCGACTACGACGCGAGCCACGGGCACTCCCGGTGGTGTGTTGCGAGGGCGGTTCCCTCAGCGTACCCGGCCGGAAAATCTACGCGGGTAGATATTCAGAAGGGACGACCGGGAAATCCCGGACACAATCCTGAAGCACTTTGCACCGGACACGCGCAGACAATTGGCGGGGCTTCACAATGCACCGCCGACCGCTGTACAAAGGAATACAGAGGAAAGCAGCATTGCGCCTCGACTGCCGAAAATCCGGTGTCTGCGCACGTCAGAAGCGTCGGCACCGCAGGGAAAGGACCGATGTCCGTGGCTCAGCGAGTAGTGGTCGAGCTCTCCGACGACATCGACGGGGGAGCAGCGGCGGAAACGGTCACGTTCGGCCTCGACGGGAAGTCGTACGAGATCGACCTCAATACGTCCAATGCCAAGAAACTGCGCAAGGCACTGGCTCCGTACATGGCGGCCGGACGAAAGCGGGCGGCGGGCGGCACGAAGCGCGAGCGCCCGGCCGGCGGGTACCGGCACACCTCCCTGGCGCCGGCGCCGGCGGCCGTCCGCGCCTGGGCACAGTCCCGCAAGATGGACGTCCCCGCCCGCGGCCGGATCCCCAAGCACGTCTACGAGGCGTTCCGCGAGGCGAGTTGAGACCTCCCGCTCCGGGCCGGGCCTCCGGGGCCGGCTCCGGAGGCCCGCCGCGAAGGCGAGTTGCACGGCACCCCGGGTGATCGGCTAGAGTCTGGAGCACGCCGAGGGGCGAGGCCGGAAGGCCGGATCCCGAGGAGCGTGCGGGTGTAGTTCAGTAGTAGAACATCCCCCTTCCAGGGGGAAGGCGCAGTGTGCAATTCCTGTCACCCGCTCCGCATCGCTTTACCGGCCACTCTTGTGGATCAGGTAGAGTGGTGGCGCACCGCCCGGTGAAAGCCGCGCGGGAGCAATGCGGACGTGGCTCAGTTGGTAGAGCATCACCTTGCCAAGGTGAGGGTCGCGAGTTCGAATCTCGTCGTCCGCTCGTGAGCGAAGGCCCCGATCTACGGATCGGGGCCTTCGTCGTTCCCGGCCGCCGCTCCTTCCCTGGATGACATTTGTCATCGGGGGCGATGACAGCCCGCACTGCCCCGGTGCCCGCGGCGGCGGAAGCCTGGAGACATGACCGACGACGAGTACGTGATCGAGGCCGACGGCCTGCGCCGCGTCTACAGCGGCGGGTTCGAGGCGGTCCGCGGGATCTCCCTGGGCGTCCGCCGCGGTGAGGTGTTCGCCCTGCTCGGGACCAACGGGGCGGGCAAGACCTCCAGTGTGGAGCTGCTGGAGGGCCTGGCGCCCGCGAGCGGCGGAAAGGTCCGGGTCCTCGGGCGCGATCCCTGGCGCGACCGGGCCGCCGTACGCCCCCGGATCGGGGTGATGCTCCAGGAGGGCGGCTTCCCGTCCGATCTGACCGCCGCCGAGACCACCCGGATGTGGGCGGGCTGCACCACCGGCGCCCGTCCCGTCGCGGAGGCGCTGGACCTGGTCGGGCTCACCGGCCGGGCCGGCGTCCGCGTCAAGCAGCTCTCCGGCGGTGAGCGGCGGCGGCTCGACCTGGCCCTCGCGCTCCTCGGCCGCCCCGAGGTCCTCTTCCTCGACGAACCGACCACCGGTCTCGACGCCGAGGGCCGGCGCGACACCTGGGACCTGGTGCGCGCCCTGCGGGACACCGGCACCACGGTGCTGCTCACCACGCACTACCTGGAGGAGGCCGAGTCCCTGGCCGACCGGCTGGCGATCATGCACCGCGGCCGGATCGTCACGGCGGGCACCCCGGCCGAGGTCACCGCCCGGCGCCCGGCGCGTATCCGGTTCACCCTGCCCCGGTCCGTCCCCGCCGCCCGGCTGCCGCTGGGCCTGCGGGCCGGGGCGCAGGGGCAGCGGGTCGAGATCCGCACCCACGAGCTCCAGCAGGACCTGGGCCGGCTCATCGACTGGGCAAGGGAGTCGGACGTCGTCCTCGGGGGCCTGGACGCACGGTCCGCCTCCCTGGAGGAGGCGTTCCTCGACATCGCGCAACGGGAACAGCACGGCCCCGACGGCGCTCTCGTCGGCGGGCGCCACCGTGGCGGCGGGGACAACGGAGACCACGCAGACCACGGAGACTTCGAGGACAAGGCGGTGCGTGTCCGATGACGACCTCGACGGCGACCGTGGGGCGGCTCACGGCACTCGGACGGGCCGAGATCACCCTGCTCGTCCGCAACAGGTCGGCGCTGTTCGTCGCCCTCCTGATGCCCGCGCTGATGGTCGGCGCGATCAAGGGCTCCCTCGGCAACCTCGATCTCGACGGCACCGGACTGACCGTCGCCGGCACCGTGATGACCAGCGGTATCGGCATGGCCCTGCTCTTCGTCGTGCACATGAACCTGGTCTCCGCCTATGTGGCCCGGCGCGAGGACCTGGTCCTCAAGCGGCTGCGCACCGGCGAGGCGTCCGACACCGAGATCCTGACGGGGACCGCGCTGCCCTCGGCGGCCGTCGCCCTCGCGCAGTGCGCCGCCCTGCTCGTCGCCGGCGTCGCGTTCTTCGGCCTCGGCGCGCCCGAACGCCCCGGACTTCTGGTCGCGGGCGTACTGGTGGGCATCGTGATGACGGCCGCACTGGCCGCGGCGACGGCGGCCGTCACCCGGACCGTGGAGAGCGCGCAGATCACCACCCTGCCGTTCCTCCTCGTCTCCTCCCTCGGATCCGGCCTGTTCCTGCCCCTGGAGATGCTGCCCGAGCGCATGGCCTCGGTGTGCGAGTTCCTGCCGATGACCGGGGTGATGACCCTGGTGCGGGCCGGCTGGCTCGGCGGCGCGGACACCGGCGAGGTGACCTGGGCACTGGGTGCGGCACTGGCCTGGACCGGGCTGGCCGTGTTTGCTGTGCGGCGGTGGTTCCGCTGGGAGCCGCGCCGCTGAGCGGGGCGGGGCCGCTGAGCGGGGCGGCTCTTGCACGAGGCGGGGCCTTGAACAGCACGGCGCCTGGAGACGTGCGGCGCCTTGAACTGGGCCGGGACCGGGCAGCGACGACGGAGGGCGAGCGGGACGTGACGGACGCGACGGTGACCGGTGCCGGGCCGGCCGGGAACACGGCGGCGGACGACCGGGCCACCGCCCGGAAGGGCTGGCGGGGCCGCAGCAGGTTCGCCAAGGTCGACCTCTACACCCGCGGGACGGTCTACGTCCTCCAGTGGGGCGCGGTCCTCGGCACCCTGCTGAGCCTGCTCACCCGCCCGGTCCGGACGGACGGCCCGCTCCTGCTGGTGGTGCCCGCCCTGCTGCTGGTGCCGCTCAACGGCGTGCTGTGCCACCGCTTCGCCCGCACCGCGATGAACGCCTATCTGGTGCACCGTCCGATCCCGCCGCGCGCCGCCGCCCCGGCGGCCGCCTCGACCACGGCCCTGGTCGTCCTGGTGATCGCGCTCGCGGGCCGGGCCGATCCGACCGGTCTTGTGCCGCTGCTGATCGGCTGCTGCCTGGTGCCGGTCATGAGCGCCCACTGCCTGGTCGCACGGGTGCGCACGGTGGTCCTGCACCAGGCGGCGGTGCTCGCCGTGCTGGCCGTCCTCCTCCCCCTCGGCGGCCAGGACGCCGCGACCACGATCGTCGCCGTCGTCACGGTCGGCGTCGTCACCGGCTGGCTGGCGCTCACCGTCCGGCTGTCGCTGTGGGTGCTGGGCGTGATGTGGGAACTGCGGGACGCCCGCGACGTCCAGGCCCGGCTCGCCGTCGCGGAGGAACGCCTCCGCTTCGGCCGCGACCTGCACGACGTGCTCGGCCGCAACCTCGCCGTCATCGCGCTCAAGGCCGAGTTGGCGGTCCAGCTTGCCGAGCG
Source organism: Streptomyces sp. CNT372 (assembly GCF_000377145.1). Taxonomy (NCBI): domain Bacteria; kingdom Bacillati; phylum Actinomycetota; class Actinomycetes; order Kitasatosporales; family Streptomycetaceae; genus Streptomyces; species Streptomyces sp. CNT372. The sequence goes on along the minus strand of NZ_KB897777.1, from coordinate 566,140 downwards.
GGGACGGCCGGAGGCCGTGGACCAGATGACCGAGGCCCAGCGGATCGCCCGCGAGTCCCAGCGTGAGGTGCGGGAGGTGGTGCGCGGCTACCGGGAGGCCGATCTTCGCGCGGAGCTGGAGGGCGCCCGGAGTGTGCTCGCCGCCGCCGGGATCGACTGCACGGTTCGCTTGCCGCCCTCCGCACGGTCCGCCGCGGAACTCGCCGCGCTGTCGCCGCGGGTGCGGTCGGCCCTCGGCTGGGTGGTCCGCGAGTCGACGACCAATGTCCTCCGGCACGGCGACGCCCGGCACTGCGCGGTCACCGTGGACACCTCCCCCGACGCCGTGCGGCTGACCGTGGAGAACGACGGCGCCGCCCCGGCCGGTCCGTCCGCACCCGTCGCCGGATCCGGCCTCGCGGGGCTGCGCGAACGGCTCCAGGCGGTCGGCGGAACGCTGGAGGCCGGGCCCGTCCCGGAGGGCCGCTTCCGGGTGGTCGCCCGGGTCCCGCCGGGCGCGCCCGGCGCGGGCCTCGGCTCCGTGTCCGGCCTTGACGACGCCGACGCCTACGCCGGCTCCGGCCTTGACGACGCCGACGCCGGCACCGGCACCGGCTCCCGCCGTGACGACCCCGAGGACCTGAAGGAGTCCGTATGAGCGTGCGCGTCCTGCTCGCCGACGACGAGCATCTGATCCGTGGCGCACTCGCCGCCCTGCTCGCCCTGGAGGACGACCTGACCGTCGTCGCCGAGGCGGCCGGCGGACCCGAGGCGCTCGCCATGGCCCTGGCCCACCGACCGGACGTGGCCGTGCTCGACCTCCAGATGCCCGGCACCGACGGCGTGACGGTCGCCACACGTCTGCGGGACGAACTCCCCGGCTGCCGCACCATGATCGTGACCAGCCACGGACTGCCCGGCCATCTGAAGCGGGCCCTGGCCGCGGGCGTCCGGGGCTTTGTGCCGAAGACCGTGAGCGCCCGCAGGCTCGCCGAGATCATCCGGACCGTGCACAACGGAAACCGCTATGTGGACCCGGAGTTGGCCGCCGACGCGATCTCCGCCGGCGACTCCCCGCTCACCACCCGGGAGGCCGAGGTGCTGGCCCTGGCCGCCGACGGCGCGCCGGTCGCTGAGATCGCCGCACGGGCCTCCCTCTCCCCGGGAACCGTGCGCAACTACCTCTCCTCGGCCGCCGCGAAGCTGGGTGCCGAGAACCGCCATACGGCGGTACGTCTCGCGCGGCGGAAAGGTTGGGTATAGTGGGCTCCGCGCTACGGCGCATGCGGACGTGGCTCAGTTGGTAGAGCATCACCTTGCCAAGGTGAGGGTCGCGAGTTCGAATCTCGTCGTCCGCTCCACAGAAGAAGCCCCCGGCGGGATCGCCGGGGGCTTCTTCATGTGCCCGCGGGGCCGGCACCGTGCCCGCGGGGGCGGGGACGGCACCGGCACACCGCAAGGTCAGGACCAGCTCAGGCCCGTGAGGCGCTCGTACGCCTCCACGTACTTCGCCCGGGTCGCGTCCACGATCTCCTGGGGCAGGGCGGGCGGCGGCTGCTCGCTCCGGCGGTCCCAGCCGGAGGCCGGCGAGGTGAGCCAGTCGCGGACGAACTGCTTGTCGTACGAAGGCTGGGGACGGCCCGGCTCCCAGGTGTCGGCCGGCCAGAACCGCGAGGAGTCGGGGGTCAGCACCTCGTCCGCGAGGACCAGCGCGTCCCCGTCGAGGCCGAACTCGAACTTGGTGTCCGCCAGGATGATGCCCCGCTCCCGGGCGATGTCCCGGGCGCGCGCGTAGACGTCGATCGTGGTGCGGCGCAGCAGGGCCGCGGTCTCCGCGCCGACCTGGCGGGCGACCTCCTCGTAGCTCACGTTCTCGTCGTGGTCGCCCACCGCGGCCTTGGTGGCGGGGGTGAAGATCGGCGCCGGGAGCTCGGAGCCGTCCCTGAGCCCCTCGGGCAGGGCGAGGCCGCAGACCGTTCGCGTCTCCCGGTACTCGGCGAGGCCGGAGCCGGTCAGGTAGCCGCGGGCCACGCACTCCACGGGGATCATCCGCAGCGAGCGGCAGACCAGGGTGCGGCCCTCCCACTCGGCGGGGGCGCCCGCGGGCAGCTCGGTGGAGATCACATGGTTGGGGGCGAGGTCCCGGAGCTGATCGAACCACCACAGGGACAGCCGGGTGAGCACCCGCCCCTTGTCCGGGATCTCGGTGGGCAGCACCCAGTCGTACGCGGAGACACGGTCGCTGGCGACCATCACGAGGTCGCCCGCCTCGTTCCGGTACAGGTCGCGCACCTTGCCGGTGTGCAGATGCACCAGGCCGGGCACCTGGCGCGGCTCGGGCTTTTCGACGAATCCGGACACGGTTCCTCCCGTGGAGACATACGACGGCTCCGATTGTCCCGTATGCGGGCGGGACTCTCCTGACCAGGGTGCGGGCGGGCCCCGTCCGGCCTGACGGGCCCTGATCCGCCGGACGCCCTCTGGGCCCGCTCGGCCCGGTTCTGCCCCTGCTCAGTCGCGTTTGCAGATCCGGTCCAGGAGGTTGGCGGTGGCGCGCTGGACCCGCGCGTCGACATGGCCCGGGCGGTCGAGCGCGGGCGACCAGGCGAAGGTGCCGGAGGCGAAGACCAGAGCCCCGGAGGGCGCCCGGTAGAGCGAGGTCTCCTGGTGGCGGACCGCGCCCTCGCCGTCCCGGTAGGGCGAGTGGGCCAGCAGGATCCGGCCGTCGTGCTCGGGCAGGGCGGTGCGCGGGAAGTACCGGTCCGCCTCGCCCGCCACCAGGCCGGGCAGTTCGTCGCCCTCGCCCGCGCCGGTCGCCTCCCACAGCCAGTGCCCGGCGTTGCGCACCACCAGCGGGGAGGGATCGGGGACCCGGCCCGCGTACTGGATGCCCAGCAGCTGCTGCTCCGCGCGGTCCATCTCCCGCCAGAGCGCGGAGCGGCCCGGGCCCCGGCGCTTGCGGCAGGTCAGCAGCCGCTCGGGGACCCCGGACGGGGAGGCGTGCAGCTCGACCTGCCAGTACATGGTGTTGGCGGAGAGGAAGACCAGGGAGGTGCCGTGGTCCCGGGCCCGCTCGGCGGCCCGCCGCATGGGCACCGACCAGTACTCGTCGTGGCCGGGGAAGACCAGGCCCCGGTAGCGGGTGGGGTCGACCCGGCCGGCGTGCAGGTCCCGGGTGTCGGCGTAGGCCAGGTCGTAGCCGTAGCGCTCGGCCCAGCGGATGAAGTCGTAGGCGTGGCCGACGTGCAGCGGGAGGCCGGCGCCCGCGTAGGGGCGGTCGAAGGAGACGGTGGTGGCCGCCTCCTGCTCGCCCAGCAGCCGGCCGTCCCCGTCCCAGGCGTGGTAGAGGCTGGCACCGGTGCGCCCGTCCTCCGGGTAGAGGTTGTACGCCTGCCAGGTCACGTCCGGCAGCAGGAGGAGCAGATCCGCCGGGTGGTCGTCGCGGACGGTGAAGGGGACGTGCGACCGGTGCCCGTCGGCCGTGGTCAGCACGGCCACGTAGGCGCCGACCGACCAGTACGAGGGGACCTGGAGCCGCCAGGAGAGCCACCAGTGGTGGCAGGAGACCGTGCGGTCGGCGGTGAGCGGTGCGGGCTGGACGATGCCGGAGAGGCGCGGGCTGGTGGTGATCTTGGCTGCGCCGTCGCCCCCGTAGTGGCCGATGCGGTAGACGTCGACGGAGAACTGCTGGGGCGGGTCCACCGTGACGTGGAAGTCGATCGCGCCGCCCGGCGAGGCCGCCCCGGGGGAGGCGAAGCCCTTGATCTGGCGGTGCACGTCGTCGGCGGTACGGGGGCGGCCGGAGCCGCCGCGCGCCAGGTCCGGGTCGGCATACCAGGGGACGACCTGGCCGGTGTCGTCGAAGTAGTTCTCGCTGCCGCGCAGCCAGGGCAGCGGGCCCTGGCCGAACGGATCGCTGACCGCGTGGGCGAGGGCGCCCGATTCCCATCGCCGGATCTGCTCCGCCCCCATGTCAGCGCCCTCCCTCGGTGCCCCGGTCCGCCACAGCGCCGAGCTGTGCAGCGCCGGTCTCCAGCACATCACATAACGCGCTCACTCCGTCACCGTTCGTCGCGAATTGACGTGAAGCGGACGAGACCGCTCCGGGTCGGGCGCGAGGAGCCTCCTCCCCGGGGCCCCGGAGGCCGGGTGACCAGGCCGGGCGGCGACGGGTTCCACGGCTCCCGGGCCGGGACCGGGACGCTGTTCAGGCCAGCCGGACCGGGTTCTCCGGGCGGACCCCGAGCGACCCGAGCCAGACCCGCAGCGGCTTGGCGTCCCCCTCCTCCACCAGGCTCATCACCGGCCCCAGCAGATCCGAGCGCCGCTCGCCGTCGATCAGGAGGACGGGGCCGTCGAGCCAGTCCAGGCCGGGTGCGGCGCCCACGGTGTCGATCGCCGTGCAGCACACCATGGCCACGACGTGGTCGGCGAGCAGGTCACGGCCGGTGCGGGGCGGCTGGAGGGGGAACAGGGGCAGCGGGTCGCCGCCGCAGAGCGGAGCCTCCCCGGCTTCGGGGACGCCGGGGCCGGGGGCCCCGCCCGCCGGTGCGGCCGGGGTTCCGCCGCCCGGGCCGGCAGCCTCCGCCTCCGTGTCCTCGCGGGCGGTACGGGCGGTGATCGCGGCGGCCAGACCGTCGCTCGCCTCCCCGCCCGGCTCCCGCGAGAGGTGTTCCATCACCCGCGAGAGGGTGGGCCCGGCGGTGCCGGTGGGACTCGTGGGCCCGGCGGACCCGCCCGTGCCCTCCGGCATCCCCAGATCATCGAGCACCTGATGGATCCGGGCCGCCTCCGTGCGCCACTTCCGGTCGACGACCTCGGCCGGATACTGCTCCCAGTCCACCGGTGACCAGTGCGGCCCGGCGCCGCCGGGACCGCCGTGGAACAGCCGGGCCGCCAGCAGGGACACCGCCTCGTCCACCGTGCCGGGCTCCTCCAGCAGATCGCACGCGGGCCGCTCGCCGAGCCGGGAGGTGAACCCCTCCGCGAGGCGGTCGCGCCGCGAGAGCTCGGTCAGGGCCGAGACGACCCCCGCGTCCAGGCGCGCGGGCCAGCGGCCCATCCGCCACGCGGGCAGCGCCACCCGCGTCAGCAGCCGGTCCCAGCCCGCGTACGCCAGGCCCACCTGCTCCTGGGCCACGATCCGCAGCCCGTAGTCCACATCCTGTGCGCGCTCCGACGCGGCCGCCGCGACCCAGCGCTCCATCTCCGCCGCGTCCTCCCGGCAGGCCCGCAGCAGCACCCGTGCCGCCCGGGCGGACAGCGGGGCCAGGGGCCGGGATATGCCCCGGTGCGGCCTGCTCCCGGTGCCGTCGGCGACCGCCGCGTCCAGCCCGAGCACGAAGCGCCGGGCGGCGGCTATGTCCGGGTCGGCGGCGAGCCCCGCCCCCGCCACGACGGGGGCCAGCACCGCCCGCAGTTCGGCGACCCGCATCCACCACAGGAACGGCGAGCCGATCACCAGCACCGGCGCGGCGCCGTCCGCCCCTCGCGGCTCCGGGCCGGGGGTGCGGTGCGCGGGGTGGGTACGGTGCGCGGGGTGGGTGCGGTCCTCCAGCCAGCTGTCGCAGTCCGGGGTGAGGGCCAGGGCGGACGGCGCGGGAACGTCCAGCCGGTCCGCCAGCTCGTCCACCAGCCGGTACAGGTCGGGGGCCGAGGACGGCGGCAGGTCGACGGTGGGGCTGAGGGCGGGTACCGCGCGCCGGATGACGAGGGCGACGGCGGCCGCGGCCAGGAGCACCGGCACGGCGAAGGCCGTGGCGACCCAGCGCGCCGTGTCCCAGCCCGGGCCGCTCAGCCGGCCCGTGATGCCGCCGGCCAGCAGGACGACGGCGACCGCGGCCGGGAGCAGCACGACGGCGAGCGCCCGGCCCCTGACGCGCAGCACGGCATGGGCCTTGGCGCGGGCGCCGCGCGCGCCCGTCGAATCCGCGGAACCGGTACCGGACACGGCCGGACCTCACCCCCTCTGCCCTGCGACGGTGTTGGTCACTCCCCCACTGTGGCACCGCCCACCGACATCGCAATGTCGGTGAGCCAAGTGCCGGAACGCCTGCGCCGCACCATAGTTGGGGCCTGCGCGACCGTCATCCGGATGGGGGACTCATCACTCGATGGAATGGCTTTGGTCAAAGGGTCGGGCGAAACGGGCGCCGACGGGATCGGGTCCCGCGCCCCGTGCGCCGGGGTGGTGCGCGCCCCGGTGCGCCGCACACGCGAGCAGACCCGACGCGACTGCGCCGGGCCGCTCGGGGGGGGCGTCCAGGGGGTGTGGGGCGGGGGTGCGGCGTCATGCCGAGCGGCCGGACCGGCGGCGGGGCGGTGGCGGGCCAGCGGCGGGCCAGTGGCTCCGGCCGGGGCGGGCGACCGGACGGCGTCAGCGTCCGTGCCCGGGACGAGCGCGGGGCGGCCCTCCGGGCAGGGGGCCCGTGGCCGGGCGGCGTGGGCCGAGTATCCGTCGCCGGGACGACGGCGGACCGGCTCTCCCGGCCGGGGCCAGCGACCGGACAGCGTGGGCGTCCGTGCCCGGGGTGGCCCGCCGGGGCCGGGGCCGGGGCCCGGTGCCGGACCGGCCGCTGGCCGGGCTCTCCCGGCCCGGACCGAGCGTCCATTGCCGGAACCGGCCCGGGCCTGCGACCGGACGGCGTGGGCCGGCATCCGTGCCCGGGACGAGCGCGGGGCGGCCCTCCGGGCACGGGGGCCGCGGCCGGACGGCGTGGGCCGAGTTTCCGTCGCCGGGACGGCGGAGGACCGGCTCTCCCGGCCGGGGGCCTGCGACCGGACGGCGTGGGTGTCCGTGCCCGGGGTGGCCCGCCGGGGCCGGAGCCGGGGGCCGTTGCCGGACCGGCCGCTGGCCGGGCTCTCCCGGCCCGGGCCGGCAACCGGACGGCCCGGGCCGCCATCCGTCACCGTCACGGGCCCGGGGCGGCCCTCCGGCCACGGGGGCCGTGGCCGGACGGCGGCGGCCGGCCGCCCTGGGCCGGGAGGCCGTGCCCGCCGGTGGCCGGGGATTCGTCCCCCCCGGCCCCGTGGCCGGGTTCAGGCCCCCTCGGCCGCCGCCCGCGCGATGTCCGTGCGGTGCTGCGACCCGTCGAGGCGGATCCGGGCCACCGCCGCGTACGCCCGCTCACGCGCCTGGGCGAGGTCCTTGCCCGTCGCCGTGACGGACAGCACCCGCCCGCCCGCGCTGAGGACCGCGTCGCCGTCCCGACGGGTGCCCGCGTGCAGGACGTAGGCGTGCGGGGCGTCCTTCTCCGCGACCTCGGCCAGGCCCTCGACCCGGTCCCCGGTTCGGGGGGTGTCCGGGTAGTTGTGCGAGGCGACGACCACGGTCACAGCCGCGTCGTCGCGCCAGTTGAGCGGCGGGAAGGTGTCGAGGGTGCCGTTCGCGGCGGCCAGCAGCACCCCGGCCAGCGGGGTCTTCAGCCGGGCGAGCACGACCTGCGTCTCCGGGTCGCCGAAGCGCGCGTTGAACTCGATGACCCGCACCCCGCGCGAGGTGATCGCGAGGCCCGCGTAGAGCAGCCCGGAGAACGGGGTGCCGCGGCGGCGGAGTTCGTCGACGGTCGGCTGGAGGACCGTCTCCAGGACCTCGTCGACCAGCTTGGGGTCGGCCCACGGCAGCGGGGAGTACGCGCCCATGCCGCCGGTGTTCGGGCCCTCGTCGCCGTCGAGCGCGCGCTTGAAGTCCTGGGCGGGGCGCAGCGGGACGACGGTGGTGCCGTCGGTGACGGCGAACAGGGAGACCTCGGGTCCGTCGAGGTACTCCTCGATGACGACCCGGCCGCAGGCGAGCGCGTGTTCCCGGGCGGTGGCGAGATCGCTCGTGACGACGACGCCCTTGCCGGCCGCCAGCCCGTCGTCCTTGACCACGTACGGGGCGCCGAAGGCGTCCAGCGCCTCGTCGACCTCGGCGGGGGTGGTGCAGACGTAGCTGCGGGCCGTGGGGACGCCGGCGGCGGCCATCACGTCCTTGGCGAACGCCTTGGAGCCCTCCAGCTCGGCCGCCTCCTTCGAGGGGCCGAAGCAGGGGATGCGCACGGCGCGCACCGCGTCGGCCACCCCGGCGACGAGCGGGGCCTCCGGGCCGACGACGACGAGGTCGGCCTCCAGGGCGGTCGCCAGCTCCGCGACGGCCCGGCCGTCCAGCTGGTCGACCGGGTGCAGCTCGGCGACCTCGGCGATACCGGCGTTTCCGGGCGCGCAGTGCAGAGCGGTGACGTCGGGATCGAGGGACAGGGAGCGGCACAGGGCGTGTTCGCGGGCGCCGCCGCCGATGACGAGGACCTTCACGGGCGCCAGCCTAACGGCCGCGCGCCGCCCGCCGTCGTACGGGCCTCCGAGGAGGGGCCGGTCACTCGTTCGTATATTCCTCCACCACCGTGGCGCCGAGCTCGCGGACGATCAGGTCGTGGCCGGAGAGCGCCGAGTCCACCAGGTCCGGGTCGTCCTCCTCGGGGACGTCGTCCTCCAGGGAGACCGGCGGGGGCGGCGGCGGGCTGTACGACTCGGCCGGACGCGGCGGTTCCGGGGCGGCGGAGGGGGGTGCGGGCCGGGAGGCGGGCCCCGGCGAGGACGCCGGGGACGGGGACCCGGGCTCCGGACGGGCAGGGGGTGCGGCGGGGGCCGGGGCGGGCGCCGGCGGACGGGGCTGGCCGTAGCCGCCCTGGCCCCCGCCGCCGCCGTAGCCGCCGCCCTGGCCGCCGTACCCGCCGGAGGGGGGCTGGCCACCGGAGCCGGGCTGGCCGCCCGCCCCGCCGGACGGGTCGACGATCGCCTCGACCTTCCACTGCACGTTGAACTGCTCGGCGAGGGCCTGCCGCAGGACGTCCTCGCTGCCGCTGCTCGCGAAGTTGTCGCGGGCGCCGGCGTTGATGAAGCCGAGCTGGAGAGTGGTGCCGTCGAAGCCGGCGACCTGGGCGTTCTGGCTGAGGAGGATCCAGGTGAAGCGCCGGCGGTTCTTGACCGCCTCCAGGATGTCCGGCCACATGTTGCGCACCTGGCCGGCGCCCTGGGAGGCGACGGGTCCCGGCGCGGCGGCCGGGGCGGGCGCGGACCGCTGCGGCTCGGGGGCCGCCGGGGTCGGCCGGGACGGGGCGGGGGGCGCGCCCCGGCCGGGGGCGGCCGCGGTGGGCCAGCCGCCGGGGCGGCGGGCGGCGGGCTCGGCGGAAGCGGCCCCGGAGCCGGCGTCGCCGGAGCCGGGCGCCGGGCCGGTTCCGGCGGGGGCCGGGGCATTCTGCCCGCCGGGGGCGCCCGAGCCGGGCGCCGCGGCGCCGGGCCAGGCGCCCGGGCGGGCGGCGGGCGGCGGCTCCTGCGGCGTGGGCTCGGGGGCGGGGGGCCGGTCCTGGGTGGGTGGTGCCGGAGCAGCCGCGGGGGTCGCCGGGGCCACGGGGGCCGCCTGCGGCGCCGCGTCCGGACGCACGGCGGCGCGCGCCGCCGCGGGGCCGCCGCCCGGCGGGACATGCGCCTGGGCCTGAGGCCCCGGCACGTAGCCCATCGGCGGGGCCTGGCCCGCCATGGGCTGCCCGCCCACGGCGCCCATCGCCAGGGCCGCCCCGGCCCCGCGCTCCAGCCGGTCCAGCCGCGCCTGGAGCGAGCGCTCGTCGCCGAACGCGGCGGGCAGCAGCACCCGGGCGCAGATCAGCTCCAGTTGAAGGCGCGGCGAGGTCGCGCCGCGCATCTCGGTCAGCCCCTCGTTGACCAGGTCGGCGGCGCGGCTCAGCTCGACCGCCCCGAACACCTGCGCTTGCGCCTGCATCCGCTCGACCACATCGGCCGGGGCGTCGATCAGGCCCTTGGCGCCGGCGTCCGGCACGGCGGCCAGGATGACCAGGTCCCGCAGCCGCTCCAGCAGGTCCGCGACGAACCGGCGCGGGTCGTGCCCGCCCTCGATGACCCGGTCGACGACCTCGAAGGCGGCCGCGCCGTCACCCGAGGCGAAGGCGTCCACGACGGAGTCGAGCAGGGCGCCGTCGGTGTACCCGAGGAGGGCGGTGGCCATGGCGTATGTCACACCGTCCGCGGCGGCTCCGGCCAGCAGCTGGTCCATCACGGACATCGAGTCACGCACCGACCCGCCGCCCGCGCGGACGACCAGCGGCATGACGCCGTCGTCCACAGGGATGCCCTCCTGGCCGCACACCTGCGTCAGGTACTCCCGGAGGGTGCCGGGGGGCACCAGCCGGAAGGGGTAGTGGTGGGTGCGGGACCGGATCGTGCCGATGACCTTCTCGGGCTCGGTGGTCGCGAAGATGAACTTCAGGTGCTCCGGGGGCTCCTCGACCACCTTCAGCAGGGCGTTGAAACCCTGCGGGGTGACCATGTGCGCCTCGTCGATGATGTAGATCTTGTACCGGCTGCTCGCCGGGCCGAAGAACGCCTTCTCCCGCAGATCACGGGCGTCGTCCACACCACCGTGGGAGGCGGCGTCGATCTCGATGACGTCGATCGAACCGGGGCCGTTGCGCGCCAGGTCGCGGCAGGACTGGCACTCGCCGCAGGGGGTGGGCGTGGGGCCCTGCTCGCAGTTCAGACAGCGGGCGAGGATGCGGGCACTGGTCGTCTTGCCGCAGCCGCGCGGCCCGCTGAACAGGTACGCGTGGTTGACCCGGTTGTTGCGGAGGGCCTGCTGCAGGGGGTCGGTGACATGCTCCTGCCCGATGACCTCGGCGAACGACTCGGGGCGATAGCGGCGGTACAGCGCAAGGGACGACACGCCTACGAGGTTATCGGGGCCCACCGACAACCGGCGCCGCCCTGCCCTCCCTGCGACTGCACCGCCCGCGAGGCCGCACCGCCCCGGAAACACAAGGGCCCCCCACGCACCCGCCAGAGCCGACCTACCCTTGCTGCCTTCCGGCCCTGGGGGAGTTCAGTCAGATAGCGCCGCGTGAGGGGCTGGGCCCCAGGCTACCCGATCCCCGGACGTGCTCGGACCCCCTCCCCACCCGCCGGAGAACGAGTTCGCGAGCACTGCCCGGAGTCATGTAATGTTCCCGGCGGAGGATTCGCCTAGAGGCCTAGGGCGCACGCTTGGAAAGCGTGTTGGGGGCAACCCCTCACGAGTTCGAATCTCGTATCCTCCGCCAGTGCCTCACCGGGCACGATGTCGAAGGGCCCCACCGTTCGCGGTGGGGCCCTTCGACGTTTCTCAGCCCTCGTTGTCCTGGTTTTTGTCCACAGCGGGCGCTTCCGGGGCCCTCGGATGGCATCGGCGATCTTCCGGGCGACGCCGTCCAGCACGGCGTCCGGCACAGGGAGGCACCTCGCCCGCACGCTCGCGGAGGTGCCCGGGCAGACCGACTCGTTCCACAGGTTGCCGAGCCTCCTGCGCTCGCGCTCGTGCGCCTCGGCATGCGCGCGGAGGACGGCGGCGAGGGAGACCGGCGAGGAGGAGAGATAGTGTCGGCATCGATACTATCTCTGTCGATACTATTGCTCGCGGGAGGTGTGTATGCGGCGTTTCATCGGACGGGACCGCGAGCTGAACGTGCTCGGCAGCGCCCTGCGGTCGGTCCACGATGCCGTCGGCTCGGCGAAGCCGGGGCAGTGCGTCCTCATGCGTGGGCGAAGGCGGGTCGGCAAGTCCAGCCTCGTCGAAGAATTCCTCCGGCGGACCAAGGTGCCGTACCTGTTCTTCACGGCGGCGGGCGGCACGGCGGAGGACGAGCTGGTGGAGTTGCTCGACGCCGTCGCCAGATCCACCCTGCCGGAGCGGGCGCTTTTTTCGGAGGAGACTCCGGAGCAGTGGAACGCGGCGTTCAGGCTGCTCGCGGAGATCCTTCCCGACGACAGGCCAAGCGTGGTCGTCATGGACGAGGTTCCGTACCTGATGGACCGCATCGACGCCTTCGAGGGCATGCTCCAGCGGGCGTGGGACCGTCTGCTCAGCCGCAAGCCCGTGCTCCTCCTCCTGGTCGGCTCCGACCTGTCGATGATGGAGGCGCTGAACAGCTACGACCGCCCCTTCCACCAGCGAGGCCGGGAGATGGTCGTGGGACCGCTGAACCCGGCCGACATCGGCGAGATGCTCGGACTCGGGCCGGCGGCCGCTTTCGACGCCGCTCTGATCACCGGCGGCCTTCCGCTGATCTGCGCGGAGTGGCGGCCCGGGGCCGATGTCTGGGAGTTCCTCCGTGACTCGCTGGACAACCCGATCTCGGCGCTGCTGGTCTCCGCCGAGCGATCGCTTGCCGCGGAATTCCCACCACAGGCGATGAGCCGGGAAGTCCTGCGGGCCATCGGAAGCGGCGAGAGAACCTTCACCAACATCGCTCGCGCGGCGGGTGGCATCGCCCACACCACCCTCACGCGAGCCACGGATGTCCTGACCGAGAAGCGGGTGGTGGCAGCCGAGCTGCCCCTCTCCCTGAGACCGTCGAAGGAACGCCGCTACCGCGTGGCCGATCCCTACCTGCGGTTCTGGCTGGCGTTCCTGGATCCGCATATGGCGGAGATCGAACGGATGCGCGGAGATCTCACGCTGAGCCGGATCAAGGAGCAGTGGACGAGCTGGCGGGGGCGCGCGGTCGAACCGCTCGTCCGGGAATCCCTCGCCCGCCTCCTGCCGGACGGGATCCTGCCGGCCGCTCCGGCGATCGGCGGCTACTGGACCCGCGGCAACGACGTCGAAATCGACTTGGTCGGCGCCGACCGGCAGCCGGTGGCCAGGGAATTGCTCTTCCTCGGTTCGGTCAAGTGGCTGGAGACCTCCGCGTTCGACGGCCACGACCTGGCCGCGCTGCAGAAGCACCGGGCGGCCATCACCGATGAGCCCGTACCGCTCGTGGCGGTCTCGCGCAACGGGACCGCGTGTTCCGGGCTCCAGGCGGCGTACGGACCCGAAGAACTGCTCGGCGCCTGGCGCAGGGCGTGATCGGGGGCGGACTCCTGTAGCGGACTCCCGTAACTGCGGTTCTGCTTGCATCCGCTGCCGTCCACGGCAGTTCGGACAGCACGATGTCGAAGGGCCCCACCGTTCGCGGTGGGGCCCTTCGACATCGGACGGAGGCGAGTCCGTCAGCCCCGCACGTACTCCGCCAGGTGCTCGCCCGTGAGGGTGGAGCGGGCGGCGACGAGGTCCGCGGGGGTGCCCTCGAAGACGATCCGGCCGCCGTCGTGGCCGGCGCCGGGGCCGAGGTCGACGATCCAGTCCGCGTGGGCCATCACCGCCTGGTGGTGCTCGATGACCACGACCGACTTCCCCGCGTCGACCAGCCGGTCGAGCAGGCCCAGCAGGTGCTCGACGTCGGCGAGGTGCAGGCCGGTGGTCGGCTCGTCGAGGACGTAGACGCCGCCCTTCTCGCCCATGTGGGTCGCCAGCTTGAGCCGCTGGCGCTCGCCGCCGGAGAGGGTGGTGAGCGGCTGGCCGAGGGTCAGATAGCCGAGGCCGACGTCGGAGAGGTGGCCGAGGATCCGGTGCGCGGCCGGAGTGCGGGCCTCGCCGTCCGCGAAGAACTCCACCGCTTCGCTCACCGGCATCGCCAGCACCTCGCTGATGTCCTTCCCACCCAGGCGGTGTTCGAGGACGGAGGCGTCGAAACGCTTCCCCTCGCAGGCCTCGCAGGTGGTCGCCACCCCGGCCATCATCGCCAGGTCCGTGTAGACGACCCCGGCGCCGTTGCAATTGGGGCAGGCGCCCTCGGAGTTGGCGCTGAACAGCGCGGGCTTCACGCCGTTGGCCTTGGCGAAGGCCTTGCGGATCGGGTCGAGGAGTCCGGTGTACGTCGCCGGATTGGAGCGGCGCGAGCCCTTGATCGCGCCCTGGTCGATCGCCACCACGCCCTCCTCGGCGGCCACCGGGCCGTCGACCAGCGAGCCGTGGATCAGGGAGCTCTTTCCGGAGCCGGCGACGCCGGTGACCACGCAGAGGACCCCGAGCGGGATGTCCACGTCGACGTCCCGCAGGTTGTTCGCGCTCGCGCCGCGGATCTCCAGCGCCCCCTTGGGGGCCCGCACCGTCTCCTTGAGGGTGGAGCGGTCGTCGAGGTGGCGGCCGGTGAGGGTGTCGCCGGCCCGCAGCCCCTCGACGGTGCCCTCGTAGCAGACCGTGCCGCCCGCCGTCCCGGCGCCGGGGCCGAGGTCGACGACGTGGTCGGCGATCGCGATCGTCTCCGGCTTGTGCTCCACGACCAGGACCGTGTTGCCCTTGTCCCGCAGCCGCAGCAGCAGGTCGTTCATCCGCCGGATGTCGTGCGGGTGCAGGCCGATGGTGGGCTCGTCGAAGACATAGGTGATGTCGGTGAGCGAGGAGCCGAGGTGGCGGATCATCTTGACGCGCTGCGCCTCGCCGCCGGACAGGGTGCCCGCCGGGCGGTCCAGCGAGAGGTAGCCGAGGCCGATCTCCACGAAGGAGTCCAGGGTTCCGCCGAGCGCGGTGAGCAGCGGGGCCACCGAGGGCTCGTCCAGGCCGCGGACCCACTCGGCGAGGTCCCGGATCTCCATGGCGCAGGCGTCGGCGATGCTGATCTTCTTGATCTTCGACGAGCGGGCCCCCTCGCTGAGCCGGGTGCCCTCGCACTCGGGGCAGTCGGTGAAGGTGACCGCGCGCTCCACGAAGGCCCGCACATGGGGCTGCATCGACTCCTTGTCCTTGGACAGGAACGACTTCTGGATCTTGGGGATCAGGCCCTCGTAGGTGAGGTTGACGCCGTTGACCTTGACCTTCACCGGCTCCCGGTACAGGAAGTCCTGCATCTCCTGCTTGGTGAAGCGGCGGATCGGCTTCTCCGGGTCGAGGAAGCCGGACTGCGCGTACAGCCCCACGGTCCAGACGTTGTCCGACTTCCAGCCGGGGATGGTGAACGCGCCCTCGGCAAGGGACTTGGAGTCGTCGTAGAGCTGGCTGAGGTCGATGTCGGAGACCTTGCCCCGGCCCTCGCAGTGGGGGCACATGCCGCCGGTGCGGGAGAAGGTCGCCTTCACCGCCTTGCGGTCGCCGCGCTCGACGGTGATCGCGCCGCTGGCCCGGACCGAGGCGGTGTTGAAGGAGTACGCGCTGGGCGGGCCGATGTGCGGCTTGCCGAGGCGGCTGAAGAGGATGCGCAGCATCGCGTTGGCGTCGGTGGCGGTGCCGACGGTGGAGCGCGGGTCGCCGCCCATCCGCTGCTGGTCGACGGTGATGGCGGTGGTCAGACCGTCGAGGACGTCGACCTCGGGCCGGGCGAGGGTCGGCATGAAGCCCTGGAGGAAGGCGCTGTAGGTCTCGTTGATCAGCCGCTGGGACTCGGCGGCGATGGTGTCGAACACCAGCGAGCTCTTGCCCGAGCCGGAGACGCCCGTGAACACCGTGAGCCGGCGCTTCGGGATCTCGATGCTGACGTCCTTGAGGTTGTTCTCGCGCGCGCCGTGCACGCGGATCATCTCGTGGCTGTCGGCGGCGTGCGCGGACGGCTGCGCGCCCGTCCTCTTGGCCCTGCTCATCGTCTCTCCCTCTGTCCGGACGGGACCTCCGGCCGGCCCGCGTCCTGTCCGGACGGGGCCGGCCCGGCGGCCCGCGTCCGTGCCACACGGCTCGATGCGGCCGGCTTCGAGCAGTATGTATCGCCACCCGTCACGCGGGCTTCTCGAAAACTGATCGCGCTCCTCCGGGATCGTGAGCGCGCTCCCCGGGGCTTGTGCCCTTTACTACGGACGCCGCCGTTCCGGCCCCGCCTTGTCCGTGAACGTCCGGAAACACCCGTCGGGGACCGCGATTCTGGCCATTGAGCGCTTGGCCGGGGCATGCAGCCAACCCCTCTCCCTGCTCCGCCCTCTCAGAGGCTGGAGGGAGCCGCGTGACCGCATCGGCTGGGCCGCTGTTCCTCCTCCGTCCCGTCACGTACTGGGAGAACGAGGAAGATGACCAGATCCCACAAGGCTCGTATCGGCCGCGCCGCGATCGCCGGGGGTGCGGCGATCGCGGTCGCCGCGGGCGTGATCGCCGCCGCGCCCGACGCCAGGCAGGCCGCCGGACCGAAGCTCGGCCTGATCGCCGCGACTCCGTCGGTGACCCTCGACTCGTGGAAGGAGGACCCCGGCGTCTACCTGGACCTCGGCACCTATGTCACCGCCGAGAACGGGCCCCTGGAGCTGAAGGTGACCCGCAAGTCCTACAAGGACCCGGTGGTCGCCCGGCAGATCGTCCGCCAGGGGAAGAAGACCACCACGAGGACCCTGCCCAAGGGGACCGTGAAGGACTTCGGCGGGCTGCCCGGCTTCACCGAGATCGCCATCACCGACACGAAGGGCAAGCAGGTCCTGAAGCGTCAGGAGTCCTTCTGCCCGAACAACGCGTCAGGCCGAGTGCGCCCGGACGCGCCGAGCACCTCCAAGTACCCGGAGAGCTGCCCGGTGAACCCGTTCACCCTCGGCTCGGTGTGGGGGGTGGAGAAGGGCTGGGCGTCCAACACCTACGCGGGCTTCTACGCCTCCCCCGTCGCACTGAAGCCCGGCAAGTACACCGCCAAGGTGTCCGTCACCAAGCGCTACCGCGACCTGTTCGGCATCGCCAACAAGCCGCAGACCATCAAGGTGACCGTCCGCGAGCGCAGTTGGGAGGACCAGGGCCGCGCCGGCGCCGGGACCCGGGGCGCGGCCAAGCACGGCGACCACCACGCGGCCGGGCACGGCGGCGGCGCGGCCCACGGCGGCCACGGGCAGGACAAGACGCCGGGCAGGGCGCCGGACAGGGCGGGCACGGCCTCGGGCCACGCCGCCCACGCCGAGGGCGGCCACACCGCCGCGCACCCCGAGGGCCACCCCGCCGTGCGCGCCGAGGCCCCGGAGGCCCCGACGACCGGCGCGGCCCCCACCTACAACGTCGGCCACGGCCCCTACGCCCCCGCTCCGCCGGCGCTCCCCTGGGCCGCCAAGAAGGCCGGCCTGCGCACCGCGCAGAAGCCCGGCGACGGCCCGGGCCGCACCGACGGCTCCCGCCTCGCTCCCGCCCTCAAGGCCAACGCCGCGCCGCCCAAGGGCAAGGCGAAGGTGCCCGACGTCCCCAAGCCCGACCTGCGGTCGCTGCCCGCCTACGGCATCGGCATCGGCGAGGGCTTCGACGAGGCACCGGGCAAGGACTACCTGTCCTTCAGCGCCAACGTGTGGAACGCCGGCCCCGCGCAGCTCGTCGTCGACGGCTTCCGCAAGCCCGGCAAGGACAAGATGGACGCGTACCAGTACTTCTACGACGCCAAGGGCAAGCAGGTCGGCTACGCGCCCACCGGCACCATGGAGTGGGACCCGCGTCCGGGCCACGAGCACTGGCACTTCACCGATTTCGCCAGCTACCGGCTGCTGAAGGCGGACAAGAAGGAGGCCGTGCGCAGCGGCAAGGAGGCGTTCTGCCTGGCCAACACGGACGCCGTCGACTACACGGTGAAGAACGCCAACTGGCACCCGCAGAACACCGACCTGTCCACCGCGTGCGGCCAGGAGAACTCGATCTCCGTGCGTGAGGTCCTGGACGTCGGCTCGGGCGACACCTACACCCAGGACCTGCCCGGCCAGTCCTTCGACATCACCGACCTCCCCAACGGCACGTACTGGATCCAGGTGCTCGCCAACCCGGAGAAGCGCCTCAAGGAGACCGACCTCGACAACAACAGCGCCCTGCGCAAGATCGTCCTCGGCGGCACCAAGGGCGCCCGGACGGTGAAGGTCCCGGCGCACGACCTCGTCGACGCCAACTGACGCGGAGCGGCACCGCGGTACCTCGCCGGGAGCACCGGCACCCCCAGGGGACGGCCCCCGGAACCACGACCGGTTCCGGGGGCCGTCCGCTGTGCGCGTGCACCCGCGACAGAGGCCGTGCACGACCCTTGTCGATACACGAACGCATCGGATACGTTCACGCATCGACAAGGGGGCACGTCACGATGAACGCCGAGACGGGGACCCGGACCGGAGCCGCTTCCGGGACCGGAACCGCGACCGCGACCGCGACCGGAAGCGACGCCGGACCCCACGCCGGGACCGGTATCGGAACCGGAGCCGGCACCGGTCCGAACTCGGGCCCGGACGCAGGCCCGGACTCAGCTCCGCACTCAGGCCCGGACGCCGACGCGGCGCCCGCGCCCCGGCGGGTCACCGCGCGCCGCGCCCGGACCCGGCGGCGGATGCTCGACGCCGCGCTGGAGGTCTTCGCCGAGGAGGGCTTCGGCCGCTCCACCGTGGAGCAGGTCTGCGAGCGGGCCGGCTACACCCGGGGCGCCTTCTACTCCAACTTCTCCTCCCTCGACGAGCTGTTCCTCGCCATGTGGGAGGAGCGCTCGCAGCGGATGCTCGCCGATGTGCGCGAGGCGCTGGCCACCGCCTCGTCCGCCGCCCCCGAGGAGACGATCCGGGCGGCGGTCGCGGCCATCCCCGTCGACGACGCCTGGTACCGGGTGACCGCCGAGTTCACCGCGCACGCCCTGCGCAACCGATCGCTGCGCCGGGTGATGGCCGCGCGGGAGCAGGCGATCCTCGACACCATCCTGCCGGTCGTGGTCGACGCCCTCGCCCGCACCGGCCGTCGCGTCCCGGACGAGGCCGCGCTCGGCCAGGCCCTGGTCGCCGTGCACGACGGCACCTCGGTGCAGGTCCTGCTGGAACCCGGGAGCGAGGTCCCCCGCCTGCGGCGCGAGGCGCTCTTCGAGGCCGTACTGAACGCGTACAGCACCCCGATCACCGAGGAGGCACTGTGAGCAGCGAGGACGCCGACGTCATCGTCGTGGGCGCGGGACTGGCCGGGCTGGTCGCCGTATACGAGCTGACCCGCGCCGGGAAGCGTGTGGTCGTGGTCGACCAGGAGAACGAGGCCAACCTCGGCGGCCAGGCCTTCTGGTCGCTGGGCGGGCTGTTCCTGGTCGACAGCCCCGAGCAGCGCCGCATGGGCATCAGGGACTCCGCCGAGCTCGCCCTCGCCGACTGGCTCGGCTCGGCCGGCTTCGACCGGGAGCGCGAGGACCACTGGCCGCGCCGCTGGGCCGAGGCGTACGTCGACTTCGCCGCCGGGGAGAAGCGGGACTATCTGCACCGGCTGGGGCTGCGCGTGATGCCCACCGTCGGCTGGGCCGAGCGCGGGGCGGGCGCGGCCTCGGGGCACGGCAACTCGGTGCCCCGCTTCCACATCACCTGGGGCACCGGCCCCGAGGTGGTGCGCGTGTTCAGGGAGCCGGTCCTCGCGGCGGCGGCCCGCGGGCTGGTCACCTTCCGGCACCGGCACCGGGTGGACGGCCTGATCGTCGAGAACGGCGCCGCGGTCGGCGTGCGCGGCACCGTGCTGGAGCCCGCCGCCGAGCCGCGCGGCGTCGCCTCCTCCCGTACGCCGGCGGGCGGGTTCGAGCTGCGCGCGCAGGCCGTGGTCGTGACCTCCGGCGGGATCGGCGGCAACCAGGAACTGGTCCGGAAGAACTGGCCCGCGGACCGCCTCGGCACACCCCCGGCCTCGATGATCACCGGTGTGCCGGCGTACGTCGACGGCCGGATGCTGGAGATCACCGAGGACGCGGGCGGCTCGATCGTCAACCGCGACCGGATGTGGCACTACACCGAGGGCGTCCGCAACTGGGACCCTATCTGGCCCGACCACGCCATCCGGATCATCCCCGGCCCCTCCTCCCTCTGGCTGGACGCGACCGGCCGGCGGCTTCCGGTGCCGCTCTACCCGGGCCACGACACCCTGGCGACCCTGAAGCACATCACCGCCACCGGGTACGACTACTCGTGGTTCGTGCTCACCCGGGAGATCGTGGAGAAGGAGTTCGCGCTCTCCGGCTCCGAACAGAACCCGGACGTCACGGGCAAGGACCTGAAGCTGGTCCTGTCCCGGGCGAAGAAGGGCGCGCCCGCCCCGGTGCAGGCCTTCCTCGACAGGGGTGAGGACTTCGTGGTGCGGCGCACGCTCAGGGAACTGGTCGACGGGATGAACGCCATCGCCCCCGGCCCGGAGCTGGACCACGCGCAGGTCGAGCGGGAGATCACGGCCCGCGACCGCGAGGTCGGCAACGCCTACTCCAAGGACTTCCAGCTGATGTCGATCGCCAACGCCCGCGCGTACTGGCCCGACAAGCTCACCCGCGTCGCCAAGCCGCACCGGCTGCTCGACCCGGCGCACGGGCCGCTGATCGCCGTCCGGCTTCACCTGCTGACCCGCAAGACCCTCGGCGGCCTGGAGACCACCCTGAACTCGCAGGTGGTCCGCCCCGACGGCGAACCCTTCGAGGGGCTGTACGCGGCGGGGGAGGTGGCCGGCTTCGGCGGCGGCGGCGTGCACGGTTACAACGCGCTGGAGGGGACCTTCCTCGGCGGCTGCATCTTCTCCGGCCGGGCCGCGGGCCGGGCCCTCGCGAGGAGGCTCGGATGAGCCTTCCCGCACAGGGACCGGGAACCGCCCTGGTCACCGGGGCCTCCTCCGGCATCGGCGCGGCCGTCGCCGCCGCCCTGGTCGCCCGCGGCTACCGGGTCCACGGCACCAGCCGACGGCCCGAGGCGGTCACCGACCGGATCCCCGGGGTGGAGTACCTGGCCCTCGACCTGACCGACGAGGCGTCGATCGAGGCGTGCGCGGCGGCGGCCGGGGAGGTGGACGTCCTCGTCAACAACGCGGGCGAGAGCCAGAACGGGCCGCTGGAGGAACTGCCGCTGGAGGCCCTGGAACGGCTGTTCCGGCTGAACGTCTTCGGCGCGGTCCGCCTCACCCAGCTCCTGCTCCCCGGCATGCGGGCCCGCCGCCGCGGCCGGGTGGTCATGGTCGGCTCCATGCTGGCCAGCTTCCCGCTCGCGTACCGCTCCTCGTACGTCGCCTCCAAGGCCGCGCTCCGGGGCTTCGCCACCTCCCTGCGGCGCGAGGTCTCCCCGTACGGCATCGGGGTGACGACGGTGGAGCCCGGTGCGATCAGCACCGGTATCAGCGAGCGCCGCACCGAGTACATCGCCGAGGACTCCCCCTACCTCGACGAGTACCGCACCATGCTCGAAGCGCTCAACGCCAACGAGGCGAAGGGGACCCCGCCCGGCCGGGTGGCCGCCACCGTCCTCCGGGCGATCGAGTCCGCGCGCCCCCGCCCCCTCTACGCGGTCGGCAGCAACGCGCCCCTCGCCTTCGCCCTCCGCCGGGTGATGCCCCGCTCGGCCGTGGAACGGATGACGGCCCGCCGGCACGGCCTGCGCTGACAGCGGGGGCCGGGGTCCGGGCCGGAACCGGTCGGGAACAAGCTCCGGCGCGTCGTCGAGACGGCGCCCCCGGGCGAACGGGCCGCGGCGGCGGAGGCGTACCGCTCGGCGGCTGCGGGCACCCTGAGCACCCCCGAGGCGCGCTGTCTGCGGATGCGGGCGGCCGGATTGAGCGCCTGAAGGCGACGGCCCGTCACCCGCGCCGCCGCCCGGCCAGGCCCGCCACGCTGGCGGGGCCCGCACCCCGGGGTGATCATCGAGGGCATGGACGCCACGATTCACCTCGCCCAGCAGCCCGAGGCCGACGAGCTGCTCGGCCGCAGCGCCCTCGCCGCCCTCGTCGGCATGCTGCTCGACCAGCAGATCCCCATGGAGTGGGCGTTCACCGGCCCGTACACCGTGGCGCAGCGGCTCGGCACCGACGACCTCGACGCCGCGCAGATCGCCGACTACGACCCGGACGCGTTCGGCGAACTGCTCCGGCGGAAGCCCGCCGTGCACCGCTACCCCGCCTCCATGGCCAAGCGGGTGCAGGAGCTGTGCCGCCACCTCGTCGACGAGTACGACGGCGACGCGAGCGCGGTGTGGCGGGACGTGTCCACCGGCCGGGAACTCCTGGCCCGGCTGAAGGCCCTGCCCGGCTTCGGCGAACAGAAGGCGCAGATCTTCCTCGCCCTGCTGGGCAAGCAGTACGGCGTGACGCCCGAGGGCTGGCGCGAGGCGGCCGGCGCGTACGGCGAGAAGGACTCCTACCGCTCGGCGGCGGACATCACCGGACCGGAGTCGCTGGCCCGGGTGCGTGCGTACAAGCAGGAGAAGAAGGCCGCGGCGAAGGCGGCGAAGGGGCGCCCGAAAAAGGAGAGTTAGCGCCCGAACGGTCCTCTTCGGCCAGGTCCCGGGGACGGGCGCCGCCACGGCGAAGTCCTCCGGCCGATGGGCCCTCCGCGCCGGACGAAGATCTCGTCCGGCTGTCAATGACATGAAATACGCCGCCAGTTGTGGCACAAGTGTTCACAGAACCCCCCGGAGATCGCTAGCTTCCTCAGGACCCTCGTTCGCATCGGGAAGGACCTCTGTGAACGCATCCCATCGCAGAGCCGTGGCCGCCGTGGCCGCAGCCGCACTCGCGACCCCGCTCCTGCTGGCATCCGCCTCCCCTTCCGCCGCACACCGCCACCAGCCCGCCGACCGGGCGGCCAAGGACGCGGCGAAGCTGGCCAGGAAGCTGGTCGCCAGGGCGTCCGCCGACGACGCCTTCAAGCACCTGGAGAAGTTCCAGCAGATAGCCGACTCCACCGGCGGCCACCGCGCCGCCGGCTCGCTCGGGCACGACGCCTCGGCCGCGTACGTGTACCAGCAGATGAAGAAGTACGGATACGACGTCTCGTACCAGAAGTTCGAGTTCATGTACACCGAGACGCTGGCCGAGAAGCTGTCCGTCACCTCGCCCGCGCCGCGCGACATCGACATCAAGGCGATGACCTACACCAAGTCCACCCCGGTGGGCGGGCTGAAGGCGCAGCTCGCCGCCGTGCCGGTGGACGACACCACCGGCTGCGAGGCCGGCGACTACGCCTCGGGGACGTTCACCGGCAAGATCGCGCTGATCAAGCGCGGTGGCTGCACCTTCGCCGAGAAGCAGGCCGCCGCCGCCACCGCGGGCGCGGTCGGCGCGATCGTCTACAACAACACCGAGGGAGTGCTCTCCGGCACCCTCGGGGACGCCGCCGCCGGCAAGATCCCCACGGGCGGCCTCACCCGGGCCGAGGGCGAGAAGCTCGCCGCCGACCTGGCGAAGGGCCCGGTCGAGGTCTCCTTCGAGATCCGCCAGCTCCAGCAGAAGCGCACCACCAACAACGTGATCGCCGAGACCCGCCGCGGCAACGCGGCCAACACCGTGGTCCTCGGCGCCCACCTGGACTCGGTCACCGAGGGCCCCGGCATCAACGACAACGGCTCCGGCTCGGCCGGTCTGCTGGAGGTCGCCGAGGAGCTGGCCAAGAAGGAGAAGCGCCCCGCCAACAAGGTGCGCTTCGCCTGGTGGTCCGCGGAGGAGAACGGCCTGCTCGGCTCCGAGCACTACGTCGCCAACCTCTCCTCGCTGGGCAAGAAGGAGATCAAGCTCTATCTGAACTTCGACATGATCGCCTCGCCCAACTACGGGATCTTCGTCTACGACGGCGACGACTCCGACGGCGTCGGCGCGGGCCCCGGCCCGGCCGGTTCCGCGCAGCTGGAGCGGGACATCAACGAGTACCTCGACCGCCGGGGCATCCCGCACGAGGGCACCGACTTCACCGGCCGCTCGGACTACGGCCCGTTCATCGAGGTCGGCATCCCGTCCGGCGGCACCTTCACCGGCGCCGAGGGCATCAAGACCGAGGCCCAGGCGAAGAAGTTCGGCGGCACGGCGGGCGTCGCGTACGACCCGAACTACCACGCGGCCGGCGACGACCTGCGCAACATCAACAAGAAGGCGCTCGGGATCAACCTGGGCATCATCGCCAACGCCGTGGGCACCTACGCGCACGACATCAGCTCGCTCCGCAAGCCCGTCACCTCCGTCCCCACGGACGGCGACGCGGGCAGCGGCGGCGGTCTGCACGACGGTCACGACCACGAGGTGACCGAGTAACACCCACCCGGGCCCGTACGGGCCCGGGCAGGCGCGCCGCCGGCGGTCACCGCCGGCGGCGCGCCGTTCCGAACAGCGAGCGCGTGATCTCCCGGCCGAGCTCCTGGACGGCGGGCAGCTCCAGCACGGACACCGGGCCGCGCCCGTCGGGGGCGGCGCGCAGCAGGTCCGCGGTGTCGAACTCCGGCTCGCCGAAGAAGCCGGACGCCCCCTGCTGCTCGAAGGCGGTGATCGAGCGCGGGATCACCCCGGCGGTCGCGGGGCCCAGTCCTGGCCGACCTGGCCGCCCCGCTCCCGGACCTTCTCACCGTCCCGGCCGGGCGCGGACACCCCGGAGAGGTCGCCCTTGACGTCGGCGAGGAAGACCGGGACGCCGTGGGCGGAGAGCTGCTCGGCGATCAGCTGGAGGGTCTTGGTCTTGCCGGTGCCGGTGGCGCCCGCGACGAGTCCGTGGCGGTAGAGGACCGGCAGCGGGATGCGGACCGGGGCCCCGGGCAGGCACCCGCCGTCCCACAGGAGCGCGCCCAGTTCGAGGGCGGGACCGTCGAAGGCATAGCCGGCGGCGATCCCCGCGGCGGGTCCGGTGAGCCCGGCCCGTACAGCCGGTTCCCCGCCCGTTTCCCCGTCCGACCCCCGCGGCGCAGGCTCCTCGGCTGTCATGCCGGACCCCGTTTTCTCCGCTTCGCCCCCTTTTCAGCAGGATGGCACTCGCCTCTCCTGGCTGCGCCCGGAGCCTCTTGGCCGGTAGGCTTTCCGTGTGATCTTCAAGCGCATCGGCAACGGGCGGCCCTACCCCGAGCACGGCCGGGAAAGCACCCGGCAGTGGGCGGACGTCGCGCCGCGCCCGGTCCGCCTCGATCAGCTCGTGACCACCAAGGGACAGCTGGACCTGGAAACGCTGCTCGCCGAGGACTCGACCTTCTACGGCGACCTCTTCGCGCATGTCGTGAAGTGGCAGGGCGACCTCTACCTGGAGGACGGCCTGCACCGCGCGGTACGGGCCGCGCTGCAGCAGCGCCAGGTGCTCCACGCCCGGGTGCTCGAACTCGGCTGACCCCTTACGGGTGAATGGTTCCCGGCGTGCCCGGGGCCGCCCCCGGGCATGTCCGGCGGCACCCCGGCCGGGCCGCCGCTGATCCTTTCGAGTCTGTTCACCACCGGACGGACGCAGTGAGCTGATCGTTTAGTAGGCATGGCGTCCGGTGCGCACTACGCTGCGCCCATGAGCATGCTCACTCCCCCCGGCATGGGCGGAAAGTACCGCATCACGGGCGACAGATACCCGCGGATGCGACGCCCCCGGAACCGCCGCAGGATCGTCTTCGCGGCACTCGCCGCCGTGGTCGCGCTCGGCCTCGCCGGCTGGGGCACGACACAGCTCGTCCACGCGTTCACCGGCGGCGAGGGCGGCAAGACCTCGGCCACCGCCAAGAGCCGCGAGTGCAAGCCCGCGCCCACCCCCTCCGCCGCGCCGCCCCCGCCGAAGCCCGGGGCCGTCACGGTGAACGTCTACAACGCGACCCCGCGCAGCGGGCTCGCCAAGGCCACCGCCGACGAGCTGAAGAAACGTGGCTTCAGGATCGGAAAGGTCGGCAACGCGACCCCCGAGTACGACAAGAAGGTCCCCGGCACCGCCGTCCTCCTCGGCGGCAGCGCGGCGCAGGAGGGCCCCTTCCGGGTGCTCGGCACCCAGCTCATGGGCACCCAGCTCAAGACCGACGCCCGCAAGAGCGCCGACATCGACCTGATCATCGGCACCGCGTACAAGTCCCTCTCGGCGAAGAAGGACGCGGACACCGCCCTGGCCGCTCTGACCAGGCCCGCGCCCGCGCCCTCCGGTAAGTGCTGAGGACGGGCCCGCGGCCTGCGCCGCGGGCTCCGCTGTGCCGCTACTCGGCGGCCCCGTACATGCGGTCGCCCGCGTCGCCGAGGCCCGGGACGATGTAGCCGTTCTCGTTGAGCCGCTCGTCGACCGAGGCGGTGACCACGGTCACCGGGGTTCCGGCCAGCTCGCGCTCCATGACCTCGACGCCCTCCGGGGCGGCGAGCAGCACGACCGCGGTGACATCGTCCGCGCCGCGCTTGATCAGCTCCCGGATCGCGGCGACCAGGGTGCCGCCCGTCGCGAGCATCGGGTCGAGGACGTAGACCTGGCGGCCCGAGAGGTCCTCGGGCATCCGGGTCGCGTAGGTCGACGCCTCCAGCGTCTCCTCGTTGCGGATCATGCCGAGGAAGCCCACCTCGGCCGTCGGCAGCAGCCGCACCATGCCGTCCAGCATGCCGAGTCCGGCGCGCAGGATCGGGACCACCAGGGGGCGGGGGTGGGACAGCTTGACGCCGGTCGTGCCCGTCACCGGCGTCTCGATGTCGACCTGCTCGGTGCGCACGTCCCGGGTGGCCTCGTACGCGAGCAGGGTGACCAGCTCGTCGGCGAGGCGCCGGAAGGTGGGGGAGTCGGTGCGCCGGTCGCGCAGTGTGGTGAGTTTGTGCGCCACCAGCGGGTGGTCGACGACATGGATCCGCATGGGCCCCACAGTAGCCCGCGCTCGCATCAACCCGGGTGCCGGAGGGAAGGTGGTGGGGTACCCCGGCCGTGTGACCGGGGCGGACGCGGCATTCGTGGGGTGGTGAGACCGATGGCTCAGTCCGAGGCGGCGGGCGAGGAGCAGCCCGAGTCCGACGCGGAACGCCGCAGGCGACGCGCCCAGTTCCTGCGCGAGCTGAACGAGGCCAAGGCGCTGCGCGACCGCGTCCAGCCCCGGCGGGCCCGGGCCGCCCGGATGCGCCAGCAGATGCGGATGCGCACGTTCCGCTGGTGACCGGGCGCCGTCCGGCGGCTCCCGTACCGTGCCCCCGTCGGAGCGGTCCGGCAGAACTGATGGCCGACGCAACGACGGAAGACCTCTCGCGAAGCGGTTGTTTCTGCCACGATGCCGATTGGGCGGGGCACGACGCAGCGCTTCGCCGGTCGTCACACCTCTGATCAGTGGGAGAGTCACGGTGTACTTCGCCGCACTGCTCGCGCGCACTCACGACGGGTGGCAAGCGAGCGACACAGAGCTCGACGATGTGGAGACCCTGTCGGATCTGACCGACCTGGCCCGGGACGCCTCGGTGGACGAGGACACGGTGCTCGTCTTCATCGAACAGGAGGACGCCTGGTTCGGCGTCATCCGGATCGAGGGCGAGGAGGACCCTCGTATCTACGTCTCGGACGCGGCCGCGGCCGCACGCTCCTCCTACGGGGAGATCCTCACCAACGAACTGCTCGGCGGGGACGACGATCCCGCCGACGCCCTCGACGCACTGGACCTGGACGGCACCGAGGACGGCGAGCCGGAGGAGGCCGACGCGGACGGCGACGCCGCACGCGACGAGTCGGTGCCGGCCGGCCCGGTGGGCGACCACACGATCCTCGCGGACCTCGGGCTCGGCGAGAAGGAGTTGCTGACCCTGGAGACGGAGGCCCTGCCCGAGATCGCCGAGGCCATCGGCGCGGGCGAGATCCTGGAGACCGTCCGCTGACGTCCCCGCGATGACCGAACCGACCCTTCCCGAACCCATCGCCCCCGACCCCACCGCTCCCAAACCCCCTGCGGATCCGCACCCCGGCAGGGACGACCCGCGCGCCGCACCGGATCCGGGCGCCGCGCGCCACGGTGACACCGAACCGCCCGCCGCCGCGCGCCACCGTGACGCCGAACCGCCCGCCACGGACGCGCTGGTGCGCGCCCCGTGGGAGGCGGCCATGCGGGCTGCCCTCGACGAGGCCGCGCGGGCGGCCGAGGGCGGGGACGTGCCGGTCGGCGCCCTCGTCCTCGGCCCCGACGGCACGGTCCTCGCCACCGGGCACAACGAGCGCGAGGCCACCGGCGACCCGACCGCGCATGCCGAGGTGGTGGCCGTGCGCCGGGCCGCCGCACGGCTCGGCGAGTGGCGGCTGACGGGCTGCACGCTCGTCGTCACTTTGGAGCCCTGCACGATGTGCGCCGGCGCGCTCCAGCAGTCCCGGCTGGACCGGGTGGTCTACGGCGCGCGCGACGAGAAGGCGGGCGCGGCGGGCTCCCTCTGGGACCTGCTGCGGGACCGCCGCCTCAACCACCGACCGGAAGTGATCGCCGGAGTGCTGGAGGACGTCTGCTCCGCCCAGCTCACCCGCTTCTTCCGGGAACGTCCGGCGGGCCCCTGACCTGCTCCTTCCCGGGGCGGCGGGGCCGGCTGGCGCGTCGTGTGCGCCCGCGCGGGCAAACCGATTTCAGAGCACGGCCCGGTGTGGGCTAGGATCTCTCCCGGTAGCGTGTCCGAGCGGCCGAAGGAGCTCGCCTCGAAAGCGAGTGTGGCGTAACCCGTCACCGTGGGTTCAAATCCCACCGCTACCGCTCTTGTCGCAGGGCCCCGGTGCATCGCACCGGGGCCCTGTGCGTTGGGCCCCGCGTTTGCCCTGCGCGTTGGCCCTGCGCGACGGCCGGCAACTGCTCCGGTCCTGGCCGGAAACGGCCGGCGGGGGCTCGGCTAGACTCCGCGACGCACGGACCGGGGCAGGGGCAGGGGCAGCAGGGGAGACAGCGGACGATGGCTCAAGCGAAGAAGATCGCCCTCTACATAGTCACCGTCTTCGTCCTGTACACG
The DNA here is from genome assembly GCF_000377145.1 of Streptomyces sp. CNT372. Classification (NCBI taxonomy): domain Bacteria; kingdom Bacillati; phylum Actinomycetota; class Actinomycetes; order Kitasatosporales; family Streptomycetaceae; genus Streptomyces; species Streptomyces sp. CNT372. Next base: position 537,765 of record NZ_KB897777.1, on the reverse strand, counting down.
ATCATCACCTCCCCCGACAAGGCCGCCGAGCTGGTCCAGGTAGGGTTCGAGGGCATTTCGGACGCCGCTCAGGGCGTCGGACAGTTCATGACCGAACTCGTCAACTAGCCCTCCGCCCAGCCCGCCCCCCGGGAGCGCCGCATGATCCGCCATCTGGTCCTGTTCAAGCTGAACGACGGCGTCGAGCGGGACGAGCCCCGCGTCCTCGCCGGCGAGCGGGCGTTCCGGGAACTCGACGGCCTCGTGCCCGAGCTGGAGTTCTGGGAGTGCGCCTGGAACATCACCGACCGGCCGATCGCCTACGACTTCGCCATCAACTCGGCCGTGGCCGACGCCGACGCGCTGAAGCGCTACATCGAGCACCCGGCCCACCAGGCGGCCGCCGCGCAGTGGCGCGAGTTCGCCACTTGGGTGATCGCCGACTACGAGTTCTGAGCCCCGGCCCCCCGCGACCCCCCGCCGGATCCGGCGGGGGGTCGTCGCGTTCCCGCCGCCCGGCCCGTCCTCGCCTCTCCCGGACCGGGCGCGACGCGTCAACACTGTGCGTCAACACGGCGTTATCAGGTGCTTGCACACAGTGGACATGTCTTGTGATGCTATGACCGCTTTTGACGGATGAGTTGACTGAATCGACCCTGAACCGACCGCAAAGGGGTGGCGTGAACGTGCCTGCCAGTACTGCGCCTCAAGTGCCGCCCCAGAACGAGCGGACGGACGGGGCACCCGCCCCCGGCGGTCCCCCGGCAGGCGCCGCAGCCACCACCGCCACCGTCCCCACCCGGCAGCAGAGCCGGGGCGCCGACACCCGGGCGCTGACCCAGGTGCTCTTCGCCCGGCTGAAGACGCTGGAGCCCGGCACCCCGGAGCACAGCCGGGTGCGCGCCGCCCTCATCGAGGCGAACCTCCCTCTCGTCCGGTACGCGGCCGCCCGCTTCCGCAGCCGCAACGAGCCCATGGAGGACGTGGTCCAGGTCGGCACCATCGGTCTGATCAACGCGATCGACCGCTTCGACCCGGACCGGGGCGTGCAGTTCCCCACCTTCGCGATGCCGACCGTCGTCGGCGAGATCAAGCGCTACTTCCGGGACAACGTGCGCACCGTGCACGTCCCGCGCCGGCTGCACGAGCTGTGGGTACAGGTCAACGGCGCGACCGAGGACCTGACGACGGCTCACGGGCGTTCGCCGACCACGGCCGAGATCGCGGAGCGGCTGAGGATCGGCGAGGACGAGGTCCTCGCCTGCATCGAGGCGGGCCGCTCGTACCACGCCACCTCGCTGGAGGCGGCTCAGGAGGGCGACGGCATGCCCGGCCTTCTCGACCGGCTCGGCTACGAGGACCCGGCCCTCGCCGGCGTCGAACACCGCGACCTGGTACGGCATCTGCTCGTCCAGCTGCCCGAGCGCGAACAGCGGATCCTGATGCTGCGCTACTACAGCAACTTGACGCAGTCTCAGATCAGTCAGGAACTCGGCGTCTCGCAGATGCATGTGTCAAGGCTTCTGGCGCGCAGCTTCGCTCGACTGCGATCCGCAAACAGGATCGAAGCGTAAGCAGAACGGGTACACCCCTTCTGGGTGAACCTGAGGCGTCCTGGGGCCTCATAACCCCCTGTTTCCTGGGCATTTCCACCCGTCGGTTGTCGACAAGTCACTACAGCGTGTTGCCGACATGTGACATTCTGCCGGAAGCGCGTTTGCCGCGGCCCCACCGCCGGTATTCAGGTGGAGGCTGCGTTCCTCAGTCGGTCGCGGCCACCGCGACCGTCCGCGACCTCAAGGGGGTGGCATGTCCGCAGAACAGGGCAGCTCGAAGGTGCTCACGCGTGCGCCGGGCGTTCCCGCGCCGGCCACCGCACCCGAGTCCCCGGCGCCCGGCGCCCCGGAAGCCATCGACACCCGCACCCTCTCCCGTTCCCTGTTCCTGCGGCTGCGCGCGCTGGACACCGAGGGAGCGGCCGACGACAGCCCGGAGCGCACCTATGTGCGCGACACCCTCATCGAGTTGAACCTCCCCCTCGTGCGGTACGCGGCGGCCCGTTTCCGCAGCCGCAACGAGCCCATGGAGGACATCGTCCAGGTCGGCACGATCGGTCTGATCAAGGCGATCGACCGCTTCGACTGCGAACGCGGCGTGGAGTTCCCGACGTTCGCGATGCCGACGGTCGTCGGCGAGATCAAGCGCTTCTTCCGGGACACCTCGTGGTCGGTGCGGGTGCCGCGCCGGCTCCAGGAGCTGCGGCTCGCCCTCACCAAGGCCGGCGACGAGCTCTCACAGAAGCTGGACCGCTCACCGACCGTCCCCGAACTGGCCGCCGTGCTGGGCGTGTCGGAGGAGGACGTGGTCGACGGCCTCGCGGTGGGCAACGCCTACACCGCCTCGTCCCTGGACTCCCCGTCCCCCGAGGACGACGGCGGCGAGGGCTCCCTGGCCGACCGGCTGGGGTACGAGGACAGTGCGCTGGAGGGCGTGGAGTACCGCGAGTCACTGAAGCCGCTGCTGGCCAAACTCCCGCCCAGGGAGCGGCAGATCATCATGCTGCGCTTCTTCGCCAACATGACGCAGTCCCAGATCGGCGAAGAGGTGGGCATCTCCCAGATGCATGTCTCGCGTCTGCTGACGCGCACCCTCGCCCAGCTCCGCGAGGGTCTGATCGCGGACTGACGGTCCGCCTGGACGCGTACGCCGGGCGGCGGGTACGGACACCTGGTCCGCACCCGCCGCCCGGCGGCATGTCAGCCGAGGGCCAGCCAGGCCACCGCGCCGAGGATCAGGACGGCGGCGATCACGCCGGCGATCAGACCGGTGCGGGGGCCGGAGGACGGGGAGCCGGCCGCCGGAGTGGCGGCGCGGCCCTGCGGAGCGCCCTCGTCGACGAACGCGCGGAACATCTGCGTGCTGCCCGCGGGGTCGTGGTTGCCCTCGGGGCCCTGGCCTTGGGGAGCATGGGGGTTGTGTGCCATGGGGCAGGACCCTAGCGAACGGCGCTCCGCCGCCCAACCCCGGGCACGGGCCCGCCCGCGGCCGGCCGGGCGGAGCGGCCGGGGGCCGTACGCTCCGTGCCCGTCCGCACTCATGACGTCGGCGTGACTGCGCCCATGCGCAGCCTTTTGCCTTCCTTTACCCGTTCAGGGGCTTTTTAGTTTGCCTGTAACAACCAACCGCTTCTATCGTTGCCCTAAGCAACAAGCTACGGAGGGGCCATGGCCGAGCGGAGTCAGTACGAGGAACTGGCCCGGCAGATCAGCGCCGTCGGAGCCGTCAGGCGCAGCCTCGCGCGGCTCCTGCCCGCCGAGTGCCCGCCCGGATCGGCCGCCGTCCTCTCCCTGGTCGGCCGGTACGGCGAGATGCGGCTCGGCCGCCTCGCCGAGCTGCTCGCCGTCGACATGTCGGTGACCAGCCGGCACGTGGCCCACGTCGTGGACCGCGGCTGGCTGGAGCGGCAGCCCGACCCGGACGACCGGCGCTCACGCATCCTCCGGCTGACCCCGGAGGGCGAGGCCCTCCTCGACGACCTCGGCCGGCGCAGCGCGGACCTGTTCGCCCACCACCTCGGGGACTGGACCGACGACGAGGTCGGACAGCTCAACGCGCTGCTGGCCCGGCTGAGGGGGTCGCTCGGAGACTGCCGGGCCCACGCCGCCCAGGTACCCGCAGCGCCCGCACAGACCGCACCACCCACGCCACCCGCACCGCCCGCACGACCCGCACCGCCCGCACAGACCACGACCACGTAAAGGAAGCCCATGGCTACGACCACACCGTCCGGTGTGCGGGCCGGCCACGCCAGGCACGCGGGAGCGCCCGCTCCCGAGGCCGGCGCGCCGATGACGCACCGGCAGATCATGGAGGCGCTGTCCGGGCTGCTGCTCGGCATGTTCGTCGCGATCCTCTCGTCGACGATCGTGTCCAACGCCCTGCCCGAGATCATCAGCGACCTCGGCGGCGGACAGAGCGCATACACCTGGGTGGTGACCGCCTCGCTGCTGGCGATGACCGCGACCACCCCCCTCTGGGGCAAGCTCGCGGACCTCTTCTCCAAGAAGCTGCTGGTCCAGATAGCCCTGCTGATCTACGTCCTGGGGTCGGTCGTCGCCGGGCTCTCCCAGAGCTCCGGCATGCTCATCGCCTGCCGGGTCGTCCAGGGCATCGGCGTCGGCGGGCTCTCCGCCCTCGCGCAGATCGTGATGGCCGCGATGATCTCCCCGCGCGAGCGGGGCCGCTACAGCGGCTACCTCGGCGCCACCTTCGCGGTCGCGACCGTCGGCGGCCCGCTGCTCGGCGGTGTCATCACCGACACCGGCTGGCTCGGCTGGCGCTGGTGCTTCTACGTGGGGGTGCCGTTCGCCGTCATCGCCCTGATCGTGCTCCAGAAGACCCTGAAGCTGCCGGTGGTGAAGCGGCGGGTCAAGGTCGACTGGACGGGCGCGTTCCTGATCAGCGCCGCCGTCTCGCTGCTGCTGGTCTGGGTGACCTTCGCAGGCGACAAGTACGACTGGCTGTCCTGGCAGACCGGGGCGATGGTCGGCGGGTCGGTGGTGCTCGGGCTGCTGTTCGTCCTCGTCGAGTCCCGGGCGAGCGACCCGATCATCCCGCTGCGGCTGTTCCGCAACCGGACGATCACCCTCGCCTCGCTCGCCTCCCTCTTCGTCGGTGTCGCGATGTTCGCGGGGACCGTCTTCTTCAGCCAGTACTTCCAGCTGGCGCGCGGTGAGTCGCCGACCATGTCCGGGGTGCTGACCATACCGATGATCGCGGGCCTCTTCGTGTCCTCGACCGTCTCGGGCCAGGTCATCACCCGTACCGGGCGCTGGAAGGCGTGGCTGGTCAGCGGCGGTGTGCTCGTCACGGCGGGCCTGGGGCTGCTCGGGACCATCCGCTACGACACGGCGTACTGGCATGTGGCCGTCTACATGGCGGTCATGGGGCTCGGCATCGGCATGATGATGCAGAACCTGGTGCTCTGCACGCAGAACCAGGTCCCGCCGCAGGACCTCGGCGCGGCCAGCTCCGTCGTCACCTTCTTCCGCTCCCTGGGCGGCGCGATGGGCGTCTCGGCGCTCGGCGCGATCCTGGGCACCAAGGTCACCGACTACGTCAAGGAGGGGCTCGGCAAGCTGGGTCCGGACGCGGCGGCCCTCGGGCACGGCGGCACCGGCGGCGGGGGCATCCCCGACCTGGACGCCCTGCCGGAGCCGGTCCGCCTGGTGATGGAGAACGCGTACGGGCACGGGATCGGCGACGTGTTCCTGTACTCGGCGCCGTTCGCGCTGCTGGCGCTGGTGCTGACGCTGTTCGTCAAGGAAGTCGCGCTGAAGACGCTCGATGCGGGGACGGGTGCGGGGGCGGGCGACGGGTCCGGTGCCGACGGCAGGGATTCCGGTCCGGGCTCGGACGCGGTCTCGTCCTGATCGCCTCCGCCGACGGCTTCCAGCCGCAGGCGTCCCACGGTGGTCGTGGGCGAGGAGCCGCTCTCCACGGTCATCGCCGCCGGCTACCGCCGGTCGCCGTGGCGTTCACCGTGGGCGGCCCCGGCGCGGACGGCCACGACGTCGAACTCGCCCACCCGGACGAGTGGTCGGGCCGTCGAGCGGCCGGAAGACCTCCGGGCGGCCGCCCGCCCGTAGCGGAGCGGGCGGCCGGACCGGCGGAACGGGCCCCGGAGCGGGGCGGCGGGCAGGGGACGGCCCGCCCCCGCCCGGGGCCCGGCAGCAAGGGCCCGGACAGCCCACGGGGAGTCCGGGCCGGACGGGAAACGGGATCGGGAACATGGCACTTCACCGCGAGCGGGCGGGCGGACCTGGGGACGGTGGTGCTCGCGCGGCAGGACGGCACCGGACTGCCGCCGCCCGGCGCCTGGACGCTGGACCCCGCACACTCCTCCGTCGGGGCCGTCGCCCGGCACCTGGGGATCTCCAGCGTGCGGGGCGCCGCCGGGCCCGACCGGTGGGCCGTGCGCGGGAAGCTGTCCCTGCGCGGGACGGTGCGCCCCGTCGACCTCGATCTGGCGTATCCGGGCACCGGGCCGGACCATGGGGAGGGACACGGGCCGCCTTCCGGGCCACCGCCGAACTGCGGCGCGCGGACTTCGCGATGACGTACAACCAGGTGGTGGGGGCGGGCATCGACGCGATCGGCACCACGCTGCGGGTGGAACTGGACATCCAGGCCGGCCGGGGGGACCGCCTTCCGTAGCCGGGCCGGGCGCGGCGCGCGGGGCCCCGGACCGGGCCTCTCGGGCGAGGCCGCGCGGGGGCCGGGGCTCAGCCCCGGGAGCGCGCCACCATCGCCTCGATCCCCGCCACCAGCAGATCCAGCGCGAAGCCGAAGTCCCGCTCCCGCATCTCCTCCACCGTCTGGCCCGCCCGCGCCTCCATCAACTCCGTCGCGTATCCGAAGGACTCGGCGACGTCCGGCCGTTCGCCGATGCTGCCCATCGCCCGCCGGAAGTACGCGTCCTGGCTGAGCCCGGCCTCCTGGCAGCGCTGCACGAAGTGGCCCTCGATGGTGCCGAAGCCGTAGACGAACTGGAAGACCGCGGAGACCCCGCCCATCTGCCCCTGGAGGGGCAGACCCGTGCTGCGCATGACGTCCTGCACGGCGTGCGAGAAGGCCATCGAGTGCGGCCCGATGTTGAGGTACGTGCCGATGAGCCCCGGGACCCAGGGGTGACGCACCAGCAGCCCGCGGTAGGCGGTGGCCAGCGCGCGCAGCCGCTCCCGCCAGTCGCGGGCGGGCTCGGCCATGACCTCGTCCACGGGCAGCGGGAAGGTGCCGAAGACCGAGTCGAGGGCGAGTTCCAGCAGGTCGTCCTTGGTGTCGACGTACCAGTAGAGGGACATCGCGGTGACGTTCAGCTCGGACGCCAGCTTGCGCATGGAGAACCGGCCCGCGCCCTCCGCGTCCAGCAGCCGGACCGCCGCCTCGATGATCTTCTCTCGGTCGAGGCCGTCGGGCTGGCCCGACCTGCGCCCGCGCTCCGCCTTGTCGTCGAGCCACACGCTGGTCTTGACGGGGCCCGACGCGCGGTCGGCGGATCGTGCCATCCCGCATCCTCCTCGTTGATCACGGTCCTGCGGGGTCCTGCGGGGGGTGCTGGGGCCTCCCGGTTCCGGCCGGGGCCGGGCAGGCGGGTGGCCCGTCCGGGCCGATGCTATTTGGCCGGGGGCGCCGACGGCGTGGCGGCGGGCGCCTTCGCCGGCGGGCCGGCCTGGGTGACGGCGGCCGGGTCGGCGCGCCCGGCCCGGTGCAGCAGAGCGGCCGCCAGCAGGCCGCCCGCGAGGACGGCCGCCGCGCCGACGAGCTGACTGGTCGCCAGGCCGTCGGCGAACGCGTCCGCGATCCGGGCCCGTTCACCCGCTCCGTCGGCCGCCGCGAGGGCGGCCGGCAGCGAGGCGGCACCCACGACGGCCGGGGCCAGGGCGGCGAACCGGGAGTTGAGGACCGCGCCGAGGACAGCGACGCCCAGACCGTTGCCGAACTCGGCCAGGGTGCCGTTGATCCCGGCGCCCACGCCCGCCTTCGCCGGCGGGATCGCGCTCATGATCGCGTTCGCCATCGCGGGCATGGACAGGGCCACGCCCGCGCCCATCACGACGAGCCCGGCGAACATGCCCCCGTAGCCGTCCCGGCCGAGGACCGCGATGGCGGTGAGACCGGCGGCGACCAGGGTCATGCCGGTGGCGATGGCGAGCGGGGTGCCGGCCTTCGTCACGAACCGCGCTCCGAGGCCGGTGAGGTTGACCGCGACGACGGTGAGCGCCAGCGGAGCCGTGCGCAGACCGGCGTCCAGCGGCGCGTAGCCCAGCACGAACTGGAGGTGCTGGGTCAGCAGGAAGAGCGACCCGGCCATGCCGAAGGCCACCAGGATCACGCCCGCCACCGCGCCGACGAAGCGCTGGTTGCGGAAGAAGTGCATGTCAAGCATCGGGTGGGGGACGCGCAGCTCCCAGAGGACGAAGAGCCCGAGGACCAGGACGCCGAGCGCGGCGGCCCCGAGCACCCGCCCGGACGTCCAGCCGTGCTCGGGGCCGGAGATGATCGCGAAGACGGCGGAGGTCATACCCATCGTGGAGAGCAGCGCGCCGAGCAGGTCGGGACGCTCGCCCTGAGGGTTCCTGCTCTCGGGGACCAGCGCCACGACGGCGATGAGGCCGAGCGCCACCACGGGGATGTTGATCAGGAAGATCGCGCCCCACCAGAAGTGCTCCAGCATGAACCCGCCGAGCAGCGGCCCGGAGGCGAAGCCGAGGGAGTTGACGGTCGACCAGATGCCGATCGCCTTGACCCGCTCGGTGTCGTCGAAGATCAGGACCACCACGGCGAGGGTCGTGGTCATCAGCAGCGCGCCGCCGACGCCCATCCCGGCACGGGCGGCGATCAACTGGCCCGAGGTCTGCGCGAGTCCGGCCGCGAGCGAGCCGATGCCGAACAGCGCGAGACCGGCGACCAGCATCTTCTTGCGCCCGTAGCGGTCGGCCGCGTTGCCCGCGGTGAGCAGCAGGCCCGACTGGACGAGCGCGTAGGCGTTGATCATCCACTGGACGTCGGCGGTGGAGGCGTCGAGCTCCCGGGTGAGGGAGGGGATGGCGACGGACAGGACGGTGTTGTCCAGCAGCACGACGAGCTGGGCGAGGCAGATGACGCCGAGGATCAGCCAGCGCTGGGAGTGACCGGTGAGGGAGGCGCGCCTCTCGACGCGGTTCCCGGCGGGCGTCGCCGTCATCGGCGGGGCTCCTTGTACGGTGTAGAGGGGGCGTTCCTCTACACCGTACAAGTACTCCCTTACGGCGTACAACGGATTGTCCGGGCCGCGGACCGGCGGGGGAGAGAGGGAGACGTTGAGACCTCGTCGGAAGAGCGACGCACGACCGGTGCGGACGGCCCCCGGACGGACCCCCTGACGGACCGCGGCGCGACCTTCCCCTGCGGCTTCCCGGCCACCGCCGCCGACCGTGCCCACGGGCGCGCCGGCCGCCGCCGCCCACCGCGGGGCGGAGCCCGGCCGACCGCCCCGGTCTCCTACTCGGCGGGCCGGATCAGGTACCCGGCACCGCGCCGGGTGTGGATCATCGAGGAGCGGCCCGCGTCGATCTTCCGCCGCAAATAGGAGATGTAGAGCTCGACGACGTTGGCGTGGCCGCCGAAGTCGTAGCTCCACACCCGGTCCAGGATCTGCGCCTTGCTGAGCACCCGGCGCGGGTTGCGCATGAGATAGCGCAGCAGCTCGAACTCGGTCGCCGTGAGGTGGACGAAGTCCCCGCCGCGCGTCACCTCGTGGCTGTCCTCGTCCAGCGTGAGGTCGCCGACCACCAGCAGGGACTCGCTGCGCACGGCCGCGGCCCGGGACCGCCGGATCAGCCCGCGCAGCCGGGCCACGACCTCCTCCACGGAGAACGGCTTGGCCACATGGTCGTCCCCGCCGGCCGTCAGCCCCGCGATACGGTCCTCGGCGGCGTCCCGCGCGGTGAGGAAGAGCACCGGCACGTCCGGCAGGTCGCGGCGGAGCCGGGCGAGGACGGTGAGGCCGTCCATGTCGGGCAGCATCACATCGATCACCACCGCGTCGGGCCGGAACTCGCGCGCCGAGCGCACCGCGTCCCGGCCGTCCTCGGCGCCGCGCACCTCCCACCCCTCGTAGCGCAGGGCCATCGACAGCAGTTCGCCGATCGGCGCCTCGTCGTCGACCACGAGCACCCGGACGGGGCTGCCGTCGGGCCTGAGCAGTTCGGTGCGCCCCTGGGGCGTGGTCACGGTCATACCGTCACACTCGCGGGCGGTCCTGAGAGGGGCCTTGTCCGAACCTGTGAATTCCCTGAGAAAGCCGCCCCGCCCGCCGCGCCCCGCCCGGGCCCGGGGTACGCCCCGGCCGGTACCGGGCCGGGCCCTCAGCCGCCCGCGCCCAGCAGCCTCGCCCCGTTGGTGTGGCACACCGCCCGCAACCAGTCGTCCCCCAGCTCCAGCCGCTCCAGCGCCTCGAGCTGGTGCAGGTACGGGTAGGGGATGTTGGGGAAGTCCGTGCCCAGCACCACCCGGTCACCGAGGTCCGCCAGCCGCCCGCGCTCCTCCTTCGGGAAGGGCGCCAGCGCCTCGCTGAAGTCCGTGAACGCCACGGTCGTGTCCAGGTGCACGTCCGCGTACCGCTCCGCGAGGCCAAGGAAGTCGGCGTACTCCGGCATGCCCATGTGCGCGATCACCAGCCGAAGCCGGGGGTGGCGGGCCAGCAGCCGGGCGATCGGCTCCGGGCCGGTGTGCCGCCCCGGCGCGGGGCCCGAACCGCAGTGGATCACCACGGGTGCGCCGGCCTCGGCGAGCAGCCCCCACGCCGGGTCGAGGAGCGGGTCCGTGGGATCGTAACCGCCCACCTGGACATGGGACTTGAACACCCGTGCCCCGCCCTCGACGGCCTCGCGCACGTACCCGGCCACGCCCTCCTCCGGGAACAGGGTCGCGGTACGGGCGCAGTCGGGGGTGCGGGCGGCGAACTCCTCGGCCCACGCGTTGAGCCAGACGGCCATCCCCGGCTTGTGCGGATAGATCATCGAGGTGAACGTCCGGACCCCGAACCCCCGCAGCAGCGCGACCCGTTCGTCCTCCTCGTGCCGGTAGGTGATCGGCCACTCCATGCCGGTCATCGGGCCGACGGCGTCGAAGTACGCCCACACCTTCCGCAGCACGCGCTCGGGCATGAAGTGGGTATGGACGTCGACGAGCCCGGGGAGCCCGAGCCGCGTCCAGAACTCCCTTACCCGGAGTGCCTCTTCGGCGCCGGGCGCGCCACTTCCGATGTGCGCCTCCGGCTCAGTCCCACCCGGCATCCGCGCCCCTCCTGCTCTCCGTCGCCTGCGCCGCCCGCCCTGCCCTGCCCGCACCGGCTGCTCCTCCCGGCGTCCGCTGCCGGCGGTACCGATCCTGGCCCCGGCACGACGTCAGAACAACCCGCCCTGCTCCCCGGGGACGGGCCGCTCGACTTCCGTGACGGGGACCCCGACGCCCGCCCCGGGCGGTGCGCCCGCCTCCCCTCCCCCTCCCGGTCCGGTGGCCGTGAGCGCCCACCCGGTCATCAGCCGGGTGTCCAGGATCACGATCCGGCCCCCCGACCGGGCGTCGTCCGACCCGTCGCCGGGCGTGCGCAGATGGAGGTCCGGCCCGGCCACGGCGACCAGCCGCCCGGCGACGACACCCCCGTCGACCAGCTCGCGCACCACGGCGCCGGGCGCCGGCAGCCCGTCGAGACCGAACAGCTCCGCGTGGTCCACGACCCGGCACTCCAGCGGCTCCAGCGCCTCCGCCCAGCCGCCGAGGGCAAGGGCCCGCCCGTGCAGCCGGACCACCTCCCCGGCCCGCTCGCCGACGGGCGGCAGTGCGGAACGCAGCACCCGCTTGCGCGCGTAGGGGACGCGGTCGGGGACACCGAGGGCCGCCCGCAGCAACTCCTCCGTCCGGCGCGCGGCCATCAACGGGCCCCGGCCCAGCCACGCGTACGCCAAGGCCCCCTGCTCACGCAGCCGGGCCCCGCCGCGCTCCTCGGCGGTGATGCCGACCTTGACCGTGCCGGGCCCGAACCAGGCCAGATAGACCCGGTACGGCCGGGGGTCGTCGGGCACCCCGTCCGCGGCCACGGAGAACGCCCGGTCGAGCCGGGCGCACTCGGCACACCGGGCCTGCGTCGCCCGCGCCGGCACGACTGCCCGCACCGGACACGCGTGCCCCCGCGCCCCGACACACCGCCGCTCCCCCTCGGCCCGGAACCCGATCTCCCGTCCCAGCGCCAGCGAACTCGTCCGCCCGCCCTCCCACCGCAACAGCGCGGGCCCCACCGCCTCGGGCCACCCGACCCCACCGCACCGCCACACCACGGCGCCCACCTCCTCCACCGCCCCCCATCCTGCCCCCGCCCGGGACGACTCACGACGAGGTCCGCCACCCCCTCGCCCCGACGTGGCCGGCCCCACCCCACACCCGCCCGAACAGGCCGGGCAGCGGCCCGGCTGCCGTCACAGCCGACCCCCGGCACCCTCCCGGTGGCCCGGGCTGCCCCGACCCGCCGACGAAACGCAAGAGGCCCCCGGATCATCTCCGGGGGCCTCTCAGCTGTGTGCACTCGGCAGGATTCGAACCTGCAACCTTCTGATCCGTAGCTATATGCGGATGGGTCGTTGCCGGTCGTACAGGTCACACCTGAGCTGCTGAGGACCATGCTCGGGCACCCCTGGACGCGCTGGTTGCTGTGCATCGCTGCTGTACACCGCCACTGCCAGACCCTCTGACAGGCAAGGGTGCTGTCCCCGTCAGTGCCAGTAGGTACGCTTGCGAACCATGCGCAAACCCTCTTCCGGTCAGCCAGCAGGCCTCGATGCTTGGGACGAGACACGATCCCTCGCTACACACGCCGGCCCTGACTTCGCTCTGTACGTCGGCGACTCCCTCGACTGCCTGGCGAAGCTTCCGGACGAGTCGATCAACACGGTGGTTACCTCGCCCCCGTACTGGGCTGTACGTGACTACGAACACGACGAGCAGCTCGGCTTGGAGGACGAGGTAGACGACTATGTGGAGCGTCTGGTGAAGATCTTTCGCGAGGTCCACCGCGTACTTGCCACTGACGGTAGCGCATGGCTGAACATTGGCGATTCTTACTTCAACAAGCAGATCACGGTCGGCGGGAAACCACCGCGCACAGGCTGGAAGCGTAATAAGCAGCTTTCCCTGGTGCCTTTTCGGGTTGCCCTAGCCTTGCAGGATGACGGGTGGTGGATTAGGAACGTCGCAGTTTGGCACAAGCCGAATGCGATGCCTGCTAGTGTTCGCGATCGTCTGACAGTTACCTGGGAACCAGTATTCCTCCTCACTAAGTCAGAGCGTTACTACTTCAACCTGGATGAGATTCGCGTCCCGCATCAGACCAGTGACGCCATCGAACGCCGCCGCGCGGAATCAGGCACTGTAACTGGAAAGGCGCAGGGAAAGAAAGAGCTACGCAAGTGGCTTAACTCTCCGCGCCATCGCGCCACCATCGAGGGTATAAAGGAAGTCGAACGCCGACCCAACGCGCCGGCCGCTGTAGAACTTGCATCCTACTTGCGCACAGCACTGAAGGAAAAGAAACGCTCCATCGCTTGGGTGGCCGAGCAACTCGATCTTCCTTTCGAGCGTACCCGACATTACTTCCGCACGGATGAAATTGGCTCGCGTCTGCCTCCGCCTGAAGTATGGGAGCAACTGAAGGATCTTCTAGAGCTCGACGCTACGTATGACGAAGCCATGACCGTGGAAGTAGGAGACAACGTCTTCCGGAACCACCCCAACGGGAAGAACCCCGGCGACCTACTGAGCATCCCGACAGCTCCCAGCGGTGCAAACCATTTCGCTGTTATGCCCAGAAAGCTCGCCCACTTCGCGTTGAAAGCCACACTTCCCGTGAACGGTTCATGCCTTGACCCGTTCATGGGAAGTGGCACTACTGGCAGAGTGGTACGCGAACTGGGCGGGCGTTTCATCGGAGTAGATGTGAACGAGCACTACATGACGGACTATCTAGTTGAATCTGGAGTCATCTCTCCAGAAACAGAAACTCTTTGGTGACTTCATGCCCGGCGTCATTCACATCACGCCAACGAGGCTGCGTGTATTCACTGTCAGCGGAGTAGTGAAGTTCTTGCAAGCGCCAAGGGCATGCCTCCTTGAGACGGTCAAAGTAAACGCGGATCCGCGCCACCTCGCCTCGCGCCGGCGAATGCTTCCCCGCCCCGAAGAATGAAGTATCCGGATCGGGGTTGTAGCGCTGCTTCAACCGCGCATGCGGGAGGCTTAGGGCATAGATCGACTTCAACTCACGGTAACGCCCTTCTACGTCCTTCAACTCCTTGTAATAAAAGTGAACAAAAATGGACGTGGTTACGGCGGGAAGAAGCCCATCATTCGCCGATTGCAACATGAGGTGTGGGATGACCCCGGCTTCCATAGTGACCACTTCACCGGAACTGGTATTGCGAAATTCCGCGTCCATTGGAAGTTGAGATCGCTGGAGAGTGTCACGATTCTTCTCCGTAGACGCTTTGGCATCTACTAGAAGCACCTGCGGGAGGAGACCATGCGGAGAGGGAAGCCAGCGAACCCTCTTATAATCGATAAAGCCGGCAAACCTCCTGTTGATTGGGTAGGTTTCCGCAACCTCCAGCGCGTACTGAGTTATGTCCTCGGCGAGCACGATAACTTCGCCACTAGAGTCAGCTGCAGTAGTTTCAAAGATGGACTTTGCCTCCTTCGAATACTGCTGCAAGGCTTGAACAATTGTTCGTAGCGTCTGCTTCTCTACACTTTCGAGCTCGTCGAGGGAGAGTTCCCTGTAGTCCTGGTGCATGTGGCCCCCCACCAGCCAGGAGCGATGTCCACGACACCGCCCGATGATCGCTAAGTGGGGACCTAGCTTATGACGCTTGTTACCTTCTGAACCGTCACTCCCGCGGATCACCGAGCGAACCACAGGGGTAAGTCAACGTTCATCCGCTTTTTGCGCGTATGCGCCTGGGAGTTTTTTGCATATTTGCCCCAAAGTTGCAGAACGGCTTCGGTCAGAGCTGCCAGCGCGGATCGTGGCTCGTTGGGGGAGTCCTCTCCATGACTGGTGACCTGGCGTTCACCGCGGCTCGCTGTCCCACGGCCCACTTCTCCTGGACAACGTCGCCTGCTGTCCTCACCTCAGCCACCACTTACCCCGCTCCCATCCCGTCCGCCGTCGACCCACACACCGTGGAGCGGGCGTGGTTCAGGGCGTCCAGGTGGAGCGCGCCACTGTACGAACGACCTGGACGCCCTGAACCGCGTCTGCTCGGCTCTGCCTGGGTCGATGGTGGACGGGATGGGAGCACCCCGCGCACGCCACTACCGGCCCGCGGTCGGCGACGGTGCCCCCTCTATCCCGGTGCCGGCCGATCCCCCGCCGGAGGCATCGCCTGTGACCGCAGGTCGTTCTGTGCGGTGCTCGCCTCATGGCCTTCGGCCCTACCCATCAGTGGGCGCGCGTCGGCGCAGCGCGGGCGGAGCGGGCCGAAGGCAGGAGCGGCGCCCGGAGCGGAGCCGGGAAGCGCGCCCGGCGGAGCGGAGCGCAGCCGGGGCTTGATGAGGTAGAGAAATCTGTAACAAGATCGGCTAGCTGACCGCGCTCCGCTCGGCCAATCCGCGAAGGGATTCCGGAACACGAGGTTCGGAGAGCTGGACCAGATCGCGAATGACCCCGCGGGCCAAGTGGTGATCGTGGATCTGTTCCGGCGCCAAAGCCTCGGCTTCCAAGAGTGCGGCTGTGGCCTCGCCGACGTGTCGCCGCTGCGCGTGCGCTCGCGCCACGTCAAGAAGGAAACGTGACTGTCGCTCCGGTGAGAGACCTGATGCGTCGACCTGCTGGGCCACCTCCAGGGCAAGCCCCGCGTCTCCCAACTCGACCGCCGTGCTCACCGCGTGGATCTCAACGTTCGTCGGACCGAACTCCGTGTCGAAGTCGTTGCGGTCCTCCCCCAATCGCGCCGCGATCCCGCGCGCTCGGTCGATGTGCTCATGCGTCCCGCTCCGGTTCCCCTCCCTCGCGTTGATCACCGAGAGAACGAGGTTCATAGCGCCCAACAGCGACAGCTCCTCGGGTGGGCACCCGGGGGCTTCCGCCCTGGGCGCCATGACTGCCACGGCGGACTTCGCTGCCTGCTCGGCCTGTTCCATGTGCTGTTGCCGCATGAACGCGTGCGCCATGCGGAACAGGCTCGCGACAACCTCCAGCGGCTGACCTGCAAGCTCGGCGGCCTGTAGCGCCCGGTCGGCCGCGACCCATGCCGCATCGGCTTGGTCCTGCCGGGTGAAGCTCGCCGCTGCCACCTGATAAGCCTTGGCGCGGAGGGCGTGAAGTTCCGTGCGATCGCTCGCCGGCGCGTGGCGTACCGCTGCCTCAATGCTCGGCAGCAACTGGGCAAGGTGCTCACTCAGTGCCGCGTAGCTCGAAGCGTGTGCGAGGGTCCAAGCCTCCTCCACGCGCTGACGGAAGTCGGAGAGGGAGGGAACCGGTTCACCCGACGACTCCTCGAACAAGCTGCCCAAGGCTGGATGTCCCGTGAGGGCGACGCGCAGCCCTTCAAGGTCGTTGCTCCTCTCGAGCTCCTCGGGCTGGATCGGCTCGGCCGGCGCGGCATCCGGCCGCACGTCGCGCACGGACACGTTGAGTGCGTCGGCAAGGGCCTGAAGGATCGACAGCCTTTCGACGGGCTGCACCCCTCTCTCGACCTGCGAAACCCAGCTCTCCGAGCGCCCCATGGCGGCGGCAAGGTCGCTCTGCGACATGCCTGCATCACGGCGCAGTTCCTTGATCCTTTGACCGAGTGCCTTGGTGTCGGCGCCTGTCATGCCTCTGCCCCGGTCGGATACTTGCCGGCGTACGGCTGGAGCCGGTCGACCTCGGTCTTCTCGACGTACTTGGTGCGCTCCGCGAGGAAGTGGCGCGTGTGGGGCTGACGCTCGTGCTCCTCGAACGCCTCGCGGTCGGCGTACAGCTCGAAGAAGATCCGCTCATTGGGTGCGCCCTCGACCTCGTGGCACGCGTACACGAGTGTGCCGGGCTCGTAAGCCTGTATGCCCGCTGCGGTCTCCCGGATCAGCGCGTCAAACGCCTCGCCTGCACCCTCGCGAAGAGTGAAGCGTACAAAAAGCCCATAGTTGGCCATCTCTCCTCCTTCTCGTCGCATCCAGTCTCGCAGAGGCAGACTTTTACTGCTAGTCACAGGTTTTCTGTTGACTCGCAGTTTTTCTGCGAGTAGCTTCGATGGTGTCGGAAAACAAGGCGCCCCGGGCTACGTGCATCCGCCAAGATCACAACGCAGCCCGGGGCTGATCCCTCAAGGGGAGGCTCCATAATGCCGTCCTTCAAGATTGACACTTCGTCCGCCGTGGTGTTCGTGGCGACCGCGCCGGTGCCGAAGCTGGCGAACGCCAAGACCGGTGAGCGGGCGCTGGACCGGGAGACCGGCGCTGCGCTGTCGACCGTGGGCCTGCTGGTCTCGGACGAGGGGGAGGGGAACCTCTACCAGGTGACCATCCCGGAGACGGGCTACCCGGAGGGTCTCCAGCCGGGCATGCCGGTCAAGGTCATCGGACTCAAGGCCCGTGACTGGGAGAACGAGTTCAACGGCCAGAAGCGGCACGGGATCTCCTTCCGCGCGGTCGCGATCACCCCGGCGGCCTGACCATGAGCGACTGGACGTTGTGGCTGGAGGCCACGGGGGCGTTAGCGGGGGCCGGCGGTGTCGGCTACGCCAAGGCTCGGGCTCCGCGCGTGTACTGGTCGACGGTGGGTCTGCCGCTGACGTGGGGCCGGTTCGCCTGGTCCTACCGCTCCACGATGGACGTGTGCGGCCTGACGGTGCAGCCGACCGGCCTGCGTGCCTTCATGACGCGCAACCTGGCCCGCCGTGAGGTGCGGCCCGTGCCGCCGAAGGTCCGCCGCATCCGCCCCACCTCGACCGGGCTGCGCGTCACACTGCGCCTGCCGGCCGGTCTGGAGCCCGCGGACGTGGCCGCGTCCTGCGAGCGGCTGCGCCACGCTTTCGGTGTCCAGTCGGTGACCGTGTCGGAGACCAAGCCGGGTTATGTCGAGCTGCGGATGACGGGCTACGACGTGCTGCGCCGGGTCCGTCTGCCGCGTAAGGCTCAGCCTCGTGACCTGGTAATTCCGGTGGCGCTGCGGGAGGACGGCACGGTCTTCGAGCGGGACTACCGCAAGGTGCCGATGGCGCTGACCCTGGGGGCGAACTCGTCGGGGAAGTCCATGTACCAGCGCAACCTGGTCAAGGGCCTAGCGAAGCTCCCGGTCGGCCTGGTCGGGATCGACTGCAAGCGCGGTGTCGAGCACAGCCGGTACCTGCCCCGGTTGTCGGCGCTGGCCACCGATGCGGACATGGCCGGTCGCCTGATAGACGCGCTGGTGCTGGAGATGAGCGACCGGTTCGATCTCCTCGCCCTGCACGGAGTCTCCGACATCTGGGACCTGCCCGAGGAGCTGCGGCCGGTGCCGTTGGTCGTCCTGATCGATGAGGTGGCGGAGCTGTTCTTCGTGACCTCGAAGAAGGATGAGGCGGCGCGGGACCGGACCGTCATGCAACTGGTGCGGCTGGGGCAGATGGCCCGCGCGGTCGGGATCTACCTGGAGGTGTGCGGGCAGCGTTTCGGCTCCGACCTCGGCCGCGGTGCGACCGCGCTGCGGGCTCAGCTCACCGGCCGTGTGGTGCACCGCGTCAACGACAAGCAGACGGCGGATATGGGCCTGGGCGACATCGCCCCGGACGCGGTGACGGCGGCGACCTCGATCCGGGTGGACCGTCCCGGCATCGCGGTGGCCGGTGACACCTCCGGTGGCTGGTCCCGCATCCGCACCCCGGAGACCACCCCGGCGGAAGCGGCGGCCATCTGCAAGGAGTTCGCCCACCTCACCCCAGATCTGCCGTTCCTGGCCCCGTTCCGCCCGCACGCCCGGACGGTGCCGCCGATGCCCACCGTGCCGCCGCTGGTGAGCCCGCAGACCTGATCCGGAAAGGGGGATCGCTCATGGCTCCGCGTAAGGCCAGCAAGCCCCGTATCCCGAAGTGCCCGGACTGCGACGGCAAGGGCGAGATCGCCGAAACCGTCCGGGTCGGCCCCCGCAAGGGCCGTGCCACCGAGCACCGGCAGGCGGCCATGTGCCTGACCTGCTTCGGCTCCGGTGATGCACCCACCACCGAGTGAACCCGCCGGGGTCGGGGCGGCACATGACCCCCGCCCCGCCCCGGCTCGACCCCGTGAACGGAGGTGAGGACGTGTTCCGCTCGATCCGCATCGATGCCGTGCTTATCCAGGCCGTGATCGCCGGTGCCCTGTCCTTCGCCCACCTGCACGACCTCGCCGAAGCGGCTGGACAGTCCGGCTGGAAGGCGTGGGCCTACCCGGTCTCCGTCGACCTGCTGTTGGTGGCGGCCTGGCGTCGACTCCGCAGCGCTCGCCGGGACCGCTCGGCCTGGACGTGGTTCGTCATCGCCCTGGTCGCCTCCCTCGGCGCGAACGTCGCGACCGCCGGACTCCTCGACCTGGCCAACGTGCCCGCTTGGCTGCGCATCCTCGTCGCGGGCTGGCCCGCGCTGGCCTTCCTCGGCGGAACCCTCCTCGTCCACCAACCCACCGAACCCACACCGACACCGGCACCCGTGCCCGCGGCTGCCGCCGATCCCGCGCCGGTCATCGACCGCCCCGCGGCACCCGAACCGGCCCCGGAGATCTCCGTACCTGAGCCCGCCCCGGCCCTGCCGAAAGCCACCGCACCCGCGGTGCCCCCGGCGCTGGTCGACCACGCACGCAAGGTCGCCACCGAACACCGCGCCCGCACCGGGACCGACATCGACACCGCCACCCTGCGCGCCCGCCTCGGCATCCCGGAAGACCTCGCCGGCGCGATCGTCGCCCAAATCGCCTGAAAGGAGGTGACCAGATGCGCCCGAACCGCTTCTACGACGTCATCCGCATCGGCCCCGTGCAGGTCGGCACCTTCAACAACGGCCGCGGCCAGACCCGACACACCGCCGCCTGCACCGCCCCGAACTGCGGCTTCTCCACCGAGCACCGCGACCGCTCTGCCGCCGAACTCGCCGCCCGAACCCACCGCTGCACCTGAGAGGAGGACACCACCATGCAGCTCCCCGAAGACCAGATCCGCGCCGGTCACATCCCCGCCGACCTCTACCGGCAGATCCCGCCCGGCACCGACCTGCGCCGCGTCGTGATCGTGCAGGAAGCACCCCGCTCCTACACGGGTCCCATCGTCCTGACGCTGGTCGTCGTCACGGGGTCGGTCGCGGTGCTGCTGGTGATCGCCTTCGTCGTCCAGGTCGTCGCCGGCGCCGCCGTCGCGGTCCTGTCGGCCACCGGCGGACTCAGCTACGCCATCAACCGCACCTCCAAGACACGGAAGGGCAAGTGACATGGGCTTCTTCAACCGCAAGAGCAACGACACCCCGGCTAACCCGCAGATGGCCGAACTCGGCCGCGAATACGCCATCGCCCAGCGCCACGGCGACCGCAAGACCGTGAAGCGCATCAACCGGCAGATCGGCCAGACCGGCATGAACGGCGACGACCGCGCCTCCTTCGAGCAGGGCCGCGCCGCCTACGACGCCCTCCCGCCGGTCAACCCCCCGCGTCGCCGCAACCGCCGACGCTAACGCCCTCCGGGGCGGCCTCTACCGCCAAGTATCCGCCGCCCCGGACGGCTCCACCCATCCAGATCCAACGGACCCGAAAGGGAAGCCTCATCATGCCCCAGCACGCCCAGATCACGCGCGTCTGCCGCGACTGCGACGGCTTCGCCACCGCCGCGATCACCACCGGCACCCGCCACCGCGACGGGACCCGCACCACCCTCCGCGTCACCTGCCCGGCCTGCAAGGGCACCGGCACCACCGCCCCCGCTGCCGTCGTCCGGACGGGGCGGTGACCGCCGTGGGACTCCTCGACTGGCGTTCGCCCGAGCACTTCGACCACACGGGCGACAAGCCGTGCGTCCTTTGTGACAAGCCCACCCCGCTCCGTTCCGACCGCGGCAAGCCCGTCCACAAGGTCTGTGCCGAGGACTGGATGGACCGTCACCCCGCCACGGAGGACGACGCGTGACCACCGCCACCGCCGCGGCGGGCCTGGACCCGGCCACCCTCGCCGACTTGCTGAGGCTGGCCGGGTCTCCCGGCTTCGACCGCATCCAGGAACAGATCCGCCGTACCGGCGGCTGCACCGACCCCATCCGCCTGACCGGCTCGACCGTCACCCGCGACGCCACCACGGGACAGGTGCTGCACTCCTACTCCACCGACACCGAGCCCGGCGGAGTCCTGCGCGTCGCCTGCGGCAACCGCCGCGCCTCCCGCTGCCAGGCCTGCGCCTGGACCTACGCGGGCGACACCTACCACCTGATCCGCGCCGGCCTCGTCGGCGACCCCGCCAAGGGCACCCCCGAGACCATCCGAGACCACCCGCGCGTGTTCGCCACGCTCACCGCGCCCTCGTTCGGCCCGGTCCACAACCGGCCCGGCAACCGGCCCTGCCGCTGCGGCACCCACCACGCCGAAGACGCCCCCGAGCTGGGCACACCGCTCGACCCCGACACCTACGACTACGCCGGCGCGGTGCTGTGGAACAACCACGCCTCCGAGCTGTGGCGCTACTTCACGATCTACCTACGCCGGGAGATCGCCAAGCGGGCCGGACTCACCCAGAAGGCCGCACGCGAGCAGTCACGGGTGTCGTTCGGGAAGGTCGCCGAATACCAGAAGCGCGGGGCCGTGCACTTCCACGCCGTGATCCGCTTCGACGGCCCGGCCGGCCCCGACGACCCGCCACCGGCGTGGGCCACCCTCGACCTGCTCACCGACGCCATCCAGGCCGCTGCCGCCCGCGTGGAAGTCGACGTACCCCCGTCCGGGGACCAACCGGCCCGCACCCTGCGATGGGGCACACAGCTCGACGTACGCCCGATCCGCGCCTTCGGCGACGGCGAGGACATCACCGAGCAGGCAGTCGCCTCCTACGTCGCCAAGTACGCCACCAAAGCAGCCGAGACCACCGGCACCGTGGACCGCCGCATCGGCAACAAGGAAGCCCTGGTCCTCCTCGACGTCCCCGAGCACCCGGCCCGGCTCATCGCCGCCTGCCTCGACCTCCACCCGCTCTACCCGGACCGCAAGCTCCGCGACTGGGCCCACATGCTCGGCTTCCGCGGCCACTTCTCCACCAAGTCCCGCCGCTACTCCACCACCCTCGGCGAACTCCGCCAGACGCGCGCCGACTACCGCGCCGCCCAGCAACGCGCCGCCCTCGGCCTGCCCGACCCCGACGACGAGGAAGCAACCACCCTCACCCTCGCCCACTGGACCTACGCAGGCCACGGCCACACCCCCGGCGAATCCTGGCTCGCCGCCAACATCCGCCGGGACATCCAGCACAACCGCGACACCGCCCGCGAGGAACTACCCGCCCTGCTCGACCTGGAAGGAACCGCTACATGACGACGGCTGTGATCACACGTAAGTGGTACACCACGGCAGAGGTCGCCGAGATGCTCGGCTTCAGCCTGTCCAAGACCAAGATGCTGGTGCTCACCGGAGAGATCCGCTCCGTCAAGATCGGCCGCAACCGCCGCATCCTGCCGGAGTGGGTGGACGAGTACATCCAGCGCGTCACCGCCGACGTCACCGGGTGGTCGGCATGAGCGGCAAGCGCGGCAACGGTGAAGGATCGATCTACCCGTACAAGAACGGCTACGCGGCCTACGTCTGGGTCACCAAGCCGGACGGCAAACGGGCTCGGAAGTACGCCTACGGCAAGACGCGTGAAGAGGTCCACGAGAAGTGGCTCAACCTCCACGCGGAGGCCAAGCGCGGGCCGGTGGCCACCCGGCATCCCACGGTGGGCGCGTTCCTCTCGTACTGGCTGGACTCGGTTGTGAAGCCGAACCTGGCTCCCCTGTCGTACGTCTCGTACGAGGGCTCCGTCCGGCTGTACATCGCTCCGCACCTCGGATCAAAGCGCCTCGACCGGCTCACGGTCCGGGATGTTCGGGAGTGGCTGACCAAGCTGTCCACGGTCTGCCAGTGCTGCGCCCAGGGCAAAGACGCGAAGCGGGAACCGTCCCGCCGGCGGTGCTGCGCGATCGGGGAGTGCTGCGAGTCGTACCCGTCCCGTCGCGTGATCCAAGCCGCCCGTGATGCCCTGCGGGCCGCCCTGACTCACGCGGTCGCCGAGGAACTGATCAGCAAAAACGTGGCCTCGCTGGTGAAGGTGCCCAAGCCGCGGCGCCGCCGGATCAAGCCCTGGTCCGTCGCAGAGGCGAGCCAGTTCCTCACCGATGCCGCCGCGCGCGATGACCACCTCTTCGCAGCGTGGGTCCTGGTGCTCTGCCTCGGCCTCCGCCGGGGAGAGGTCTTGGGGCTGACGTGGAAGTCCGTGGACTTCGAGCGAGGCGAGCTGTATGTGGACCACCAGATCCAGCGCGCCGGGCGTCAGATACTGCACCGGGAGACCAAGACGGAGGACTCCGACGACTTTCTTCCTCTGCCGGCACTCTGCCTCAAGGCGCTGCGGATGCGTCGTGCTCAGCAGATCGGGGACCGGAAGGCTGCCGGGGAGCTCTGGCAGAACAGTCACGATCTGGTCTTCACCACGAAGTACGGCACGCCGATCGAACCGGGCAACCTGACCCGCATGTTCGCTCTGCGCGCTCGTCGCGCCGGACTGCGGGAGATCCCGCTCCGGAACACCCGGCACACGTGCAGCTCGCTCCTGGTGGCTCTCAAGGTCCACCCGAAGGTGGCGCAGCGCATCCTGAGGCACTCGCAGATCGCCATGACGATGGAGGTCTACGCGGAGGCAAGCGAGGAAGAGGTGCGGGCCGCGATCGGCAAGCTGTCCGACGTGATGGGAGGCAGCGGCACCGACTAGTCGAAGCCGCTTGCTGTACTTCGCTGCTGTACGCCCCTGAACGCCAGAGGCCCCGGATCTCTCCGGGGCCTCTGATCTGTGTGCACTCGGCAGGATTCGAACCTGCAACCTTCTGATCCGTAGTCAGATGCTCTATCCGTTAAGCTACGAGTGCTTGTGCTTCTCGGGCTTTTCTGCCCGGTCGGCGTTGCGGGAACAACATTACATGACCTGCGCCGTCAGGCGAAATCCATTAGGTGCACCCCGCCTGACCTGCACAAACACCCGAACAGCCCACTCGTGTGGCAGCACGCCGGCCGGCTGGGCGGTGAGCCCGGGAACGACCGAAGCCCCGGCCGTGGGGCCGGGGCTTCAGCAGGTGGGGCGGAGGCGGAGGGATTTGAACCCTCGATGGGCTTTAAGGCCCAAACCGCATTAGCAGTGCGGCGCCATAGACCGGACTAGGCGACGCCTCCAGCACACTCGCGCGAGCGGGTGGTGCGTGCAGATGATGACACAGCCGCGTGGCCTGCCACCAATCGCCCGTCCACGGTACTAGGCCGCCGGGCCGGAGGGCAAAGGCGTTGCGGTTGCGCAACGCCGGGGCGTGCGCAGCGTTAGAGATGCCGGGGCCCCCGGGCCCCCGCCGGTCCCCCTGATCTCCCAGGAGCTCCTGATGCTGCGCCGCCTCGTCCTCACCGCCGTCGTCTCCGCCGCCGCCCTGGGCGCGGCCGTGCCCACCGCCGGGGCGGTCTCGGACCCCCTGCCCCTGCCGCCGCTGCCCTCCCTCGGCCTGCCGGACCTCACCGGGCCGGTCCCCGAGGCGGCCGGCGGGCCCGGCGCCCCGGCCGAGGAGGCACCCGACCGGCTCACCGTGGTCGTCTCGCAGACCGGGAACACCCGGACGGACGGCAGGTACGAGCTGGAGTGCGACCCGGCCGGCGGCACGCACCCCGCCGCCCGGTCCGCCTGCGACCGGCTGGACCGGCTCGCCGAGGAGGGCCGGGACCCGTTCGCGCCCGTCCCCGAGGGCCAGATGTGCACCCAGCAGTTCGGCGGGTCCGCGACCGCCCGCGTCACCGGCACCTGGCAGGGCCGGCCGGTCGACGCCGCGTTCGACCGGTCGAACGGCTGCGAGATCGACCGCTGGCGCGCCCTGGAGCCCGTGCTGCCCAGCACCAGGTAGCCCGGCACCGGCTGAGCGGTACCGGCGGAACACCTTCGGCACACAACCTTGGTGAGAGCTCCCCCTCATCCACCGTCCGGCCGCGCCCCCTGCGCTTAGACTCCCTCAGTGACAGGTGGTGGCCCGAGGGGCAAGATGGGTCCGGCTGTCCGTAATACGCAGTAGGTCAGGGAGGAACCGTCGTCGTGAGCAGCAGGCCATCCCGAGGCGCTGCTCGCCTCGCCGCGATACTCGACGCGCTCCCCGACGGGCTCGTCCTCGTCAACGCCAACGGCACCGTCGTCAACGCCAACACGATCGCCCTGGAGCTCTTCGAGACGCCCGGCACCGCCCTCGTCGGCCGGGGTCTGCTGGACCTGGTCCCCGGCTTCGACTCCCGGCTGATCCCCGGCTCGATGCGCCGGCCGGACACGGCCGACGCCCGTGGCCGGACCAAGCCGACCCGGATGATCGCGCGCCGCACGGACGGCAGCGAGTTCCCCGTCGAGGTGACGAGCGCGAGCCTGGACGGCCGCGAGGCCTACGACTCGGCCGGCGGCTACACCGGCGACGAGCTGCTGATGCTCGTCGTGCGGGACCTGACCGGCACCGTGGACACCGAGGCCGAGCTGGCGCGTTCGCAGCGCCAGACCGAGATGATCCTCCGGGCCGCGGCGGAGGGCGTCGTCGGCACCGACACCGACGGCCGGGTGGTGCTGGTCAACCCGGCCGCCGCGCAGATCCTCGGCTTCCGCGCCAGCGACCTCGGCGGCCGGGAGCTGCACCCCCTGATCCTGCACTCGCGTGCGGACGGCGAGCCGTTCCCGTACGAGGAGTCGCCGCTGGCCGACACCCTCAAGTCCGGCCGCAAGCACCGGGTGCGCGGCCAGGTGCTGTGGTCGAAGAGCGGGGACAGGGTCGCCGTCGACCTGACCACCGCACCCGTCCGCGACGGGGACCAGCTCGTCGGCGCGGTGATGACCTTCACCGACCGCCGCCCCTTCCAGGAGCTGGCGGACAAGCACAGCGCGGAGCTGGCCGCGACCACCGAGCGCCTGGAGAAGGAGCTCGCGGAGACGACCGAGCGGCTGGAGGGCGAGCTCGCCCGGACCACCGAGCGGCTGACCGGCGAACTCACCGCCGCGGCCGAGAAGCACGAGGCCGAACTGGCCGACCGGTCCGACCGCTACACCGCCGAGCTGGAGGCCGGAGCGGAGCGGTACGCCGAACTCGCCGCCCGCCACGCGCAGCTCGCCGCCGTCCTCGGCGGGTCCCTGCGCGGCCCGCTGGAGGAGCTCCGCGCCGAGCTGAGCACCCTCGCCGCCGACCCGGCCGGCCAGCTCTGGCCCGAGGCCAACCAGATCCTGCACCACTTGGCCGCCGGGTACGCGCGGATGACGACCCTCGTCGACAACGTCCTCGGCTACCAGCGCCTCGACGCGGGTGCCGAGCACCTCGCGAAGGCCAAGGTCCTGCTCGACGGGGTGGTGGCGGCCGGTGTCGAGGGCGCGATCGAGCTGATCGGCCCGGGCCGGGTGCAGTTCGCGGTACACGCCCCGCCGATCGAGGCCGAGGTCGACGGCGTCCGGCTGGCGACCGCGCTGGCCCACCTCGTCGCGGACGTGGCCGGGGTCGACTCCACGGGCAAGGCCCGGGTGGTGCCCGGCGGCGGCTACGTGGACTCCACGATCGTGGTCGCGGCGGCGCAGCGCGGGGACGTGGTCCGGATCGAGGTGCGCGGGCCGTTCACGGGCGGCGACCCGGTGCACGAGCCGATCGTTCGCGGGATCGTCCGGGCGCACGGCGGGGTGCTGCAGACGCACGAGGTGCCGGGCGCGGGCGGCAGCGCGTATGTGCTGGAGGTGCCGCTCGGCGAGGGCGCGGGCACGGTCGTCCCCGCTCCGGAGGCGGGCGTTCCGGCCCTGCCCGCGCAGCAGTCGGCCACACCGGCGGGCCCGGGGCCGGTGCCGGGTGCCGGTGGGACGTCCGGTGGCGGGCGCCGGCGGGCGCGGCGCGCTTCTACGGACGCGTTCCTGGAGAGCCCGGTCGCGGCCGAGGACCCGGTGGCCGCGGTGCCGACCGGGCGGCGGCGGGCGGCGGCGGCGAAGGACGGGATCCCGGCCCAGGAGGCGCCGGGCGGCGCGGTTTCCGGTCCGCTTCCCGGTGCCGGCCCGGTTCCCGGTGCCGGGCCGGTTCCCGGTGCTGGTGCTGTGCCCGCTGCTGGTGCCGGCCCGGTTCCCGGTGCTGGTGCCGTTGCTGTGCCCGGTCAGGGTGACGGCGGTACGGGGCGGCGGCGCGGGCGGCCCAGTCCCGCCGAGGCCGCCGCCGTCGAACAGCCCGCGGAGGGCTCGGTCGTGACGGCCGCCGAGGGCGCGAACGGGCGGGCCGCGTTCGGCGAGACCGTGCCGCCGCAGGGCGTCCCGGTGGACGCGCGCGGACTGGCCCCGGCCCCCACGGGCCGACGGGCGCGCCGCGCGGTCGAACCCGCGCGCCCCGGGCTGCCGGAACTCGCCGCGGCGCCCGCGCCCGGCGGACCGGATGAGCCGGCCGCGGCGCAGGCCGGGCAGGCCCAGCAGCCGACCGGGCGCCGGGCGCGGCGCGCGCTGGCCGCCGCGCCGCCCGCGGAGGCGGAGGCCGCCGCGCGGACGCCGTTCGCCCTGCCGCCGGCCGAAGCCGACAGGGGCCCGCAGGCGGCGGCCGGGACCGAGGCCGGGACCGTGGAGCAGGGTGTTCCGGCGCCGACGGGTCGGCGCCGGGCCGTGTCCCTGCCGCCGGACCGCACGGCCGAGGCCGGCCGGACTCCGGCGGACGGGGTCGTCTCGGGCGGGGTCGTGTCCGACGGGGTCGTGTCGGACGGGGTGGCGGGAGTCGCGGGCGTCGTCCCCGTGGCGGACCAGGCGGGTACCGGGGTCCCGGACGGCGGGTACGCAGGCGCGGCGGGGCCGGTGGCCGCCGCTCCCGCCCCGCACGGCGGCGGCGGCGCGGTCGACGGTACGCACGGCGGGCACGGCCAGGGCCTGGCGGAGGGCGCGCCGGGGACCGGCCCCGAGGGCCCGAGCGGCGTTCCGGGTGCGGGTCCGGGCACGCTTCCGGATGCCGTTCCGGCCGGTGGGCAAGGTGCGGTGGCACCCGCCACGGGGCAGGCCCAGGGTCAGGACACGTCCACCGGGCAGCCCGGTCAGGACGAGGCCGCTGCGGCGAACGGGCCGGACACCGGATCGGTGTCCCTGCCCCTGCCGCCGCAGCAGCCCGCGCGCGTCGCCCAGCCGCTCCCCGCCGAGGAGCCCGTCGCGGCGGACTCGACGCAGGGGAGGGCGTTCCGCGTGCGCACGCTCGGGCAGGGCGTGCCGTTCGCGCAGCACCTCACCCAGCAGCAGAACCAGTCCCTCGGCTCGGGCCGCCGGCGGAAGCTGTCCACCCGGCCCGACAGCGAACTGCCCCCGGGCGCGGCCGCTCCCCGGCCGCAGCCGCAGGCCGCGCCTTCCCCCGCGCCCGCGGCACCGCAGGGTCCCGCCACCGGGCAGACCCCCGTCCCCGGACAGGTTCCCGGCCACGCCCCCGCCCCGGACCGGACACCGGCCACCGGTACCGGTACCGGTACCGGTACCGGTACCGGTCAGACTGCGGTGCCCGGTCAGGTCAGCGGCACGGCGGGCGGCTCCCTGCTGCCCGCCGACCGCTCCGAGGGGCGGGCCTACGCGATAGGAGCGCCCGACGAGGGCGCGGAGGGGCCCGAGCCGCTGGACGGCCCCGGTGGCGCAGTGGAGGTGGCCAACCGTCCGCAGCCGCAGCCCGTGGACGACGAACTCCCGCCCGAGCCGCTCGACAACCCGCGGCGGCTGCTCGTGTGGCCCGCGCCCGACGTCTCGACGCAGCAGGCGCTGAGCGACCGCGGCTACCGTCCCGTCGTGGTGCACTCCCGCGAGGAGGTCGACGCGCAGATCGCGGCCTTCCCGGCCGCCCTGTTCGTGGACCCGCTGACAGGTCCGATCACCCGGACCGCGCTCCAGTCGCTGCGGCAGGCCGCCGTGGCGGCCGAGGTCCCGGTGCTGGTCACGGCGGGGCTCGGGCAGGCGACGCGGGAGGCCGCGTACGGCGCGGACCCGGCCGTGCTGCTCAAGGCGCTTGCGCCGCGCGACAGCGAGCAGCACCCGTCGCGGGTACTGCTGATCGAGGAGCACGAGGAGATCGCGCTCGCGCTGACGGAGACCCTGGAGCGGCGCGGGATGCAGGTCGCGCGGGCGGCGGCCGACGCGGACGCGGTCACCCTGGCCGGGCAGATGCGGCCCAACCTGGTGGTCATGGACCTGATGCAGGTGCGCCGCCGGCGGGCCGGGATCATCGACTGGCTGCGGGCGAACGGGCAGTTGAACCGGACGCCGCTGGTCGTCTACACCTCCGCCGGTCTCGACCGCTCCGAACTGCCGCGCCTCGCCTCGGGGGAGACGGTCCTCTTCCTCGCGGAACGCTCC
The DNA here is from genome assembly GCF_000377145.1 of Streptomyces sp. CNT372. NCBI lineage: Bacteria > Bacillati > Actinomycetota > Actinomycetes > Kitasatosporales > Streptomycetaceae > Streptomyces > Streptomyces sp. CNT372. Next base: position 508,659 of record NZ_KB897777.1, on the reverse strand, counting down.
ACGAGCAACGAGGTCCAGGCCCGCATCGTCGACCTGCTGGCGAAGATCGGCACCACCTGACGGACCGGGCGCGGACGAGGACGGGGACCCGGCCCGAGTGCCGGGTCCGAGTGCCGGGTCCGGGTCCGGGTCCGGGACGAGCGCACACGACGCGGGGCCGGCGGTACGGACACCGCCGGCCCCGCGCTTCCGCCACCCGTCGAAGCCGGGCGACGCCACCCGTCAGAGCCGGGTGACGTCCAGCTCGCCGTCCGCGTACTGGCGGCGGATGACCTTCTTGTCGAACTTGCCGACGCTCGTCTTCGGCACCGCCTGGACGAGCGACCAGCGCTCCGGCAGCTGCCACTTGGCGATCTTCCCGGCCAGGAACTCGCGCAGCGTCTCGTAGTCCGCCGTCGCCCCCTCCTTCAGGACGACCGTGGCCAGCGGGCGCTCGCCCCACTTCTCGTCAGGGACGGCGACGACCGCCGCCTCGGCGACCTCGGGGTGCGCCATCAGCGCGTTCTCCAGTTCGACGCTGGAGATCCACTCGCCGCCGGACTTGATGACGTCCTTCGCCCGGTCCGTGAGAGTCAGATAGCCGTCGGGGCTGATGACGCCGACGTCACCGGTCTTGAGCCAGCCGTCCGCGCTGAACTTGTCCTCCGGGCGGAAGTCCTCGCCGCCCGCGCCGCCGTAGTAGGCGCCGGCGATCCAGGCACCGCGGACTTCCAGTTCGCCCGCGGACTCGCCGTCCCAGGGGAGGATCTCGCCGGCGGGGCCGATCAGCCGGGCCTCGACGCCGGTGGGGAAGCGGCCCTGGGTGAGCCGGTACGGCCACTCGTCCTCGGCGGAGAGGCCGGCGGGCGGATGGGCCATGGTGCCGAGCGGGGAGGTCTCGGTCATGCCCCAGGCGTGGCAGAGGCGCACACCGAGCTTGTCGTACGCCTCCATGAGCGACGGGGGACAGGCCGCGCCGCCGATGGTGACCTGCTTCATCGAGGTCAGGTCGCGCGGGTTGGCGGTCACCTCGGCGAGCAGCCCCTGCCAGATGGTGGGGACGGCCGCGGCGTGCGTGGGCCGCTCCCGCTCGATCATGTCGGCGAGCGGAGCCGGCTGGAGGAAGCGGTCCGGCATCAGCATGTTGATGCCCGTCATGAAGGTGGCGTGCGGCAGGCCCCAGGCGTTGACGTGGAACTGCGGGACGACGACCAGCGAGGTGTCCGCCTCGGTGAGGCCCATCGACTCGGCCATGTTGACCTGCATCGAGTGCAGATAGATCGAACGGTGCGAGTAGACGACGCCCTTGGGGTCGCCGGTGGTGCCGGAGGTGTAGCACATCGCGGCCGCGGAGCGCTCGTCCAGCTCGGGCCAGTCGTACGTGGTGGGGCGGCCCGCGATCAGCTCCTCGTAGTCGTGGACCTGGGCCTCGGTGTCCGCGAGCAGGGAGCGGTCGCCGGGGCCGGCGACCACGATGTGCTCGATCGTGGGCAGATGGGGCAGGAGCGGGCCGAGCAGGGGGAGCAGGGAGCCGTTGACGATCACGGCGCGGTCGGCGGCGTGGTTGACGATCCAGACCAACTGCTCCGCGGGCAGGCGCAGGTTGAGGGTGTGGAGGACGGCGCCCATGGACGGGATCGCGAAGTACGCCTCGACATGCTCGGCGTTGTTCCACATGAGGGTGGCGACCCTCTGGTCGGCGTCGATGCCGAGCTCGTCGCGCAGGGCGTTGGCCAGCTGGGTGGCCCGCCGGCCCACCTCGGCGAAGCTGCGGCGCTGCGGCTCGGGCTCGCCGGTCCAGGTGGTGATCTGCGACTTCCCGTGGATCGTCATCCCGTGGTGAAGGATGCGGGTCACAGTCAGCGGTACGTCCTGCATGGTGCTGAGCACGGCGTCCTCCCGGTGGGCGCTGGCGCTACGTTGCGACAAGGTGGGAAGATTCTGCGCACATACCGTTCGGTATGTCACTACCCGGGGGTAATGAATCGACGCACATCACCGCGCAATACCGCGCAGCAGCGCTCAGCACCGCGCACCACCCGCGGAACCATCCGGCCGTCGAGGGCGCGCCCGCCCCGGCGGCCGGGTGAACGTGCGGGTCAGCGCACGGGTGTCAGTTCCGGGTCCTCGCGGAGCTTGCCGAGCGCCCGGGACACCGCGCTTTTGACCGTACCGACGGACACCCCCAGGACCTCGGCCGTCTGGGCCTCGCTCAGGTCCTCGTAGTACCGCAGCACGACCATCGCCCGCTGCCGGTCGGGCAGCTTCATGACCGCACGCCACATCGCGTCGTGCAGCACCTGCCGCTCGGCCGGGTCGGCCGTCGGCTGCGCCTCCGGCTCCGGGATCTCGTCGCAGACGAACTCGTCCACCTTGCGCTTGCGCCACTGCGACGTGCGGGTGTTCACCAGGGCGCGGCGGACGTACCCGTCCAGGGCCCGGTGGTCCTCGATCCGCTCCCAGGCGACATACGTCTTGGTGAGGGCGGTCTGCAGCAGATCCTCGGCATCGCACGGGTTCGCGGTGAGCGAGCGCGCGGTGCGCAGCAGTACGGGCCCCCGCGCCCGTACATACGACGAGAAGGAGGTGTAGCGCGTGTACGACGGCACCGGTGCGGCGACCTGGGAGGCACTCGTACAGACTGGCGTGGTCATGCCTCAACGCTAGAAGCGCCCCCGCCCTCGCGGATCGGCCCCAGGGACCGAAGCCGTGTCCCCCTCAGGTTGTAGGGCCGAACAGGGCCGCACCTCCTGAAGGTGGAGGGTCCTCTCAGGGGCCTCCACCGGCAAGCCGCGAACGCGCGGCCTCCGGAACTCCCGCACCCCCTCTCCCCGCATCCTCTCTTCCCGCACCCCTTCTCCGGCCGGCCTCCCACCCCCTCCGGACGCCCCGCCCGGCACTGCGCCTGTCCGGCGGTGCCCCAACACCGCCGGACCGGCGACCACTCCCCTTCCCCCGGTCCCCCCTCTTCCCTTCAGCTCCCCTCGGTCCGCTTCCCCTCCCGGTGCGCCGCGCTCCCCACGCATCCCCTCCGCCCCCTCGGGCCGTCCGCCCCGACGACTCCCCGGGCAGCGATGGACGGCGACCTGTTCCGGGGACGCGGGCCTCGCGCCGTACGACTCCGGTCACCACGACTGCTGTCCATGCCTTCGCCTCTCCTTCTCACTTCTCGATCCAAACGGAACAAGTGCCCTCACTTTCCGGGCGGTTGGCCGACCGCTCCGGATCACTTCACCGACGTCGCACGATCAGAGCTGCCCGCCCCGAACCCGGCGAATCCCCCGCGAGAGCCGATTCACGCGCAAGCGTGATGACTTATCGATAAACCCCCTGCGCATACTTTTCGCACCTCTTTTCGCACCCGCTCTCGCGTCTGTTTCCACACGAGTCACCACCACGGCCATCCCGCCCCCCTTCCCTTCCTCGAACGTATGTACGAAAATGACCCCATGGCCATCTCCGACCGGCAGTCCGCCACCCTGGCCCTCGCCCACGCCCTCACCGCCGCCGAGCGCGGGCTCCCCGTCATCCCCCTCACCCCGGCCAAGCTCCCCGCCCTCCGCTCGCCCCACCGCGACGACCCGGAACCCTCCTCCTGCCGGGGCGAGTGCGGCCGCTACGGCCACGGCGTGCACGACGCCACCGCAGACCCGGCCGGCGTACGCGCCCTCTTCGCCGCCGCGCCCTGGGCCACCGGCTACGGAATCGCCTGTGGCCGGCCGCCGCACCGGCTCATCGGCGTCGACCTGGACACCACCTCCCAGCAGACCGACGCGATCACCGAACTGCGCCTCCTCGCCCTGCGGCACCTGTTCACCATCCCCGACACCGTCACCGTGCTGACCCCGAGCGGCGGACGGCACCTCTGGCTGACCGGCCCGCCGGGAGTGACGGTCCCCAACTCCGCGAGCAGGCTCGCCCCCGGCATCGACATCCGCGGGGCCGGCGGCTACCTCGTCGGCCCCGGGTCCGTGACCGCCCACGGCGCCTACCGCCTGGCGCCCGGCAGCGCGGACCTGCCGCCCGCGCCGTGCCCCGACGCCCTCCTCCGCCTGATCGCGCCACCGCCGCGCCGACGGCCCCCTCCGCCCGCCCACGGGCCCCGGCCCGCGGACTCCACCCCTCCGGCCGCCGCCCAGGGCCAGGGACTGGTGCAGTTCGTCCTCGCGGCCCGCGCAGGGCAGCGCAACACCCGCCTGTTCTGGGCCGCTTGCCGCGCCTACGAGCACGGCTTCGGGGACGCCCTCTCCGACGCGCTCACCGACGCGGCCGTGCGGGCCGGACTCCCCGAGCGGGAGGCACGGGCGACGATCGCCTCGGCGGCCCGGCTGACCGGACGCCCCCGTCCATGACGCTCACCTGCGCGGGGCGACACCGAACCCCCGCCGGCGAGACATGGATCACAGAAAAAGCGCCACATCAGAGGCAACTGCGCTCCCTCGTCCGCTTTGTTCACCACCACCCGCTCCAAGGCGCCCATACGCCCCGGTAATCACCTTCCGCCCATCTGACACCCGGTCATACGATCAGTGGACGGCCGCGCGTGAGGACCTGCCGCGGCGGCCGCCTTCCCGGGGGCCGGACCAGCTCCCGAGTCCGTCCGAAACTGTTGACCTGTGCTCCGGATCACTTGGAGCCGGACCCGTGGAGAGGGCTCTCTTGAACATCCGCCGCATGCTGGCAACGGCCGTCGTGGCCGCCGTGACCGCTCCCGTCGCGCTCACCGTCACCCCCGCCTTCGCCGACACCCCGGCCGCCGAACCGCCCGTCGCCGAGCGCTCGGCGGCTCAGGCCGAGGCCGCCACGCAGAACACCGGCACCGGCGAGACGGACGGCGGCAAGGCCGAGGGTGCGAAGAAGGCGGACAAGCCGAGCGTCGCGGAGCTGGAGAAGGCGGTCGAGGAGGCGCGCAAGGCGCACGAGGCCGCGAAGGACCAGAAGGCGGCGGCCATCGCCGCGATCGACGCCCTGGACGCGGCCGACGCCCCGCTCAAGACGGCCGCCAAAGCCGCCAGGGAGAAGGCGGCCGCGGCCGAGACCGCCCGGGATGCCGCCGAGAAGGCGCTCACCGAGGCCAAGGACGAGCTCGCCGCCCTCCCGGACACCGCCACCGACCTTGAGAAGGCCGCGGCGGAGAAGAAGGTCACCGACGCCGAACAGGCCCTCGCCGCCGCCGAGCTGGCGCTCACCGCCGCCAACGAGGAGTCGGAGAAGGCCGGCGACGCGTACGACGACGCGATGGTCGCCGCGTTCAAGACACTCCACCGCGCCCAGACCGCCCTGGACGAGGCCAAGAAGGCCCTGGACGCCGCCGAGAAGGCGCTCGCCGACGCGAAGGCCGACGACGGCGAGGACCCGGAGGACCCCGAGGCCCCCTCGTGCATCGCCGAACCCGAGCTGGTCTCGGTGGCGAAGGGCCTGCCCACCGAGATCAAGGCCGGCGCCACGGTCGACTTCACGGTCGAGGTCACCAACGGCACGGACCGGACCCTCGACAAGGTCAAGCCCTTCGTCTTCGTGCACGCCACGGACAAGAAGAGCCACGAGGTCCTGGACGACGCGCTCACGCTGCAGTGGTCCTCGAAGGAGTCCCCGACGTGGGCCGTCGTCAAGGACGGCACCTTCGCGGGCGGGTTCACGGCGCTCAAGCCCGGTGACTCGGGCGAGGTCAAGATCCGCCTGAAGGTCGACAAGGGCACCCCCGCCGCCGAGGGCGCGGCCTTCGTCGCGGCCGACTACTTCAACGACGACGACTCCTGCGGCGGGAACGACCTCACCGACTACGAGTTCGACCTGCTGGCCGACGGCGCCGGCACCGCCACCCCGAAGCCCCTCACCACGGTCCCGGCCACCACCACGGGCACCAACACCACGGCCCAGGGCGGCTCCGGCACCCTCGCCGCCACCGGCTCCTCGGGCACCACCCAGCTCGCCGCGGCGGCCGCCGCGGCCCTGGCCCTCGGCGCCGTCACGGTCGTCGCGGCCCGCCGCCGCACCTCCGCCTGACGCCCGGCCCCACACTGCCCAACGGCCCCCGACCTGCCCCAGGTCGGGGGCCGCTGCGGTCTCCGTGGTGGTCCGCCCGCCGACCCCAACCGGTGAGCAACTGCCAAGCACAGGACCGCAGCACCCACGGGCCCCCCGAAGCCCCGCCCCGAGCTGCATCCCCCGATGTCCCCAGCCCTGTGCCCCCGTCCGTCCCCGGTGGAGTGAGGGCGACCGTACCGGCGGGGCGCGGCATGAGCACGGCCCCTGACCGATTCAGCTGGTCAGGGGCCGTGCTCCGCGGCGGTGGGTGTGGGATTTGAACCCACGGTGACTCGCGCCACGACGGTTTTCAAGACCGTTCCCTTAGGCCGCTCGGGCAACCCACCCTCGCCCCGGGCGTCCGTGCCGGAGCGGGCTACAGACTACCCGCAGCGGCGTGCCCTCGTGCAGCGTCAGCTGTCGCCCTTGCGTTCGCCGAGGGTCACTTCGGCGGTGCGCTCCTTGCCGTCGCGTTCGTAGGTGAGGGTGACCCGGTCGCCGGGCTCGTGGGTCCAGATCTCGCTGATCAGGGTCGGGCCGCTGTCGATCGGCTTGTCGTCGAAGGCGGTGATCACGTCGCCGGAGCGCAGGCCGGCCTTCGCCGCCGGGCCACCCGGGGTGACCGCGTCGGTCCCGCCCGCGCCGTCGCGGGCGATGCGGGCGCCCTCGCTCTGGCCGGCCATGTCGACCGTGGCGCCGATGACGGGGTAGACGGGGACGCCCGTCTTGATCAACTGCTGGGCCACGGTCTTCGCCTGGTTGATCGGGATGGCGAAGCCGAGGCCGATGGAGCCCGCCTGGGACTGGCCGAGGCCGCCGCTTCCCGCCGACTGGATCGCCGAGTTGATGCCGATGACCGCGCCGCGCGAATCGAGCAGCGGACCGCCCGAGTTGCCGGGGTTGATGGACGCGTCGGTCTGGAGCGCGCTCATGTAGGAGTTCTTGCCGCCCGCGCCGTCACCGGAGGCCACCGGGCGGTTCTTGGCGCTGACGATGCCGGTGGTGACCGTGTTGGACAGACCGAACGGGGCGCCGATGGCGATGGTGGAGTCGCCCACCACGACCTTGTCGGAGTCGCCGAGGGGAAGCGGGGCGAGGCCGTCGGGCGCGTTCTTCAGCTTGAGGACGGCGACGTCGTAGCCCTGGGCGCGGCCCACGACCTCGGCCTCGTAGGACTTGCCGTCGGAGAAGACCACGGAGAGCGTGCCGCCCTCGGCCGCGGACTCCACGACATGGTTGTTGGTGAGGATGTGGCCCTGCTTGTCGTAGACGAAGCCGGTGCCCGTGCCGCCGCCCTCGCCCTCGCCACCGGAGCCGTCCAGTCCGCCGCCGCCGGACTTGGCCTCGATGGTGACGACGCTCGGCAGCGCCTTGTTCGCGACCGCGGCCACCGTGCCCGCCTCGCGCTTGACGTCCTGCGGGGAGACCGCGGAGACCGTCGTCGAGTCGACGCCGTCGTCCCCGCGCTCGGCGGCCCAGTAGCCGATACCGCCGCCTACGCCGCCCGCGACCAGGGCGGCGACGAGCACGGCGGCGACCAGCCCTCCGGACCGCTTGGGCCGGGGGGCGGGGGCCGGGGCGGGCGCGCCCCACACGGGACCGCCGCCCCCGTACGAGCCGCCCCCGTACGAGCCGCCTCCGCCGCCGTAGGCGCCGCCGCCCTCGGAGCCGTCGCCGTGGGAACCGTGAGGGACGTGGGACCCGTGGGCCCCGGCCGCCCCCTGGGCACCGCCCCCGTAGGAGGGGAGCGCGGGCGGAGGCGGCGGCCACGCCGCGCCGGAATCCGGCTGCCCGCCCGGGGCAGGACCGCCCGGGGCGGGACCGGCCTGCGCGGCGCCACCCGGCGCGGGACCGGTCGGCGCGGGAGGACCGGCCGGGGCCGCCGGCTCGTGGCCGGACGGCCCCCCGGCCGCCGGGGCGGCGGCGGCAGGTCCCTCGGGAGCGGTGCCCGGCCGAGGAGGTACGGACGGGGCGTCCGGGACCGCGTTGCCCTCGTTCTCGGTGCTCACAGCTCTGTCTCCTCAGGTTCCACGTCGGTCTTCGGCCCGGACCGCGCCGCGGCGGGTCCGGTGCGCGGGACGGCATCCGCTGTGCACGTTGCTGCGGGCAAGCCTTTCCCACAGCACGTCAGGCCACTGTAAGCAGGACCTGTGTGTATTCACGCAATCCTTTACTTCGGACAAAACGACCGCATCCGCAGCGAGCCGTAAGGGAGCGCGGAACGGATCGCTCCGGCGCCCTCCCGGCTCTTCTTCCCCGTACCGGTGACACCATGACGCGGTGACCACCCCAGCACCCCGCCCCAGCCGGACCGCGATCCAGGTCGTCGCCCACCGGGGGGCTTCCGAGGACGCCCCCGAGCACACCCTGGCCGCCTACCGCAAAGCCATCGAGGACGGCGCCGACGCCCTCGAATGCGATGTGCGCCTGACGGCGGACGGACACCTCGTCTGCGTCCACGACCGGCGGGTCGACCGCACCTCCAACGGCCGGGGCGCGGTCTCCGCCCTGGAGCTCGCGGACCTCGCCGCGCTCGACTTCGGCTCCTGGAAGGACGCGGCCGAGAGCCCGGACTGGAAGGACCCCTCCCTCACCTCGGTGCTCACCCTGGAACGCCTGCTGGAACTCGTCGCCGACTCCGGCCGCCGTATCGAGCTCGCGATCGAGACCAAGCACCCCACCCGGTGGGCGGGCCAGGTGGAGGAGCGGCTGCTGACGCTGCTGGACCGCTTCGGGCTGGCCTCGCCCGCGACGCCCGCCGAGTCCCGGGTGCGGATCATGAGCTTCTCGGCACGCTCCCTGCACCGGGTGGCCGCCGCGGCCCCGCTCGTTCCCACCGTGTATCTGATGCAGTTCATGACCCCGCGGGTGCGGGACGGGCGGCTGCCCGCGGGCGCGACGATCGCCGGCCCGGGCATCCGGATCGTCCGGTCCCACCCCGCTTTCGTGGAGCGGCTGCACCGGGCGGGCCACCGGGTTCACGTGTGGACGGTGAACGAGCCGGAGGACGTGGAGCTGTGCGCGCGCCTCGGCGTGGAGGCGATCATCACCAACCGGCCGCGGCGGGTCCTGTCCCAGCTGGGACGCGAGTGACCTCCGCCCCGGGGAGTGCTCCGGCGCGTTCGCCGCGTACGCGGTCGTGTCGAGTGCGTCACTGTCGTGTGCCTGGCCGGTTTCCGGTCCAGTCCAGGAGGGCATTCACACCGTGGCGTGGGGCGAAGGAGGTCTCGGGGGTGGCGTTGGTGGTGGCACAGGAGGTGCCCGCGTCGTCGAGCATGGCCGTTCCCCATGGCCCTGCGGGCGTGGGTGAGGCACGGCACCGGATGCGTGCGGAGCTGAGGCTCAACGGTGTGCCGGACACGGTCGTCGACGACGCGGTACTGATCCTGTCCGAGCTGCTGAGCAATGCGTGCCGGCACGGCAGGCCGCTCGGCCGGGCGGAGGTGGGTGACGGCGACGTCCGGGCCGCCTGGCGCGTCGACCCGGCGGGCCGGCTCACGGTGGAGGTGACGGACGGCGGCGGGCCCACCCGCCCGGTCCCGTCCACCCCGTCGGTGACGGCACGCGGTGGGCGCGGGCTGAACATCATCTCGGCGCTCGCCCAGGAATGGGGTGTGCGGGACGGGGTCTCCGGCGAGGTGACGGTCTGGGTGACCGTCACCTCCGGGCACCGGCGCGAGGACTTCGCGGCCCGGGTCGCGGGGCCGTCCTTCGACTTCTCCGACGCCTTCGACGACCTGGACTGAGACGGCGGGGACCGCGCGGGCCCGGGTGGCACCGCCCAGGCGCGCCCAGGGCTCGCCCGGTGTCACCCGTGGAGCGGGTCCCGGGGCTGCGCCGCCCCGGCAGCGGCGGCATACGGCTAGGCTCGCGGCCGACACAGCACCGCCGCACTCGGGAGATAGCCACACCATGGCCAAGAAGCGCCCCCAGACGAAGGCGACGAAGCCTCAGACCAAGGCCGGCGCCCGTGCCGCAGGCGCGAACGAGCCCGTGCCGGTCGTGGGCGCCCGCGAGCCCTGCCCCTGCGGTTCGGGCCGCCGCTACAAGGCGTGCCACGGCCGGGCCGCCGCGCACGCCGTGACCGAGCTGGTCCAGCGCCCCTTCGAGGGGCTGGCCGGCGAATGCGACTGGGTGGCGCTGCGCGAGCTGGTGCCCGCGGCGACCGTCGAGCTGACCCTGCGGGACGGTCTCCCCGAGGGGGTGCCGTCGGTGACCCTGGCCACCGTCCTGCCCATGGCGTGGCCCGCGCTGCGCCGCGAGGACGGCTCCGTCCTCCTCGGTCTGCAGAACGACACCCCCTCCGGCGACCTCAGCCGGGACCTCGCGGCGACGCTGCGCAAGGCGCTGGCCGCCGAGCCCGGCACCCCGGTCCCCGCGGGCGGGCAGACGGACGGCTCCGAGCGTCTTCAGGACCTGCTCGACCCGGACGCCCCGTTCGCGCCCACCGTCCACTCCGGCTTCGAGTTCTGGGTGCCCGGCTCCGCCGAGCAGGCCGGCCCCGATGTCGCGGCCTCCCTGGAGCGCGCGAACGCGGCCGCGATCCCGACGGTGAAGCTGACCGGCGCGGACGCCGCCTACTGGTGCGAGACGCCGGAGAAGAACCACCTGCGCTGGGTCATGCCGCACGCCGAGGAGCAGTTGCTCGACGCGCTCGCCCGGCTGCACGCGGCGGGAACCTCCTCGCTGGGCGAGGGCACCCGGCTCGTCGGCTCCTTCCGCGCGCACGGTCTGATGGTCCCGGTCTGGGACCTGCCGACCAGCATGGGCGCGGAGGAGTGCGAGAAGCCGGCCGCCGAGTTCGCCGAGCGTCTGGCGGCCGCGCTGGCCGACGACAGCCCGCTCTCCCCGGAGGAGCGCCGGGCCCGGGGCGGTCTCACCAACCGCCAGGTCACCCTGAGCTGAGAGTGACGAATGCCCCCGGAGTGTGGGTGACCCCAGTCACAACTCGCTCTACCGGTAGGTAAATTCCTGTCCGAATACGGGAGATCGAATTTGCGGAACGCAGATCTCTTGTTACCGTTCTAGAAGCCCGGTCGCTGGTGCATCCCCCGTCGCCAGCGACCGGGCGCTTCCATTTCCCGAGTGCCATGTGCACATCAACCCGCCCGGGACGTACCGGAGTTGGCCCCGAGCCCCTGTCCACCGGCCCGCCGCCGCAAGGGGCCCAGTGAATGCCCGCGGCACCTTTCCGAGGCGTCCGGCGGGCACGGGCCGGGGATCCGCAGTTCGCCGGCGGGTACGGGCCCGCACGCGATAGGTCTCCCGTCCACGGCCGCCGTCAATTCCGCGCACCGGACATTGCCCGTATTGACTCGTGCCGCGGCGCGACGGGCGCCGGAGAGCGCCCACCGGTTCGTTCCCGGGCGCTTTCCGAAGAGGCGACTTCCGGCCCACATCGCCCGATCGCGCACGGTGGGACCGCGGCCCGGCCTCCGGTATCATCCGCCGGCCCGGCCCCCGGCTCAGCAAGCGAGGGCGCGGGCGGCGGGCCACCCTCGGCTGAGCACGCGAGGGCGCGTGCGGCGGGCGGCGGGCGGCGGGCAGCACAGGACGGCGCGGGACGAAGATCCGCATGGGCCCGAGGGGTCCCACCAGACCCCGGAGCGCGTCCGCGAGTTCGGCGGACGTCCGCGTGGGCGCCCGAGGGTGTCAGTACGCGAGCCGGCTGCCGCCGCCGGAGTCCGGCGGGGAGAGCCCGGGCTCGGGTGCGCAGTTCGCGCTCGCCTCGACGAGCGCGTCGACGACCGCCTCCACATCGGGCAGCCACGGCGCCGCGGACCCGGGCAGCGGCGCCCGCTCCCACCGCACCTGCCCCGAACCGGTCTGCGAGGGGGGCAGCACCAGGTAGCCGCCCTCGCCGTGGAACCGCAGCGAACTGGGCACGCAGTCCTGCGCGAAGAGGAGTTCGCCGAGCTGCTCCAGACCGTAGGGCGCGACCAGCAGCGACCACCGGGTGGGGGTCGCGACGACCGGCCCCACCCGCAGGTCGCGTTCGTCGAGCACGGCGAGCGCCCGCGCCGCGGCCACCGCGGGCAGGCTCACGGCACACGGGGCGCGCCCGCCCGTGGCCAGGACGACGGGGGCCGTCGGGCGGTTCGACCACCACCAGCGGATCATCCGCTCGTCGGTGGTGGCCGCCAGCAGCCCCGGATCGAAGGGGTGTGCGCCGGGGACCACGCACTCGGGGTCGGGGCAGGCGCAGTCACCGCCACCGCTTGTTCCGGTGGCGGCCCGAGAGCCGGGGCCGAACGGCCCGTCCACCGCCGCCGTGCTCCGTCCCACACCGGGCAGCACGGGCCATCCCCACTCGACGGCGCTGGTGAGCGCCGCGCGGAGCTGGTCAGGCCCCTTCTTCCGCCGGTTACGAAGCCTGCGTCGCCTTCCGAGGATCTCGCGCATGAGCGCTCGTTCCTTTCCGTTGAACGCCGGGGTCCACATCACAACGCGTGCGTGAAACTGAACTTCTCGTACACATGCGTACTGGTCGGCGCGTCATCGCCTCGCCACTGGCATGGGCGCCCCCGTCGTGCAGGCGGCTGGATCTCCGCCCGGGGGCCGAACATCGGCTGTGGTCCATTAAACGCGTGGCGAGGGGTGGCGTGCGCGTGGCGCTTGCGGTGCGCGCACCGTTTCCGCGGAACTCTCCCCGCCGCCTGGAGGACGGGAGCGCGGCCCCCGGACATGAAGACGTCCGTTGCCGCCGCCAGGTTCCGAGGTGCTCAACTGCCCCTCGCCGCCACCGTCTCCGTACACGTACCCAGCACGCAGGCCATGACGCTTTCCCCGGGGTGCGAACCCCTGGGTCCCCCTGCCGAACGCCCTCAGTCGACCGCAGCCACCCTCCATCGGGTGCTTTTTTCGGCCAAGTTAACCGGACCCCGGACGGCATCAATAGCACCGGGACAATGCTGGACATCACCTCTCGTCTACGTGTAGATGTGGACGCATGGGTAGCGGCGCAGATGGACATGGGGGTTTGCGATGCTATTGAGCGAAACGCACCCGCCGGAAAGCCGGCGGCCGTGAACGCCCCGCACCTGCCGAAAGTGGCCGGAATCGATTCAACGCGCTCTGTCGCCTCGCAGACTTCGGCGGCCCCGGCACCGCTGCCGCCCGCCCCCGCGGCCCCTCCGCCGGGCGCGGTGATCCAGGACCGCCTGGCCGGCTGGGTCTCCGACCTCACCACCCTCCACGAACTCACCGAGCGCCTGGTCCGCACCTCCACCGTGACCGCCGCTCTCGACGAACTGCTGACCGCCGGCGCCGCCCTCGTCGGCGCCCCGCGCGGCATGGCCGTCCTCGAACCCCCGGCCCGCCCCGCCCGCGACCGCGCCCTCCCCTTCCCCGACGACCGGTCCACCACCCGGGGCCTCGGCCTCAGCCGCGCCGACCTCGGCCACATCGAGACCGTGCCGCGCGAGGCGACCGCGTACGGCGCGATGCTGGAGGGCCGCGGCGCCGGCGCCGGCGCCCCCGAGCCGGTGGCCCACCCCGATCTGCTCGCCGAGGACCTGCACCCCCTGCACCGCGAGGTCGCCCGCCGCGTCGGGTACGCCGCGAGCTGGACCGCCCCGCTGGCCACGGAGGACGCGACCGTGCTCGGCGCGGCCGTCTGGCTGTACGACGAGCCCGCCGCCCCCGACGAGCGCCAGGTCCACCTCATCGGCCTCTACACGCGCTACGCCGCCGAACACCTCGCGCGCCTGCTGGAACTGGAGCGCGCCCGCGCGACGGTGGCCACGGTCGCTGACGAACTCCTGCCCAGCCGGCTGCCCCGGGTGCCCGGCGTCCGCCTCGCGGTCCGCCACCACACCGGTGCGCACGGCGGCGGCGACTGGTACGACGCGCTGCCGCTGCCCGAAGGGGCCCTCGGCCTCGCGATCGGCTCGGTGAGCGGGTCGGGCCCGAGCGCCCTCGCCGCGATGGGCCGGCTGCGGGCCGCGCTGCGGGCGTACGCGGTGATGGAGGGCGAGGACCCGGTCGCGGTCCTCTCCGACCTGGAACTCCTGCTGCGCCTGACCGAGCCCGCGCGCACCGCCACCGCCCTGTTCGCCTACGCCGAACCGGCCGCCCGCAGGATCGTTCTGGCAGGGGCCGGGCACACCCCGCCGCTGCTGGTCGGCGAGCGGCGGACCGACTTCGTCGAGACCTCCCTCTCCGCCCCGCTCGGAATGCTCGCCTGCTGGGAGGCGCCCAGCGTGGAGCTGTCCCCGGAGCCCGGAGAAACGGTGCTTCTCTACACCGACGGGCTGCTCCGGCAGACCGGTGAGGCCATGGACCGGGCGTTCACCCGGCTGCACAGGGCGGCAGCGAGCGTGCCGAGGGCCGCCCGCAGTGACCCCTCGGCGATCGTCGACCATGTGCTGCGCACACTGCTGCCGGAGGGACCGGGCCGGGGCACGGGGTCCGGCACCACGGGGACGCACGACGGGAACGGAGAGGACATCGTGCTCCTCGCCGCACGATTCGACTGATTAGCCCGGTTCGGATGGTTCACATGGTTCATCGCCTTCGTCACATTCATCCGGACCGTCCGAGGCCGTCTTCCGCTCGCACATACGATGGAGGGCGTCCCCCGCACGAGCAGACCTGCACCCGGCGGGGACCCGAGTCGTATCGCGAGCGGCCGAAGGGCCAGGAGGCAGACGTGGCGGAGGAGCTCACCCCGGAGACCCCGGAAGAAGAGCAGCCGATCAAGCAGCGCAAGAACGGCCTGTACCCGGGCGTGTCCGACGAGCTGGCCGAGAACATGACCCAGGGCTGGGCCGACACCGAGCTGCACGGCCTGGAGCCCATCCCGCAGGCGGAGCAGACCGCGGCCCGCCGCGCCGCGCTCTCCGCCCGTTTCCCGGGCGAGCGCCTCGTGATCCCGGCGGGCAACCTCAGGACCCGCTCCAACGACACCGAGTACAGCTTCCGCGCGTCCACCGAGTACGCGTACCTGACCGGCGACCAGACCGAGGACGGCGTCCTCGTGCTGGAGCCCGAGGGCGACGGCCACCGCGCCACCATCCACCTGCTGCCCCGCTCCGACCGGGAGAACGGCGAGTTCTGGCTGTCCGGCCAGGGCGAGCTGTGGGTCGGGCGCAGGCACTCCCTCGCGGAGGCGGAA
Source organism: Streptomyces sp. CNT372 (assembly GCF_000377145.1). Taxonomy (NCBI): domain Bacteria; kingdom Bacillati; phylum Actinomycetota; class Actinomycetes; order Kitasatosporales; family Streptomycetaceae; genus Streptomyces; species Streptomyces sp. CNT372. Next base: position 493,538 of record NZ_KB897777.1, on the reverse strand, counting down.
CAGCTCCTCGGCGTGCCCGCGAAGGACGTGCGCGAGCTCGCGGACTTCCTGCGCGAGGCCACCGGGGCGGTGCGGGTCGTCCGCGGCCATGACGCGGGCATCGAGGCGGCCCTGACCGACAAGGTCACCGCCGAGCGCGACGAGGAACTGCGGGTGTACCTCTCCGAGGCGCGCGTGGTGAAGGACGCGTTCGAGATCGGCGAGCTGCAGAAGGCGTGCGACTCCACCGCACGCGGCTTCGAGGACGTCGTCAAGGTCCTGGACAAGGCGCAGGCGACGAGCGAGCGCTGGATCGAGGGCACGTTCTTCCTGCGCGCCCGCGTCGAGGGCAACGACGTCGGCTACGGCTCGATCTGCGCGGCCGGACCGCACGCGACCACGCTGCACTGGGTCCGCAACGACGGCCCGGTCCGCGCGGGCGACCTGCTGCTGCTCGACGCGGGTGTGGAGACCACCACGCTGTACACCGCGGACGTCACCCGCACCCTGCCGATCAGCGGCCGGTACACCGAGATCCAGCGGAAGATCTACGACGCGGTGTACGACGCGCAGGAGGCGGGCATCGCGGCGGTGCGGCCGGGGGCGAAGTACCGCGACTTCCACGACGCGGCGCAGCGGGTGCTTGCGGAGCGGCTCGTGGAGTGGGGCCTGGTCGAGGGCCCGGTCGAGCGGGTCCTGGAGCTGGGCCTCCAGCGCCGCTGGACGCTGCACGGGACCGGGCACATGCTCGGCATGGACGTGCACGACTGCGCGGCCGCACGCACCGAGGCGTACGTCGACGGCACGCTGGAGCCGGGGATGTGCCTGACGGTGGAGCCGGGGCTGTACTTCCAGGCGGACGACCTGACGGTGCCGGAGGAGTACCGGGGGATCGGCGTCCGGATCGAGGACGACATCCTCGTCACGGAGGACGGCAACCGGAATCTGTCGGCCGCGCTGCCTCGTCAGGCGGACGAGGTCGAGGCGTGGATGGCGTCCCTCCGGGGCTGAGCAATCGCCCTTCAGGCCGGGGGCGTTGTCTCTCCGGCCGGGGCGCTGCTTGTCAGGCCGGAGGGTTGCCCGTCAACCCGTCGGCCCGCCCGGCGTTCGAGGATTCGGCCGCAGGCCGTGCCGCGGCCACCGGCCTGCAAGTCCGGTGCGCGCCTCGAACGCCGGCGGGCTGAGTGGTTCGGGCACGGCCCGGACCGAGAGGTGCGGTCAGACGACGGCGAGAGGCGCGCCGTCGCGCCACTTCAGCATCTTGTCGAAGCTGACCACCGCCCCGACCCCCGGCCCGCTCCGCACATGCACATGGTCCGCGAGCTGCTCGATCAGGCACAGGCCCCGCCCGCTCTCCGCCACGGCGGACGGGCGGCGTTCGTGCGGGGCCACCGGACGCGGGCTGAACCCGGGCCCGGAGTCCGAGACCTCGATCCGGCACTTCTCGCCGTCCAGGTACGCGGTGACCCGGTACTCCTCCGCGCCACCGCCCCCCGTTCCCCCCGTGCCCGCCGACCCGCCGTGCTCGACCGCGTTGGCGCACGCCTCGGTGAGGGCGACCGACAGATCGAAGGAGATGTCCGGGTCGACGCCCGCGGTCTCCATCGCGCCCAGCAGCAGACGCCGGGCGAGAGGCACGCTGGCAGCGTCGCGCCGCAGACGGAGTGACCACCAGATGCTCATGCTCCAGCCTCCTGGTCGCGGCTCGACATACCGATACGTATTGCCCGGGTCACCGGGGGGTAAGCCCGCGAAGACCGACAGCGCTCGTTCGGCGGATGCGCGGCCGGGGAGGCGCGTGTATACCTCCGGACGCCCCCGGAACGCTCCCCCGGCGGGCCCGGATCCGCCGCCCACCGCCCCGACCTGCGCCCGCTCCGCACCCGGTCGGCAAACCGGATCTTCCGGACCTGCCGTACGGGCTCCGAGGGGGCAGTGCGATGATGACCCGGCCATGTCGTCCACGCGCCACGTACGCACCGGAGCCGGGCTGCGGCTCCTGAGGGCCGCGGTGTTCACCGCGGTCTGTGTCGTGCTGTCCGGGACCGGTCATGTGCTCGCCGCCTGCGAGGCGGTGCCGCTGTGGACGCTCGCCGCCGCCTTCGCCGGTGTGTTCGCGCTGGTCGTGCCGTTCACGGGACGGCAGCGCTCACTGCCCGCCATCGCCCTGGTGCTCACCGCCGGACAGCTCGGACTGCACACCCTGTTCGGGCTCTCGCAGACCCGGCTCCAGCTCGCGCGGACGGCGGACGAGGCGCTCATCGCGATCGCCGCGAAGCTGATGTGCGGGGCGGGCCCCGCCACCATCACGGCGACCGACGCCCGCCGCATCGTCACCACCGCCGGTATCGACCCGGCCACCGCGGTGCACGGCGCCCACGCGCACGGCGCGGAGGCCGCCGCTGCCGCCGCGGCCGCCACCGGCGTCCCCTCGCTCGCGATGCTGCTCGCGCACCTGCTGGCCGCCGTCGCGACCGGTCTGCTGCTGCGCCGCGGCGACACCGCCCTGCTGCGCCTGATGGCCCTCTCCGCCGGCTCGGCCCACGGGCTGGTCGCCACCACACGGCTGCGCGCCCTGCGGACCGCCCTCACCCTCGTCCGCGCGCTGCGCGGCGGGCCGCTCACCGGGCCCGGCGCGACCCTGGTGCCGGCCGGCGGGGACGGGCCCCCGGCCCTGCGGCGGCGCGAGGCACTCCAGCACACGGTGATCAGGCGCGGCCCGCCGCACGTATACACGCTCGTCGCCTGACGCGGCCCGCTCGACGGGAGCGGAGCCGCCGTACCCGTGCACAGCCGTGCCCGGGTGCCGTGTCCGCGTGTGCCCGCGCGCGGCACGTCCTCGCTTCTCTCCTCACCGTGGAGTGTGTTTCCCGATGAACGTTTCCCGCGCCGCCGCCGCTGCCGCAGTCGCCGCCGTCTCCGTCGTCGCCCTGTCCGGTACCGCCTTCGCCCATGTCAGCGTCCAGCCGCAGGGCGAGGCCGCCAAGGGCGGCTACGCCACCGTCAACTTCAAGGTCCCCAACGAGCGCGACAACGCCTCGACCGTCAAGCTCGAGGTCACGCTGCCCGCCGAGCACCCGATCGCCTCCGTCTCGCCGCAGGCCGTGCCGGGATGGAAGGCCGAGGTCACCAAGGGCAAGCTGGAGAAGCCGCTGACGGTGCACGGCCGGGAGATCACCGAGGCCGTCACCAAGATCACCTGGACCTCGGACGGTTCGAAGATCGAGCCCGGTTTCTTCCAGCAGTTCCCGGTCTCCCTCGGCGCCCTGCCCGAGGACGCCGACCGGCTCGTCTTCAAGGCCCTCCAGACGTACGACAACAAGGAGGTCGTGCGCTGGATCGAGGAGCCGGTCGAGGGCGGTGAGGAGCCGGAGGCCCCCGCGCCCGTGCTGGCCCTGTCCGCCGCCTCCGACGACCACCACGGCGGCGGCGCGGCCGGCGAGGACGCCGAGGCCGACGACAAGAACGCCGGACACACCAAGGACGGCGAGCACACCGAGAAGGCCGCCGCCTCCTCCGGCAGCGACTCGACCGCACGCGTCCTCGCCGTCGTCGGCATCGTGGTCGGCGCCGCCGGTGTGGCCTTCGGTGTGCTGGCCGGCCGCCGCCGCGCCTCCTGAGCCCGTATCCCACGTCTGGAACCGCACTGATGCGCAAGAAGAAGAACCTGCTCGCGGCCGCGCTCCTCGCGGCCGCGGGCCTGGCCCTCTCCGCCTGCTCCACCGGCACCGGGGACACGAAGTCCGAGTCGGGCTTCGAGATCTCGGCCGAGCCGAAGACGAAGGCCGCGACCCTGCTGGACGACCCGTTCACCAAGCCGGACCTGGTCCTCACCGACACCCGCGGGAAGAGCTTCGACCTGCGGAAGGAGACCAGGGGGAAGCCGACCCTGGTCTACTTCGGCTACACCCACTGCCCGGACGTCTGCCCGCTGACCATGAGCAACCTGGCGACCGCCCGGAAGTCCCTGCCCAAGGCCGACCAGGACCGTCTCCAGGTCGTCTTCGTCACCACCGACCCCGAGCGGGACACCTCCGCCGAGCTCGCCAAGTGGCTGCCGAGCGCCGGCGACGCCTCGTTCATCGGCCTCACCGGCGAGTTCGCCGACATCCAGGCGGGCGCCCGTTCGATGGGCATCGGCATCGAGGCGCCGGAGAAGGACGAGAACGGCGACGTCGTCTCCATGCACGGCGCGCAGGTCATCGCCTTCTCCCCCGAGACGGACGAGGGGTACGCGCTCTACGGCGAGGACACCTCGGTCGACGAGTGGACCAAGGACCTGCCGAAGCTCGTGAAGGGGGCGAAGCCGTGACCCGCCCGCGCATCCCCCGGCTCCGCCCGGCCCTGGCCGCCGCCGTCGTCGCGCCCCTGGTCCTCGCGGGCTGCTCCGCGTCCGGCTCCGGCGAGCCGGAACTCACGGTCAGCGGCGCGTTCATGCCACAACCCGTCAGCGACATGGCGGCCGGCTTCCTCACCGTCGAGAACACCGGCGGTGCGGGCGACAAGCTGACCTCCGTCACCAGCGAGCTCTCGGACGACGTCCAGATCCACGAGACGCAGGACCAGAAGATGCGGCAGGTGACGTCGTTCGACGTGCCCGCCGACGGCTCCCTGGACCTCGAACGCGGCGGCAACCACATCATGTTCATGGCCCTGAAGGAACAGCCGAAGGAAGGCGACACGGTCTCCGTGGAGCTGCACTTCGAGAAGTCGGACCCGATCACCGTGGAGGTCCCCGTCAAGGCGGCGACCTACAACCCGCATCACTGAGCCGTGAGGGACTGATCGCATGACGACCACCACCACCGTCCCGCGCTCCGGACCGGCGGCGGCGATACGGCTGCTCCTGGCCGCGGCCCTGCTCCTGGGCTCGGTCCTCGGCGCCCTGCTGGCGGGCGCGGGCCCCGCGTCCGCGCACGCCGCGCTGCTGTCGACCGACCCGGCGGACGGGGCGGTGGTGGCCACCGCGCCGAAGGAGATCAAGCTCACCTTCTCCGAGCAGATCGCCGTCGGGGAGGACGCGATCCGGGTCCTCGAACCGAGCGGCAAGCGGGCCGACAAGAAGGACGTGCGCGACCTCGGCACCGGCGGCACCGTCACGTACGGGGTGAGCCTGCTCGCCGGGCTGCCCGACGGCACCTACACGGTGGCCTGGCGGGCCGTCTCCGCCGACAGTCATCCCATCGCGGGCGCCTTCACCTTCTCCATCGGCGCCCCCTCCAAGACCACGGTCACCGTGCCGCAGCAGGAGGCGGGCGGCGGCGCCGTCGGCGTGCTCTACGGCATCGCCCGGTACGCGGCCTACGCGGGCTTCACCGTCCTCGCGGGCGGTGCGGCCTTCATCCTGCTGTGCTGGCCGCGCGGGGCCTCGGTGCGCCCCGTCCAGCGGCTGGTCGTGCAGGGGTGGGTGACGCTGACCGCCGCCACGCTGGCGATGCTGCTGCTGCGCGGCCCGTACACCAGATCCGGCGGGCTCGGGGACGTCACCGACCTGGGCGCGCTCGGGGAGGTGCTGGAGACCAAGACCGGGGCGGCGCTGATGTCCCGGCTGCTGCTGCTCGGGGCGGCGGCGCTGTTCGTGGCCGTGCTCTTCGGGGCGTACGCGCGGCGCGAGGACCCGGCGGAGAAGCGGGACCTGAGCTTCGGGCTCGCGATGGGCGGCACGGTGGTGGCCGCGGGGATCGCGGCGACCTGGGCGCTCTCCGAGCACGCGTCGACGGGAATCCAGTCCGGGCTGGCGATGCCGGTGGATGTGCTGCATCTGCTGGCGGTGGCCGTCTGGTTCGGCGGCCTCGCCACCCTGCTGACCGCGCTGTACCGCTCGGACGCGGTGGAGCGGACGGCCGTGGAGCGGTTCTCGGCGGCCGCGTTCTGGAGCGTCGCCGTGCTGGCCGCGACCGGGGTGTACCAGTCCTGGCGGCAGGTCGGCTCCTGGTCGGCGCTGACCGGGACCCGGTACGGACAGCTGCTGCTCATCAAGATCGCGCTGGTGGCGGTGCTGGTGGGCGTCGCCTGGCTGTCGCGGCGGTGGACGCGGCGGCTGTCCGAGGTGCCGGTGGCGACGGAGAAGCAGACGGCGGCGGTGGCCGTGGGGGCGGGCGCTCCGGTGGCGGGCGGGGCGGGTTCCGGCCCGGCGGACCGGGCGGACCGGGCCGACCGGGCGGACAGGGCCTCGGAGGCGGACGCGGCCGGCGTGGTCGACGGGGACGCGGCGGAGGCTTCGGTGGCCGAGGCTTCGGTGGCCGGGACTTCAGTGCCCGGGGGCGCGGCGGACGCGGACACGGCCCCCGTCGCGGACGTGGCCGCGGCCTCGGGGAAGGACCCGGCCGACCCCGAGCGGGCCGCCCAACTGGCCCGTCAGCGGGCCGCCGTGGCGACCGCCGAACGGCGGCGGGCCCGGGACGCCGACACCGAGCGGTCCGGCCTGCGCCGCACCGTCCTCGCCGAGGCGGGCATCGCGGTCGTGATCCTCGCGGTGACGACCGTGCTCACCTCGACCGAACCGGGCCGCACCGAGGAGGAGGCCGGCCTCGCCGGCACCGGCCGGACGGCTCCCGCCGCGCCCGCCGGCCCTGCCGAGATCAAGCTGCCCTTCGACACCGGCGGTGTGGGCGGCAAGGGCACCGTCCGGCTCACCCTCGACCCCGCGCAGCCGGGCTCCAACGAGATGCACGTCTGGACCGAGGCGTCCGGCGGCAAACCCCTCGACGCGGAGGAGCTGAAGGTGTCGTTCACGCTCAAGGCGGAGCAGATCGGCCCGCTGCCGATCACTCCCGACCGCGTGACCGCCGGACACTGGAGCGCGAACTCCGTCCAGATCCCGATGCCCGGCACCTGGCAGGTGAAGGTCACCGTGCGGACCTCCGACATCGACCAGGCCACCGTCGACAAGAACATCAAGATCGGCTGAACCACCGTGAAAGACCGCGCCAAGGCCCCGAAGAGCACCCGGGGCACCACGCACACCAGGGATACCACCGATACCGCGGACACCACGGACACCACCGTGACCGGCTCCGCCGCCCCCGGACCGGGGCCCGCGGCGGAGACCGGCGTCTCCCGCCGCCGGCTGCTCGGGACCGCGGGGGCCGCCGGTGCGACCGGGCTCGCCCTGGGCGCGGCCGGCGGCGCGGCGGCCTGGGCCGGTACGCGGAGCGAGCCGACCGCGCTCACCACGGTCGGCTCCACCGCCGTCCCCTTCCACCGGGGCGACGGGCGCCGGCACCAGGCGGGGATCACCGATCCCCAGCAGGCACACGGGCACCTGGTCGCCTTCGACCTGGCCCCGGGCGCCGGGCGGCGGGAGGCCGCGGCGCTGATGCGACGCTGGTCCGCGCTGGCCGGGGAGCTGATGGGGGGCCGGCCCGCGGCGGACGGGGACACCGGGATCGCCCTCGACGCGGGGCCGTCCTCGCTGACCGTCACCTTCGGCTTCGGGCACACCTTCTTCGACCGCACCTCCCTGGTCGCGGCCCGGCCCGCGCAGCTGGACCCGCTGCCGGCCTTCTCGGCGGACGCCCTGGACGCGAAGCGGTCCGAGGGCGACCTGTGGGTGCAGATCGGCGCGGACGACGCGCTGGTCGCCTTCCACGCCCTGCGCGCCCTCCAGAAGGCGGCGGGCGAAGCGGCCCGGGTGCGCTGGCAGACGACCGGCTTCAACCGCTCCCCGGGAGCCACCACCAAGCCCATGACGGCCCGCAACCTGATGGGTCAGGTCGACGGCACCGGCAACCCGAAGCCCTCCGAACCGGACTTCGCCCAGCGGGTGTTCGTGCCGTCCTCGGCCGATCCGGCCTGGATGGCGGGGGGTTCGTACGCGGTGTTCCGGCGGATCCGGATGCTGCTGGACGACTGGGAGAAGCTCTCCCTCGGCGAGCAGGAGAAGGTGATCGGCCGGCGCAAGTCCGACGGCGCGCCGCTGACCGGCGGCACGGAGACCACCGAGCCCGACCTCGACGCGACCGGAGCGGACGGCAGGCCGGTGGTCCCGGCGAACGCCCACGCCCGGATCTCGGCACCCGAGCAGAACGGCGGCGCGGCGATGCTGCGGCGGCCGTTCTCCTACCACGACGGAATCGCGGCGGACGGGACACCGGACGCGGGACTCCTCTTCGTCTGCTGGCAGGCGGACCCGTTGCGCGGCTTCGTGCCGGTGCAGCGCAAGCTCGACCGCGGGGACGCGCTCTCACCGTTCGTCCGGCACGAGGCGAGCGGGCTCTTCGCGGTGCCGGCCGCGCCGGCTGCGGGCGAGTACGTGGGCCAGCGACTGCTGGAGGGCTGAGCCGGGCCCGGGGGCACCGAGCGCCGGGCCTGTCCGGGGCGGGGCCGGGTGCCCGTCCGGGGTGGGGGCGGGTACCCGTCCGGGCGCCGGACGGCACGGCGGGCGGGTGCGGTCAGGCCCTAGGGTGACGGGTATGTCCGCCACGCGCTTCACGTATCTGGGTCCCGAGGGCACCTTCACCGAGGCCGCCCTGCGCACGCTCCCCGAGGCCGCCACCCGGGAACTCGTCCCGATGGTCTCCGTCCCCGCGGCGCTCGACGCCGTGCGGGCCGGTGAGGCCGCGGCGGCGCTGGTGCCGATCGAGAACTCGGTGGAGGGCGGTGTCACCGCCACCCTCGACGAACTCGCCGCGGGCGAGCCCCTGATGATCTACCGCGAGGTTCTGCTGCCGATCTCCTTCGCCCTGCTGGTGCGGCCCGGCACCGGGCTGGCCGGGATCAAGACCGTCACCGGTCACCCGGTCGCCCAGCCCCAGGTGCGCAACTGGCTGCGGGCCCATCTCCCGGACGCCCTGTGGGAGTCGGCGGCGTCCAACGCGGACGGGGCCCGTCTGGTGCAGGAGGGCCGGTACGACGCGGCCTTCGCGGGCGAGTTCGCCGCGGCGACGTACGGGCTGGAGCCCCTGGTCACGGAGATCCACGACGCGCAGAACGCGGAGACCCGCTTCGTGCTGGTGGGCCGGCCCGCGCGGCCGTCCGCGCCGACGGGCGCGGACAAGACCTCCGTGGTGATCTGGCTCGGCGACGACCACCCGGGTGCGCTGCTGGAACTCCTCCAGGAGTTCGCGGTGCGCGGGGTCAACCTGATGCTGATCCAGTCCCGGCCGACGGGCGCCGGGATCGGCAACTACTGCTTCGCGGTGGACGCCGAGGGGCACATCTCCGACCGGCGGGTGGGGGAGGCCCTGATGGGCCTCAAGCGGATCTGCCCCAAGGTGCGCTTTCTCGGCTCGTACCCGCGGGCGGGGGTGGCGCGGCAGGATGTGCGGCCCCTGCGCGCGGGGACCTCGGACGCGGAGTTCACCGAGGCGTCGGACTGGCTGGCACGCTGCCAGGACGGGCGCGCGGAGGGCTGAGCCGGGCTCCGGCGGGACCGGGCACAGGCGAGAGCCCAGTCGACCGTGGCCGGTCCTACCTGCTGATTTTCGTTATCCACAAAACTTATCCACAGGCTCGGTTCTCGACCTGGGGACAAGTCGACACAGGTCGCCGCGGAGACCGTCGCACGGTCGACAAATCGGCCCTCGCCACCCAGTTCCGCCCGGGGAGTCGGAGGATGACTTTGTCACCTCAATTCGCGCGATCAACTCTTTAGGGCGAGGAATTCCCACCCGAATGAGTGCGCGAACGCGGTTTGAACCAGGAATCCTCCAGTCGAAGCCAGACCTCGGAATGATCAATTCCTTGGTCCACAGGATCGCCGCACAGCCTGTGGATAACTCTTTCGGATGCCAACCTTCCTGTGGACAAGCGGTCCCGGGACGCGGACACCGACACACACCGCGCCACCGGTGGGGTGGGGTGGGTTGGGGGCCGGTCGGTGGACCGGCCCCGAGACGGGAAAACGTTCCCTTTCCCCGTAAAAGGATCACAATCCCCGCCGGGGACGATTCTCCGCGGCTTTTCTATCAATGCGAGCAATTCGGACAAAGCGACACGCGTGGCAATATGCGGTGGGGTGGCCCGAGTCGGCACCGGTAGCCTGGTGGGGTGATTGACCTTCGTCTGCTCCGTGAGGACCCCGACCGTGTCCGCGCCTCCCAGCGCGCCCGTGGAGAGGACGTCGACCTCGTCGACGCCCTGCTCTCCGCCGATGAGCAGCGGAGGTCCTCGGGCCTGCGCTTCGACGAGCTGCGCGCCGAGCAGAAGTCGCTCGGCAGGCTGATCCCCAAGGCGTCCCCCGAGGAGCGGGCCGAGCTGCTCAAGAAGGCCGAGCAGCTCAAGACCGACGTCAGGGCGGCCGAAGCCGCGCAGAACGACGCGGACGAGGAGACCCGGAGCCTGCTGCTGAAGCTCGGCAACCTGGTCCACGAGGACGTCCCGGTCGGTGGCGAGGAGGACTTCGTCGTCCTGGAGACGCACGGCACCATCCGCGACTTCGGCGCCGAGGGCTTCGAGCCCAAGGACCACCTGGAGCTGGGCGAGGCGCTGGGCGCCATCGACGTCGAGCGCGGCGCCAAGGTCTCCGGCTCGCGCTTCTACTACCTGACGGGCGTGGGCGCCCTGCTCGAACTCGCCCTCGTCAACGCGGCGATCGCGCAGGCCACCGAGGCCGGCTTCGTCCCGATGCTCACCCCCGCGCTGGTCCGCCCTCGTGCCATGGAGGGCACCGGCTTCCTCGGCCAGGCCGCGGAGAACGTGTACCACCTGGAGAAGGACGACTACTACCTGGTCGGCACCTCCGAGGTCCCGCTCGCCGCGTACCACATGGACGAGATCGTCGAGGCGGACAGGCTGCCGCTGCGGTACGCGGGCTTCTCGCCCTGCTTCCGCCGCGAGGCCGGTACCTACGGCAAGGACACCCGGGGCATCTTCCGCGTCCACCAGTTCGACAAGGTCGAGATGTTCTCGTACGTCGCGCCGGAGGACGCCGAGGCCGAGCACAAGCGGCTCCTGGAGTGGGAGAAGCAGTGGCTGACCGGCCTGGAGCTGCCGTTCCAGGTGATCGACGTCGCCTCGGGCGACCTCGGCGCGTCCGCCTCGCGCAAGTTCGACTGCGAGGCGTGGATCCCGACCCAGGGCAAGTACCGCGAGCTGACCTCCGCGTCGAACTGCGACAGCTTCCAGGCGCGCCGGCTCTCCGTACGGATGCGCGACGGCAAGAAGGTGCAGCCGCTGGCCACGCTCAACGGCACCCTGTGCGCCGTGCCGCGGACGATCGTGGCGATCCTGGAGAACCACCAGCTCGCCGACGGCTCGGTGCGGGTGCCCGAGGTGCTGCGCCCGTACCTGGGCGGCCGCGAGGTGCTGGAGCCGATCACCAAGTGAGCGCCGGCAGCTTCCCGTACCGCCTCGTCGCGACCGATCTCGACGGCACGCTGCTGCGGGCGGACGACACCGTCTCGCAGCGCACCCGCGACGCGCTCGCCGCGGCCACCGCGGCGGGTGCCGCGCACATCGTCGTCACCGGGCGCGCGGTGCCGTGGACCCGCCACATCCTGGACGACCTCGGCTACCGGGGCCTGGCGGTCTGCGGCCAGGGCGCGCAGGTCTACCACGCGGGCGAGCACCGGCTGCTCACCTCCGTGACCCTGGACCGGCAGCTGGCCGGGCTCGCCCTCTCCAAGATCGAGGCGGAGGTCGGCCCGCTGCTGCTCGCCGCGAGCCGGGACGGTCTGGACGGCGACGTCCTCATCGGCGACGGATACCGCGCCCAGGGCGGCCCGCTGCCGTACGTCCCGATGCGGGAGCCGTCCGACCTGTGGGCCGCGCCGCTGAACAAGGTCTACATCCAGCACCCCACCCTCGGCGACGACGAACTCGCCGCGGTGGCGCGGGAGACCGTCGGCAGCCTGGTGGACGTGGTGATGGCGGGCGCGGGGATAGTGGAGATCCTGCCGCTCGGCCTGAGCAAGGCGACGGGCCTCTCCCTGGCGGCCCGCCGCCTGGGCCTGCGGGCTGCCGACACCATCGCCTTCGGCGACATGCCCAACGACATCCCGATGTTCGGCTGGGCGGCGCACGGCGTGGCGATGGCCAACGCGCACGACGAACTCAAGGCCGTGGCCCACGAGATCACCGCGTCCAACGACGACGACGGCATCGCCGTCGTCCTGGAACACCTCCTCGCCGACGCCTGAGCCCGCCGACCGACGGGGCCGGGGCGGCCCGCGCAACCGCGCGCTCGAAGCGGCCACCCCGGCCCCGTGCCCGGTGCCGTGCGCTGGGCACTGTGCACCGGTTCGTCCACTGTGCCGCGTACACCAGTTCGATGCCACCGAATATTCCGGCGGGCATGCCGGATGCCGCCGGCCACGCGGCACCGACCCGCGACCGGCGGCGTACGGCTGCCGGGTGTCAGCGCCGCCGTCGGCGCAGCTCCCTCAACTGCCGGACCGCGTCGTCCATCCTGGCGTCCATCCGGACCATGTCGTCGGACAGCTCGCACAGCCTGCTGCTCATCGCCCCGACCACACGGTTGGTGGCGTCGAGCCGCCGGTCGAGGCTGTCCAGCCGCAGGGACATCCGCTGCAGCACGGGCCCCAGCTCCTGGAGCGCCACACCGACCCCGGCGAGCCCGCGCTCGGTCTCGGTGACCCGGCGATCGAGCGAGGCGTGGCTGTCACGCCACCCTTCCTCGGCGTCGAGCAGATAGGCCCGCACCCGCCGCGCGATGTCGCTGTCACGCAGGAGCATGCCGACGTTGAGCACGGTGCGGCGGGTGAAGAGGGTGAGCCCGGACCGGCGCTGTGGATAACTTCCGGGACCTCCGGATGAGAGTGACATGTTGTCACTCTGATATTCGCGCAGCTCAGAGCCTCGCAGCACCCGCATCCCGTTCCCGGCGAGCTCCTCCCGGTGTCGTGACGCCATCTGTCGCACGACCTCTGTGGATACTTCGTAGTACGCCGCGACCCCGTCTGTGGACACATGGACGCCGTCCGGCAGCAGCCGCAGAGCCTTCACCTTGTCGAGCGCCTCGACCCGCCCGTTGACGCTGTCGCGCATCGCGCGCGATTCGAGCAGAACACCTTCTGGTGGCATGGTCATGCCTTCCGTAAGCGGAAACCGATCATGGACGGCCCTGACCCCGGGCACAGGGGTGGAGGTCGGCTCACGGTGCAATCCACTCAATGACCGGCCCGGCGAGATCCCTCGCACCCGGCACCGGCAATCCCCGACTTCACGAACGCTCGACGCTGCTCACTCCAGTTGCCTCCACGCACGGTGGACAACGAACCGATAAGCGCACAGTCACGCGAACGCCCGGCCCCGCGCCGGAAAGGCGGGGCCGGGCGGTGTGGGCGCGGCTCAGGCTGCGCGGGGGGTCACTCCTCGCCCGCGAGGGTGAGGCCGCGGAGTTTCTGGCCCGCGTACCAGGTCGCGGCGACGGTGACACCGGCCAGGAGGGCGACCGCGGCCGGGAGGCCGACGTCGGAGCCGATCAGGCCGTCGCCGGCGATGCGTTCGGCGAGCGAGAGCGACCACTGCTGGACGCTCAGGGTGCGCGCGCCCGGGACCAGGCTGCCGAAGAGGGTCTCCCAGACCAGCGCGTAGACCAGGCCGATGACCACCGCGTGCCGGCTCACCGTCCCCAGCAGCAGGAAGAGTGCGCTGTACGCGATCGAGGCGACCAGCGCGGCGACCGTGTAGGCGATCACGACCTGCTGGCCGTTGCCGTTCAGGATGAAGCCCGCGACGAAGGTCGGGACGGCCGAGAACGCCATCGTGACCGCGATCGCCACGATCAGCTTGGTGAAGACGATCTCCGAGCGCTTCACCGGCTTGGAGAGCAGGTAGACGATCGAGCCGTCGTCGATCTCCGGGCCGATCGAGCCGGTGCCCGCGATCACGCCGATCAGCGGCACCATCGTGGCGAGGGCGAACCCGCCGAGGACATCGGCCGCGATCTGGTCGTCCGGCCCGTTGAAGGTCCGGATCGCGACCGCAATCACGATGAGCACGGCGGGGAGGACGAACAGCACCGCGGCCCGCCGCCTGCCGAGGACGCCCCGGTAGGTGAGCCGGGCGACTGTGGGGTTGTACATCTGCGTCACCGCTCCTTTCAGGCCGTCACGAGGTAGGAGAAGACCGATTCGAGGGACTCGTCGGAGGGCGAGACCGTCAGCAGCCGGATGGAGTGCTCCCGCGCGACCCTCGGCAGCAGTTCCGTGAACCGGCCGAAGTCCACCGCCTGCACGCGCAGCGCGCCCTCGGTCACGTCGACCTCGATCCCGGCCGTCGACGGGTCCGCGATCAGCGCCGCCGCGAGCGCGCGGTCGTCGCTGGAGCGCACCAGATAGCGGTGCGGCCGGTCCGTCATCAGCCGGCGGATCCGCCGGAAGTCGCCGCTGGCCGCGTGCCGGCCGGCGACGATCACCTCGATGTGCGAGGCGAGTTGCTCGACCTCCTCCAGGATGTGCGAGGAGAACAGCACGGTCCGGCCGTCCGCGCCCATCCGCCGCAGCAGGTCCATGAGCTGCATCCGCTGCCGCGGGTCCATCCCGTTGAACGGCTCGTCCAGCAGCAGCACGGAGGGGTCGTGCACCAGCGCGGAGGCCATCTTCACGCGCTGCCGCATGCCCTTGCTGTACGTGCCGATCTTGCGGTCCTGCGCGTACTCCATCTCGACCGTGGCGAGGGCCGTGCGGGCGGCCCGCGCGTCCAGGCCGTGGAGTTCGGCGTTGGCGACGACGAACTCCTCGCCGGTGAGGAAGTCGTACATGGCCTCCCGCTCGGGGACCACGCCGATGTGCCGGTAGACCGTCTCATTGCGCCAGATCGGCTTCCCGTCGAGGCTGACGGTGCCGGTGGAGGGCGCGAGGAAGCCGCCCATCATGTTGATCAGGGTGGACTTCCCGGCGCCGTTGGGGCCGAGGAGCCCGGTGACGCCGGGCCCGATCGTCATCGTGACGTCGTTGACGGCGACGACGTTGCCGAACCACCGTGAGGTGTTCGCGATCTCGATCGTGGTCACAGTCCGACCTTTCGGTAGCGGCGCATCAGGATCCCGTACGAGGCGGCGACCAGCGCGAGGACGACCGCCAGATAGACGACGCCGACGCCCGCGCCCGGCCCCTGCCCGCCCGGGAACGCGGAGGTCGCGCCCAGGAACGCGGTCCCCACGCCGTCGATCAGCGTCACCGGCGAGAACAGGCCCAGCCACTCCACCACACCCGGCGAGCCGGTCTCCCAGGCGATGGCCTGGACGGTGGAGACGGCGCCGTAGGTGATCGTCATGGTGGCGATGACCGCCGCGACGCCGAAGCCGCGCCGCGGGGTGAGCGCCGCGAGCACCAGCCCGATCCCGCCGAAGAGGAGGGAGAGCAGTGCCACGGAGACCATGCCCTGCGCGAAGCCCTTCGTCTGGTCGGCGAAGTCGAACTTGGCCAGCAGCGCGCCGAGATAGAGGATCACCAGCGGCACACCGGTGAGGACGAAGAGGGCCGAGGCCATCGCCGCGAACTTGGCCACCACGTAGTCCACCCGCTCGATGGGGCGCGAGAAGTACAGCGGAACCGACTTGAAGCGCAGATCGCGGGAGACGGACTGCGGGGCCTGCGCGGCGAGGAAGAGCGCGATCAGGGCCTGCATCACGATGGCGTAGCGGGTGTACTCCATGGGGAGTTCGGTGGTGTTGGGCACCGCGACCGCCACCGCGACCATGATCGCGGCCACCAGGACCATGATGCCCGTCAGGATCATCGGCAGGACCTTGGACTTCGCCGAGCGGCCCAGGCCGAACGCCCCGCGCAGCGACTGCGCGTACAGCGAGCGGCGGGCGTAGGCGCGGCCCAGCCGGGGGCCCTCGTAGTGGCGGTAGCCGATGTTGTGGATACGCGTCGCGTCGGGGGCGCCGCCGGCGCGCGACACGGATGTTCCGGGGGTGTGCGTGCTCACCGGGACTGCACCTCCATGCTCCCCTCGGCCGCCTCCCGCGCCTCGGTCCGGAAGACCTCGGCGATGTGGTGGCGGCGCTGTTCCATCCGGACCAGACCCAGGCCGAGGCCCGCGACCGTGTCCCGGACGACGTCGTAGGTCTCCTCGCCGGTGGCCTCCAGCAGCAGGATGTGACCCGCACCCGGCAGGCCCTCCTCGGTGCTCGCAGCCAGCCGGACCCCGGCGGCGGTCAGGGCCGCGCTCAGGGCGGCGGTGCCGTCCGGGTGGGCGTCGGAGTCGGTGACCTCGACCGCGAGGGTGGTCGTGGTGCGGGTGAAGTCCTGGGTGGAACTGGACCTCAGCAGGGCGCCGCCGTCGATGACGACGACGTGGTCGCAGGTGCGCTCCAACTCGCCCAGCAGGTGGGAGGTGACGAGGATCGAGATCCCGAAGTCCGTGTGGACACGGCGGATCAGGCCCAGCATGTCGTCCCGGCCGACCGGGTCGAGGCCGTTGGTCGGCTCGTCCAGCAGCACCAGCTGCGGGTCGTGGACCAGCGCCTGGGCCAGTTTGACCCGCTGCTTCATACCGGTCGAGTAACCGCCGATGGGGCGGTACCGCTCCTCGTAGAGCCCGACATGGCGCAGGGTGTCGGCGGTCCGCTCGCGGGCGGCGGCCGGCGGGAGCCCGGACATGCGCGCCATGTGGACGACGAACTCGGTGGCCGAGACGTCGGGCGGCAGGCAGTCGTGCTCGGGCATGTAGCCGACGCGCTCGCGGATCTCGGCGCCGCTCGTGGCCACGTCGAGGCCGAGCACTGCGGCACGGCCCTCGGTGGCGGGGGACAGACCCAGCAGGATCTTGATCAACGTGGACTTGCCGGCTCCGTTGGCGCCCACCAGGCCGGTCACACCGGGGCCGATGTCCAACGAGAGCCGGTCAAGCGCGGTCACCCGGGGGAACCGCTTGCTCAGGCTTTCGGTCGCGATCACAGTCACGCTTCGACGGTAGTGGCGCGCACCACACCGCACGTCAGCCTCGCGGGCCGAACCGTGTCCGACTCCAGAACTACGGGCCCGTAGGGGCCGTGCGACCTGAGAGGTGTCGGGGCGCGCCGCCCCCGGCCGGCCGCGGGGTGCCGGGACCGGCCGGTAGCCGGGACGGACGGAAGCCGGGCAGCCAGGCACCCGGGAGGTTTTCCACAGGCGCGGCGGACCTCTTGACGCAGCCGTCGGGCATTGTCACATTCATCGGTGTCAGATCACAGCACGTGGCACGGCGGGGACGGACCGTGGCAGGGGCCGGGGAGAGGGAGAGTCCAGTGGGCACCAGGGGTCTGCAGGGGGCGCGCGAGCGCCGGATCCGGACCGGCGGCATCGAGCTGTGCGTGGCGGAGCTGGGTGACGCGGCACGGCCGACGGTGCTGCTGGTGCACGGCTATCCGGACAGCAAGGAAGTCTGGTCCGAGGTCGCCTCCCGGCTCGCCGACCGCTTCCACGTGGTCCTCTACGACGTGCGGGGGCACGGCCGCTCGACCGCCCCGAAGCCGCTGCGCGGCGGGTTCACCCTGGCCAAGCTGACCGACGACTTCCTGGCGGTCGCCGACGCGGTGAGCCCCGGCCGGCCGGTCCATCTGGTCGGCCACGACTGGGGCTCCGTGCAGGGCTGGGAGTTCGTGACCACCCCGCGCACCCGGGGCCGGATCGCCTCCTTCACCTCGATGTCGGGGCCGTCCCTGGACCACTTCGGCCACTGGATCAAGCGCAGGATGTCCCGGCCCACCCCCCGCCGGGTCGGCCAACTCCTCGGCCAGGGCGCCAAGTCCTGGTACGTGTACATGCTCCACACCCCGGTCCTGCCGGAGCTTGCGTGGCGCGGCCCGCTGGGCAGGCGCTGGCCCCGGATGCTGGAGAAGCTGGAAGGGGTGCCCGCCGGGGACTACCCGACGGCCTCCCTGCCGCAGGACGCGGCCCACGGCGCCTGGCTCTACCGGGACAACGTCCGCACCCGGCTGCGGCACCCCCGCGAGGACGCGCACGCCCACGCGCCCGTGCAGCTGATCACACCGACCGGTGACGCCTTCCTCTCCGAGCGGCTCTACGACGACCTGGGCGCGTGGGTGCCGGAGCTGACCCGGCGCACCCTGGACGCGAAGCACTGGGTCCCGCGCACCCGGCCCGATCAACTGGCCTTGTGGATATCCGAGTTCATCACGGCGCACGAGGGGGGTGAAGGTGCCGTGGAGCAGCGCACATCGCTCACGGCCCCGGCCGCGCAGGGGGAGTACGGGCAGCGCTTCGGCGGCCGGCTCGTCCTGGTCACGGGCGCGGCCAGCGGCATCGGCCGGGCGACGGCGCTGGCCTTCGCCCGGGTCGGCGCCCGGGTCGTGGCGGTGGACCGGGACGCGGAGGGCGCGGCGCGGGTGGCCGAGGAGGCCCTGGACGAGGGCGCCCCGGGTGCGTGGGCCGAGGCGGTGGACGTGAGCGACGAGCAGGAGATGGAGAAGCTCGCCGACCGCGTCGCCGCCGAGCACGGGGTGGTGGACGTCCTGGTCAACAACGCCGGTGTGGGCCTTGCCGGTTCGTTCCTGGACACGGGCACGGACGACTGGAAGCGGGTGCTGGACGTCAACCTGTGGGGCGTGATCCACGGCTGCCGGCTCTTCGGCCGGCAGATGGCGGAGCGCGGTCAGGGCGGCCACATCGTCAACATCGCGTCTGCCGCGGCCTTCCTGCCGTCCCGCACCCTGCCCGCGTACAGCACCTCGAAGGCGGCCGTGCTGATGCTGAGCGAGTGCCTGCGGGCGGAGCTGGCCGGGCAGGGGATCGGGGTGTCCGCGATCTGCCCCGGCGTCGTCAACACCAACATCACCGCGACCTCCCGCTTCGCCGGGGTCGACGCGGCGGAGGAGGAGCGCCGGCAGAAGAAGTCCACCCGGCTCTACAGGCTGCGCAACTATCCGCCGGAGAAGGTCGCGGAGGCGGTGCTGCGGGCCGTGGCGAGGAACCGGGCCGTGGCACCGGTGACGCCCGAGGCCCGGGGCGCCCGGCTGCTGTCGCGACTCGCCCCGAAGGCCCTGCGCGGTCTCGCCCGGCTCCAGCCCCCGCTGTGAACGGGTCCGTGGCCAAGGGCCCCGCACCCGGGGAACCGTCCGCCGAGTACCGGATAGAGGATCTGGCCCACCTCAGCGGGGCCACGGTCCGCACCATCCGCGCCTACCAGGACCGCGGCCTGCTGCCGAGGCCGGAGCGGCGCGGCCGGGCCAATGTGTACGGGGCGGCGCACCTGACCCGGCTGCGGCAGATCGCGGATCTGCTCGACCGCGGGTACACCCTGTCCTCCATCAAGGAGTTGCTGGAGGCATGGGACGCGGGGCGGGGCCTCGGCGGGGTGCTCGGTCTCGTCGCCGAGGTGCAGGGCCCGTGGACGGACGAGGAGACGACGCGGATCACCCGCGCCGAGCTGGACGCGGCCTTCGGCGGGGCACCGGACGAACGGGCCCTGGCCGAGGCGGTGGAGCTCGGTGTGCTGGAGCCGGTCCCGGGCGCCCGGGACGAGTTCCTGGTGCCGAGCCCCCAAGAGCTCGCGGTGGCGGTGGAGTTGTACGCCGAGGGTGTGCCACTTCGGGCGATCTCCGCGCATCTGAGGGAACTTCGGCTCCAGGTCGAGCACATCGCCTCCCGTTTCCTGGAGTTCACCACCGAGCATGTCTTCGCCCGCTATCTGGAGCACGGGCCGCCCAGCGATGCCGAGGCGGCGGAGGCGGCCTCCCTGGTGCGGCGGCTCCGGCCGCTGGCCCGGCAGACGGTGGACGCGGAACTCGCTCGTGCCATGCAGCTGTTCGCGACGCGGCACCTGCGCCGGCACCTCGCTCCGGGGAAGACGGATGAACCGGCTGCCGGCACCCGATCCGTCGTCCTTCCGGCCGGGGTGATCGACGGCGTGGAGAGGCTTGTTGGGGTTGACGGGGTCGTGGAGTTCATCGCCGCCGCGACCGAACGGGAGGTCAGGGCACGTGTGATGGACCGTCTGGCAGCAAATCACGTCAAAGAACGCATAGTTGATCAAATGGACTGAAAGGGCAGATCCGTTGTCCACAGAATGCTCAATGCGCCTGTGGATAAAGCGAGTTGGCTGTGGATCAAACCCTGCGACCGAAACCGATTCGAGTGGCGGCCGCGGCCTTCCCCCGGCACTCTGACCCGATGGAACCGATGGAACCGATGAATCCGAAGGACCCGGGACCGGACGCTCCCCCGCCCGACGCACGCCGCACGGTCACGGTCTCGAAGTACCTCTCCAAGCACCTGCGGCACCAGCCGGAGCGGATCGGCATCAGCCTGGACGCCCAGGGCTGGGTGGCGATCGACGAGCTGATGCGGGCCGCGGCCGAGCACGGGTTCCGCTTCACCCGCGCCGAACTCGACCGCGTCGTCGCCGTCAACGACAAGCGCCGCTTCACCGTCGACGGCTCCCTGATCCGGGCCAACCAGGGACACACGGTCGAGGTGGACCTCGGTCTGCCGCCCGCCGAACCACCCGAGTACCTGTACCACGGCACGGTCGCCCGCAATCTGGACGCGATCCGTACCGAGGGGCTGCGCCCGATGGCCCGGCACGACGTGCATCTCTCCCCCGACCGGGAGACCGCGACCCGGGTGGGCGCGCGGCGCGGCCGCCCGGTCGTCCTGTCCGTGCACGCGGGAGCCATGCACCGCGCCGGACACGTCTTCCGGGTCAGCGCGAACGGGGTGTGGCTGACGGCCTCGGTGCCCCCGGAGCACATCCGCTTCCCCGGGGCGTAGGCCGGGCGCGGAACCGTACCGTGCCCGGACCACACCGGGACGGCCCGCCGCCCGTGCGGCTCGGGCCCGTGGGGTCAGTCCCCGAGCTGCGCCAGGCCCTCCGTGGCGATGCGCTCGAACACGTCCGGGTCGACCGCGAAGTCCGAGTCGGGAATCGGGGCGTGGATCACCAGCTCGGTGAAGCCCAGCTCACGGTGCCGCCCCGCGAAGTCGACGAAGGCGTCGACCGACTCCAGCAGCCGCGTCCGGTCCGGGGTGAACCCCGTGAGCAGGATCTTCTCGATCCCGGCGGGCTCCCGGCCGATCTCCGCGCACGCGCCGGCGAGGGCGTCCGCCTGCCGGCGCAGTGCCTCGCGCGACTGCTCCGGTGTCCCCGACTCGAAGAGCTTGGGGTCGCCCGTCGTCACCCACGCCTGCCCGTACCGGGCCGCCAGCCGCAGGCCGCGCGGACCGGTCGCCGCGACCGCGAACGGCAGCCTCGGCCGCTGGACGCAGCCCGGGATGTTGCGGGCCTCCACGGCCGAGTAGTAGGTGCCCTCCTGGGAGACGTCCCCTTCGGTGAGCAGCCGGTCGAGCAGCGCCGTGAACTCGGCGAACCGATCCGCCCGTTCCCTGGGGGACCACGGCTCCTGCCCGAGGGCGGTCGCGTCGAAGCCGACGCCGCCCGCCCCGATCCCGAGCACGATCCGCCCGTCGGAGACGTCGTCCAGCGAGATCAGCTCCTTGGCGAGGGTCACCGGGTGCCGGAAGTTCGGCGAGGTGACGAGGGTGCCGAGCCGGATCCGGTCGGTGACCGCCGCGGCGGCGGTGAGCGTGGGGACCGCGCCGAACCACGGCCCGTCGCGGAAGGTCCGCCAGGACAGGTGGTCGTAGGTGTACGCGGCGTGGAAGCCGAGTTCCTCGGCGTGCCGCCACTTGGCGCGGCCTCCCTCGTGCCAGCGGTCGATCGGCAGGATCACGGTGCTCAGTCGCATGGTG
Source organism: Streptomyces sp. CNT372 (assembly GCF_000377145.1). Classification (NCBI taxonomy): domain Bacteria; kingdom Bacillati; phylum Actinomycetota; class Actinomycetes; order Kitasatosporales; family Streptomycetaceae; genus Streptomyces; species Streptomyces sp. CNT372. Next base: position 471,957 of record NZ_KB897777.1, on the reverse strand, counting down.
GTGACCCTACGCGCAGGCGTCCTGAGCACCGGAGGCCCCCATCCCGGGAGCCGGCCGCACCGGGCCGCGGGCGGCCGGCCCCGGACGCCGTGCCGGCCCCCGACTGCTGTTACCCGGCGACACCGGTCTTGGGCCCGGTGTGCCGGGAGCATGCGCGCCAGGGCGGAAAGGCCCGACGGGCGGAGTGCGCACCGCGGCATGCCGACGTCGCCGCGCCGGCGCGCCACCAGCCGGTCAGGGGGCCGTCTCACATCGGCCGCCGGCGGCACGGAACACGGCCGAGCTGTGCGCCGCTGCGGTCACCGCGTCGAGCACACCGCGATCCGGCGGGCCCCGGCGGACCTCAGGACGGCCCCGCCGCCGTCCAGCCCCGTCCGGTCACCTGAACGGGTGGCGATGACGTCCGGCTGTGACGCCTGCCCGGGATGCGTACCCCTCCTCTGGCAACGTGCGCGCTGTCGCCGAGCGACCGTGACCCGACCGCGCGAGCCCCGGCGGCCTCATGTCCCCGCCCGGAAAGGCGACTCCCGTGGGTCTTCGCAGAGCCGCACTGCTCACCGCCGTTCTCGCCGGCCTCACGGTCGGCGCCTCCCTGCCGGCCGCCACCGGCGGCCCGCCGGCCGGGCACGGGGTGCTGAAGCAGCAGGGGGTGGTACGCAGCGGAGACCGGCCCATCGCCGCCGCCGAGGTGACGCTGCTCCAGGCCGGGGACCGCCCCGGAGCCGGTGCCCGCCGACTGGCCCGCACCCACAGCGACGCCCACGGCCGCTTCACCCTGTCGTACCGTGCCCCGGACAGCCCGGACGCCGTGCTGTACCTGACCGCGGACGCGGGCCCCGCCGGCCACCCGCACGGCAGGGCCGGAAAGCGTGTTCGGCCGGTCCGGCTGGTCGCGATGATCGGCACCGGGCGGCGCCACGGCAAGGTCGTGCTCAACGAGCGCACCACGGTCGCCGCGGGCTTCTCGATGGCGCAGTTCACCGAGCGTGGTGAGGTCGCGGGCCGCCGTCCCGGACTTCAGAACGCCGCGGCCGTCTCGCACAACCTCGCGGACATCGGCGACGGGTCGGCGGCCGAGGTACTCGCCACCGCACCGAACGGGGAGCAGACCTCCACCCTGCGCGCCTTCAACACCCTGGCAGACATCCTGTCCGGCTGTACCGCGGGACAGACCTGCGAGAGTCTCTTCTCCCTGGCCGGGCGCCCCGGGGCCCCCGCGCCCCGGGAGACCTTCCAGGCCGTCGCGGACATCGCCCGGCTCCCCGGCAACCACCCCGCCGAGCTGTTCGCCCTGGGCGAGGGCCGCGACACCTACCGGCCCCGGCTGGCCGAGGCACCCGACGCATGGACCATCGCGCTGCGCTACGTGGGCAACGGGCATGAACTGGACGGTCCTGGAAACGTCGCGTTCGACGCGGCGGGCACGGCCTGGATCGTCAACAACTACACGTACAACCCCGATCCCCTGAAGTCGGTGTGCGGCTCCCGCATCCTGTCCCGGTTCACGCCGACGGGCCGGGCGTTCCCCGGCGCGCCCTACCGGGGCGGCGGGCTGTACGGGGTGGGCTTCGGCGCCGCCATCGACCCGAAGGGGCAGGTCTGGGCCGCCAACTTCGGGTTCCAGGGCACCGGTTGCCCCCTCGACGCCAGCCGTCTCTACCGCAGCGTCTCGCAGTTCACGCCTGAGGGACGGCCGCTCTCGCCGCCGCGGGGCTGGCGCTTCGGCGACATCGTCCAGCCCCAGGGGACCGCGTCGGACCGGGAGGGAAACATCTGGATCGCCAACTGCGGCGGCCGGAGCGTGACCAGGATTCCGCACGGGGACGCCGTCCGGGCCCGGAACATCGCGCCGGGCGGCGACAGTCTGGTCAAGCCGTTCGGCGTCACAGTGGACCCCCGGGGCCAGGCATGGGTGACCGGGAACGGGAGCAACAGCGTGGCGCTGCTCTCCCCGCAGGGCCGGCCGTTGCGCTCGATCACCGGCGGCGGCATCAAGCGGCCCATGGGCATCGCCTCCGACACGCTGGGCAATGTATGGGTGGCCAACGGCGGAGTGGTGGTCGCGCCCTGCGAGGGCACCACCCCCGCGATGCTCGCCGAGGCGGTCGAGGACATCGTCACGCGCCACGTCGACGCTTCGGTCACCCTGGTTCGTCCCGACGGGACCACAGCCGCCGAGCCGTTCGTCAACGACGGCCTGTTCCTGCCCTGGGGGATCGCCGTCGACGGCGACGACACCGTCTGGGTGGCGAACTTCGGCGGTCACCGCCTGGCCAACCTGTGCGGCGCCCGCGTGTCCGCCTGCCCGCCCGGCCTCCGTACGGGCGATCCCATCTCCCCGGCCGGCACCGGTTACACCAGCGACGGACTGGAGCGGAACACCGCCGTACAGATCGACCCCTCCGGAAACGTCTGGCTGGCCAACAACTGGCGCACCATCCCGTTGCAGACCAACCCCGGCGGACACGAGATGGTGGTCTTCGTCGGGCTGGCCGCCCCGGTCCGCACTCCGCTGCTCGGACCGCCGCGGCAGCTCTGACCGGGCACAGCCGGCCGCTCAGGTCGCCCAGGACCGGAAGGTGCTAGGCGATCTTCAGCGTTTCGGCCGGTCAGCCCGTAGTGGGGCAGTGCGGCTCGACCAGGGCCACCAAGCCCCGGGGCGCGCTCGGCACAGCCCGTGCCCGCGCGCTCACTCAGATGTGCGCCCCCTCGCACGCCCGTGCACCCGGTGCGGAAGAATGACCGGGTGACCTCAGCTACCGATCCCCTGCCCCTGTCCACGGTCCCCCGGCTGATCGCCACCGATCTCGACGGGACGCTGCTGCGCGACGACAAGTCCGTCTCGGACCGGACGGTCGCCGCGCTCGCCGCAGCCGAGGAGGCCGGGATCGAGGTCTTCTTCGTCACCGGCCGCCCGGCGCGCTGGATGGACGTGGTCAGCGACCACGTGCACGGACACGGTCTCGCCATCTGCGGGAACGGCGCGGCCGTCGTGGACCTGCACGACGGCGGCAGGCTGATCCAGGTCCGCGATCTGCCCCGGTCCACCGCGCTGGACGTGGTGCGGGCGCTGCGGGACGCGGTGCCCGGCACCTCCTTCGCCGTGGAGCTCTCCACCGGCATCCACTACGAGCCCGAGTACCCGCCCTTCCACCTCGACCCCGGCGCCACGGTCGCCACCGCGGAGAAGCTCCTCCACGAGGACAGGCCCAAGGAGGCCGCGCCGGTGCTGAAGCTGCTGGCGCACCACACCGAACTGACCCCCGACGGGTTCCTCACCGCCGCCCGGGTCGCGGCGGGCGGGCACGCCTCGATCACGCGCTCCAGCCCCACCGCCCTGCTGGAGGTGAGCGGCCTCGGCGTCAGCAAGGCCAGCACCCTCGCCCTGTGCTGCGCGGAGCGCGGGATCTCCGCCGACGAGGTCGTCGCCTTCGGGGACATGCCCAACGACGTGGAGATGCTCTCCTGGGCCGGTGCCTCCTACGCGATGGGCAACGCCCACCCGGACGTGGTCGCGGCGGCCTCCGGGCGCACGGTGGCCAACAACGAGGACGGCGTCGCGGTCGTCATCGAGCAGATCATCGAACGGCAGCGGCGGCACCGCTGAGCCGTGCCCGGCCGGGCACGCCGCGAGCAGGCGGCGCGGACCGGGCACACGCAGGGCGGACGGCGCGAACCCCGGCACGCGCAGAGGGGTGGCGCGGACCCGGACACACGCAGGGCGGACGGCGCAGACCCGGGCCCCTGTTCAGAGCGGCACACCCCGGGCCCGCAGCCACGGCCCCGGGTCCACTCCGGAGCCGAGGTGCGGGGTGAGCCGCACCTCGAAGTGCAGATGCGGTCCGGTGGAGTTGCCGGTCGTACCGGCCTGGCCGATCCACTGCCCGGGCCGCACCCGCTCCCCCTGGTCGACCGTGACCCCGGCGAGGTGCGCGTACTGCGAGTAGTAGCCGCCCGGATGCCGGACCAGGATCTCGATGCCGAAACCGCCGCCGCAGCGCACCGACGCCACCCGGCCCGCCCCCACCGACCGCACCGGCGCGCCGATGCCCACGGCGAAGTCCTGACCGGTGTGCCGGTGGGCCCAGCGCTCCCCGGTGCTGTCGAAGCCGGCGGACAGCCGGTACCGCTCCACCGGCGCCACCCAGTCGGGGCCGCTCTCCGGCAGCGGTGGCTGCTCCAGCCGGACCGCGCCCCGGCAGGAACCGGCGGCCACACTGCTGTCGGCCTCGCCCTGGAGCCGCCACTGGACCGTCTCCAGTTTCGTCTCGACGCCTCGCCGCACGGCCGCGAGCCGGGCCTCGCGCACCGCGAGGGACCGCCACGCCTCCCGCGCCTTCTTCTCGTCCCCGGCGATCCGCCGCTCCGCGCGCCGGGTGTCGTCCAGCAGCCGGTTGAGGGCGCGTTCGGCCTGCGCGGCGGCGTGGTAGCTGCGGAACAGGGTGTCCGGGTCGTCGACGAGAAGCAGGCGCGCGGCCCGCGCGAGGGAGCCCCCGGTGCGGTACTGCTCGCGGGCCACCCCGCCGAGGGCGTCGTGCAGGGCGCCGAGCCGGTCCCGTTGCACGGTGAGGCGCGCCTGGAGGCGGTCCGCCGCGGCGCGCTGCTTGTCGGCGGCCCGGCGGCCGCGTTCGTACCGCTCGGTGGCGCGCGCGGCCTCCTCGTAGAGCCGCGCCACGGCGACGGCGGTGGGCGGTTCCGGGCTGTCGTGCGAGGGGGCGGGCGGGGCGGGGGAGCCGCCCGGGCCCGGCGCGGGCGGGGTGCCCTGGGGCCGGGAGCCGCCCGCGTCCACGGCGTCCGGGCCGGGGACGCCGACGGCGAGGTCGTCCGGCCCCGAACCGTCCGCCCCCGGGTCGCCCGGCCCCTCGGCCGGTGGTTCCGGATCGACGGCCGGGGTCACCGGCACGGCGGCGTCGGTGGCCACCACGGCGTACGCGGGGCGCTGGCGGGCGGCAGCCGCGGCGGGCGCCGGCGCGCCCAGGAGCGTGCACAGCACCACCGGGAGGACGATCACCCGATCTCGGCGTCTCAAGCACATCCACGGATCGTGACCCGGCACCGTCACCGGGCCCGGGGACACGCCGCGTCCTTGGGGCCACCCGGCCCAACGGGCCCCGCTTCCCGGGCGACGACGGCAGACAGCCGGCCGCGCGGCCTCGCCCACCCCCACACCCAAGCCCACCCCCACGCCCACGGGCAGTCGGCCGCCCCGTCCCGCCCCGCGCGGGGCGGGCTACCGCGGCTGTGAGGGTGGGGGTGGGGGTGACGGCTGCGGCGACCCGGTCATGGGCCGAGCCTAAGCAGGAGTCTTCGCCACAGAAAGTGGTGATTCCTCCGCACCTCGCGGTCGCACCGCGTCCACCGCCCGCTCCCGGTCCCGCATCGCCCGCAACGGCCCGTCGAGGAGGACGAGTTCCTCGTACGTACCGCGCTGGACGACCCGTCCGCCGTCCAGGACGACGATCTCGTCCACCGCCTCCAGCCCGCGCAGCCGGTGGGTGATCAGCACGGTCGCCCGGCCCGCGCCCGTCCGGTCCCGGGTCGCGGCCAGCAGATCCGCCGTGAGGGCGTCCGCCGTGGCCTGGTCCAGGTGCTCGGCCGGCTCGTCCAGCACCAGAACGGGGAAGTCCGCCAGCAGCGCGCGGGCCAGGGCGAGCCGCTGCCGCTGGCCGCCCGAGAGGCGGGCGCCGTGCTCCCCGACCAGGGTGTCCAGGCCCTCGGGCAGCGCCTGCGCCCAGTCGAGCAGCCGCGCGGCCGCCAGGGCGCGCCGAAGGTCGTCCTCGCTCGCGTCGGGGCGCGCGAGGCGCAGGTTCTCCCGCAGGGAGCTGTCGAAGAGATGGGCGTCCTGGGCGCACAGGCCCACGAGTCGGCGCACGGCGTCGCCCGCCAGGGCCTCCGCGGCCCTCCCGCCGAGGGTGTACGTCCCCGACTCGGCGTCCAGGAAACGCAGCAGCACCTGGGCCAGGGTGGTCTTGCCGGACCCGGACGGGCCGACGACGGCGATCCGGCGCCCCGGGGTGAGGGTGAGGTCGACCCCGTCCAGGGCGGGCGACCCCTGCCCGGGGTAGCGGGCGCCGAGCCCGCGCAGGACCAGCGGGAAGGCGGTCGCCGGCGGGGTCGCGGGGTGCTCGGGCTCGCTCACCGGCTCGGGGGCGTCGAGGATCTCGTGCACCCGCTCGGCGCTGCGCTCGACCCGGCGGCGGTACTGCACGGCGAGCGGCAGCCCTGCCACCGTCTCGAAGGCGGCCAGCGGGGTCAGCACGACGACCGCGAGGGAGACTCCGGAGAGCCCGCCGTCGTGCACCGCCCGTACTCCGGCGATCGCGGCGGCGGTCACGGTCAGTCCGCAGATCAGGGCCGACAGGCCGCCGCCGAGGGCGGTGGCCGCCGCTCCCCGGGCGGCGATCGCGGTGAGCCGGGCGTCGGCCGCCCCGGCCACGGCCAGCCGCCGGTCGCGGGCGCCGGCGACGGTGAGTTCGGCGGTGCCGCGCAACAGATCGACCACCGCGGTGGTCAGCTCGCCCCGCGCGGGCGCCAGTTGACGCTCCGCGCGCCGGGCAACGGCTCCGCCGGCCAGCGGGACGCCGACACCCGCGAGGAGCAGCCCCACCGCGAGGATCGCGCCCGCGGCCGGGACCAGCCAGCCGGTGAAGACGACGGCCGCGGTGCCGACCACGGCCGCCCCCGCGGCGGGCAGCATCCAGCGCAGCCAGTAGTCCTGGAGGGCGTCCACATCGGCGACCAGCCGCGACAGCAGATCGCCCCGCCGGGCGCGCCGCAGCCCGGCGGGGGCGATCCGCTCCAGCCGGCGGTAGACCGCGACCCGTGTCTCGGCGAGCATCCGCAGCACGGCGTCGTGGGAGACCAGGCGTTCGGCATAGCGGAAGACGGCCCGGCCGATGCCGAAGGCCCGGGTCGCCGTGACGGCGATCATCAGATAGAGCACGGGAGGCTGTTCGGAGGCGCGGGAGATCAGCCAGCCGGAGACCGCCATCAGACCGACGGCGGACGCGAGCGCGAGCGACCCCAGCAGCAGGGCGAGGGCCAGCCGGCCGCGCATCCCGTGCGCCGCGGCCCGGACCCGGAGCAGCGGCGACCGCGCCGCCGGGGGCGCGGGTGCCACGGCACCCAGGGGCTCGCCGTCGCCGGCGGCCCGGCCCGCCACGGGCGGCACGGCCGCCCCGGGCGCAGGCCCCCTGGCCGTGTCCGGCACGCCTTCCCCGCCCGCCCCGGGCGCAGGCCCCCCGGCATGGGCGGGCGATTGCTCCCCGGCCCGGACCGGCACCTCCGCGCGGCTGAGGGCGACCACGCGGTCGGCCACGGCCAGCAGCGCCGGACGGTGGACGACGAGAAGGACCGTGCGGCCCCGGGCGAGCCGGGCGACCGCGTCGACGATGCCCGCCTCGGTCTCGCCGTCCAGCGCGGCCGTCGGCTCGTCGAGCAGGACGACGGGCCGGTCGGCCAGGAACGCCCGGGCCAGGGCGAGCCGTTGGCGCTGCCCGGCGGAGAGCCCGGCGCCGTCCTCACCGAGGAGGGTGGCGGCGCCCAGCGGGAGCGCGTCGGTGAACTCCTCCGCCCCCGCCTGCCGCAGGGCCTCGTGGACCGCGTCGTCGTCGGCCTCCGGGCGGGCGAGGCGCACATTGTCGGCGATCGTCCCCGCGAAGAGGTACGGGCGCTGGGGAACCCAGGCGATCCGGGCCCGCCACTCCTCCGGGTCGAGACCTTCCAGGTCCGTCCCGCCGACCAGGACCCGGCCCTCGTCCGGGGCGGTGAACCCGAGCAGCACATCGAGGAGGGTGGACTTGCCGCTGCCGCTCTCCCCGACCAGCGCGACCGTCTCACCGGGCTCCACGGCCAGGCGGGCGCGGTGCGGCGCGGTCTCGGTGCGGCCCGGATGGTGCACGGAGACCCCGTCGACCTCGATCCGGAGGTGGTCCGGGACCGGGGCGGTGCCGGATGCCCGCCGTTCGGTCTCCAGGACCTCGAAGATCTCCTCGGCGGCCGACAACCCCTCCGCCGCCGCGTGGTACTGCGCGCCCACCTGGCGCAGGGGGAGGTATGCCTCGGGGGCGAGGATCAGGATGACCAGCCCGGTGTAGAGGTCGAGACCGCCGTGGACCAGCCGCATGCCGATGGTCACGGCGACCAGGGCGACGGAGAGCGTCGAGAGCAGTTCCAGCGCGAAGGAGGAGAGGAAGGCGATCCGCAGGGTTCGTACCGTCGCCCGCCGGTACTGGGAGGTGATCTCCCGGATCGACTCCGCCTGCGCCTTGGCCCGCCCGAAGACCTTGAGGGTCGGCAGACCGGCCACTACGTCCAGGAAGTGCCCGGACAGCCGGGACAGGAGCCGCCACTGACGGTCCATCCGGTTCTGGGTGGCCCAGCCGATGAGGACCATGAAGACCGGGATCAGGGGCAGGGTCACCACGATGATGGCCGCGGAGACCCAGTCCTCCGTGACGATCCGCGCCAGCACCGCCACCGGCACCACGACCGCGAGCCCGAGCTGCGGCAGACAGCGGGCGAAGTAGTCGTCCAGAGCGTCGATCCCACGGGTGGCCAGGGCCGCCAGGGAGCCGCTCCGCTGCCCGCTGAGCCAGCCCGGTCCCAGACCGGAGGCGTGTTCCAGGAGCCGGCCGCGCAGTTCGGACTTGACCGCCGCGCTGGCCCGGTGGGCCGCGAGTTCGGTGAGCCAAGCCACCACGGCCCGGCCCACCGCGACAAGTGCCAGCAGGACCAGGGGCCGCACGAGGCCGTCCGCCGACAGCCCCCGCTGGAAGCCGCCGACGACGATCTCGGCGATCAGCATCGCCTGGGCCACGACCAGGGCGGCACCGAAGAGGCCGAGGGCCACCACGGCCACCAGGAAGAAGCGGGTGGCACGGGCGTACCGCAGCAGACGCGGATCGATCGGTTTCACGTGAAACATCCCCTCGCTAGTGCGAGTCGGCCAGGTGCTGGGTGCCGATCCGCTTCCGGAACACCCAGTACGTCCAGCCCTGGTAGAGCAGCACGAGGGGGGTGGCAAGGGCGGCGAGCCAGGTCATGATCTTCAGGGTGTAGGGGCTCGACGAGGCATTGGTGACCGTCAGGCTCCAGGCCGGGTCCAGCGTGGAGGGCATCACGTTCGGGAAAAGCGTGAGGAAGAGCATCGCCACGGCGGCCGCGATGGTGATCCCGGAGAGGGCGAAGGACCAGCCCTCCCGTCCGGCCCGCACGGCTCCGAGGGCCCCGAGAAGGGCGAAGACCGCGACGGCCATCGCGACCAGGCTGCCTGCGTCTCCGCGCATCGCCTGCGTCCAGAGCAGGAAGACCAGGGCCGCCAACGCGGTCAGTGCGCCCAGCTTCAGGGCCAGTGCCCGGGCCCGCGCCCGGATGTCGCCCACGGTCTTCAGAGCCGCGAACACCGCCCCGTGGAAGGTGAACAGGGTCAGCGTCACCAGCCCGCCGAGCAGGGCGTAGGGGTTGAGCAGATCCAGGAATCCGCCGACGTACTCCTTCTCGGCGTCGATCGCGACCCCTCGGACGATATTGCCGAAGGCGACCCCCCACAGGAACGCGGGCAGCAGGGAGGTCCAGAAGATCGCGTGTTCCCAGTTGGTCTGCCAGCGGTCCTCGGCGCGCTTGTGCCGGTACTCGAAGGCCACCCCGCGCACGATCAGACAGACGAGGATCAGCAGCAGGGGGAGGTAGAAGCCTGAGAAGAGGGTGGCGTACCAGTCGGGGAAGGCGGCGAAGGTGGCGCCGCCGGCGGTCAGCAGCCACACCTCGTTGCCGTCCCAGACCGGTCCGATCGTGTTGATCAGCACCCGGCGCTCGGCCCGGTCACGGGCGAGCAGCTTGGTGAGCACCCCGACACCGAAGTCGAAGCCCTCCAGGAAGAAGTAGCCGATCCACAGGACGGCGATGAGTACGAACCAGACGTTGTGGAGTTCCATGCCTCAACAGCTCCTCAGCGGTCTCGGACGAGGCGGTGTCAGGGGGAGCCGGTCTCAGTACGAGAAGGCCATCGGCCGGTCGGGGTCGCGGTCGTCGCCGCCGATCCGGGTGGGCGGGTTGAGGTCGGCCTCGGTCAGCTCGGGCGGCCCGGCCTTGGCGTACTTCACGAGCAGCTTCACCTCGATCACGGCGAGCACCGCGTACAGGAGGGTGAAGACGGTCATGGAGATCAGCACCTCGGTCATGGAGACACCGGGGGAGACCGCGTCCTCGGTGCGCAGCACGCCGTAGACCACCCAGGGCTGGCGGCCCATCTCGGTGAAGATCCAGCCCCAGGAGCTGGCGATCAGCGGGAAGGTCATGGTCAGCAGGGCGATCCGCCAGTACCAGCCGGTGAGCCCCGGGCCGAGGGCCTTCTTCCGGAACGGCACCAGATGCGGCACCTCGTCCTCGCCCGTGCGCATCGCCGCCGGCAGCAGGAACTTCCGGCGGGTGAGCCAGAGCCCGATCATGCCGATGGTCAGCGAGGTCATCCCGAAGCCGATCATCCAGCGGAAGCCCCAGTAGGCGACCGGGATGTTGGGCCGGTAGTCACCGGGCCCGTACTTCTCCTGCTCGGCCTTGTTGATGTCGTTGATGCCGGGGACATGGGAGTCGAAGTCGCCGTGGGCCAGGAAGGACAGCAGGCCGGGGATCTCGACGGCGACCTCGTTGTGGCCGGCGTCGACGTCGCCGTAGGCGAAGAGGGAGAAGGGCGCGGGCGCCTCCCCGTCCCACAGCGCCTCGGCGGCCGCCATCTTCATCGGCTGCTGCTGGAACATGACCTTGCCGAGGAGGTCGCCGCTGACGGCGGTCAGCAGACCGGCGACCGTGACGGTGACCAGCCCGAGGCGGAGGGAGGTGCGCATCACCGGGATGTGCCGGCGGCGGGCGAGGTGGTACGCGGCGATGCCGACCATGAACGCCCCGCCGACCAGGAAGGCGGCGGTGATGGTGTGGAAGAACTGGGTGACGGCGGTGTTCTGGGTGAGAACCAGCCAGAAGTCGGTCAGCTCGGCCCGGCCGCGCTCCTCGTTGATGCGGTAGCCGACCGGGTGCTGCATCCAGGAGTTGGCGGCCAGGATGAAGTAGGCGGAGAGGATGGTGCCGATCGACACCATCCATATACAGGCGAGGTGGATCTTCTGGGGCAGCTTGTCCCAGCCGAAGATCCACAGGCCGATGAAGGTCGACTCGAAGAAGAAGGCGATCAGGGCCTCGAACGCGAGGGGGGCGCCGAAGATGTCGCCGACGAAGCGCGAGTAGTCCGACCAGTTCATCCCGAACTGGAACTCCTGGACGATGCCCGTGACCACACCCATCGCGATGTTGATCAGGAACAGCTTGCCCCAGAACTTGGTCGCTCCGAGGTACTTCTCCTTGCCGGTCCGGACCCAGGCGGTCTGCAGCCCGGCCGTGAGCGCGGCCAGGGAGATCGTCAGCGGGACGAAGAGGAAGTGGTAGACGGTGGTGATGCCGAACTGCCAGCGCGACAGGGTCTCCGGCGCCAGTGCGAGGTTCAGATCCACGTCGTCTCTCCTTACGTCGGCGTGGTGACCGAGGCAGCCCGCCCCTGTGCATACCGGTTCATTGCCGGAGGAACACGGGCGCGCTTGTGAACGCGTTCACATTCACAAGCATTATGGCGCACACGAAATCCGAAGGTCGTACCGGGGTCCGGTGACCCCCGCCACACCGGCTCCGGCCGAAAGCCGGACACCCCACGAGCGGTGCGCTCGTGGGGTGTCCGGGACCGCCCGCCACGGGGCGGCGCGGCCGGTGGCCCTCCGGGCCGGGCCGTGCAACCCCTCGGGGTCCTGGCCCTGCGGCCCTTCGGGACCCTGGCCGTGCAACCCCTCGGGGTCCGGACTCAGAGGGTCTTGCGGAAGGTCTCGGCCGTCTGCAGGAAGAGGTCGTTCGCCTCGCACTCGCCGATGGTGACCCGCACGCCCTCCCCGGCGAACGGCCGCACCACCACCCCCGCCTGCTCGCAGGCCGCGGCGAAGTCCGTGGTGCGCTCACCGAGCCGCAGCCACACGAAGTTGGCCTGGGTCTCGGGCACGGTCCAGCCCTGGCGCACCAGTCCCTCGTAGACCCGGGTCCGCTCGCCGATCAGCGAACCCACCCGGCCCAGCAGCTCGTCCTCGGCGCGCAGGGAGGCCACCGCCGCGTCCTGCGCGAGCTGCGAGACGCCGAACGGCACCGCCGTCTTGCGCAGCGCCGCCGCGACCGGCTCATGGGCGACGGCGAAGCCGACCCGCAGCCCGGCCAGCCCGTACGCCTTGGAGAAGGTCCGCAGCACGGCCACGTTCGGGCGGTCCCGGTAGATCTCCAGGCCGTCCGGGACCTCCGGGTCCCGGATGAACTCGCGGTACGCCTCGTCCAGCACGACCAGCACGTCCGAGGGGACCCGGTCGAGGAAGCGTTCCAGCTCGGCCCGGCGCACCACGGTGCCGGTGGGGTTGTTGGGGTTGCAGACGAAGATCAGCCGGGTCCGCTCGGTGACCGCGTCCGCCATGGCGTCCAGGTCGTGCACATCACCCCCGGTCAGGGGCACGGGCACCGAGGTCGCGCCGCTGATCCGGGTGATGATCGGGTATGCCTCGAAGGAGCGCCAGGCGTAGATCACCTCGTCGCCCGGCCCGGAGGTGGACTGGAGCAGGGACTGCGCCACACCGACCGAGCCGGTGCCCGTCGCCACATGCTCGGCGGGGACGCCGAAGCGTTCCGCCAGCTCGTTCGTCAGGGCGGTGCAGGCCATGTCCGGGTAGCGGTTGAACTTCTCCGCGGCCGCGACGGCGCTCTCCATCACCCCGGGCAGCGGCGGATAGGGGTTCTCGTTGGAGGACAGCTTGAAGGCCACGGGCCCGCCCGCCGCCGCCGGCTTGCCCGGCTTGTACGTGGGAATGCCGTCCAGCTCGGCTCGAAGCCTGGGGCTCTTCTCGCTCACCGCGGGTCCTCCTCGACCGTTCGGCCGGCTCGTACCGCCGCCTGCGCGGTGCCGCTCGCCGACTCGTGCTCACCAATACTGCTCACCCTATGAGGATTCCCGGCCGGTGCGAATGGCCGGAGCCGAGGAAGGTGGGGGGCCAAGCCGAGGAAGAGGGGAGCGGAGCCGAGGGAGGGGGGAGTGCGGCCCCCTGGCGCGCGCCGGTGGCTCGCTCCGTGGCGCGCGTCCCCCGTAGTGGTGAGTTGAGACCTCTTCGCAACCTGGACCCCTCGGCAGGCACACGCGCCCCTGTACACCGAACATCATGTCAAGGTGCGTCAACTCCCTTGATTTGCAAGGGCGTTGATCATTAACGATCATGCAGAAACGTGCCTGTCAACGCGTGCATATGCGACCGGCCAGACCCACCGCGCGAGCCCTACTATCGGCACGCCATGACAGCAGCAGGGAAGCACCAGGTGAGCCGGACGGACACATCCCACGGGGGCACTCGGCAGGCACGCGCGGGCATCAGGGACGTCGCCACCGCCGCCGGGGTCTCGATCACAACGGTCTCCGACGCGCTCAACGGGAAGGGCAGACTCCCCGATGCCACCCGTCGGCACGTCCGCGAGGTCGCCGACCGGCTGGGCTACCGCCCCTCCGCCGCGGCCCGCACCCTCCGCACGGGGAAGTCGGGCTTAATCGGCCTGACCGTGACCACCTACGGGGATGAACCTTTCACCTTCACGGAGTTCGCCTACTTCGCGGAGATGGCCAGAGCGGCGACCTCGGCCGCCCTGGCCCGCGGCTACGCCCTCGTCATCCTCCCCGCCACCTCCCGCCACGACGTCTGGTCGAACGTGGCCCTGGACGGCACCGTGGTCATCGACCCCTCCGACGAGGACCCGGTCGTCAGCGAGCTGGTCCGCCAGGGGCTGCCGGTCGTCTCCGACGGCCGCCCGGCCGGCAGCCTGCCGGTCACCGCCTGGGTGGACAACGACCACGAGGCGGCCGTCATCGACCTCCTCGACCATCTCGCGGACGCGGGCGCCCGCCGGATCGGTCTGCTCACCGGCACCAGCACGGACACGTACACCCATCTGTCGACGACCGCCTACCTCAACTGGTGCGAGCGCGTCGGCCAGGACCCGGTCTACGAGTCCTACCCGGCCCACGACCCCTGCGCGGGGGCCGTAGCGGCCGACCGGCTGCTCGCCCGGCCCGACCGCCCGGACGCGGTCTACGGACTCTTCGACCCCAACGGCACGGACCTGCTGGCCGCCGCCCGGCGCTACGGCCTGCGGGTGCCCGAGGACCTGCTGCTCGTGTGCTGCAGCGAGTCGGCCGTGTACGCCGCGACCGACCCGCCCGTCACCACCCTGTCCCTCAAGCCGCGCCGCATCGGCACCGCGGTGGTCCAGCTCCTGATCGACGCCATCGAGGGCGTGGAGCACGACGGGCCCGTCGAACAGGTGATACCGACCGAACTGATCGTCAGGACCTCCTCCCAGCGGCGCCCTCCGCGCACCACCGTCAGCGCGCCGCGGTCCCCGGAGAAGGGCTGAGTCGTGTCCGGGGGTTGTCCGCCGGGCCAGGGCCGGACACCTCCCGCCTCAGGTCCGGACCTTCTCAATCCGGACGAAGCGGTCGATGAACCAGGGGTGCGGCACGATTCATCACCCCTGGTGCGTCACACACCGCCTGGCTCATTCCTATGATGGGCGAACGACACCGCGGACCACCCCGACCAGGCTGGGCCGAGAGGTGAACGGCGGCGCGACGGTGGTGGAGGGGTCGATGACTCAGGGGGCCGGTCAGGGACCCGTGGTGCGGACGGCGACACTGCGCGACTTCCGCGTACCCCCGTACGCGCAGGTGCCCGTGCAGTCGCAGTCCGCGGACCCCGGACACGCCGCCCACCCGGGCAACGCCTTCCCCGACGGCGAGACCCCCGAGGGCTACACCCCCACCGAGCGCAACCTCCCGGTGATCGGCAGCGGCGGCCCCGGCGACACCGTCCAGGTCGCCGTCGACCCCGAGGAGCAGCCCCCGCCCGCCGGGAACGGCGGCCTCGGCCCGCTCTACGTCGTCGGAGACGTCCACGGCTACCTGGAGGAACTCGTCGCCGCCCTCGCCGAGAAGGGCCTCATCGACGCCGACCTCCACTGGGCCGCGGGCAACGCCCGGCTCTGGTTCCTCGGCGACTTCACCGACCGGGGCCCCGACGGCATCGGCGTCATCGACCTGGTCATGCGCCTCTCCGCGGAGGCGGCGGCCGCCGGCGGGTACTGCAAGGCCCTCATGGGCAACCACGAGCTGCTGCTCCTCGGCGCCAAGCGCTTCGGCGACACCCCGGTCAACTCCGGCGCCGGCACCGCCACCTTCCAGGCCGCCTGGCTCCTCAACGGCGGCCAGAAGTACGACATGGACCGCCTCCAGGACGTCCACCTCCAGTGGATGTCCCGCCTCGACGCCATCGTCGAGGAGGACGGCCACCTGCTGCTGCACTCGGACACCACCGCGTACCTCGACTACGGCTCCACCGTCGAGGACGTCAACGACGCCGTGCACGAGGTCCTGACGGCCAACGACGCCGACCAGTGCTGGGACCTGTTCCGCAAGTTCACCAAGCGCTTCGCCTTCCGCGACGAGGGCGGCCCCGACGCCGTGCGCGAACTCCTCACGGCCTACGGCGGCAGCCGCGTGGTGCACGGCCACAGCCCGATCCCCTACCTCCTCGGCGAAGTGGGCACCGAGGACGGCGAGGACGGCGAGCGCCCGGCGGTCGAGGGACCGCACGTCTACGCGGACGGTCTCGCCATCGCGATGGACGGCGGAGTGACCATGGCCGGAAAGCTTCTGGTGCAGCAGCTCCCCTTGCAGGACTGATCCGCTTCCCCACAGGCGATTTACGGAAACCCTCTGTCACCCTGCGCCGGAACCGCTCTACCATCGGGTCATCCGTAGCAGGCTCTCCTCCGTTTCCGCCCGACTGCCCGGTCCCCACCGGTCGATCCGGCCCTACGGAGCATCGGGGGATGCACATGAACAGCGCTCCGCACCTGCTGAACGAGGACCGCGCCGACTATGAGCGGGTCCTCGCCGAGGCACTGCGCACCGCCCACGAGGACCGGGATCCGGCCACCGTGACAGCGCGTCTGACCAGTGAACAGCTGCGCGCCACGGCCCTGAACGCGACGGCCCTGATCACGGCCGCCGCGGCGGCGGAGTACGACCGGTACGTGAAGCTGCGCGCCGAGAGCCGCTCCGCCACGGCCGCGGGGGTCCTCGCCCCCGCCGTCGGGGCCGGGGAGGCGGGCGCGGGTGTGGCGGCGGTGGCCGCCGTCCTCGCCCCGCTGCTGGCCGGCACCGCGGCGGCGATCCTGCTGATCGTCGGCTATCTGCTGAAGATGCTCAGCCCGCCGCCGCCCTTCGCCGACACCCTGCTGTCGACCGGCTGGGTGTTCGGCGCGCTCACCGCCGCCGCGATCCTGGTGGCCGCCGTCGCCCTGCTGCTGACGGCGCTGCGCAACGACGCCAGCCATGTCGCCGACGGCGGCGGGCCCGACCGGGTGCCCGAGGAGGTGGCCCTCGCCCGGGACGCCTGGTGCGAGGCGCTGCTGCACCGGGGCATGCTGCCCTTCCTGCGCGCGGCCCTCGCGGAGCAGCGGCCGGCGAAGACGGCCGTGGACCCGCCGCGTTCCGCGAGCCGTATACCGAAGGTCGGCTACAGCGGTCCGGACTTCTCCAGCCCCGCCGAGGGCCGGACCACGGACCGCCGGCCGACCTTCAGCAGCCCGGACTTCTCCAGCCCCGACTTCGGCGGCCCCGAGCACCGGCCGGACTGACCGCCCCGCGCCCCGCCCCTGTCCGGGCACGGCGGAGGCGGCGGCCGGTACCGAGGCCGGAGGCGCCGGCTCCCCCGGGGCCCGGTGCGCCGGTCAGTCCGCCAGCGGCAGATAGACCCGGTTGCCCGCCGCGGCGAACTCCGCGGACTTCTCCGCCATCCCCGCCTCGATCTCCTCCTGGCTGCCGCCGTGCTTGCGCCGGATGTCCTGGGAGATCTTCATCGAGCAGAACTTCGGCCCGCACATCGAGCAGAAGTGCGCGGTCTTCGCCGGCTCCGCGGGCAGCGTCTCGTCGTGGAACTCCCGTGCCGTGTCCGGGTCGAGGGCCAGATTGAACTGATCCTCCCAGCGGAACTCGAAGCGGGCGTCGGAGAGCGCGTCGTCCCACTCCTGGGCGCCCGGGTGCCCCTTCGCCAGGTCCGCCGCGTGGGCCGCGATCTTGTAGGTGATGACACCGGTCTTCACGTCGTCGCGGTCCGGCAGCCCCAGGTGCTCCTTGGGGGTGACGTAGCAGAGCATCGCGGTTCCCCACCAGGCGATCATGGCCGCGCCGATGCCCGAGGTGATGTGGTCGTACGCCGGGGCGACATCGGTGGTCAGGGGGCCCAGGGTGTAGAACGGCGCCTCCTCGCAGATCTCCTGCTGGAGGTCGATGTTCTCCTTGATCTTGTGCATCGGGACATGGCCCGGACCCTCGATCATGGTCTGCACGTTGTGCCGCTTGGCGATGGTGTTGAGCTCGCCGAGCGTCCTCAACTCGGCGAACTGCGCCTCGTCGTTGGCGTCCGCGATCGAGCCGGGCCGCAGGCCGTCGCCGAGGGAGTACGTCACGTCGTACGCAGCGAGGATCTCGCAGAGCTCCTCGAAGTTCTCGTACAGGAAGGACTCCTTGTGGTGCGCCAGGCACCACGCGGCCATGATCGAGCCGCCGCGGGAGACGATGCCCGTCTTGCGGCGCGCGGTGAGCGGCACGTAGCGCAGCAGCACACCGGCGTGCACGGTCATGTAGTCGACGCCCTGCTCCGCCTGCTCGATGACCGTGTCCTTGTAGATCTCCCAGGTCAGGTCCTCGGCCCGGCCGTCCACCTTCTCCAGGGCCTGGTACAGCGGCACGGTGCCGATGGGCACCGGGGAGTTGCGCAGCACCCACTCGCGGGTGGTGTGGATATTGCGGCCGGTGGACAGGTCCATGACCGTGTCGGCGCCCCAGCGGGTCGCCCAGGTCATCTTCTCGACCTCCTCCTCGATGGAGGAGGTGACGGCGGAGTTGCCGATGTTGGCGTTGACCTTCACCAGGAACCGCTTGCCGATGATCATCGGCTCGATCTCCGGGTGGTTGACGTTGGCGGGGAGCACGGCCCGGCCGGCCGCGATCTCCTCCCGCACCACCTCGGGCGCCACGTTCTCCCGGACGGCCACGTACTCCATCTCGGGCGTGATCTCGCCCCGGCGGGCGTACGCGAGCTGGGTCACCGCGGCCCCGCCGCGTCCGCGCCGGGGCTGGCGCGGGCGGCCGGGGAAGACCGCGTCCAGGTTCCGCAGCCCGCCGCGCGGGGAGGTGTGCTTGATGCCGTCGTCCTCGGGGCGCACGGGGCGGCCCGCGTACTCCTCGGTGTCACCGCGCGCGATGATCCAGTTGTCGCGCAGCGGGGGCAGCCCGCGGCGGACGTCGGTCTCCACCTGGGGATCGGTATAGGGCCCGGACGTGTCGTAGAGCGTGACGTCCTTGCCGTTGGTGAGATGCACCTTGCGCACCGGCACCCGGATGTCGGGGCGGGAGCCCTCGACGTAACCCTTGTGCCAGCCGATGGACTTCCCGGCCTCGTCGTTCTGGTTGGAGGCAGGCGTGCGTGCGTCCGATACGGTCATGAGACCTACTCCCTACGCCGGCATTACCCGGTAACAGGTTCGGCGGTCGGCGCAGCTTTCCCGTCCCGATCGACGGAGGTCAGCGCCCTCTCAGCCCGGTGCTCCGAGCTCCCGCGTGTGCAAAGGTGCCACCACGCTAACGCCATCCCTGGCGCGCTGAACAGAGGGCCCCCTCTCGTTCTTGCGATGATCTGTCGGTGACCTCTTCGCCGCAGCCACCCGATCCGCACGGCCACGACGACGGCGCTCCCCCCGCCCGGGGAGCCGCTCACGACCGCCACGCCGCCGTCGGCCATGTCCACGCGCACGGGCCCGTCGCGCCCGTCTCCCAGCACCTCCGCAAGGTCATCGCGGCGGTGCTGATCCCCTTCGCGACGGCGGTCCTCGTCGGGCTCGCCGTGCTCTGGCCGGGCAGCACACCGGGCCACGAGCGGACCGGTGTCGGGTTCGACCGGCAGATCGAGCAGGGCCGGGTGGTGAGCGTCGAGCAGGTCGACTGCGCCGACGTCAACGCCGGGCAGGTGCCTCCCACCGAGAACCCGGCCGCGCCCGAGGGCCGCGAGGCGGAGCGGGCCCAGCAGGGGGAGTGCGGCCGGGCCACCGTCGAGGTCACCAGCGGCAAGGACAAGGGCCGACAGTTCACGGAGATCGTCCAGCCGGACGCGCCGCGGCAGTTGAAGGAAGGCCAGGGCGTCCGGGTGGCGTACGCGCCGGACGCGCCCCGCGACCTCCAGTACTCGGTCACCGATGTGGACCGCACGTTCCCGATGGCGCTGCTGGCCGGCATCTTCGCGGTGGTGGTGGTGCTGGTGGGGCGGATGCGCGGGGTGACGGCCCTGATCGCGCTCGCCACCTCCTTCGCCCTGCTGACCCTGTTCATCCTGCCGGCGATCCTGGCGGGGTCGAATCCACTGATCGTCGCGGTGGTCGGGGCCAGCGCGATCATGCTGATCGCGCTCTACCTGTGCCACGGTGTCAACGCCCGCACCTCGGTCGCCGTGCTGGGCACCCTCATCTCGCTGCTGCTGATCGGCCTGCTCGGCTCACTGTTCATCGGCTGGGCCAGCCTCAGCGGCAACACGGACGACTACACCGGTCTGATCAAGGGGCTCTACCCGGAGATCGACATGAGCGGCCTGCTCCTGGCCGGTGTGATCATCGGCTCGCTCGGTGTGCTCGACGATGTGACGGTGACCCAGACCTCCGCCGTCTGGGAACTGCACCAGGCCGACCCCTCCCAGGGGCCGCGCGCCCTCTACCGCGCGGCGATCCGCATCGGCCGCGACCATATCGCCTCGGTGGTCAACACCCTCGTGCTGGCGTACGCGGGCGCCGCCCTCCCGCTGCTGCTGCTCTTCTCGATCGCGCAGTCCAGCGTGGGCGAGGTCGCGACCAGCGAACTGGTGGCTCAGGAGATCGTCCGGACCCTGGTCGGCTCGATCGGGCTCGTCGCCTCGGTGCCGGTGACCACCGCGCTCGCCGCCCTGGTCGTCTCGGCGGACCGGCCGGGGGACACGGCCGGTTCCGGCGGACGCCCGGCGACGGCGGCCTCCCGGGGCGGCCGTGGGCGCCGCCGCAAGAAGTAGCCGGTCCGGCAGCGGGGATCCGCTCGCCCGCGCGCAGCGGCGGCCGGGGCGGCCTCAGCCGGCATTCTCCGCGAGGATCCGCCCCAGCGCGTCCTCCAGGCTGGTCTCGAAGTCACCGAGGGCGAGCTCCTCGCCGAGCGGCACCAGCTTGTCCGTGCGGTCGAGGAAGGCCACCAGCGGCGGTGCGCCGACTCTGAACAGCGCCGAGTCCTCGCCCACCCTCAGGCGGATGTGCACGTCGGAGAGGGCCTCGGGCCCGGTCGGCGCGATGTGCACATCGCCGTCGCCACTGGGCGCGTTGATCCCGTCGAGCAGCAGCTCCCGGCCGAAGGCCCAGGTCACCGGGGCGTCGCCGGGGAGGTGGAACGTCATCCGGACCGCGTACGGATCGGACGTCTCATAGCCCAGCTCCACCGGGATCCGGAAGGAGAGCTCCTCGGAGACGAGGAAACTCATCAGGACCTCGGCCTGAACCGACTCGCGCATCACATACCTCGCAGTAGATGAAGCCTTGCATGAACGTGCGGACGTGCGGACGTGCTGGCGTGCTGACGAGGTACAGGAACATGGCCGGGAACGACCCTCTTGACCCTCTTGACGCCATCGTGCTGGAAGCACCAGCAGATCACAAGGAGTGATATTTCAGATACTGATAGAGAACCAGCGTGACCCCATCAGACCACTTACCCCCGCCCGCAACTGCTCAACTGCCGGGTGAAGTCGCGCTTCTTGATGAACGGGCAGCGAAATGGCCACCGTTGCGGGAATGTCACCCAGAGTGATCGGTATCGCCGCGCAGACGGTCCCGAGCGCGTACTCCTGGCGCTCGAAGGAGGGTTGGCCCGGGCCGGTGCGCGCGATCCGGCGCAGCAGGGCCGAGCGGCCGCGCACGGAGTGGGGTGTCACCGGCTGCACGGGGTGCCGGTCGAGATGGTCGAGGCGGGCCGCCTCGTCGAGCTGCCCGAGCAGACACTGGCCGATCGCGTGGGCGTGTCCGGTCTCACGGAAGTCGGCCCACTCGGCGACCGCCGGCGCGTACGGGGTGTCCGAGATCGACACGAGTTCGATCTCACCCTCGCGGTAGACGGCGAAGTAGACGGCGACACCGATCGCGTCCCGCCAGTGGGACAGGGACTCCTCGATCGTGCCGCGACGATTCCGCGCCGCCGCCCCCTGCGCCAGCCGGTCCACGGCGGACCCGAGGGTGAACACCCCGTTGTCCCGGCGCAGATAGTCCTCGTACGTCAGGGTGCGGAGCAGATGGTAGGCGGTGGGCAGGGGGAGCCCGGCCTCGCGCGCGAGCTGCTTCGCGGGGGCGCCGTCGCGGTGCGCCCCGGCCGCCTCCAGCAGCCTCAACGCGCGCTGCACCGAGCCGATCAGGGTAGGGACGGCGGAGTTCGCGGCTCCGGCCACAGGTCACCCCCAGGGCAGAGGGATGCCACTCTAACGACAGGGCCCGGCCGGGAGGGGCCCTCTCGGGACCGTTCCCCCGGCCGGGCTAACGGCACGCGCCGCGGCGGGCCACCTGTCGCCGTCCCCCGCGGTCACCAGTCGCCGCGTGAGGACTCCGAGGAGGTCATGAACTTCCGGACGACGAAGACGAGACCCGCCACCAGCGCGACGAACAGCAGCACCTTGAACAGCAGTCCGACGACGAAGGTGACGAGGCTCGTGATGAGCCCGCCGAACACCACGAGGGCGAGGACGGGCACCGCGATCCACTTCACCCACCACGGCATCCCCGCGAAGATCTCCCGCACAGCCATCGTCCCTACCTCTTTCTCCGAGTCCGTGCTCCCGATGCTAGGCGCCCGGGGTGGGCCGCCGGACGCCCGCGAGCCCTTGAAGACCCCTGAGCGGACCCTTAGGGAATCCGTGGCCGTCTCCCCCGAGCCGGGTGGCACGGCCCCCGGGCCGTGCCGCCCGGGTTCAGCCCTCGGGGGGCGAGAAGACGACCATCACCCGGAGGTCCTCGCTGATGTGGTGGAACTTGTGCGGCACCCCGGCCGGTACGTAGACCACGCTGCCGCGCCCGACCTGAGTCGTCTCCGTGCCGACCGTGATCGCTGCCCGGCCGCTGACGACGAAGTACACCTCGTCCTGCTGGTGAGGAAGCTGCGGGTCGAGCTGCCCCGCGTCCAGGGCGTACAGCCCCACCGACATGTTCCGCTCCCGGAGGAACTGCAGATACGCGCCGTCGTTGGCCGCGCGCTCCGCCTCCAGTTCGTCCAGCCGGAATGCCTTCATCGCCGCCCGCCCCTGCCTTGGTCCGATCGTGTCTGCCACGATCAGACACATGATGAATTTCCTCGTCAAGACGCTCGCGAACGCGGGAGCCCTGCTCGTGGCCATCTGGCTCGTGCAGGACATCACGCTCACCGGTGACAGCACCGGGAAGAAGGCCCTCAGCCTCGTCCTGGTCGCCCTGATCTTCGGTCTGGTCAACGTCTTCGTGAAGCCCCTGGTCCAGGTACTCACCCTGCCCCTGTTCATCCTCACACTCGGCCTGATCACCCTGGTGGTCAACGCGCTGATGCTGCTGCTGACCTCCTGGCTGGCGGACCAGTTCAACCTGAACTTCCATGTCGAGGGCTTCTGGACCGCGGTCCTCGGCGGCCTGATCATCTCCGTCGTTTCGTGGGCGCTGAACGTCGTCCTGCCGGACAAGGACTGACGGCCGAAGACCGACGGCCGAGAAAGGAACGACATGACCAGGACACCTCTGGGAGAGGGCACACGAGCGGTACGGGCGGGCCTCCCGGAGCCGGTGAACCATGAACCGACGCTCCCGGGACCGGTGTTCGCCGCCCACTTCCACCTCTCCGGCGATCCGACGGGCCCCTACACGTACGGCCGGGACGGCAACCCCACCTGGACCCGTCTGGAGCGGGCCATAGGAGAGCTGGAGGCACCGGGCGAGAACGTGGAGACCGTCGCCTTCGCCTCCGGGATGGCCGCCGTCTCCGCCGTCCTCTTCTCCCAGCTGCGCACCGGCGACGCCGTGGTCCTGCCCGACGACGGCTACCAGGCGCTCCCCCTGGCACACGAGCAGCTGGCGGCCTACGGCGTCGAGGTGCGCACGGCGCCGACCGCGGGCGACGCCCAGCTCGCCCTGCTCGACGGGGCGCGACTGCTGTGGATCGAGACCCCCTCCAACCCCGGCCTGGACGTGTGCGACGTGCGCCGGCTGACCGAGGCGGCGCACGCGGCGGGCGCGCTCGTCGCCGTCGACAACACCCTGGCCACGCCCCTCGGGCAGCGGCCCCTGGAGCTGGGCGCGGATTTCTCGGTGGCCAGCGACACCAAGGGCCTGACCGGCCACGGGGACATCCTGCTCGGCCATGTCAGCTGCCGGGACGCCGGGCTGGCGGAGGGGGTGCGGCGCTGGCGCAAGATCGTCGGCGCCATCCCCGGGCCGATGGAGGCATGGCTCGCCCACCGCTCCCTCGCGACCCTCCAGCTCCGGGCCGAGCGGCAGTGCGCCAGCGCCCTCGCCCTGGCCAGGGCCCTCGGGAAGCGCCCCGAGATCACCGGGCTGCGCCACCCCGGCCTGCCGGAGGACCCCTCGCACCCGGTGGCCTCGCGGCAGATGAGCCGCTTCGGCTCAGTGGTCTCCTTCGTACTGCCCGACCGGGCCCACGCGGAGCGTTTCCTCGCCGCGCTGCACCTGGTGGAGGACGCCACCAGCTTCGGAGGGGTGCGCTCGACGGCGGAGCGCCGGGGGCGCTGGGGCGGGGACGCGGTCCCGGAGGGCTTCATCCGCTTCTCCGTCGGGGTGGAGGACGCCGAGGACCTCCTCGCCGACGTGGAGCGTGCCCTGGACGAGGCCGCCGGGGGCTGACCGGCCGTACCGCCGGGCCCGCCGGACGGTGCGCGTCATGACCGCCGGAGGGCGTTGCACCGGCCGGAGGGCGCCGTACATGCCGGGGGCGTCGTACCGGCCGAACGGTCGAGGACAGGCCGAAAGACCCGGGACATGCCGGACGGTCCGAGCCTCCCCCCTCGTGGCTCGGACCGCCCCCGGTCCCCCGCCGTACGAAGAACCGTGCGGACAAGGCTAGTTGACTCTGCGTCAGTGTCCAATCACATGAGCGACAGCGACCTATCGACTTATTTATAGTTGGCCGGGTTCGAGGCCATCGGCGGGTCGGGAGGGGCATGACATGGATCTGGCCCTGTTGCGCACATTCGTCACGGTGCACCGGGCCGGCTCCTTCACCCGCGCCGCGGCCCTCCTCGGTCTCTCCCAGCCGGCCGTGACCGGCCAGATACGCACCCTGGAACGCCAGCTCGGCCGCCCCCTCTTCCTGCGCCAGGCCCGCGGGGTCACCCCCACCACCATCGGCGACGAACTGGCCCACCGGGCGGCCCCGCACCTGGACGCCCTGCTGGAGATCACCGAGGCCGGGCTCGACGAGGAGTCCCCGGTCCGCACCCTGCACCTCGCCGGGCCGCCCGAGTTCACCACCCTGCGCGCGCTGCCCGCCCTCACGCCCCTGACCGGGCAGGGCCTGGCCCTGCGCACCTCCTTCGGCAACGCCGAGGAGACCCTCGACGGGCTCGCCGCGGGCCACCACGACCTGGCGATCACCACCGCCCGCCCCCGGGGGCGGCTGCTCAGCCCGACCGCCCTCTGCGACGAGGAGCACGTCCTGGTCGCCGCTCCGCGCTGGGCGGCCCGTCTGGGCCCCGACGGTCTCCGCAGAGGTCATGTGGTCCTGGAACAGCTCCCGGTGGTGGAGGTGCACGAGTCGTTGCCGCTGGTCTCCCGCTACTGGCACGCGGTCTTCGACTCGCCCCCGGCGGCCGCGGGCACCGTGATCGCCCCCGATCTGCGCGCGGTGCTGGAGGCCACGGCGGCGGGTGCCGGGCTGGCGGTCCTGCCCCGCTATCTGTGCGAGGAGGCGCTGCGGCGCGGCCGGGTCGTCGCCCTCCATGAACCAGCCGTACCCCCGCTGCGGACCTACTTCCTCGTCGTACGCACCGGAACCCTGGCCCATCCGCATATCGCGCGGGCCCACGAGTGCCTGCTCGGAGCCGCCGCCGGCTGGTGAGACGCGGGCCCGTGGGCCGGGGTCGGTTTCAGACGCCCCCGGCTGGGCCACTCTCTTGCCATGACCGAACGACCAGTGGTCAAGCGCACCGCACGCGCCGTTCTGCTCGACGGGCCGGACCTCGTCCTGATCAAGCGCACCAAGCCGGGGGTCGATCCCTACTGGCTCACGCCCGGCGGCGGGGTCGAGCCGGAGGACGCCACCGTCGTGGACGCCCTGCACCGCGAGGTCCACGAGGAACTGGGCGCCAAGATCACCGATGTGGTGCCCTGCTTCGTCGACACCGTGGAGCACATCGCGGACGGCGGGGTGACCGGGGTGAAGGTGCAGCACTTCTTCGTCTGCCGGCTGGAGTCCATGGACCCCTCCCTGCGCCACGGCCCCGAGGTGGACGAGCCCTGCGGCGAGTACGAGATCGTCCGGGTGCCGTTCAGCCGGGTCGGCATCGCCGCCGTGCACCTGGTCCCGCTCTCCCTGCGCCACTACCTGGACGGCAACATCGAGGGCGTACGGGCGATGCACGCCCACGACCTCGGCTGACCGCCGGGCCCTCCGGTACCGGCTCAGCCGCCGACGGCGACCAGGTCCTCCAGCGAGTCGTGCCGGATCCGCTCGCCCGGGATGCCGATACGGCGCAGCGCGTCGATCCCGCTGCGGATCATCCCGGGCGGCCCGGACAGATAGGCGTCGAAGCCGTTCCAGGGCCCGTACCGGCCGTAGTCGCGCAGGACCGCCGGGAACTGGGCGCGGTCGTCCACCACGGGCCGCACGGAGAGCCAGGGGTGCGCCTGCTGGAGGCGCAGCATGGTGTCGATGTCGTAGAGGTCGTAGTCGGTGCGCGCCCCGTAGAAGACCTCCACCGTGCGCCGCTCCCCGTGCTCGGCCACATCCTCGACGAGGGCCTTGATGGGGGCGATCCCCGTGCCGCCGCCGAGGCAGAGAAGACCGCTGTCGGTGGTGTGGTCGACCGTCATCGACCCGGCCGGGGGCCCCAGTCGCAGCACGTCTCCCGGACGGGCGCGGTGCACCAGCGCGTTGGAGACCCATCCGGCGGGGACCGCCTTGACGTGGAAGGTCAGCAGGCCGTCGGAGCGCGGCGCGCCGGCGAAGGAGTAGTGCCGCCAGACACGCGGCCACCAGGGGGTCTCCAGCGTCGTGTACTGCCCGGCGAGGAAGGCGTAGGGCTGGTCCGGGCGGACGGTGACCACCGCGACGTCCGGGGTGCGCAGGTCGTGGGAGACCACCTCGGCCTGCCACCAGGCGGGGGCGTGCCGCTCGTCCTCGGCGGCCGCGTCGATCATGATCTGCGAGATCGTGGTGTACGTCCGGACCCAGGCCGCCTCCGTCGCCGCGTCCCAGGTGCTGGTGGCATGGCGGCTGAGGGCGCCGACCAGGGCCTCCCCCACGGCGGGGTAGTGCGCGGGCTGGGTGCCGTACTTGCGGTGGCCGCGGCCCAGATGGCGGAGGTAGTCGGTGAGGACGGCCGCGTTGTCCATGTGCTCCGCGGCCGTCAGCAGCGCCTTGAGGAGCCGGTCGCGCTGGGCGTCCATGGCCACGGGGAACATCGGGCGCAGGGCGGGGTGCCGCACGAAGAGCAGGGCGTAGAAGTACGAGGTGACCTGGTCGGCGACCGGGGCGATCTCCTGGAGGGTCCGGCGGACCAGGACCGCGTCGGGGGAGGCGGGCGGGCCGGGCTCGGCGGCCGGGACGCGGTCGTACTCGGGCGGCGCGGGTTCACCGGCCGCGGTGGGATGCGTGGTCGACGCGGGGTGCCCGGTCGACGCGGAGGGCTCGGCGGGCTCGGCGGGCTCGGCGGGCGGCAGTGTCTTCTCGGCGCGCGCGGGCTCGTCGCGGACGATCGACAGCCGAGGGCGGGTGCGCCGGGCGGTGCCGGAGCCCACCGGCCGTATCGCCCTCACCTGCCGGGACGGCACGGCGCCGGGTCTTCCGCCCGCCTCCGCGTGGCCGCCCTCCGAGTCCGCGTTCCGCTCGGCATCGCCGCCGTCCGTACCGGACTGTCCTGCCTCACCGGACGGCCGCCCCTCCGTGGCGGGTTGCCGTCGTGGGGTGAACCACTCGCCGTTACCGCCCGACATCACGTTCTCTGCCGACGTGGTGGCACGAGCATCCATGTGTCTGCCTCGCCTCGAACATCTCTCGGTCGGGTGCACGCGCGTCCGTGGGCACGGAACGCCTTGCCTTGCCTGCTCTGTCCGCTTCGCCCGCTGACGCAGCTTGCCAGGCGGTTCCCGGGTGCGGGACAGAGTCCGGAAAGTCCGGGCAGCCGCATCCCATCCCCTCTAAGCTCGTTGCCCCCCATGCCACCGCGCACTCGCCCGTACGCGGCACCGGACGATCACACCGTTCGAACCTGCGCACAGGGGCCGCACGGATCTCCGCGCCACATCGAACCACCCCTCGGAACGCACCCGTCCAGCTTCACCGCCAAGTCTGCACAGCGCCGGTCCGTGATCTTCACGTTCCGCGCCGCCGGGTCCGTCCGCCCGTACCCCACTGCCGGCGCCCGGTGTCCGCCAGGGCGAACAGAGGCGCTTTTCCCCCGCGTGGCGCGCGCAGCCCTCCCCGGCTCGGCTGTGTGTTTCACGTGAAACACTTGAGCGCCCCGTTCGCCGCACGGTTCTCGTCACGGCCGGCGACTGCTGGCGGCCGCGAGGGGCCTTCCGCGGACACCCCCGGCAAGGATGCCAAATCACACAAAGGGCTGGACGGACGATCACCGCGTCCGACAGCCTGACACCATGTCGACTTCGCTCTCCGAGCTGCCCATCAGGCACCTGACCCATGAGGACCTCGTCGCGTGCGCCGACCTGTCCGAGGACCGCGGCTGGCCACGCGAGGAACACAAATGGGGACTGCTGCTGACGGCGGGCACCGGCTACGGCATCGACGACCCCGAGGGCAAGGGCCTGGTCGCCGCCTGCGTGGTGACCGAGTACGGCGGTGACCTCTCGGCGATCGGCATGGTTCTCGTGGCCGAACGCTTCGCCCGCCGCGGTGTCGGAAGGCGGCTGATGCACCATGTCCTGACGGAGACCGGAACCACCCCCCTCACCCTGCACGCCACTCCCAACGGCCGTCCCCTCTACGAGGAGCTGGGGTTCGCGACGACCGGCCGGGCGGAGATGGTCCGCGGCCACTTCCGGGCGGACGGCGGGGTGTCCGAGGTCACCACCCGCCCCGCGACCGCCGAGGATCTGGCGGCCCTGGTGCGCCTGGACGCCGAGGTGTTCGGGGTGGACCGCACCCATATGATCACGCGCCTGCCGGCCTTCGCCGACCAGATCAGGGTGGCCGTGCGCGACGGCGAGCTGACCGGATACGCGGCCGCCTGGCCGAACATGGCGACGCATGTCGTGGGTCCGCTCATCGCCGAGGACACGGAGACCGCGAAGGCGCTGATCGCCTCGCTCGCCGCGCACTCGGACCGGCCGCTGCGCACGGACATCGACGTCCGGCACGAGGAACTGCTGGAGTGGGTCCGCGCCCGTGGTCTGGAGACGATCGCGTTCAACGCCGTGATGACCCGCGGGATTCCGGGTCTGCCGGGGGACTGGACCCGCCGCTTCGCCCCGCTCACGGTCGCCGCGGGCTGACCGCCCCGTCGGACGCGCCACGGCCCCGCACCGGATTCCGGTGCGGGGCCGTGGCGTCGTTCAGGGACCGCGGGGCGGGACCGCTGGGCGGGGCCTACGCGCCGGGCGTGGTCAGCGGCTCAGCAGCTCCGCCTCCCGCACGGGCTTTGCCACGGGCGCGGCCCCGCGTTC
The DNA here is from genome assembly GCF_000377145.1 of Streptomyces sp. CNT372. NCBI lineage: Bacteria > Bacillati > Actinomycetota > Actinomycetes > Kitasatosporales > Streptomycetaceae > Streptomyces > Streptomyces sp. CNT372. The sequence continues at coordinate 442,908 of NZ_KB897777.1, read as the reverse complement.
ACGGCGTTCCAGCGCCGAGGAGAGGACGGCGAGCACCAAGGCCGACGCGGCAAGCAGCGCACCCACCCAGTTGGGCGCGGTCAGCCCCAGACCGGAGGCGATCACCATGCCGCCGAGCCACGCGGCCAGGGCGTTGCCGAGGTTGAAGGCGCCGATGTTGACCGCGGAGGCCAGGGTGGGCGCCCCGTGGGCCTGGTCCAGGACACGCTTCTGCAGCGGCGGCACGGTGGCGAAGCCGAGGGCGCCGATGAGGGCAACGGAGACCGCGGCGAGGACCTTGTTGTGCGCGGTCACGGTGAACAGCGCGAGGACGGTCGCCAGGGCACCGAGTGTGATCGAGAGCAGCGGCATCAGATGCCGGTCGGCGAAGCGTCCGCCGAGCAGATTGCCGCCGACCATACCCAGCCCGAAGAGGACCAGCAGCCAGGTCACGGAGGAGTCGGCGAAGCCGGCCACCTCGGTCATCATCGGCGCGATGTAGGTGATGGCCGCGAAGACACCGCCGAACCCGAGCACGGTCATCGCCATGGCGAGCAGCACCTGGGCGTTCCCGAAGGCGGCCACCTCGTCGCGGAGCCGGACGCCCCGCGGTGCGGGCACCTCGGGAACGAGCTTCGCGATGCCGGCGAGGCCCACGACACCGAGCGCGGCGACCACGGCGAAGGTGGTACGCCAGCCGATGGACTGGCCGATCAGGGTGCCGCCGGGAACGCCGACGACATTGGCCACGGTGAGCCCGGTGAACATCATCGCGATCGCGCCCGCCTTCTTGTGCGGGGCGACGAGGCCGGCGGCCACGACGGCGCCGATCCCGAAGAACGCGCCGTGGGCCATCGAGGCGACGATCCGTCCGGCGAGCATCGTGCCGAAGGTGGGCGCCAGCGCGGAGAGCAGGTTGCCGGCCGTGAACAGGACCATCAGCAGCATCAGCATCCGCTTCCGGGAAATGCTGGTGCCCAGTGCGGTCATCAGCGGAGCCCCGACCACGACGCCGAGTGCGTAGCCGGTCACCAGCAGACCGGAGGTGGGGATCGACACCCCGAAGTCACCCGCGACCTGGGGCAGAAGGCCCATGATCACGAATTCGGTGGTGCCGATGCCGAAGGCCCCGATCGCCAGAGCCAGAAGCGCGAGAGGCATGGGAGAGACCCTTCCATGGATTGCTATAGCGCCTTACGGGCGTCCACAATAATTGCATGCGCCGGTTAATTGCAAACGCCGACTATTGCGATGGTCGCCTATCCTGGTCCTTGAGCCGCCTGCCACCGAGGAGGAACCCATGACTGCGACAGATCCCGCGCTCACCGCCCTCGCGCAGGGCTGGTGCGCCCTCTCGCTCCTGCACGGGCGGATCGAGTCCCACATCGAGAAGGCCCTGGAAGCCCGGCACGGCCTGAGCATGCGCGAGTTCTCCCTGCTCGACGTCCTCAGCAGGCAGCACAGCGGCCCCGGCGGTCACCTCCAGATGAAGCAGGTCGCCGACGCCGTCGTCCTCAGTCAGAGCGCCACCACCCGCCTGGTCACGCGGCTCGAGGACCGGGGACTGCTGACTCGCTATCTCTGCGACACGGACCGCCGGGGGATCTACACCGACGTCACGGAGGACGGCCTCGCCCTGCTCGCGGAGGCCCGGCCCACCAACGACACCGCCCTGCGCGAAGCCCTCGACGAAGCCGCGAAGAACCCCGAGCTCGCCTCTCTCGTCAGGGCCGTCGAGGAGCTGCGGGTCTCCGCGTAGCCTGCCGATCATGAGTGATCTTCAGATACGAGCAGCGAACGAGGACGACCTCCCGGCGATCGTCGCCTTGCTCGCCGACGACCCCCTCGGCGCCCAGCGCGAGTCCCCCGACGACCTCACGCCGTACCGGGCCGCGTTCGCGCGTCTGGCCGGCGACCCACACCAGCACCAGACGGTCGCCGTACGGGACGGCCGGGTGGTCGGCACCCTCCAGCTCACCGTGATCCCGGGCCTGTCCCGGCAAGGGGCCACCCGCTCGGTCATCGAGGCCGTCCGGGTCCACCGGGACGAGCGGGGCAGCGGACTCGGGACACAACTCGTCGAGTGGGCCGTCGAGGAGTCCCGGCGCCTCGGCTGCCACCTGGTCCAGCTCACCTCCGATGCGCAGCGCACGGACGCCCACCGCTTCTATGAGCGCCTGGGCTTCACCGCGTCCCATGTCGGGTTCAAGCTGCCCCTCTGACAGCCGCCGTCGACGGCTGCCGGCCTCGGTTGCCGACCGGTGTTTCACGTGGAACAGGGCCGGCTGGTTTCACGTGGAACAGGGCCGGCCGTGCCGCACGGCCGGCCCTGTTCGGCCGCTTCCGGGCCCTGATCGGCGGGGTCTGGCTGTCCTCGTTGTCGAGGACGACCAAAACCCGCTCAGCGCCCGCGCCAGCCCTCCTCGTCCACTCCGCCGGGCACCGCGTCGGCAGGCCCGTAGGGCTCCCGTGTGAACACGAAGGACCCCAGATCCAGATGGCTCACCGAGCCGTCGTTGCGGCGCGCCACCGTCAGGGTCTCCCCCGCGTAGTAGCCGTCCAGGCCGGTCCAGGAGCCGTCCCCCGCCGCGGCGAAGCGCGACCGGCGACCGCCACCGCGCAGCGGCTCCAGCTCCACCCCACCGCCCTCGGCCAGCCGCAGGCCATACGCGTATGTCCCCCAGTACCAGGGGCCGGTGAGCTCCAGCAGCCGCGGATCGGCATCCGGGAGGGGACGCCAGGGCTCCGGGATACGCGGCTCCGCCTCCGCGACGATACCCAGCAGCTCGGCGGCGGTCGTCCCGGCCTGCGGCCCGGAGGTCGCATTGGTCAGTGCCACCGCGGCGACGCCGTCCGCCACGCTCACCCACAGGCCGGCCAGGAAGCCCGGCAGCGACCCGCAGTGGCCCACCAGGGTGCGTTCCCCGGCGCGCACGATCTGCATGCCGAGGCCGTAGGCGCTCGTCCAGTCACCGGCCTCCGGGGGCACGGACGGCGTCCGCATCTCCCGTACGGAGGCCGCCCCGAGCACCCGGTCGTCCCCCTCCGCGAGGAACCAGGCGAAGCGGCACAGGTCGGCCGCGGTGGACCACAACTGCCCGGCGGGCGCCATCAGTCCAAGGTCCTCGGCCGGCTCCGCCAGCAGCACATCCGCCCAGGGATGCACGGCCCAGCCGTCGGCGTGCGGCGCCACCTGTTCGGTACTCGTGCGGGTCAGCCCCAGCGGCTCCAGGACCTCCCGTCGCAGCGCCTCCTCCCACGGCACCCCGCGGACCGCCGCGACCAGGGCGCCGAGCAGGGTGTACCCAGGGTTGGAGTAGTGGTGCCGGCGCCCCGGCGGATGCATCCGCCCGCCCTCGCCAATCACATCCGCCAGTTCGGGGCGCAGGGAACCGGGCGTCCTCTCCCACCACGGAGCAGGGGACTCCGCGCTCAGCCCGGCGCTGTGGCCGAGAAGCTGAGCGATCGTCACCTCGCCCACCCCGGTCCCGGGCAGGTGCTTCTCCAGAGGATCACCGAGATCCAGCAGCCCTTCGTCGCGCAGGCGCATCACCAGCACGGCCGTGAAGGTCTTGGTGATCGAGCCGACCCGGTACTGGGTGTCCGCGCCGGGGGCCGGCCCCTCCACCCCACTGCGCGCGCCGGTCCACACCAGATTCCCGTCCCGCAGCACCGCCCCGACATACGACGGCGTGCGCCCCTCGGCCTGGGCGACGGCAAGACGGTGCAGCAGCGCACGGCGCGTTCCGGGGAGAAGTTCTTCCACTGATGACGTCATGCCCCAGGTCTATCCGGCCGCCCCGAGGCAGTCGACTTCTTTACGCCTCGGGAGCCCGCACGCGCCGGTTCTCTACACCTCGGGAGGCCGCACGTGCTGTAGGATCTCGCCCCCCCTCTGGCATAGCTTGGTGCTGTGAACTGCGACTTCACTGGTTGTCTCATGGCCTGGCCAATGAGTTGTGTCTCACCGCCGTGTCATTTCCCCTGCGGCGATCCTCCTAGCCGCAAGGGCCACACGTTCCGGATGCGGGGCAGCTTCACCGTCAGGGCAGCAGGATGACCTTGCCGGGGTTGGCGCGAGATTCAGTTCTTCATGCACCCACGCCCACTCCGAGCTCTATTGAGGGGTCAGCACACAGAACTCGTGACCGTCGGGGTCGGCCATCACCACCCAGTCGACGTCACCTTGGCCGATGTCGATGCGCGTTGCCCCGAGCGAGACGAGCCGATCGACCTCCGTCTGCTGGTCGCTGCCGGCCGGTGGAGCGAGGTCGAAGTGCAGCCGTTCCTTCCCCGTCTTCGGCATCAGTGGTGGACCACCCCACGTGACCTTCGGACCACCGTGGGGTGAGCGGATCGCGGTCTCCTGATCCTGGTCCCAGACCAATGGCCAGCCCAGCGCTCGGCTCCAGAAGTACCCGGTCTCCTGCGAGCCGTCGCCCGCCAGCGCTCCGATGAATCCGCACTCAGCGAGGAAGCTGTTGCCCGGTTCGATGACACAGAACTCATTGCCCTCGGGGTCGGCGAGCACCACATGCCCCTCCTCCGGGCGTTGACCGATGTCGATGTGCCGGGCGCCGAGTCGGAGCGCCCTCTCCACCACCTGCTTCTGGTCATCGAGGGACGTGCTCGTCAGATCGAAGTGCATGTGGTTCTCGCCTGTCTTCCGCTCCTGGGTCGGTCGGAAGCGGAGTCGGAACCCGGTCTCGTCGCTGGGCAGCAGCGTGATGTCGGCGGAGGAGTCCTCGGCTGTCTCCCAGCGGAGAAAGTCCGCCCAGAAGCGCGCGAGACGGAGAGGGTCGTGCGCATCGAAACAGAGCGCGTGCAGGCGAGAAGTCATCCGTAGGTCTCCCGGTAGAGGCAGGCGGCTCGTGCTGGAGCCTGCCCAGCCGTTGCCACCTGGTCAACTGATTAACGACCGCGGTCATCCGCTGTCGAGCACGCTCGAAACGGCAGTGCGTCCACGCCCTCACAGGCTCGCGAGGAGGCCGTTGAGTGGGGGCGGTGTCCGGTCCGGTGCGAGAGCCTCGACAAGGAGACGGCCGTAGCGGATCTTGCGGCCCGCCCTTCTTCGTGCCGAGGAAGCGCCGCACCTGCTGATGCCGGGGCCGGCCATGCTGAGCGGGCTGACGCTGGAAGGACTGCCAGGCACGGAGGTCACCCTCGGCGCGGAGGATCTCCTCGACTCCTGCCGTGCCGAACGCGCGGATGAGTTCGTCCTCCAGATCTGTGGTGCATACGTAGATGTGCTGGGGCGGAGCCTGTGAGCGCGTCAGCCCGCGCTCGTAGAAGCCCTCATCGCCCTCTTCACACAGTCCCGTCAGGCGCAGACCGAGGCCGGGCGGCCCGAGGAGCCCGGCATAGCGGCCGACGTTCATTGCCCCGCCCATCGACACGACACACACTCCCTCGGCGGCCAGGTTCCGGCGCGCCGGGCGGCCAGCGCCTCGACTGCCGCGAGATCGCTCAGCCCCCTCCAGGAGCACCGCAGTCCGTACTCCCAGGCGTTCCGCCAGATCGCGTGCCGGCCCGTCGGGACCCCCCGTCGCCCAGCTGGTGACCGCATCCTGGAACACCCTCATGTCCGCCATGGGGCGAGTCTGCACGTCCACCGGTGGCACGGCACGGGACCTATTCGACGGCCTCAGGAGCCAGGGCTTCGGCGTAGTCGCATGATGTCCGGTTCATGGTCATCCGAGGCCCAGGAGTGAGAGGGGTCACTGAGGGTTGCGGGCGTTGCTGCGGAGACCGGCCGCGATGTTCTTCACTGCGGCCGTGCGGAGGGCTCCGATGGGGAGGTTGCGCCAGGTGGCCATCACGCGGGGTGCGTTGCCGGTTGGCAGCAGGGAGGCGTCTTCGGCGAAGGTGGTGTCGCGGACGTGGTGCAGGGCCTCGATCTTCCAGTGGTCACGGACGAGTCGGGCGAGTTGGGCAGGGGTGGCCTGCTTGGCGGTGAGGCTGGTGCTCAATCACCCATACGAGTGAGCTGCTTGACCTGCCAGTCTCAGATTCGTGTCAGATATGCCATCGGTCGGCCATCGCTCATGAGATGTGGCCACGAAATCTGAGGCCCAACACGTGCCGGGATCAGGTCTGCGCCATGTCCACGAAGCGGGAGTAGTGCCCCTGGAAGGCGACCGTGATCGTCGCCGTCGGGCCGTTTCGGTGCTTGGCGACGATCAGGTCCGCCTCGCCCGCGCGGGGGGACTCCTTCTCGTAGGCGTCCTCGCGGTGGAGCAGGATGACCATGTCGGCGTCCTGCTCGATCGATCCCGACTCACGCAGGTCGGAGACCATGGGCTTCTTGTCCGTCCGCTGCTCGGGGCCTCGGTTCAGCTGGGAGAGCGCGATGACCGGGATCTCCAGCTCCTTGGCCAGCAGCTTCAGGTTCCGGGACATGTCCGAGACCTCCTGCTGGCGGCTCTCGGCGCGCTTGGAGCCGCCCGACTGCATCAGCTGGAGGTAGTCGATGACCACGAGCTTCAGGTCGTTCCGCTGCTTCAGGCGGCGGCACTTGGCCCGGATCTCCATCATCGAGAGGTTCGGCGAGTCGTCGATGTAGAGCGGGGCCTGGGAGACGTCCGGCATCCGGCGGGCGAGCCGGGTCCAGTCCTCGTCGGTCATCGTGCCCGAGCGCATGTGGTGCAGGGCCACCCGCGCCTCGGCGGAGAGCAGACGCATCGCGATCTCGTTGCGGCCCATCTCCAGGGAGAAGATGACGCTCGGCAGGTTGTTCTTGATCGAGCAGGCCCGGGCGAAGTCCAGCGCCAGGGTGGACTTGCCCATCGCGGGACGGGCGGCGATGACGATCATCTGGCCCGGGTGGAGGCCGTTCGTCAGGGAGTCGAAGTCGGTGAACCCGGTCGGCACACCGGTCATCTCACCGCTGCGGGAGCCGATCGCCTCGATCTCGTCGAGGGCGCCCTCCATGATGTCGCCGAGCGGGAGGTAGTCCTCGCTGGTCCGCTGCTCCGTGACGGCGTAGATCTCGGCCTGGGCCGAGTTCACGATCTCGTCGACGTCGCCGTCGGCCGCGTATCCCATCTGCGTGATCTTGGTGCCGGCCTCCACCAGCCGGCGGAGCACCGCCCGCTCATGGACGATCTCCGCGTAGTACGAGGCGTTGGCCGCCGTCGGCACCGACTGGACCAGGGTGTGGAGATAGGGGGCCCCGCCGACCCGGGTGATCTCGCCCCGCTTCACCAGCTCGGCGGCCACGGTGATCGGGTCCGCCGGCTCGCCCTTGGCGTACAGGTCCAGGATGGCCTGGTAGACCGTCTCGTGGGCGGGCCGGTAGAAGTCGTGGCCCTTGATGATCTCGACGACGTCGGCGATGGCGTCCTTGGAGAGCAGCATGCCGCCGAGGACCGACTGTTCCGCGTCCAGGTCCTGGGGCGGGACCCGCTCGAAGCCGGGCCCGCTGTCCCAGCTGCCGCCGTCGCTGCCCCGGTCGTGGCGGTCCTCCCGGCTGCCGCGGCTCCCGCCGCCGTCGCCGCGGCGGCGGGATGCGGGAAGGCGGTCCCCCGGGGTGTCGGCCGCCCACGGGTCGTCCAGGGGTTCGGAAATGCTCACCCGCGGCCACCTCCTCCCGTCCGCCTCGCGGACCTCTGCCGTGGCACTCTTTCTACGCCACGGCACCGACAAATCGAGTCGCTGGACTCCGCTTTCGGCGCGTCGGGCGACGGTCCACGGTAGGCCCGGCGGCACCGTCAGCCAATCTGGTTATCCACAGGCCATGTGGACGAAGGATCAGATGCTGTGGAGAAGTCTCCGGAACCTGTGCACGAACCAGGGGACAGCACTGTGGACAAAGCCACACCACCGCGGCGAACCATGCTCTGAGCTGGGAACTTTCCATCCACTGACTGTGGGAGAGAAAAACTTTCGCGAGTGGATCAAGATCCGCCCGACCGCCCCGGACACGGCACTGAAGCGAAGCTGTTCGTAAGGGTCCCCTTGGCATTGCATCTCTTACCTGTGGAAGATTACATTGATGCCATGACACCGGCTCCCGCGCCCGCCCGGGCACCCCGTCGTCGGCACGACCGAGAGATCGTCGCCCTCGCCGTCCCCGCCTTCGGCGCACTCGTGGCCGAGCCCCTCTTCGTCATGGTCGACAGTGCGGTCGTCGGCCATCTCGGCACCCCGCAGCTGGCCGGCCTCGGAGTCGCCGCCGCTCTGCTCATGACCGCCGTGAGCGTGTTCGTCTTCCTCGCCTACGCCACCACCGCCGCCGTGGCCCGCCGGGTCGGCGCCGGGGATCTGCGCGCCGCCATCCGCCAGGGCATGGACGGGATCTGGCTCGCGCTCGACCTCGGCCTCGCGGTCGTCGCCGTGACCGTGCCGGCCGCGCCCTGGCTCATCGGCCTCTTCGGCACCTCGGAGACCGCAGCACCGTATGCGGTCACGTATCTGCGGATCTCCAGCTTCGGCATCCCGGCCATGCTGATCGTCCTCGCCGCCACCGGTGTCCTCCGCGGGCTCCAGGACACCCGCACCCCGCTGTATGTGGCCGTCGGCGGCTTCACGGCCAACGCCGCACTCAGTGTCGGCCTGGTCCACGGAGCCGGCCTCGGTATCGCGGGATCGGCCTGGGGCACGGTGATCGCCCAGTGCGGGATGGCCGTCGCCTATCTGATCGTGGTGGTCTCAGGAGCACGACGGCACGGCGCGACCCTTCGGCCGGACGCCGCCGGTATCCGCGCCAGCGCCCAGGCGGGCGTTCCCCTCCTCGTCCGTACCCTCTCGCTCCGGGCCGTTCTGCTGATCGCCACCGCGGTCGCCGCCCGCCTCGGGGATGCCGAGATCGCCGCCCACCAGGTCGTCCTCTCCCTCTGGAGTCTGCTGGCCTTCGCCCTGGACGCCATCGCCATCGCCGGGCAGGCCATCATCGGCCGCTGTCTCGGCGCCGGGGACGCGGAAGGGGCCCGCCAGATCTGCCGGCGCATGGTGCAGTGGGGGATCGCCACCGGTGTCGTCCTGGGGGTGCTCGTCGTGGCCGCACGCCCCCTCTTCGTCCCCCTGTTCACCAGCGATCGGACGGTCCAGGACGCCCTGCTCCCCGCCCTCCTGGTGGTGGCGTTCTCCCAGCCCCTCGCCGGTGTGGTCTTCGTCCTGGACGGCGTCCTGATGGGAGCGGGGGACGGGCCCTACCTGGCCTGGGCCATGATCGTCACCCTCGCCGTCTTCGCGCCCGTGGCCCTCCTCGTACCGTCGCTGGGCGGCGGTCTGACGGCTCTGTGGTGGGCGATGACCCTGATGATGTCCGTCCGCCTGCTCACCCTCTGGTGGCGGGCCCGGTCCGGCAAGTGGCTGGTGACGGGCGCCGCCCGCTGACCCTGAGGACGCCGGCGTCGCAGGACCGTCCGGAGGCAGGAGAGCGGTGTTTCACGTGAAACAGAAGGGCCGCATCCCGGAGGATGCGGCCCTTCCTACTGCTCAGTCGAGAACGCTGCTCAGGCGGCGACGACCTCGACGCCGAGCTGCGCGGCAACCTCGGGGTGCAGACGCACGGACACCTGGTGCGAGCCCAGGGTCTTGATCGGCGCACCGAGCTCGACACGACGCTTGTCGACCTCCGGGCCACCCGCGTCCTTGATCGCCGAGGCGATGTCGGCCGGGGTGACGGAGCCGAAGAGGCGGCCGGCGTCGCCGGAGCGAACGGCCAGGCGCACCTTCACGGCCTCGAGCTGGCCCTTGACGGAGTTGGCCTGCTCGATGGTCGCGATCTCGTGGATCTTGCGGGCGCGGCGGATCTGCGCCACGTCCTTCTCGCCACCCTTGGTCCAGCGGATCGCGAAACCACGCGGGACCAGGTAGTTGCGAGCGTAACCGTCCTTGACGTCGACGACGTCACCGGCGGCACCGAGGCCAGAGACCTCCTGGGTGAGGATGATCTTCATGTTCTGGTCACCCTTCCCTTATCGCGCGGTGGACGTGTAGGGCAGCAGCGCCATCTCACGGCTGTTCTTGACGGCCGTGGCGACGTCACGCTGGTGCTGCGTGCAGTTGCCGGTCACGCGGCGGGCACGGATCTTGCCGCGGTCGGAAATGAACTTCCGCAGCATGTTCGTGTCCTTGTAGTCCACGTAAGCGGTCTTGTCCTTGCAGAACGCGCAGACCTTCTTCTTAGGCTTGCGCACAGGCGGCTTCGCCATGGTGTTTCTCCTGTGTGATCAAGAAGGGGAGTACGAGCCCCGCCCCTTAGAAGGGGGGCTCGTCCGAGTAGCCGCCGCCGGAACCGCCGGAGCTTCCGCCCCAGCCTCCGCCGCCACCCTGCTGCTGGCCGCCGCCGGCCGGCGCGCTGGTGGCCCACGGGTCGTCGGCGGGAGCACCGCCGCCACCCTGCTGGCCGCCACCGCCGGGGCCGCCGCCCCAGCCGCCGCCCTGCTGCTGGCCGCCGCCGTACCCACCCTGGCCGCCACGACCGGTGGTCTTGGTGACCTTGGCGGTGGCGTTCTTGAGGCTGGGGCCGACTTCCTCGACGTCCAGCTCGAAGACCGTGCGCTTGACGCCCTCGCGGTCCTCGTAGGACCGCTGCTTCAGACGGCCCTGCACGACGACGCGCATGCCGCGCTGGAGCGACTCGGCGACGTTCTCCGCCGCCTGCCGCCAGACCGAGCAGGTCAGGAACAGGCTCTCGCCGTCCTTCCACTCATTGGTCTGCCGGTCGAAGGTGCGGGGAGTGGACGCGACGCGGAACTTCGCGACCGCCGCACCGGACGGGGTGAAGCGCAGCTCGGGGTCGTCGACGAGATTGCCGACGACCGTGATGACGGTCTCGCCTGCCATGGGGGAACCTCTCGGCGGGGATTGCTTCTGGCTGCTTGCTGCTACTCGGACCCGATGACCTCTGAGCTAGACGCTCAGTGGGTCTCGGGACGGAGGACCTTGGTCCGGAGGACCGACTCGTTCAGGTTCATCTGGCGGTCGAGCTCCTTGACGACCGCAGGCTCGGCCTGCAGGTCGATGACCGAGTAGATGCCCTCGGGCTTCTTCTTGATCTCGTAAGCGAGACGACGACGGCCCCAGGTGTCGACCTTCTCCACCTTTCCGTTGCCCTCACGGACGACGGAGAGGAAGTTCTCGATCAGCGGGGAGACAGCGCGCTCCTCGAGATCGGGGTCGAGGATGACCATCACCTCGTAGTGACGCATGTGGAACCCACCTCCTTTGGACTCAGCGGCCACGGTCGTTCCGTGGCAGGAGGGTCGTGATGCGTGCGCAACGGTATCCGGGGCCACTGACAGTCCCGTGCGGATCCTGCGGATCGTGAGGGACGGCTTCCGGCCCGGAACAGACACCGGTGCAGACGGACCAGCGTACCGGCAACCGGCTTCCGGTTGAAATCCGGGTGCGAATGGCCGCAACCTGTACACATCGGGTGCGCGCGGCGCTACGATGCGCCGCCTTCCGGCTCAGCCAGGAGGTGCCTCATGGCACATGCAATGCGACGCCAGTCCTCCACCACCGCGACGCGGCGGCCGTCCTCCGGTTCGCTCCTCGCCACGGACGGCAAGCCCCACCCCCTCCAGGACTCCCTGATGGCCGCGACACTGGTGCTCGGCGCCGTCGCGTTCATCACGGCGATGTGGCACCACCTCCACCTGCTGAGTTCCTGGGCGGGACTCGTCGGCATCCTCACCGGCGGGTACGGGCAGTTCATCTCGGTCACCACGCGCGAGCGGTTCCTGCTGATCATCGGCCTGGGGGCCTCCGCGGTCGGCTTCTTCCTCGGCATGGCCCACGGCGGACTCTTCGGCGGCGTACTCGGCTGAGGGACACCCGCTCCGCTCCGGCGCGGCCCTTGCCCCCACCCGGGTGGGGGCAAGGGCCGCGCTGCTCCTGTGCACAGACATTCGGAGGTCCGTCCGGGCGCAGTAGGCTTCGGCGCGAGAGCCGGAGCCCCTGAACCCATGGGGACACACCTGCCGAGGAGCGCCCCGCATGAGCCTGACCCTGAGGACCATCAGCCGTGAGCAGCATCTGGCGTACATCCAGACCCTGCCCTCGGCGAGCCACTGCCAGGTCCCGGCGTGGGCGGATGTGAAGACCGAGTGGCGCTCGGAGAGCCTGGGCTGGTTCGACAGGAACGGCGAACTCGTCGGCGCGGGCCTGGTCCTGTACCGCCAGCTCCCCAAGGTCAAGCGCTACCTCGCGTACCTCCCCGAGGGCCCGGTCATCAACTGGTACGCCCCCAACCTGGACGAGTGGCTGCAGCCGATGCTGGCCCACCTGAAGAAGCAGGGTGCGTTCTCCGTCAAGATGGGTCCGCCGGTCGTCATCCGCCGGTGGGACGCCCCCGCGATCAAGGCGGGCATCCAGGACCCGGACGTGAAGCGGCTGCGGGACGTCGAGGCGACCCACATCGAGCCGCGCGCCTTCGAAGTGGCCGACCGCCTGCGGAAGATGGGCTGGCAGCAGGGCGAGGACGGCGGCGCCGGCTTCGGTGACGTGCAGCCGCGCTACGTCTACCAGGTGCCGCTGGCCAACCGGTCGCTCGACGACGTCCTCAAGGGCTTCAACCAGTTGTGGCGCCGGAACATCAAGAAGGCGGAGAAGGCCGGCGTCGAGGTCGTCCAGGGCCGTTACGAGGACCTGGAGGAGTGGCAGCGGCTCTACGAGATCACCGCCGAGCGCGACCGCTTCCGCCCCCGCCCGCTCTCGTACTTCCAGCGCATGTGGACCGTCCTCAACAACGAGGACCCCAACCGCATGCGGCTCTACTTCGCCCGCCACAACGGGGTGAACCTGTCGGCGGCCACCATGCTCGTCGTCGGCGGCCATGTCTGGTACTCCTACGGCGCCTCCGACAACATCGGCCGCGAGGTCCGCCCGTCGAACGCCATGCAGTGGCGGATGCTGCGCGACGCCTACGCGATGGGCGCCACGGTGTACGACCTGAGGGGCATCAGCGACTCCCTCGACGAGACGGACCACCTCTTCGGCCTGATCCAGTTCAAGGTCGGCACGGGCGGCGAGGCCGTCGAGTACGTCGGCGAGTGGGACTTCCCGCTCAACAAGCTGCTGCACAAGGCGCTCGACATCTACATGTCGCGGCGCTGACCGTCCGGGGCACTCCCCCCGGACAGCACGCACCACCCGCACCACCATCCGAACTCCGCAGCCACCAGAAAGGGTCCGGGCCTGCCATGGCGCTCTCCCTCTACGTAGACACCGCGCGCTGGCGGGCACACCAGAAGTCGGTGATCGACCAGTTCCCCGGCCTCGTCCCCGTCTGCAAGGGCAACGGATACGGCTTCGGTCACGAGCGGCTGTCCGAGGAGGCGGCCCGCTTCGGCTCCGACATGCTGGCCGTCGGCACGACGTACGAAGCCGCGCGGATCAAGGACTGGTTCGGCGGCGACCTGCTCGTCCTCACCCCGTTCCGCCGGGGCGAGGAGCCGGTGCCGCTGCCGGACCGGGTTGTCCGCTCCGTCTCCTCCGTCGACGGTGTGCACGCCCTCGTCGGCGCCCGGGTGGTCATCGAGTGCATGAGCTCGATGAAGCGCCATGGCGTCGGCGAGCACGAGCTCGGGCAGCTGCACGCCGCCATAGAGGATGTCCGGCTGGAGGGCTTCGCGCTCCACCTGCCGCTGGACCGCACCGACGGCTCGGACGCGGTCGAGGAGGTCATCGCCTGGATGGACCGGCTGCGGGCCGCCCGGCTCCCGCTGCACACCATGTTCGTGAGCCATCTGCGCGCGGACGAACAGGCGCGGCTGCAGCAGCAGTTCCCGCAGACCCGGTTCCGCGCCCGCATCGGCACCCGCCTCTGGCTGGGCGACCACGAGGCAACGGAGTACCGGGGCGCCGTACTGGACGTGACCCATGTGTCCAAGGGCGACCGGTTCGGCTACCGCCAGCAGAAGGCGGCCTCGGACGGCTGGCTGGTCGTCGTGGCGGGCGGGACCTCGCACGGTGTGGGCCTGGAGGCGCCGAAAGCCCTGCACGGCGTGATGCCGCGCGCCAAGGGCGTGGCCCGGGCCGGGCTGGCCACGGTGAACCGCAACCTGTCCCCGTTCGTGTGGGCCGGCAAGCAGCGCTGGTTCGCCGAGCCGCCGCACATGCAGGTGTCGATCCTCTTCGTGCCCGCCGACGCGCAGGAGCCGAAGGTCGGGGACGAGCTCGTCGCCCATCTGCGGCACACCACCACGCAGTTCGACCGCCTGGTGGACCACTGACCGGTGCCGGTGGCACCGCGGGACTCCCCGGCCCCCGGCTGACGCATCGCGCGTCCGCCGGGGGCCGGTCCGTTCAGCCGGCCGGCTGCGGCGCCTTCTCCGCCCCGCTGGCCGGCTCCGCGCCCCGGCCCGCCCGCGGCTCCTCCGCCGCCCCGGCCGCCTCGTCCGGACGCCGCCGCGCCCCGCCGAGGACGAACACGTCCGGGGCGCCGTCGAGGACACCGCCCGCAGGATCGTCGGAGCCGTCCTGGCGGACCACGTCCCGCTCGGGCCGCAGGATGTCCCGCACGATCACGGCGCACAGGTAGAGCGTGCCGAGGAGGTGCAGGGCGATGGCGAGCTGATAGCCCTCGGCCGGCAGCCCCTGCTGCTTCTCACTGGTCGTGTACGCGAGGTACATCCAGATCCCCAGGAAGTACATGACCTCGCACGCCTGCCAGATCAGGAAGTCCCGCCAGCGCGGCCGCGCCAGCACCGCCAGCGGGATCAGCCAGAGCACGTACTGCGGCGAGTAGACCTTGTTGGTCAGGATGAACGCGGCGACCAGGAGGAAGGCGAGCTGCGCGTACCGGGGACGGCGCGGCGCCCGCACGGTCAGCACGCAGAGGGCGACGAAGGCCAGGGCGACCAGCACGAGGGCCGTGTCGTTGACGGTCTCCACGGCGATGCCCTCGCCGGTGCGCTGGGTGATGACCAGCCAGAACGACCCGAAGTCGATCTGGCGCTCCTGGCTGAAGGTGTAGAACTTCTTCCAGCCCTCGGGGGCGAACACCATCACGGGCAGGTTCACGACCAGCCACGCACCGGCCGCCCCCAGGCTCGCCGTGATGAACTCCCGCCACTTCCCGGTGCGCAGGCAGAGCGGAAGCAGCGGGGCCAGCAGGAAGACCGGGTAGAGCTTGGCAGCCGTCGCCAGGCCGATCAGGATGCCGAACGCGAGCGGCCGTCCCCGGGACCACATCAGCATCGCGGCGGCGGCGAGCGCCACGGCGAACAGGTCCCAGTTGATGGTGGCCGTGAGCGCGAAGGCGGGCGCGAGGGCGAGGAGCAGACCGTCCCAGGGGCGGTGCCGCTGGGTGCGGGCGACGCAGGCGGCGATCACCGCCGTGCAGGCCAGTAGCATGCCTGCGTTCACCAGCCAGTAGAGCTGCTCCTGCTGCACCAGGTCGCCGTCGGAGATGCCCAGCCAGAAGCCGACCTCGCTGAACCACGACGCGACCTGCATGAAGAGCCCGGTCAGCACCGGATACTCCAGGTACTGCATGTCGCCGGGCAGCCGGTCGAAGTAGGGGGTCAGGCCCTCGGAGAAGCCCCGCCCCAGGTAGAGGTGGGGGATGTCGGAGTAGCAGGCGTGGGTGTACTGGGAGCTGCTGCCCCGGAACCAGGCCCAGTTGTAGCAGGGCAGCTTCTGCACCATGCCGAGCGCGAACATGCCGATCGCGGTGAGTGCGACGACGGCCACCGGGGTGAGCCGGCCGCCCTGTCCGCCCAGCGCCCTGCTACCGATGGGCCCGCCGATCAGTTCGCTGCCCGCCGCGGCGATCCTGTCGCGCCGGGTGGGGGCGACGACGTCCGTACGGTCGCGGCGCGCGGGCCGGCCGGCGGGGCGGTCCTCGTAGGCGCTCGTCTCTTCTGGGCTGGGCATGGTGCACATCCTGCCGTAAGGGCCTGCGGACACGGCGCGGGCCGCCGCATCCGGCCGGCGGGTGCCGTGGGGTCCGGATGCGGCGGCCCGTGAGCCGCGCGGTGGGTCGGATGCCGTACGCGGTGGTCCGGCACCGGGTGCGGTCAGGCGCCAGGAGGGGTCTGTCGGATCAGGGCCGGGCACCTCCTAGGTTCCGTCGGAGCCTCCGATGAACCCGCCACCGCCGTTGTTCCCGCCGTTGCCGCCGTTGCCGCCGCCACCGTTGCTGTCGGTGCCGCCGCTGTCCGTACCGGGCGGGGGACTCACCGTCGGACCGCCGTTGCTCGCTCCCTCGTCGGTGCCGCCGTTGTTGGCCCCGCCGTTGTTCCCGCCGATGTTCCCGCCACCGTTGTTGCCGGTGCCGGCGGTCGGGTCGCAGGTCCAGTCCTCCCACGGGTTGCAGGACTCGGACGGGGAAGGCGACGTCGACGGCGTCTCGGACGGCTTCTCCGAGGGCGTCTCGGACGGCTTCTCCGAGGGCGTGATACTCGGCGACGGCGCCGGGCTGATCGCGCCACCGCCCCAGACGGCCTCGCCGCCCAGGTCCTCCGGCTCGGGGAACTCGATGACCTTCTCGCCCTTGAGGGCGGCGGACATGTAGTCGTGCCAGATCTCGGAGGGGAACGACGAACCGTGGATCTTGGGCTGGGCACCCGTGCCGAACATGTCCTCGAACTTGCGGTTCTTGTTCTTCTCGTTGTCGTCGAGGCGGAACATGTCGATCGCGGTCGAGAGCTGCGGGGTGTAGCCCACGAACCACGCCTGCTTGTTGCCGTCGGTGGTACCGGTCTTGCCGGCGACGGGGCGGCCCGGGAGCCGGGCGTTCTTGCCGGTGCCCTTCTCGACGACGTCCGTGAGCACATCGGTCACATTGGTGGCGACGGCACGGCTGAAGGCACGCTTGGCGGTGTCCTCGTGCTCGTAGATCTTCTTGCCCTCGAGCAGGACCTTGGTCACCGAGTAGGGGTCGCGCTGCTCGCCCTCGGCGGCGAAGGTGCCGTAGGCGCCCGCCATCCGGATGGCGCTGGGGGTGGAGATGCCCAGGGAGAACGACGGGACGTTGCCCTCCACGAGACTTGACTTCAGCAGGCCCGCGTCGATCGCCGCATCACGGACCTGCGGGATGCCGACGTCCATGCCGAGCTGCACATAGGGCGAGTTGGCGGAGTGGATCATGGCCTTGCGCAGGCTGATGTCGCCGTAGCTGGCGTCGTCGTCGTTGACCTGCTCCCACTCCTTCCCCTCCTCGTTGTGCCAGACACTGCCGTCGTAGTTCTTGATCTTGAGCTTGTTCTTGCCGCTGTAACGGCTCTTGTCCGGGTCCACGATGCGGCGGTCGGCCTGGCTCTGCTCCTCCGCGCCCTCGGGGTCACGGACGCCGTCGCGCATGGCCGCGGCGAGCACGAAGGGCTTGAAGGTCGATCCGACCTGGGCGCCCGTCGCGTCGGCGTTGTTGGTGAAGTGCTTGGTGGCGTCGGTGCCGCCGTAGATCGCGACGATCTTGCCAGTCTCGGGCTCGACCGAGGCGCCGCCGAACTGGACGTGGGTGTCCGTGTCGGGGCGCTTCTCGGGGTCGATGTGCTTGTCCTGGATCTTCTTGATGGTCTTCTCGAGAAGCTGGACCTTCTTCTTGTCGAAGGTCGTGTGGATCTCGAAGCCGCCCTGGGCGAGGTCCTCGGCCGTGTAGCCCTCGGCGTTGTTGACGAAGTTGGCCTTGGCCAGGTCCACGAGGTAGCCGATCTGGCCGCTGAGCTGCGCGTTCTTCTTCGGCGGATCCGGCATGGGGAACGTGGTGAAGGTCGCCCGCTCCTCGGCGGTGAGGTGCTTGTCCTTGACCATCTCGTCGAGGATCCACCGCCAGCGCTTCTCGGCCCGCTCGCGGTTCTTGGCCGCGGAGGCCTCGGGGTCGATCGAGGGGTTGCCCGCCGGGTCGTAGTACGTCGCGCCCTTGAGGAGGGAGGCGAGCACGGCGGACTCACTGGCGTTGAGCTTGTTGGCGTCCTTGCCGTAGTACGTGCGGGCGGCTGCCTGGATGCCGTAGGCGCCCCGCCCGTAGTAGGAGGTGTTGAGGTAACCCTCCATGATCTCGTCCTTCTCCATCTCGTTGTCGATCTTGACGGAGATGAAGAGCTCCTTGAACTTGCGGCTCAGGGTCTGGTCCTGGTTGTCGAGCCGCGCGTTCTTCACGTACTGCTGGGTGATCGTGGATCCGCCCTGGGTCTGCTGCCCGCGGGCCATGTTGAACAGGGCCCGGCCGATACCCATCGGGTCGATGCCGGAGTCTTCCTTGAAGGTCTTGTTCTCGGCCGAGATCACCGCGTTCTGCATCACCAGCGGAATCTGGTCGATGGGGATGATCTGCCGGTTGATCTCCCCACCGGTCGCGGCCATCTGAGAGCCGTCTTTCCAGTAGTAGACGTTGTTCTGGGCCGTCGCGGTCTTGGCGGGATCGGGCACACCGACCATCGCGTAGGCGATCGTCGCCGCCGTCATCATGCTGCCGAAGAGGGCGATGACCAGGCCCGCCGCGAGCTTCCAGGACGGCACCCACCGGCGCCACCCGTCCTTGTCGTGGCGCGGATAGTCGATCATCCGATTCTTGCCCGGACGGCCTGCCGCCGCCCCGGCCGCACCGGCCCGCCTGGCGGCGCGGCCCGCGCCCGCCCCCTCCTCGGTGCGCCGGCGGCCGCCGCGCTGGGCGGCACGACGCGCCTCGGCACGGCCCCCGTAGGGGCGCTCCTCGCCGTGCGAGGCGGTGGGGGAGGCCGGTGCGGCATCCCGGCCTGATGCTCCGCGACGGCCCGGCTGCTGGGCGGCGCGACGGGCCGCGGCGCGTCCGCCACCCTGCGACTGGGGCGGTTTGCGACGGTGCTCGCTCATCGAACGACTACTCCTCGGGCAGGCGAGACGCCTGGAAGCGGCAGGTGAGTTCCGGTCCCCCCGAAATGGATACGGACGAGCTCTGGGTAGAGCTCATCCGCTGCGCATCCACGGCGATGACGCTCGGGGGCGTCACATGGTTCCCGGTGGTCTGCATGCCGCACAGACTACGCACGGTCAAAACCCGCCTAGGGCCGAAGTTCACCCCATTTCCGGCAACTCAGTGACGGTGAATTGACGATGTGACGCCGTTCACGATGACCCCACTTGTCGCAGCAGGCACGCGGCTCTATCGTGCTGATGTATCGAGTCGATACATCAGCACGACACATCGCGGCGAGACAACGGCACGGCACAGCGAAGGAGGCGGCGATGAGCAGGCGCTCGGGCATCCTCGAATTCGCTGTGCTCGGCCTGCTCCGCGAAGCACCGATGCACGGGTACGAGCTGCGCAAGCGGCTCAACACCTCGCTGGGGATCTTCCGGGCCTTCAGCTACGGCACCCTCTATCCCTGCCTCAAGACGCTGGTCGCCAACGGCTGGTTGATCGAGGAGCCGGGAAGCGCACCCGAGGACGCCCTCGCCGCCTCCCTGGCGGGGCGCCGCGCGAAGATCGTCTACCGGTTGACGGCCGAAGGTAAGGAGCACTTCGAGGAGCTGCTCTCCCACACCGGCCCCGACACCTGGGAGGACGAGCACTTCGCGGCCCGTTTCGCCTTCTTCGGCCAGACGGAGCGCGAGGTGCGGATGCGGGTCCTGGAGGGGCGCCGCAGCCGGCTGGAGGAGCGCCTGGAGAAGATGCGGGCCTCTCTCGCCCGCACCCGCGAGCGCCTCGACGACTACACGCTCGAACTACAGCGCCACGGCATGGAGTCCGTGGAGCGCGAAGTGCGCTGGCTGAACGAGCTCATCGAGAGCGAGCGGGCGGGGCGGGATCAGCGACGACCCTCTTCCGAGAGCACCGCTCAGCACGACAACACATCTGGAGCGACGGACGGCCTGCCCCGGCACACGGAGCCCGGACCTTCCGGGGGGACACCCCCCGGCGGCCCTACTCCGCCGGATCCGTCCGACGACACCGCCAAGTGAGGCCCTGCGCTCCGCAGGGTTTCATCCGGAACACCGAGATCACACAGGGAGCAACCGGAATGGGTTCGGTTCGCGTAGCCATCGTCGGCGTGGGCAACTGCGCCGCCTCGCTGGTGCAGGGCGTCGAGTACTACAAGGACGCCGACCCGGCC
Source organism: Streptomyces sp. CNT372 (assembly GCF_000377145.1). Classification (NCBI taxonomy): domain Bacteria; kingdom Bacillati; phylum Actinomycetota; class Actinomycetes; order Kitasatosporales; family Streptomycetaceae; genus Streptomyces; species Streptomyces sp. CNT372. Next base: position 422,941 of record NZ_KB897777.1, on the reverse strand, counting down.
GGCAAGGTGCCGGGTCTGATGCACGTCCAGTTCGGCGACTACCACGTCCGTGACGTCGAGTTCGTCGCCGCCTTCGACGTGGACGCCAAGAAGGTCGGCCTCGACCTGGCGGACGCCATCGGCGCCAGCGAGAACAACACCATCAAGATCTGCGACGTGCCGTCCACCGGCGTCACCGTGCAGCGCGGCCACACCCTGGACGGCCTGGGCAAGTACTACCGCCAGACCATCGAGGAATCCGCCGAGGAGCCGGTCGACATCGTCCAGGTCCTCAAGGACAAGCAGGTCGACGTCCTGGTCTGCTACCTGCCGGTCGGCTCCGAGGACGCTGCGAAGTTCTACGCGCAGTGCGCCATCGACGCCAAGGTCGGCTTCGTCAACGCCCTCCCGGTCTTCATCGCCGGTACCAAGGAGTGGGCGGACAAGTTCACCGAGGCCGGTGTCCCGATCGTCGGTGACGACATCAAGTCCCAGGTCGGCGCCACCATCACCCACCGCGTGATGGCCAAGCTGTTCGAGGACCGGGGTGTCATCCTGGACCGCACGATGCAGCTCAACGTCGGCGGCAACATGGACTTCAAGAACATGCTCGAGCGCGAGCGCCTGGAGTCCAAGAAGATCTCGAAGACGCAGGCCGTCACCTCGCAGATCCCCGACCGTGAGCTGGGCGAGAAGAACGTCCACATCGGCCCCTCGGACTACGTCGCCTGGCTCGACGACCGCAAGTGGGCGTACGTGCGCCTCGAGGGCCGTGCCTTCGGTGACGTCCCGCTGAACCTGGAGTACAAGCTCGAGGTGTGGGACTCCCCGAACTCGGCGGGTGTCATCATCGACGCCCTGCGCGCCGCGAAGATCGCCAAGGACCGCGGCATCGGCGGCCCGATCCTCTCGGCCTCCTCGTACTTCATGAAGTCCCCGCCGGTGCAGTACTTCGACGACGAGGCTCGTGAGAACGTCGAGAAGTTCATCAAGGGCGAGGTCGAGCGCTGATCGCTGCCCCTGCCATCGAGGAGGGTCCCCGGGTCGCTGCCCCGGGGACCCTCCTCGTATGTGACGCTAGCTCGCATGTCTGCCGTACGTGATCTGCGCGTACTCCTGCGCCTGAGCGGCTTCCGCCGCCTCCTGGCGGTGCGGCTGCTGTCGCAGTCGGCCGACGGCGTCTACCAGGTGGCCCTCGCGACCTACGTGGTGTTCTCCCCGGAGCGGCAGACCTCGCCCGCGGCGATCGCGTCCGCCATGGCAGTCCTGCTGCTGCCCTACTCCCTCGTGGGCCCGTTCGCCGGCGTCCTGCTCGACCGCTGGCGCCGCCGTCAGGTGCTCTTCTACGGCAATGTGCTGCGCGCCGTCCTGGCCTGCGGGACGGCCCTGCTCGTTCTGGCGGCCGCCCCGGACTGGCTCTTCTACGCCTCCGCCCTCTCCGTCACCGCCGTCAACCGCTTCGTACTGGCCGGGCTCTCCGCCGCCCTCCCCCGCGTGGTCGACGAGGAGCGCCTGGTGGTGGCGAACTCGCTCTCGCCGACCGCAGGGACCCTGGCCGCCACGGCCGGCGGTGGTCTGGCCTTCCTGGTGCGGTTCGCCCTCTCGGACTCCGACGCCGTCGTGGTCCTGCTGGGCGCGGCCCTCTACCTCTGTGCTGCCGCCGCCTCCCTGCGCATGGGACGTGAGCTTCTGGGGCCCGACCCGGATCTGGTCCAGCCGCGGCTGTCCAAGGCTCTCGCCTCCACCGCCCGGGGTCTGCTGGACGGCCTGAGGCATCTCCGTTCGCGGCGGCTCGCGGCGGACGCGCTGGCCGCGATGGCGCTGCTCCGCTTCTGCTACGGCGCGCTCACCGTGACGGTCCTGATGCTCTGCCGGTACGCCTGGTCCGACTCCGAAGCGGACGGGCTCGCGCTCCTCGGGCTGGCCGTGGGCATCTCGGGCGCGGGCTTCTTCGCCGCCGCACTGATCTCCCCCTGGGCCATCGGCAGGCTTGGGCAGTACGGCTGGATGGCAGCGGGCTCGGGCGCGGCGGCCGTCCTGGTGCCGGCCCTCGGTCTGCCCTTCGCTCCCGCGCCGATGCTGGCCGCGGCCTTCGTCCTCGGTCTCGTCACCCAGGGCGCCAAGATCGCGACGGACACCGTGGTGCAGACCTCGGTGGACGACGCCTTCCGCGGCCGGGTCTTCTCCCTCTACGACATGCTCTTCAATGTGGCGTTCGTGGGAGCGGCCGGGGTGGCCGCACTGATGCTGCCGCCGGACGGCCGGTCCGCCGCACTGATCACCGCCGTGGCGGTCCTCTATGCGGCAGTGGCGGCAGCGCTCCTGAGACGCCGCCCTGCTCCGGGGTGAGAGCAGAAAGGCGAAGGGGCGGTGTTTCACGTGAAACACCGCCCCTGTTCACTGTCACCTGCTTCCGCACCGGAGGTGTGTTTCACGTGAAACACACCTCCGGTGCGGTGCTCAGCCCTGCGTCGCCCACCACTCCTTGAGCGCTGCGACCGCCGCATCGTGCTCCATCGGGCCGTTCTCCAGCCGCAGATCGAGGAGGAAGGCGTACGCCTTGCCGATGACCGGGCCGGGCCCGACTCCCAGCACCTCCTGAATCTGGTTGCCGTCGAGGTCCGGCCGGATCGCGTCCAGCTCCTCCTGCTCCTGAAGCTGGGCGATGCGCTCCTCCAGGCCGTCGTAGGCCCTGGAGAGCGCCGCCGCCTTCTTCCTGTTCCGGGTCGTGCAGTCGGAGCGGGTCAGCTTGTGGAGCCGTGTCAGCAACGGTCCCGCGTCCCGCACATACCGGCGCACCGCGGAGTCGGTCCACTCGCCGGTGCCGTAACCGTGGAACCGCAGATGCAGCTCGACCAGCCGCGAGACGTCCTTGACCAGCTCGTTCGAGTACTTCAGTGCGGCCATCCGCTTCTTGGTCATCTTGGCGCCGACGACCTCGTGGTGGTGGAAGGAGACCCGCCCGTCCTTCTCGAACCGCCGCGTCCGGGGCTTCCCGATGTCGTGGAGCAGCGCGGCCAGGCGCAGCACGAGATCGGGCCCGTCCTCCTCCAGGTCGATCGCCTGCTCCAGCACGGTGAGTGAGTGCTCGTACACATCCTTGTGACGGTGGTGCTCGTCGCTCTCCAGGCGCAGCGCAGGGAGCTCCGGGAGGACATGCGCGGCGAGGCCGGTCTCGACCAGCAGTGCCAGGCCCTTGCGGGGGTGCGCCGACAGAAGCAGCTTGTTCAGCTCGTCCCGCACCCGCTCTGCCGACACGATCTCGATACGCTCGGCCATGGCGGTCATCGCGGCCACGACCTCGGGAGCCACCTCGAAGTCCAGCTGGGCGGCGAAGCGGGCGGCGCGCAGCATCCGCAGCGGGTCGTCGGAGAACGAGTCCTCGGGGGTGCCGGGAGTGCGCAGGACCCGGGCGGCGAGGTCCTCCAGTCCCTTGTGGGGGTCGATGAACTCCTTCTCCGGGAGGGCCACGGCCATGGCGTTCACGGTGAAGTCACGGCGGACGAGGTCTTCCTCGATGGAGTGGCCGTAGGAGACCTCGGGCTTCCGCGAGGTCCGGTCGTACGCCTCCGAGCGGTAGGTGGTGACCTCGATCTGGAAGCGCTGAGCCTCCTCCCCGGCACCGCTCTCCTTCTGCGCCCCGACCGTGCCGAAGGCGATACCGACGTCCCATACGGAGTCGGCCCAGGGGCGCATGATTTTGAGCACGTCCTCGGGCCGGGCGTCCGTGGTGAAGTCGAGATCGTTCCCGAGCCGCCCGAGAAGCGCGTCGCGTACCGAGCCGCCGACGAGAGCGAGCCGGTGGCCGGCCCCCTCGAAACGGCGGGCCAGGTCGTCGGCGACGGGCGAAACCCGCAGCAGTTCGCTCACGGCGCGGTGTTGCACCTGGCTCAGGGCAGTGGGGCTGTCTTCATTGGCGTTCGGCACAGCAGGAAAGGGTACGTGGCCGCGCCACCACGGGGCGCCTCGGTTTCCAGGACCCCGTCCCGGTTCTCACGCGATCTTGTGGGTCCCTCCGCGGCACTTCGGCACAGCGGGTCTCGTTACCATGCGTGGACGCACGAACGAGAGACCCACAGAACGACCACCAGTAGGCACGACGACGAGGGACGGGCGAGCGCGTGGCCGAGGCGGCAGACTTCCAGGAGATGCACCTTTCTCCTGCACGCCGGTGGCTGCGACGCACAGCCTCCGTGATCGCCGGCGTACCACTCATGGCCGGACTGCTGTACGGGCCGACCGCGACTCCCGCAGCGGCCGCGGAGGACGCCACAGGCACCCGGACCGTCGACGTGTCCCTGGACGCGATGACGCCCGCCGCCCCCGGCGAGAAGGACACCCTCACCGTGTCCGGCACGGTGATCAACCGCAGCAAGCGCACGATCACCGACGCCCATGTCGATCTCCGCGTCGGGCCGAAGCTGTCCGGCCGGACCGCCATCGACCAGGCGTCCGAGCGGACCGGCTTCGACCCGGTGCTCGACGGGCAGAAGATCGACGACAAGTTCGCGGTGGACATCCCGCGGCTGGCGTCCGGCATCAGCCACGACTTCACCCTCTCCGTCCCCCTCGACAAGCTCGACCTCGGCGAGGACGGCGGGGTCTACCCCCTGGGAGTCTCCCTCTCCGGCCGGACTCCGGACTTCGCCTACGACCAGGTCCTCGGCATCGAGCGGACCTTCCTTCCCTGGCAGCCGGAAGCCACCGAGAAGAAGACCCAGCTCACGTATCTCTGGCCGCTGATCTCGTCGACGCACCTCACTTCCGAGACCGGCTCCGACGAACAGCAGACCCCGGTCTTCGAGGACGAGTCCCTGGTCAAGGAGTTGTCCCCGGGCGGGCGCCTGGAGCAGATGGTCACCCTCGGCAGCACACTGCCGGTGACCTGGGTCATCGACCCGGACCTGCTGGCCACCGTGGACGCCATGGCCGAGAAGTACGAGGTCAAGCAGGGCGACACCACCGTGCCCGGCACCAACCGGGACGTGGCCAAGCGCTGGCTGAAGTCGCTGGAGGCCGCCGTACAGGACGACAAGGTGGTCGCCCTGCCGTTCGCCGATCCCGACCTCGCCTCGCTCGCCCACCGCGGCAAGGCCGTCTCCGGCTCGCTCAGCCACCTCCAGCCGGCCACCGAAGTCGCGGCGACGACCGTGGAGACCGTCCTCCATGTGAAGCCCTCGGTGGACTTCGCCTGGCCGGTCGACGGGGCGATCGACTCCTCGATCGTCGATGTCGCGACCTCCGCGGGTGCCCACAACGTCATCGCACGGAGCGACAGCCTCCGGGACAACCTCGCCTACACCCCGACGGCCGCCAGGCCCGTCGGAGGCGGCACGACGGCGGTGGTGGCCGACTCCCGGCTCTCCCAAGCCTTCGAGGGCGATATGACGGGCGCCGGCGCCTCCACCCTGGCCGTGCAGAAGTTCCTCGCCCACTCCCTCACCGTGACGCTGCAGGATCCGGAGAAGCAGCGGAGCATCGTGGTCGCCCCGCAGCGCGTTCCCACGGCGACCCAGGCGCAGTCGATGGCCCGTGCGCTCCAGGCGCTGGAGGCCAAGCGGTGGAGCCAGCCGCTCGACCTGCCGCGCGCGGCAGAGGCCAAGCCGGACGCCGACGCCAACACGGCGGTGCCCCGGGCGGCCGCGTACCCGGCGAAACTGCGGAAGCAGGAGCTGCCGGTCGAGGCGTTCCAGGACATCCGGAGCACCCAGCGGACCCTCGACATGTTCGAGGGCATCCTCACCGAGGCCGACCGGGTGAGGACGCCGTTCGGCCGGGCCGTCGACCGGGAGCTCTCCACGTCCTGGCGGGGCAACCCCGTGGGCGCGGCCGAGTACCGGCAGGGTGTGCGGACCTATCTGCAGGACCTCACGGAAGAGGTCCAGCTCATCCAGAAGTCGGATGTGACCCTGTCGGGCCGCAGCGCGATGATCCCGGTCACCGTGCAGAACCAGCTCGTCCAGGACGTCGACGACCTCGTGCTGCGGCTCCAGTCCCAGAGCCCGACCCGTCTCGGGCTGGACGGCCGGGCGGTCACCGAGCAGCCCGTCCGGGTCGGCGGCGGCCACAGCCAGACGGTGAAGTTCCCGGCCGCGGCCAAGGCGAACGGCCAGGTCCAGATGACCGCGCAGTTGTTCACCAAGGACGGCAAGCCCTACGGCGAGGCCATGACGTTCACGGTGAAGGTCTCGGAGATCACCCCCCAGGTGATGCTGGTGATCGCGGGCGGCGTGCTGCTTCTTGTCCTCGCGGGCATCAGGATGTACACCCAGCGGAAGCGCGCCGCCGCCCTCGAAGCGGCGGCCGCCGAGGCACACACCGAGGCGGACACCGAAGCGGGGAAGGCGCGCGGGGAACCGGCCGGCGCGGATGTCGCTCCCGGCGTCCCGGGCCCGGAACCCGAGCAGCCGAGTGACCCGCGGCCGGACACCCGACCCGAAAGCGGCGACCCGTCGGGCGCCGGTGAGAAAGTGGACCGTTGAGCGATGTCGTGGCCGGTCGGCCGGGGACGATGAGGTGGGGTAGTCATGAACGCGCCGTACGACGGTGACCGCGGCCAGGGCGCGGGCGGAGACTCCGCCGGACGCGACCCGGCGCCGCAGCACCCCACCACGGACCCGTACGCGCAGGACCCCTATGTCCAGGACGCCTACACACCGGATCCGTTCCAGGCCCGGGACCTGTCGGCACAGGACCCGGTGACCGAGGCGCTCTACGACCGCTCGGCGCACCCGCCCCCGCCGCCGGGCACGTACCAGGACCCCCAGGCGCTCTACCAGCAGCCCGCCGCGCCCCCGTACGCCCCCGACCCCCGGGTCTGGGCCCAGACCCCGCCGCCGGAGCCGGCCGGCCCCTCCCGTCATCTCCCGTACGGGGACGACGCCCGGACGACCCAGTTCACCGGCGTGGACGACCTCGTCACCCGCGCCTCCGAGGACAGGCCGGAGCCGGACGCCTTCGCACACCTCTTCCGGGACCAGCAGGCCTCCGGGCAGCCCACGCCCGCCCCCGAGCCCGTGCCGGCCCCGGTGCCGCCGAAGAAGCCTGCCGGGCGCGCCTCCGGGCTGCTGAAGTCCAGCGCCGTGATGGCCGCCGGCACGCTCGTCTCACGGCTGACCGGATTCGTCCGGAGCCTGGTCATCACGGCGGCGCTCGGCGCCGCGCTCCTCGGCGACACCTACACCGTCGCCTACACCCTGCCGACGATGATCTACATCCTCACCGTCGGCGGCGGCCTCAACTCAGTCTTCGTCCCCCAGCTCGTCCGGGCGATGAAGGACGACGAGGACGGCGGCGAGGCCTTCGCCAACCGCCTGCTGACGCTGGTGATGGTCGCCCTGGGCGCCATCGTCCTGCTGGCCGTGTTCGCGGCACCGCTCCTGATCCAGCTCATGTCGGACACGATCGCGAGCGATCCGGCCGCCAACGGCGTCGCGGTCACCTTCGCCCGCTACTGCCTGCCCACGATCTTCTTCATGGGCATTCACGTGGTCATGGGCCAGATCCTCAACGCCCGCGGCAAGTTCGGCGCGATGATGTGGACCCCGGTCCTCAACAACATCGTCATGATCACCACCTTCGGGCTCTTCATCTGGGTGTACGGCACCTCGGCCGAGTCCCAGATGGGTGTGCAGACCATCCCCCCGGACGGTGTCCGGCTCCTCGGTATCGGCACCCTGCTCGGCCTGGTCGTCCAGGCGCTCGCGATGATCCCGTACCTCCGCGAGACCGGCTTCCGCTTCCGTCCCCGCTTCGACTGGAAGGGCCACGGCCTCGGCAAGACGGTGAAGCTGGCGAAGTGGACGGTGCTCTTCGTCCTCGCCAACCAGGCCGGCGTCCTGGTGGTGACCCAGCTGGCCACCGCGGCCGGTGAGGCGTCCGGACGCCAGGGCGCGGGCTTCATCGCCTACACCAACGCCCAGCTCATCTGGGGCATGCCACAGGCCATCATCACGGTCTCCGTCATGGCCGCCCTGCTGCCCCGGCTCTCCCGCGCCGCGCACGACGGCGACCCGGGCGCCGTCCGGGACGACATCTCGCAGGGCCTGCGCAACTCCGCGGTGGCCATCGTGCCCGTCGCGTTCGCCTTCCTCGCCCTCGGTGTCCCGATGTCCATGCTGCTCTTCGCCTCCAGCGGCCAGGAGGCCGCGCAGGGCATGGGCTTCATCCTGATGGCCTTCGGCCTCGGCCTGATCCCCTACTCGGTGCAGTACGTCGTCCTCCGCGGTTTCTACGCCTACGAGGACACCAGGACGCCCTTCTACAACACCGTCATCGTGGCCGCGGTCAACGCGGCGGCATCCGCCCTGTGTTATGCGCTGCTCCCGGCCCGCTGGGCGGTCGTGGGCATGGCCGCCTCCTACGGCCTCGCCTACGCGGTCGGTGTGGGCGTGGCCTGGCGCCGGCTCAGGAAGCGCCTCGACGGGGACCTGGACGGCACCCACGTCCTGCGGACCTACGCACGGCTGTGCCTGGCCTCGGTACCCGCCGCGGTCGCCGCCGGCGCGGTGGCCTTCGGAGTGGTGACGGCGCTCGGCAGCGGGGCCGGGGGTTCGCTCGTCGCTCTCGTGGCCGGTGGAATCGTCCTCCTGGGCGTCTTCTTCGTGGCTGCCAGGAAGATGCGGATCACGGAGCTCAACGCGCTGGTCGGCATGGTGCGCGGACGTCTCGGACGGTAGGACGGAGCGGCCCTGGCACAACCATCGCCCGACGCCGTGTGTCGTGCATAGCGCGGGACTGTGGGCACAATTGGCTTGGCGTTCGACTATGACGCAACGGATGGGGAGGCAGGAACGACGGTGGCGGAACGTAGCACGGCTGCCGTCGACGTGGCCGACAACGGCGGGGACGACTCGCTGACCGCGCGGAAGCGCAAGGCCACGACCGACGGGGCGGCTGAATCCCAGGAGTCTGCGGACAGGACCGCACCGGAAGGGGGCGACGAGGGCGGGGGGACGGCTTCCCCGGTCGCGGCGCCCGAACTGCACAGCGGGCACAAGCTCGCCAACCGCTACCGCCTCGAAGAGTGCGTCACCCGGCTGGACGGTTTCAGCAGTTGGCGCGCGGTCGACGAGAAGCTGCGCCGGGCCGTGGGGGTCCACCTCCTGCCCGCGGAGCACCCGCGGGCCCGGTCCGTCCTCGCCGCCGCCCGCTCCTCCGCCCTGCTGGGCGACCCGCGCTTCGTCCAGGTGCTGGACGCCGTCGAGGAGAACGACCTCGTCTACGTCGTCCATGAGTGGCTCCCGGACGCGGTGGAGCTGACCACCCTCCTCGCCACCGGCCCGCTGGAGGCGCACGACGCCTACCAGCTCGTCGAGCAGGTGTCGTTGGCGATGACCGCGGCACACCGCGAAGGTCTCTCCCATCTGCGCCTGACCCCCGGCGCGGTGCTGCGCACCTCCACCGGCCAGTACCGGATCCGCGGCCTCGCGGTGAACGCCGCCCTGCGCGGCATCACCGACGACCGCCCGCAGCGCACCGACACCGAAGCGATCGGCGCCCTTCTCTACGCGGCACTCACCCAGCGCTGGCCCTACGAGAGCGACGCCTACGGCCTCACGGGCCTGCCCAAGGGGGTCGGTCTGGTCGCCCCCGACCAGGTTCGAGCGGGCGTCCATCGGGGGCTGTCCGAGCTGGCCATGCGCGCCCTCGTCAACGACGGCGCCACGGCCTCCCGCCAGGAGCCGCCGTGCACCACGCCCGACGAGCTGGCCAAGGCCGTGGCGGCGATGCCCCGTATCCGCCCGCCGGAGCCGGTCTTCGCCGCCCCTCCCGAGTACCAGCGGACGGGCTACCAGCCGGGCGCCTACGGCCGCCCGGGCACCACGGCGACCAACGTGGTCCCGTCTGTCGCCGCTCCGCCCCCGCCCTTCCAGAGCAGGACGGGCAAGGCACTGAAGTGGACCGTCTCCGCCCTGCTCATCGCGGCACTGGGCCTGGGGAGCTGGCAGATCGCCGACAGGCTCCTCGAACGAGGCGGGACGGACCGCAATCCGCCTGCCTCGGAGACCACCGGCGAGGAGGGAAACGAGAAGCCGAAGGCTCCGCAGCCCTTCGCGATCCAGGGCGCACAGGAGTACGCACCCGACGGCAAGCCGCAGAACACCGACGCGGTGGGCGCCACCCACGACGGCGACAGCTCGACGTTCTGGCGCACCAAGAGTTACCTGGACGGTCCGGAGTTCGCTCCCTCCATCAAGCAGGGTGTGGGCATCGTCTACGACCTCGGCGCGGAGAAGCCGGTGTCCGGCGGCTCCATAGCGCTGCGGTTCGGGGGCGATCACACGAAGATCAGCCTCTACGCGGTGAACTCCCTGTCCCCGTCGGGTCCCGTCTCCTCGATGGAGCGGATCGCCACCGGGCGGACCAGCGACACGGCGCTCGAGCTGACCGCCGAGAAGCCGGTGAACACCCGGTACGTGCTGCTCTGGATGACGGCGATGCCTCACTCGCCTCAGGATGGATACAGCGATCCCGGGCACAAGCAGGGGATCACGGACGTCTCCTTCACCGGCTGACGGCGTGACGAGGGGAGGGGCTCATTGTTGAACGACCCGGCCCTCGGCGACGCCGACGACCAGGAGCTTCTGGCCCGCCATGTCGCCGGAGACCCCGACGCCTTCGGTGAACTCGTACGGCGCCACCGCGACCGTCTCTGGGCGGTGGCGCTGCGCACCCTGGGAGACAGGGAGGAGGCCGCCGACGCCGTCCAGGACGCGCTTGTCTCGGCCTTCCGCGCGGCCCACACCTTCCAGGGACGGTCGGCGGTCACCACCTGGCTGCACCGCATCACGGTGAACGCCTGCCTGGACCGGGTCCGCAAGGCCGCATCCCGCAAGACCTCCCCGGTGGACGACCCGGAGCGCCTGGAAGAGCTGCTGGAGCCGCAGGAGTCCGCGGAAGCACCGGCGGAGCGGCAGGATCTGCACCGGGAACTCCTGGCCGCGCTGAGCAGGCTTCCCGGCGACCAGCGAGCGGCACTGGTCCTGGTGGACATGCAGGGGTATCCCGTGGCAGAGGCGGCCGAGATCCTCGGTGTGCCGACCGGGACCGTCAAGAGCCGGTGCGCGCGGGGGCGGGCCCGGCTGCTGCCGATGGTCAGCCATCTGCGCGGCTCCGGCGGGGATAACGCCGATCTCTCCGGGGGAGGGAACCGGACGGCGGGGACATCCGTCCCACCGGCGTCGGGAGCGAATGAGCAGGGGCCGAACGGTCCGGCGGCAATGAAGGGTGGAGGTGGACGCGCGTGACTTCCTCGACCGATGCGAATCGGCACCCCGATGTCTCCGAGATCTCCGATCTCACCGAAGGACTGCTCACTCCGTCGCAGTCCGCCGATGTGCGCCGACACCTCTCCGAGTGCGAGCTCTGTGCGGACGTGCATACCTCTCTCGAAGAGATCAGAGGACTCCTCGGGACCCTGCCCGGCCCCAGTCGTATGCCCTCGGACGTCGCGGGCCGTATCGACGCGGCTCTCGCGGCCGAAGCTCTGCTCAGCGCCACCGCTCCGAGGGGCTCCGACGATGTTTCACGTGAAACACCAACCGGTTCCACGGCCTCCGACAGGATCGGTGCGACTCCGGACCGGCCGGCGGGTCACCCCCGTGCCGCTTCCGGACCGGGCCGCAGCAGGCCCCGGCGCCGCCGGCGCGCCGTCGTTCTGAGCGCCGTCCTCGGTGTCGCGGCCGTCGGTGTGAGCGTGCTCCTCACCCAGTCGCTGTCCACCACCACGTCCGGCGAATCGGGCACGGCAAGCGACGCGAGCACCGGCAGGACCGCCGAGGACTTCGCCGGCGCACCGGTTCAGGAGCGGGTGGACTCGCTGCTGGCGGCCGGCGTCACGTCCGCTGAACCGCGCATCGAGAAGATGCCTTCCGCCGAGGCCGAGGCCGTCTCGCCCAGAAGCTCCCCCGGCGACACCCTCCCCGAGTGCGTGCAGCGCGGTACTGGCCGCGCGGAACAGCCGATCGCCTTCGAACGCGGCGATTACGCAGGAGAGGACGCCTATCTCGTCGTCCTCCCCGACCGCGGAGACGACACCCGGGTCACGGCCTATGTCGTGGACGCCGACTGCGTCGGCAGCTCGGACACCCCGACCGGTTCCCTTCTGCTGACCAGGACCTACCCTCGGCAGTGAGCCCCTGCCTGTGCCGCCGCGGCGTCCCGGGAATGCCCGCCCCGTAGGATCCGTTGGGTGGGGTGAGAGCGATGAACCGCCCCCGTAGGCAGTAGGCAGTCCCCAGAGACGAGGAACACATCCGTGAGCGACGTCCGTAACGTGATCATCATCGGCTCCGGGCCCGCGGGCTACACGGCCGCCCTCTACACCGCACGTGCTTCTCTCAAGCCGCTGGTGTTCGAAGGTGCCGTCACCGCCGGTGGCGCACTGATGAACACGACCGATGTGGAGAACTTCCCCGGTTTCCGCGACGGGATCATGGGCCCGGACCTGATGGACAACATGCGCGCCCAGGCCGAGCGCTTCGGTGCCGAACTGGTCCCCGACGACGTCGTCGCGGTCGACCTCACTGGCGAGATCAAGACCGTCACGGACACCGCCGGAACGGTGCACCGCGCCAAGGCCGTCATCGTGACCACCGGCTCCCAGCACCGGAAGCTCGGACTGCCCAACGAGGACGTGCTCTCCGGCCGTGGCGTCTCCTGGTGCGCGACCTGTGACGGCTTCTTCTTCAAGGACCAGGACATCGCCGTGATCGGCGGCGGGGACACCGCGATGGAGGAGGCCACCTTCCTTTCGCGCTTCGCCAAGTCCGTCACCATCGTCCACCGCCGTGACACCCTGCGCGCCTCCAAGGCGATGCAGGAGCGGGCCTTCGCCGACCCCAAGATCTCCTTCGCCTGGGACAGCGAGGTCGCCGAGATCCACGGGGACCAGAAGCTCACCGGGCTGACCCTGCGCAACACCAAGAACGGCGAAACCTCCCCGCTCGCCGTCACGGGCCTGTTCATCGCCGTGGGCCACGACCCACGCACGGAGCTCTTCAAGGGCCAGCTCGACCTGGACTCCGAGGGCTACCTCAAGGTCGACTCCCCGTCGACGCGTACCAACCTCACGGGTGTCTTCGCCGCGGGCGACGTCGTCGACCACACCTACCGTCAGGCGATCACGGCCGCGGGCACCGGCTGCTCCGCCGCCCTGGACGCGGAACGCTTCCTGGCCGCCCTCGCCGACAGCGAGAAGGCCCCCGAGCCGGAGAAGACCCCCGCCGTCTGACCCCCGTACCGCACTCCCACACCCCGCAGAGAAGTGAAGGAGGCCGCCGTGGCCGGCGCCCTGAAGAACGTGACCGACGACACCTTCGAAGAAGATGTCCTGAAGAGCGACAAGCCCGTGCTGGTGGACTTCTGGGCGACCTGGTGCGGCCCGTGCCGTCAGATCGCGCCCTCGCTGGAGGCCATCGCAGCCGAGCACGGCGACAAGATCCAGATCGTCAAGCTCAACATCGACGAGAACCCGGCCACTGCCGCCAAGTACGGCGTGATGTCCATCCCCACCCTCAACGTCTACCAGAACGGCGAGGTGGCCAAGACCATCGTCGGTGCCAAGCCGAAGGCCGCGATCATCCGCGACCTGGAGAGCTTCATCGGCGAGTAGCAGACTGTTTCACATGAAACATCGCTGGGCCCGACACCCCGGAGGGTGTCGGGCCCAGCTGCGTTCCTCCCGTCACAGGGGGCGCAGCGCCGGCTCCTTCTGGACCGCTCCGAGCAAGCGGTCCAGCGCCATCTCCACGTCTTCCTTCCAGGAGAGCGTGGTCCGCAGCTCCAGCCGCAGACGCGGATGCACCGGATGGGGGCGCACCGTCTTGAAGCCCACTGCCAGCAGATGATCCGCCGGCAGCAGGCATCCGGGCTCCTTCCAGCGCGCATCACCGAACGCCTCGATCGCGCGGAATCCCCTGCGGAGCAGATCCTTCGCCACGGTCTGCACGATCACCCTCCCCAGACCCTGGCCCTGATAGCCGGGCATGACCCAGGCGGTCATCAGCTGAACGGCGTCGGGCGAGACCGGGCTCGTCGGAAAGGCCGTCGAACGGGGAACGTACGCGGGCGGGGCATAGAGAACGAAGCCGACCGGGGTGTCGTCGACATAGACCACGCGGCCGCAGGAGCCCCACTCGAGAAGAACCGCCGAGATCCATGCCTCCTTCTCGAGCTGGGGAGTTCCGGCCTCTACCGCGGCTTCCCCGCTGACCGGGTCGAGCTCCCAGAAGACACACGAACGACAGCGCGCGGGAAGGTCCGCGAGGTTGTCCAGTGTGAGTGGTACGAGCCGACGCCCCATGAAGGCTGTTCCTCACCTCTCTGATCTGCCGCACCGAGTGCCGCGGCCAGCGCGTTCCTCTCCCGGAGCAGACTGCTGACGAATCCGCCCACTGCTCCCAGTCCCAGGCCTACTGTGACAAGTCGGCTCCGGCTCACGGCTCGCACGGCCCCCGCCCTCCTCTGAGGTGGCTCAAGGTGGATGCGCCCTACCAGAACGCATCGTATCCACCCAGGACCGGCACGGGTACCGCGCAAACGGCAAAGGGGCGGGCCGTGTTCCGTAAAGGAACACGGCCCGCCCTGTCCGCCGGAACGCCTAGGAGGCGTCTTCCTCGGAGGGCTCCTCAGCGGTGCCCGAGTCCAGGACGCGGCCCTCGCCGGGTGCCAGCGTCCCGAGGATGCGCTCCAGATCCTCCATCGACGCGAACTCCACGACGATCTTCCCCTTCTTCTGGCCGAGGTCGACCTTGACCCTGGTCTCGAAGCGGTCGGAGAGACGCGAGGCGAGGTCGCTGAGCGCGGGGGAGAGACGGGCTCCCGCACGTGGCCCCTTGGGCTTGGGCGAGCTCTTGGCGACGGAGGAGTTGAGGACGGAGACGATCTCCTCCACCGCACGCACCGAGAGCCCCTCGGCCACGATCCGGTGGGCAAGCCGGTCCTGATCCTCCGAGTCGTCCACGGAGAGCAGAGCCCGGGCGTGACCGGCGGACAGCACACCGGCCGCCACCCGGCGCTGGACCGAAGGGGAGAGCTTCAGCAGGCGGAGGGTGTTGGACACTTGTGGACGCGAACGCCCGATGCGGTCCGCGAGCTGGTCATGGGTGCAGTTGAAGTCCTTGAGGAGCTGGTCGTAGGCGGCCGCCTCCTCCAGCGGGTTCAGCTGCGCCCGGTGGAGGTTCTCCAGGAGGGCGTCCAGGAGAAGCTTCTCGTCCTCGGTGTGCCGGACGATCGCCGGAATCCGTTCGAGGCCGGCCTCACGGCAGGCACGCCAGCGGCGCTCACCCATGATGAGCTCGTAGCGGTCCGGCCCGAGCTGCCGGACCACCACGGGCTGGAGCAGGCCGACTTCCCTGATCGAGGTGATCAGCTCGGCGAGGGCGTCCTCGTCGAAGACCTCGCGGGGCTGCCGGGGGTTCGGCGTGATGGCGTCGAGCGGTACCTCGGCGAAGTGTGCGCCCGCCGGCTCCGCCGCCCGGGGATCGGCCTGCTGCTCCGCGACCGGAGTGGTGCCCGCATCAGGGGCCGGGGCCGCCGCAGGGAGGGTCGTGACCTTGGCCGCCGCCACCCCGCGGTCCGCGGTCAGCAGGGGAGACCCGGGTGAAGAAGCCGGGCTCGTGCTCGACGGGGAGACCTGCTTCTCCTGCGGAGCTGCGGGAATCAGTGCGCCGAGCCCGCGTCCGAGTCCTCTACGTCGCTCACTCACTGGATCCCCTCCGACATGTTCTGCTGCGCGTTCTGCACTGTGTGGGCGTGCTGCGGGTCGTAGCGCAGGCCGACGCCACGCAGTGCGATCTCCCTGGCCGCCTCAAGATACGACAGGGAACCGCTGGAACCCGGATCGTAGGTGAGGACCGTCTGGCCATAGCTCGGGGCCTCCGAGATACGGACGGAGCGCGGGATGCTCGTGCGCAGGACCTCTTCGCCGAAGTGGCTTCGCACTTCCTCCGCCACCTGCGAGGCGAGCCGTGTCCGGCCGTCGTACATCGTGAGGAGGATCGTGGAGACATGGAGCGCGGGGTTGAGGTGACCGCGCACCAGGTCGACGTTCCGCAGCAGCTGACCCAGTCCTTCCAGCGCGTAGTACTCGCACTGGATGGGAATGAGGACCTCGGCTCCGGCGACCAGGGCGTTCACGGTCAGCAGCCCGAGCGACGGTGGGCAGTCGATGAGGATGTAGTCCAGCGGCTGCTCGTACGCCTGGATGGCGCGCTGCAGTCTGCTCTCCCGCGCCACCAGCGACACCAACTCGATCTCCGCACCGGCGAGATCGATGGTGGCAGGGGCGCAGAAAAGACCTTCGACGTCGGGAACCGGCTGGACCACTTCGGAGAGGGGCCGGCTGTCCACCAGGACGTCGTAGATGGAGGGGACTTCCGCGTGGTGGTCGATCCCCAGTGCCGTGGAGGCATTGCCCTGCGGGTCGAGGTCCACCACCAGCACGCGGGCGCCGTGCAAGGCGAGTGACGCGGCCAGGTTGACCGTCGTGGTGGTCTTCCCCACACCGCCCTTCTGGTTGGCGACCACCATGACACGGGTCTGTTCGGGTCGGGGCAGCCCCTCTCCGGCACGCCCCAGCGCCGCCACGGCGAGCTGAGCAGCCCGACCAATGGGGGTGTCGTCCATCGGCGGCGGTGTTTCACGTGAAACATCCTCCGCCGTGAACTCGGTACGGGGACCGGGGACCGGATCGGTCATCGGTCCCGCAATGTTGGCGTCGGACCGCAAGGATTCACTCTCCTCGACATCAGGCTCGCAATGAACAGAGCCTGCCATGCTTTCGGGGTCGTGAACCAGCGAGCCCCGTGGTTCTGTGGAGGAATCCACCTCTGTGGACAACTCGGTAGCCCGCACGAGGGGCTTTCGCCCCCTGGTCGGGGCGGCCGCACGGCCACGGCTGATGATTCCCTGCAGCAGTGAGCGACGTTTCACGTGAAACACGATGCCCGGACGGGCGAGGCGGCACGAGGACGACACTCCGAAATGCCCGCACAAGGAACATATGGTGCGGGCTCTCGCGGTAACTACCTGCGCCGACGGGACCGGCTGGTACGCGCCGCCTTGGCCCTCTTCGCCGCGAACCGCACCCCGCCAGGGCTCTCGCCCACCTCGACGCGCACCACCGTGGAGAGGGGGTCGACGATTCCCTCTCCCACCTGGAGCACCGAGGTCTCGACGACACCCAGCTTTCCGAGAGCGGCCCGGGCTCCGTGCAGTTCCTCCTCGGCGGTGTCTCCCTTGAGGGCGAGCATCTCGCCATAGGGCCGCAGCAACGGGACACCCCACCCTGCGAGACGGTCCAGGGGCGCCACCGCGCGGGCCGTCACCACATGGACGGGCTGCACCTTGCCGAGCATCTCCTCGGCCCGGCCCCGGACCACGGTCACATGGTCCAGGCCCAGCAGCTCGACGACCTCCTGCAGGAAGTTCGTCCGGCGCAGCAGGGGCTCCAGCAAGGTGATCTTGAGGTCCCGGCGGGCCAGGGCGAGCGGAATCCCGGGCAGCCCCGCCCCCGAACCCACATCGCAGACCGTCACCCCTTCCGGCACCACCTCGGACAGCACGGCACAGTTCAGGAGATGCCTCTCCCAGAGCCGCGGCACCTCACGGGGGCCGATGAGGCCGCGCTTCACTCCCGCGTCCGCCAACAGCTCGGCGTACCTCACGGCCTCCGGGAAGAACTCACCGAAAACCGTCCGCGCCGCCTCGGGCGCCTGAGGAAGCTCCTCTGCTTCCGTCACGGGAAACCGTCCTTCCGTACCGCACTGCCCCAGCGGGCGGTGGTGGGCTGACATTCAGGCTGACAAAGATCGGCCCCGCCTGCGAACAGACGGGGCCGACAGAACAACGGGGGTCAGGCAGGGAGGACAACGACGAAGCGCTGGGGCTCCTCGCCCTCGGACTCGCTGCGCAGGCCCGCGGCGGCCACCGCGTCGTGCACGACCTTGCGCTCGAACGGGGTCATCGGGTCGAGCTTCACCGGCTCGCCCGTGGACTTGACCTCGCCGGCCGCCTTGGCACCGATCTCGGCGAGCTCCGCACGCTTCTGCGCCCGGAAGCCGGCGATGTCCAGCATCAGACGGCTGCGGTCCCCGGTCTCCCGGAGCACGGCCAGCCGCGTCAGCTCCTGCAGAGCCTCCAGAACCTCGCCGTCGCGCCCCACGAGCTTCTGCAGATCCCGGCTGCCGCCGTCGCTGATGATGGAGACAGCCGCACGGTCCGCCTCGACATCCATGTCGATGTCACCGTCGAGGTCGGCGATGTCCAGCAGACCCTCGAGGTAGTCGGCCGCGATCTCCCCTTCCTGCTCCAGGCGGGTCAGGGTGTCGCCACCTTCGGCGGCGGCGGAGATGGTGCCTTCCGTCACGGATCGACTCCTTCGTTACTTCTTCGAGGACGGGTGCTTGGGGCGCTGCTGGCCCTTGCGCTGGGCGGACTTGGGCTGACGGGGTGCGCCGGCGGCCTTGCCACCGCCACCGGGCGCGGGCTTGGAGCCCTCGGCGTCGCCCTTGTCGAGCGACGTCTTGGGGGCCGTGCCGCCGCCCTCGGAGCCCTTCGCGGCAGCGGACTGACGCTGGGACTTGCTCTGGCGCTTGGGCTGCTGTCGGCGGTGCGCGGCGCCGCCTTCGGCCTCGGCGAGGGCGGTGTCGCTCTTGACCACCGTGCCGTCCGCCTGGGCGGCGAGGCCGGCCTTGGCCAGACCGCTGATGAGGCGGCGCTCGTTCTCGTTGCGGTCGCTGGTGCTCTTGGCCGCGATCACCTGGAGGACGTTGCGGTGACGGCGGGAGCGGACCTGGCCGTGCGAGGTGACGCTCTTCAGCATGCGCTGGAGGTAGGCGTCCTGTGCCTTGCTGCCCGGGGTGGGGTTCTGGTTGATCACGTACATCTGCTGGCCCATGGTCCACACGTTGGTGGTCAGCCAGTAGACGAGGACACCGACCGGGAAGTTGATGCCCATCACGGCGAAGATCACCGGGAAGATGTACATCAGCATCTTCTGCTGCTGCATGAACGGGGTCTTCACCGTGAGGTCGACGTTCTTCATCATCAGCTGGCGCTGGGTGAAGAACTGCGAGGCCGACATCAGGACGATCATCACCGCGGTGACGATGCGCACGTCCGTGAGGGAGGCGTTGAGGGCCTCGACCTTCTCCGGGGAGTCGGTGAACTTGGCGGCGATCGGGGCGCCGAAGATGTGCGCCTGCCGGGCGCTGTCCACGAGGCTCTGGTTCAGCACACCGATCTCGTCACCCGAGGCGATCTTGCTGAGCACGTGGTAGAGGGCGAAGAAGAACGGGGACTGCGCCAGGATGGGAAGGCACGAGGAGAGCGGGTTGGTCCCGGTCTCCTTGTACAGCTTCATCATCTCTTCGGACTGACGCTGCTTGTCGCTCTTGTAGCGCTCCTGGATGGCCTTCATCTTCGGCTGGAGCGCCTGCATGTTCCGGGTCGACTTGATCTGCTTCACGAAGAGCGGGATCAGGCAGATCCGGATGAGGATCACCAGCGACACGATGGACAGTCCCCAGGCCCAGCCCGTGTCCGGGCCGAAGATCGCCCCGTAGAGACTGTGGAACTGGACGATGATCCACGAGACAGGTGTGGTGATAAAACTGAAGAGACTGGCAATCGTGTCCACTAATCAGGCTCCTTGAGCATTGGGCGAGGTCTCTGCGGCCGGGCCCGGGGCCGTGGCCGCCGATCCCGGGGCAGGCACGTCAGTGGCGGAGTGCCCGCCCTTGTTGCCGCGCAAGGCGTCGCGCAGCATCTCGTGCCATCGAGGACGTTTGCGCGGAGGAACGTGATCCACACCGCCGGGCGACCACGGGTTGCACCGCAGGATCCGCCAGGCGGTCAGGGCCGTTCCCTTCACGGCGCCGTGCCGGTCGATGGCCGTGAATCCATAGTGGGAACACGATGGGTAGTACCGGCACACAGGCCCCAGCAGCGGGCTGATCGTCCACTGGTAGAGCTTGATCAGTGCCAGCAGCGGGTACTTCATCGCGCGCCCCCTCCCAGCAGCCGCTGGAGAGCGGCGTCCAGGTCTCGGGCCAGCTGTGCGTGGTCGGCGTCGCCCGCACCGGGCAGCGCCCGTACCACCACCAGGCTACCGGGGGGCAGCAGGGTGAGCCGATCCCGCATGAGATGGCGCAGTCTCCGCTTCACCTTGTTCCGGACGACGGCACCACCGACGGCCTTGCTCACGACGAAACCCGCACACGTCGGGGAAGCGCTCTCCCCAGGCGCGTGCGGGTCCGTGGCACCGCTTCGAAGGTGGACGACGAGTAGCGGGCGTCCGGCCCTGCGTCCTCGGCGTACCGCAGTCGCGAAGTCCTCGCGCCGCCTCAGCCGATTCTCGGTAGGCAGCACGTCATGACCTGTTAAAAGCGATCAGGCGGACAGGTTCGCGCGACCCTTGCTGCGGCGGTTCGCCAGGATGGCGCGGCCGGCACGGGTACGCATGCGCAGGCGGAAACCGTGGGTCTTCGCGCGACGACGGTTGTTCGGCTGGAAGGTGCGCTTGCTCACTCGGGGGCTCCAGAAGTAATTCGTTGATGGCGGGACATCGCCTGGCTGTCACCGTGCGCCCACGAGTAGCTCGCGATTACGCCCGAGTGCACCGCTTCACAATCACAGACCGTGATCTTTGCCCATCGGAGGCAGGCGGCAGCAGCCATCGACAACTCGACCTGGTTACGGTACGCGCGGCTACGCCATCCGGTCAAACCACGTCGAGGCCGGGGTCCACTGTGCACAGGCTGTGGACAACAACTTGAACCGCACGGGTCGGCCTGACTACCGTGGCTGAACTCGGATTCTTTTCCTGCCTGTCTTCCTATCCCGTCCCGAGAACCACACATTCGTGGGACCTGCGAGAGAGCGTGCTTTGTGGCTGACGTACCTGCCGATCTTGCCGCAGTGTGGCCACGGGTGCTGGATCAGCTCCTCGACGAGGGCCAGCAGGGCGTCGAGCCCAAGGACAAGCAGTGGATCGAGCGGTGCCAGCCCCTGGCGCTGGTCGCGGACACGGCACTGCTCGCCGTCCCCAACGAGTGGGGCAAGCGCGTGCTGGAGGGCCGGCTCGCGCCGCTGATCAGCGAGACCCTCAGCCGTGAGTGCGGACGCCCGATCCGCATCGCGATCACCGTGGACGACACGGTGGGCGAGGCCGCGGCCCCCGGTCCCGCACGCCGCGGCCACCAGCAGCAGGCGCCGCGCTACCCGGCGGCCCCGCACGACGAGCCCCGCTCCGGCGACGGATACGACGGGGGCCGGCAGAACGAGGGGTACGACGGCGGGCGCCCGGGACCCGACGGCTACGACGGCGGGCGCCACGGCGGCGACGGCTACGACAACGGCTCCCGCCAGAACGACGGCAACGACAGCTACGAGCCCACCCGCCCGGGTGAGGGGTACGACGCTCCCCGGCCGGGTGACCGGTACGACGACTACGGCCGCCGCCCGGAGGCCGACGACGGCCTGCCGAACGTGCGCCCCACCTACCCCGAGTACCAGCAGCGCCCCGAGCCGGGCGCCTGGCCGCGGACGCAGGAGGACCTCTCCTGGCAGCAGCCCCGCCTCGGCGGCTTCCAGGAGCGCGACCCCTATGCCTCGCCGCCGCAGAACCGCGCCCCGCACGACTACCGCCGGCCGCCGCAGCCCGAGCACCAGCAGTACGACCCGCGCGGGGGCGACCGGCGCGACCTCCCCGAGCCGGGGCCCGGACACCGCGGCGCCTCCCCGGGTGCGCCCGGTCCGCTCGGCGCGAAGCCCGCACCGGCCCCCGGCCCCGGCGAGCCGCACGCCCGGCTGAACCCCAAGTACCTCTTCGACACCTTCGTCATCGGCGCGTCCAACCGGTTCGCGCACGCGGCGGCCGTCGCGGTCGCCGAGGCGCCGGCGAAGGCGTACAACCCCCTCTTCATCTACGGGGAGTCGGGCCTCGGCAAGACGCACCTGCTGCACGCGATCGGGCACTACGCGCGCAGCCTCTATCCGGGGACCCGGGTGCGGTACGTGAGCTCGGAGGAGTTCACCAACGAGTTCATCAACTCCATCCGCGACGGCAAGGGCGACACCTTCCGCAAGCGGTACCGCGACGTGGACATCCTGCTCGTCGACGACATCCAGTTCCTCGCGAGCAAGGAGTCGACGCAGGAGGAGTTCTTCCACACCTTCAACACCCTGCACAACGCGAACAAGCAGATCGTGCTCTCCTCGGACCGGCCGCCCAAGCAGCTGATGACCCTGGAGGACCGGCTGCGCAACCGCTTCGAGTGGGGTCTGACGACGGATGTCCAGCCGCCCGAGCTGGAGACCCGGATCGCGATCCTGCGCAAGAAGGCGGTGCAGGAGCAGCTCAACGCCCCGCCGGAGGTACTGGAGTTCATCGCCTCCCGGATCTCCCGGAACATCAGGGAGCTGGAGGGCGCGCTGATCCGGGTGACCGCGTTCGCCTCCCTCAACCGGCAGCCCGTGGACCTCGGGCTGACCGAGATCGTCCTCAAGGACCTCATCCCCGGCGGCGAGGACGCGGCGCCCGAGATCACCGCGGGCGCGATCATGGCGGCCACGGCCGACTACTTCGGGCTCACGGTCGAGGACCTGTGCGGATCCTCGCGCAGCCGGGTGCTGGTGACGGCCCGCCAGATCGCGATGTACCTCTGCCGGGAGCTGACGGACCTGTCGCTGCCGAAGATCGGCGCGCAGTTCGGCGGCCGCGACCACACCACGGTGATGCACGCGGACCGGAAGATCCGGGCGCTGATGGCCGAGCGCCGGTCCATCTACAACCAGGTCACCGAGCTGACCAACCGCATCAAGAACGGCTGAGCGGACCGCCCCAGACGGCCCCGAGGGCGCCCCGGGACACCTGTGTCCCGGGGCGCCCTTCTCTGCGTGGGGGCGCGGTGAGCGCCGCCGGGCACCGCCAGCACCGCCAGCACCGCGCGCGGTGAGCGCCGCCGGGCACCGCGGAAGCCTGCGTCGAGGGCCGCCGGATCCGCCGTGCGGCCGCTGAACGAACCACTGACGACCGCCGTGCGACCGCCGTCGAGAGCACCGTGCGCCGGCGCCGAAGCCGGTGAACGCGGCCCGCGGCCGGCCCCACTGTGTTCGAATACCTGCCGGGCACGGCGGTTACCCACAGATCCGTGGACGATCTTCCGTCCACAGCCTGGGGACCGCGAAGTTGTCCCGATTCTGTCCACAGGACAGCCAACCCAGCGGTCATTCTGCCTGGTCAGCCGCTTGTGGATTTGTGGCCGAACGATCTCCACAGCCTGTGGAGGGAGAAACCGCCCCGGAACCTTGATCGACCTTGTCCACCGGCGGCCCACAGGCGAAGGGCGATTGCCCACAGCTTTTCCCCACCCCTGTCCACTGTTCGGCAACGCAACACCGTTCCTCACCGACGCGAGTGAAAGCCGTCACACCAACGAGGTCGATTGGCCTGTGGGGAACGTGGGTAAAGCTGGGGACAGCACTGGGGAGAAGTCCCACCGGGCTGTGCATCGGGTGTGCAGAACTTTCGCGCGTCCACAGAGAGGCCCGGTTGTCCACGAGTGCGGCCCACAGGCCCCGTGGACAAAAAACCGCCTCTGACCAGCGCAGACGACGTTATCCACGGTTTCCACAGCCCCTACTACTACTCCCACTCAGAGTTACCGGGAAATTCGCTTGGAAGGGGGCCCTGTGCACAACTCGACGCCGGAGCCCCACCCGCCCCTCGTCACGACTTGACCCCGACCCGCACCGAGTGTCGGTGCGGTACGTCAGACTGGTCTCCGGCATCAAGCCGACGACGAAGGCCAGCAGGGCGAGCCAGCAACAGCAGGAGGCGGTTCCGGTGAAGATCCGGGTGGAGCGCGATGTACTCGCGGAGGCGGTGGCCTGGGTGGCCCGGAGCCTTCCGGCCCGTCCGCCGGCGCCCGTTCTCGCGGGCCTTCTGCTGAAGGCGGAGGACGGCGCCCTGAGCTTCTCCAGCTTCGACTACGAGGTCTCGGCCCGCGTCTCGGTCGAGGCCGAGATCGAGGAGGACGGCACGGTCCTGGTCTCCGGCCGCCTGCTCGCCGACATCTGCCGCGCCCTGCCCAACCGCCCGGTGGAGATCTCCACAGACGGTGTACGGGCGACGGTGGTGTGCGGCTCCAGCCGCTTCACCCTCCACACCCTGCCCGTGGAGGAGTACCCGGCGCTGCCGCAGATGCCGACCGCGACCGGCACCGTGCCCGGCGAGGTCTTCGCCTCCGCCGCCGCCCAGGTGGCCATCGCCGCCGGCCGCGACGACACCCTCCCCGTCCTCACCGGTGTGCGCATCGAGATCGAGGGCGACACGGTCACCCTCGCCTCCACCGACCGCTACCGCTTCGCCGTGCGCGAGTTCCTGTGGAAGCCCGAGAGCCCCGACGCCTCCGCCGTCGCCCTGGTCCCCGCCAAGACCCTGCTGGACACGGCCAAGGCGCTGACCAGCGGTGACACGGTCACCCTGGCGCTCTCCGGATCCGGCGCGGGCGAGGGCCTGATCGGCTTCGAGGGCGCGGGCCGCCGCACCACGACCCGGCTGCTCGAAGGCGACCTGCCGAAGTACCGCACCCTCTTCCCCACCGAGTTCAACTCGGTCGCGGTGATCGAGACCGCCCCGTTCGTCGAGGCCGTCAAGCGCGTCGCCCTGGTCGCCGAGCGGAACACCCCGGTGCGCCTCAGCTTCGAGCAGGGCGTGCTGATCCTGGAGGCCGGCTCCAGCGACGACGCACAGGCTGTGGAACGCGTCGACGCCCAGCTCGAGGGCGACGACATCTCGATCGCGTTCAACCCGACCTTCCTGCTCGACGGCCTGAGCGCGATCGACTCCCCGGTCGCCCAGCTCTCGTTCACCACGTCCACCAAGCCGGCCCTGCTCAGCGGCCGCCCCGCGATGGACGCCGAGGCGGACGAGGCGTACAAGTACCTGATCATGCCGGTGCGCCTCAGCGGCTGACGTGTGCCCGCCGTCGTGCCCGCCCCCTCGGCCGGGTGCGACGGCCGTGCCCGGCGCCGCGCCCACCGGCGGGCCGAGCGGCTGATCAGGGCCTTATGAGCGCCTGACCCCACAGGTGTGCGCCCGCCTCCCGGCGTAGGCTCGGAGGCGGGCAGGAACACGGCACACAACGATTGAGGAACATCAGATGGAGCTCGGTCTCGTCGGCCTCGGCAAGATGGGCGGCAACATGCGCGAGCGCATTCGCCGCGCAGGTCACACCGTCATCGGCTACGACCGCAACCCGGACCTCGCGGACGTCCACAGCCTGGAAGAGCTGGTGGGCAAGCTCAAGGGCCCGCGCGTCGTCTGGGTCATGGTCCCGGCCGGCGCCGCGACCCAGTCCACGATCGACGAGCTCGCCGAGCTCCTCTCCCCCGGTGACGTGGTCGTCGACGGCGGCAACTCCCGCTGGACGGACGACGAGAAGCACGCCGTCGAGCTGGGCGTCAAGGGCATCGGCTTCGTCGACTGCGGTGTCTCCGGCGGCGTCTGGGGCCTGGAGAACGGCTACGCCCTGATGTACGGCGGCGACGAGGCCGACGTCGCGAAGGTCCAGCCGGTCTTCGACGCCCTCAAGCCCGAGGGCGAGTTCGGCTCGGTGCACGCCGGCAGGGTCGGCGCCGGCCACTTCGCCAAGATGGTCCACAACGGCATCGAGTACGCGATGATGCAGGCGTACGCCGAGGGCTGGGAGCTCCTGGAGAAGGTCGACTCCGTCACCGATGTGCGCGAGGTCTTCCGCTCCTGGCAGCAGGGCACGGTCATCCGCTCCTGGCTGCTGGACCTGGCCGTCAACGCCCTGGACGAGGACGAGCACCTCGACCAGCTGCGTGGTTACGCCCAGGACTCCGGCGAGGGCCGGTGGACGGTCGAGGCCGCCATCGACAACGCGGTCCCGCTGCCGGCGATCACCGCCTCGCTGTTCGCGCGGTTCGCGTCCCGTCAGGACGACTCCCCGCAGATGAAGATGATCGCCGCGCTGCGCAACCAGTTCGGCGGCCACGCGGTGGAGAGCAAGAAGTAGTCCACAGGCTGTGCGCCCCGGTGCACAGCCCGCCGGGGGAAGGTCGGCGCCACACCATGCACGTCACGCACCTGTCGCTGGCCGACTTCCGCTCGTACGCCCGGGTCGAGGTCCCGCTCGACCCGGGCGTCACCGCTTTCGTGGGGGCGAACGGGCAGGGCAAGACCAATCTGGTCGAGGCCGTCGGCTATCTGGCGACGCTCGCCAGCCACCGGGTGTCCTCGGACGCACCCCTGGTGCGCATGGGCGCGGACCGGGCCGTGATCCGGGCGGCCGTCACCCAGGGGGAGCGGTCCCAGCTGGTCGAGCTGGAGCTCAACCCGGGGCGGGCCAACCGCGCCCGCGTCAACCGGTCCTCGCAGGTCAGGCCGCGTGATGTGCTGGGGATCGTGCGCACGGTGCTGTTCGCCCCGGAGGACCTGGCGCTGGTCAAGGGGGACCCGGGTGAGCGCCGCCGCTTCCTCGACGAGCTGGTCACCGCGCGCTCCCCGCGGATGGCCGGCGTCCGCTCCGACTACGAGCGGGTGCTCAAGCAGCGCAACACCCTGCTCAAGTCCGCCGCGATGGCCCGCCGGCACGGCGGACGCTCCATGGACATGTCCACGCTCGACGTCTGGGACCAGCACCTGGCCCGGGCCGGCGCCGAGGTGCTCGCCCGCCGCGCCGATCTGATCGCCGCGCTCCAGCCTCTCGCGGACAAGGCGTACGAGGCGCTGGCGCCGGGGGGCGGCCCGGTCGCGCTGGCGTACCGTTCCTCCGCCGGGGAGGCGGGGGAGGCCGGTCCGGCGCAGAGCCGGGACGAGTACTACGAGCAGATCCTCGGCGCGCTGGCCGGGGTCCGCAAGCAGGAGATCGAACGGGGCGTGACCCTGGTCGGGCCGCACCGTGACGACCTCCTGCTGAAGCTGGGGCAGCTCCCCGCCAAGGGGTACGCGAGCCACGGCGAGTCCTGGTCCTACGCGCTGGCGCTCCGCCTCGCCTCCTACGACCTGCTGCGCTCCGAGGGGAACGAGCCGGTGCTCGTCCTGGACGACGTCTTCGCCGAGCTGGACGCGCGCCGCCGCGAGCGCCTCGCGGAGCTGGTCGCGCCGGGCGAGCAGGTGCTGGTGACGGCCGCGGTCGACGACGACGTCCCCGGCGTCCTCGCGGGCGCCCGGTACACGGTGGCGGACGGGGAGGTGGCCCGCGCGTGAACGATGCTCCCCAGGACCGCGGCCCCTTCGGCGGCGCCGCACCGCTGCCCGACGGCCCGTCGAACCGGGCCCCCCTCGGCGGCCCCCCGCTGCCAGGTGCCGGACCGCTGCCCGGGGACGGCCGGCCGCAAGCCGCCGCCCCGGAGGTCTCCGGCGTGGACCTCGCCCGGGTCGCTCTGCGCGCCGCCAAGGAGCAGGCCAGGGCCCGCGGCGACGCGGCCCGGCAGAAGAAGCAGGCGCGGCGCGGCGGCGGACTCCGTTCCGGGGCCCGGGCCGACGGGCGTGACCCGCTGCCGCTGGGGTCGGCGATCAACCGGCTGATCACCGAGCGGGGCTGGGAGACCCCGGCCGCGGTCGGCGGCGTCATGGGCCGCTGGCCGCAGATCGTCGGCGAGGACCTGGCCAAGCACTGCGTACCGCTGCGCTACGACGAGTCCCCCGAGGAGCGCCTGCTCACCGTGGAGTGCGACTCCACGGCCTGGGCGACCCAGCTCCGGCTGCTGGCGCCCCGGCTGGTGGCCCGCCTCAACGAGGACCTCGGCCACGGAACCGTCCGCGCCATCAAGGTCCTGGGCCCGGGTGGTCCACAGCGCCGGTTCGGCCCGCTCCGGGCTCCGGGCAGCACCGGCCCCGGTGACACGTACGGGTGAGGCCGCCCCGGCCCGCGCCCCGAGCGGACGGGTGACGCCGGGCGTCCGCGCCCGGAGCGGACGCCCGCCACCGGTGCCCCGGCGCATGCGGGCGCACGCCGCCGGCTCCGCGCATGCGGGCGCACCCACCCGCTTCGCGCGCGGGGCTCGCGCCCGCCCGCGTACCGCCGAGTAGCCCCCGGTGGACCCCCGCCGGGGAGCCCGGGAACGCCTGGTGCGCATGAGGCGTCCCTCTCGGTAGCGGGGGGTTGACAGCCCGAAGCGCTCAAAGCCCGTGTGAGCCTCTTGGGCCCCCTGCCCGGATATGGGGATTCGGACGGAGGAGGTTCAGGGCGGCACATGCGGACTCAGCCACCGCCAAACCCCCATTCGTGTCGGCGGTACCGGTAGACTGAGAGCGAATCCCGCTCGCTCGCGGGATTCGTCGATTAGATGCCGAACGACGCAGCCGGTCCCGCTAGCCCGGAGAACGGCCTGTGCTGTGCCAGAAAGGGCGCTTCGTGGCCGATTCCGGCAACCCCAACGAGAACACCCCGTCCGCCGCCGCCGAGGGGATCGGCGAGGCACCCGCCTCGTACGACGCCAGCGCGATCACCGTCCTCGAGGGTCTGGACGCGGTCCGCAAGCGCCCCGGCATGTACATCGGCTCAACCGGTGAGCGCGGACTTCACCACCTTGTGCAAGAGGTCGTCGACAACTCCGTCGACGAGGCGCTCGCCGGCCACGCGGACACGATCGACGTCACGATCCTGGCCGACGGCGGCGTGCGCGTCGTCGACAACG
The DNA here is from genome assembly GCF_000377145.1 of Streptomyces sp. CNT372. Lineage (NCBI taxonomy): Bacteria > Bacillati > Actinomycetota > Actinomycetes > Kitasatosporales > Streptomycetaceae > Streptomyces > Streptomyces sp. CNT372. The sequence goes on along the minus strand of NZ_KB897777.1, from coordinate 394,288 downwards.
GCCGCGGCATCCCGGTGGACATGCACCCCGTGGAGAAGAAGCCCGCGGTCGAGGTCGTGCTCACCGTGCTGCACGCGGGCGGCAAGTTCGGCGGCGGCGGCTACGCCGTCTCCGGCGGTCTGCACGGTGTGGGTGTCTCCGTCGTGAACGCCCTGTCCTCCAAGGTGTCGGTCGAGGTCAAGCGGGACGGCTACCGCTGGACCCAGGACTACAAGCTCGGTGTGCCGACCGCCCCGCTCGCCCAGCACGAGCAGGTCGAGGACTCCGGCACCACGGTCACGTTCTGGGCGGACCCGGACGTCTTCGAGACCACCGAGTACTCCTTCGAGACGCTCGCCCGCCGCTTCCAGGAGATGGCCTTCCTCAACAAGGGCCTCACCCTGACCCTCACCGACGAGCGCGAGTCGGCCAAGGCGACGATGAACGCCGACGACCCCGACGCCGCCGAGACGGCCGAGGAGCAGCCGGCGCGCACGGTGACGTACCACTACGAGGGCGGCATCGTCGACTTCGTGAAGTACCTCAACTCCCGCAAGGGAGAGCTGATCCACCCGACCGTGATCGACGTGGAGGCCGAGGACAAGGAGCGCATGATCTCGGTCGAGATCGCGATGCAGTGGAACTCGCAGTACAGCGAGGGCGTGTACTCCTTCGCCAACACGATCCACACGCACGAGGGCGGTACCCACGAGGAGGGCTTCCGCGCGGCGCTCACCGGCCTGGTCAACCGCTACGCCCGGGACAAGAAGCTGCTCCGCGAGAAGGACGACAACCTCACCGGTGAGGACATCCGCGAGGGTCTGACCGCGATCATCTCGGTCAAGCTGGGCGAGCCGCAGTTCGAGGGCCAGACCAAGACCAAGCTGGGCAACACCGAGGCGAAGACCTTCGTCCAGAAGGTCGTCCACGAGCACCTGACCGACTGGTTCGACCGGAACCCGAACGAGGCCGCGGACATCATCCGCAAGGGCATCCAGGCGGCCACCGCCCGGGTCGCCGCGCGCAAGGCCCGGGACCTGACCCGCCGCAAGGGGCTGCTGGAGTCGGCCTCCCTGCCCGGCAAGCTGAGCGACTGCCAGTCGAACGACCCCACCAAGTGCGAGATCTTCATCGTCGAGGGTGACTCCGCCGGCGGCTCCGCCAAGTCCGGCCGGAACCCGATGTACCAGGCCATCCTGCCCATCCGCGGCAAGATCCTGAACGTCGAGAAGGCCCGGATCGACAAGATCCTCCAGAACACCGAGGTCCAGGCGCTGATCTCCGCCTTCGGCACCGGTGTCCACGAGGACTTCGACATCGAGAAGCTGCGCTATCACAAGATCATCCTGATGGCGGACGCCGACGTCGACGGCCAGCACATCAACACCCTGCTGCTGACCTTCCTCTTCCGCTTCATGCGCCCGCTGGTCGAGGCCGGTCATGTCTTCCTGTCCCGCCCGCCGCTCTACAAGATCAAGTGGGGTCGTGACGACTTCGAGTACGCCTACTCGGACCGCGAGCGGGACGCCCTGGTCGAGATGGGCAAGCAGGCCGGCAAGCGGATCAAGGAGGACTCGATCCAGCGCTTCAAGGGTCTTGGCGAGATGAACGCCGAGGAGCTGCGCGTCACCACCATGGACCAGGAGCACCGGGTGCTCGGCCAGGTCACCCTGGACGACGCCGCGCAGGCCGACGACCTGTTCTCCGTGCTGATGGGCGAGGACGTCGAGGCACGTCGCTCGTTCATCCAGCGGAACGCCAAGGACGTCCGCTTCCTCGACATCTGAGTCGGTCTCTGCTGACCGCGCGAAAGGACTGAAGACCAGCAATGGCCGACGAGACTTCCCCTGCCCCCGGCGGGGAGACCCCCACCCCCGTGACCACCACCGAGGACCTGGGCCCGCAGCTGCGGATCGAACCGGTGGGGCTCGAGACCGAGATGCAGCGCTCCTACCTCGACTACGCGATGTCCGTCATCGTGTCGCGAGCGCTGCCGGACGTCCGGGACGGCCTCAAGCCCGTCCACCGCCGGGTGCTGTACGCGATGTACGACGGCGGATACCGTCCCGAGAAGGGCTTCTACAAGTGCGCCCGCGTCGTCGGCGACGTCATGGGCACCTACCACCCGCACGGCGACTCCTCGATCTACGACGCCCTGGTGCGCCTCGCCCAGCCGTGGTCGATGCGGATGCCGCTGGTGGACTCCAACGGCAACTTCGGCTCCCCGGGCAACGACCCGGCCGCCGCCATGCGCTACACCGAGTGCAAGATGGCGCCGCTGTCCATGGAGATGCTCCGGGACATCGACGAGGAGACCGTCGACTTCCAGGACAACTACGACGGCCGGAACCAGGAGCCGACGGTCCTGCCGGCGCGCTTCCCGAACCTGCTGGTCAACGGCTCCGCCGGCATCGCCGTCGGTATGGCCACCAACATCCCGCCGCACAATCTCCGCGAGGTCGCGGCCGGCGCCCAGTGGGCGCTGGAGCACCCGGAGGCGACGCACGAGGAGCTGCTCGACGCCCTGATCGAGCGCATCAAGGGCCCGGACTTCCCGACCGGCGCGCTGGTCGTGGGCCGCAAGGGCATCGAGGAGGCGTACCGCACCGGCCGCGGCTCCATCACGATGCGCGCGGTCGTCGAGGTCGAGGAGATCCAGAACCGCCAGTGCCTGGTGGTCACCGAGCTGCCCTACCAGGTCAACCCGGACAACCTCGCGCAGAAGATCGCCGACCTGGTGAAGGACGGCAAGATCGGCGGCATCGCCGACGTCCGCGACGAGACCTCCTCCCGGACCGGCCAGCGCCTGGTGATCGTGCTCAAGCGCGACGCGGTCGCCAAGGTCGTGCTGAACAACCTCTACAAGCACACCGATCTGCAGACCAACTTCGGCGCCAACATGCTCGCCCTGGTCGACGGGGTGCCGCGCACCCTCTCGCTGGACGCGTTCATCCGGAACTGGGTCACCCACCAGGTCGAGGTCATCGTCCGCCGCACCCGCTTCCGGCTGCGCAAGGCCGAGGAGCGGGCGCACATCCTGCGCGGCCTGCTCAAGGCCCTGGACGCGATCGACGAGGTCATCGCCCTGATCCGGCGCAGCGACACGGTCGAGGTGGCCCGCGCGGGCCTGATGGACCTGCTGGAGATCGACGAGATCCAGGCCAACGCGATCCTGGAGATGCAGCTCCGGCGGCTCGCCGCACTGGAGCGCCAGAAGATCATCCAGGAGCACGACGAACTCCAGGCGAAGATCAACGAGTACAACGCGATCCTCGCCTCCCCGGAGAAGCAGCGCGCCATCATCAGCGAGGAACTGGCCGCACTGGTCGAGAAGTTCGGCGACGACCGCCGCTCCAAGCTGGTGCCCTTCGACGGCGACATGTCCATCGAGGACCTGATCGCCGAGGAGGACATCGTCGTCACCATCACGCGTGGCGGCTATGTGAAGCGCACCAAGACGGACGACTACCGCTCCCAGAAGCGCGGCGGCAAGGGCGTGCGCGGTACGAAGCTGAAGGAAGACGACATCGTCGACCACTTCTTCGTCTCCACCACGCACCACTGGCTGCTGTTCTTCACCAACAAGGGCCGCGTCTACCGCGCCAAGGCGTACGAGCTCCCCGACGCCGGCCGGGACGCCCGCGGGCAGCACGTCGCCAACCTGCTGGCCTTCCAGCCGGACGAGCAGATCGCCCAGATCCTCGCGATCCGCGACTACGAGGCCGCGCCCTACCTGGTCCTCGCGACCAAGGGCGGCCTGGTGAAGAAGACCGCGCTGAAGGACTACGACTCCCCCCGCTCCGGCGGCGTCATCGCCATCAACCTCCGCGAGACGGAGTCCGGCGCGGACGACGAGCTGATCGGGGCCGAGCTGGTCTCCGCCGAGGACGATTTGCTGCTCATCAGCAGGAAGGCGCAGTCCATCCGGTTCACCGCGACCGACGACGCGCTGCGCCCGATGGGCCGCGCGACCTCGGGTGTGAAGGGCATGAGTTTCCGTGAGGGAGACGAACTGCTCTCGATGAATGTCGTCCGGCCCGGTACGTTCGTCTTCACCGCAACCGACGGCGGGTACGCGAAGCGGACCGCGGTCGACGAGTACCGCGTCCAGGGGCGTGGCGGCCTCGGTATCAAGGCTGCCAAGATCGTGGAGGACCGCGGCTCGCTCGTGGGGGCGCTGGTGGTCGAGGAGACCGACGAGATCCTCGCCATCACCCTGGGCGGCGGTGTGATTCGCACGCGAGTCAATGAAGTCAGGGAGACGGGCCGTGACACCATGGGCGTCCAACTGATCAATCTCGGCAAGCGGGACGCCGTCGTCGGCATCGCCCGCAACGCCGAGGCGGGTCGCGAGGCCGAAGAGGTCGACGCGGCCGGAGCGGCCGACGGCGAGGCGGACGTATCGGCAGCCGAGGGCACCCCGTCCTCGGCAGGGGAGCACGAGGAGTAGAACGTGAGTGGAGCCACGGGCGCCGGAGCGGCCGCTTCCGGAGCGAACGGTGCCCGTGGCCCTGCCGCGGACTCCCAGGGGGCCACAACAGTGACGGACACCAGAGGGCAGCAGCAGCCCTCCTACGACGCGTACGACGGCGCGCAGAACGCACGCCGGCCGTACCACCCACCCCAGGCGTACCCGTCCCCCGACGGGACGCAGGGCGGACAGCAGCAGCCCGGCCGCCCGGCCGGGCCCGGCGCCGCGACGCGCAAGCCGCGTACCGGGGCCCGCACCACACCGCGCACCCGCAAGGCGCGGCTGCGGGTGGCCAAGGCCGACCCGTGGTCGGTGATGAAGGTCAGCTTCCTGCTCTCCATCGCCCTGGGCATCTGCACCGTGGTGGCGGCCGCGGTGCTGTGGATGGTCATGGACGCCATGGGCGTCTTCTCGACCGTCGGCGGCACGATCAGCGAGGCGACCGGCTCGAACGAGAGCAACGGCTTCGACCTCCAGTCCTTCCTCTCGCTGCCGCGGGTGCTCATCTTCACCTCGGTGATCGCGGTGATCGACGTGGTCCTGGCGACCGCGCTGGCCACCCTCGGCGCCTTCATCTACAACCTCTCCGCCGGCTTCGTCGGCGGCGTGGAGCTCACCCTCGCCGAGGACGAGTAGCGGCCGGGGCGGCGCCGGAAGCGGCTTCCACCGGGTCCCCGGTAACCGATTTTGGCGCTGCACCCCGCGTGCGCTAATCTTCAGAGGTCAGCGCGCAGCGCGGCGGGGCTATAGCTCAGTTGGTTAGAGCGCATCCCTGATAAGGATGAGGCCACAGGTTCAAATCCTGTTAGCCCCACCAGTTCGAAGGCCCCCGACCGGTTCCGGTCGGGGGCCTTCGGCGTGCGCGGGGCGGGCCGGGTCGGGTGCCGGGCAGGGGTCTGCGGGGGCCCACGCAGGTCACCGAACGGTATCGGCCGGTGTGTATAGTCGGGCGCCAGAAGTCCTCATACGTCAAGGAAAGACGAGGTCGCGCGGTGAAGAAGCTCCTCCTGGTCGCACTGGCCGCCATCGGCGGGCTCCTCGTGTACCGCCAGATCCAGGCGGATCGCGCCGAGCAGGATCTGTGGACGGAGGCGACCGACTCCGTGCCCGCAGGTTCGGGTGTGTGAGACCCAGATTCCGGAACCGGAGCCCCGGCCGCGTCAACGCGGCCGGGGCTCCGTGCCGTTCGGGGCCGTCGAGGCGAGGCGAAGCGGGGCACGGCGGATGATTCACCCCCGCGCGCAGACAGCGCACCCGGCCGCGGGGCAGGATGGTCCGGCGCCCGGACCGTCCTCGCGCGGCCCGTGGGCGCAGCGACGGCGGACGCCGCGCGACCGCGCACGCGGCGACGGCGCATGAGGGCTTGGACGGACACGAGGAGAAGCGCGTGAAGAGGCAGCGCGGCAGGGCGGGCCGGGCGGCGCTCGCCGGGATCGCGGCGGTGTGCGCGGTAACGGCGCTGCCCGGAGCGGCCCGGGCGGCGGACGAGCCGAGCCCGTACTCCTTCGACAGCGGAGCGAAGCCCGTCACGGGCACGCCCGTGAACACCGACGGGCCCTCCCTCACCGCCGGTTCGACGTACAAGGACGGCATCGGGCCGGGTGAGAAGCGCTACTACCGCGTCGACCTGGACGCCGAGACCAACGCGTACGTCTCCGCCGTGGCCGTCCCGAAGCCCGGCACCAAGGTCTCCTACGGCGACGAGCTGGAGGTGTCGATCGAGAACCGCTCTGGCTCCTCGTGCAGCGACGGTCGGGCCCGCTTCGGCTCCGCCGAGTACGCCCGCCCGGTCGCGGACTACGCCTCCCGCCGCGTCGACCGCAGCGGCAGCAGCGGCTGCAAGGAGGCCGGTCCCTACTACGTACTGCTGGAGCGCAGCAGCGAGAGCGACTCCTCGCCCGACCGGTGGGACGTGGAGATCCGTTTCCTCACCGAGCCCGGGCTGACCAGCAAGGGCCCCGCCGTAGCGCCCGAGGGCTGGCCGTCCGCCTCACCCGCCGCCCCTGCCGGCGCCGCGGTCGAGCGTGCGGGCGGCAGCGGCTTCCACGACGCGACGGGCCTGGCCCAGGGCGAGTGGAAGGACACGATCCGCCCCGGCCGGACGCACTTCTACCGGGTGCCGGTCGACTGGGGGCAGCAGCTCTTCGTCAGCGCCGACCTCGGCAGCAGCACGGTCTCCGACGACCGTCTCGGCAGTGTCGGCAACGCGCTGGCCGTCGCCCTGCACAACCCGGCCCGCGGTCTGGTGGACGAGAAGTCGAGCGTCTACTACGACGGCAAGCAGAAGGGCCTGGACCTCGACCCCCTGCCGCCGGTCGCCTACGAGAACCGCTACGCCTCCAGCAGCAAGGACGCCGCGGTCCGGTTCGCCGGCTGGTACTACCTCTCGGTCACACTCAGCCCGGAGATCGCCGACTCCTTCGGCGACGGCCCGCTGCCCCTCACCCTGCGCGTGAACGTGCGGGGCGAGGCGAAGGGCGGGCCCCCGTACGCGGGGGACGCCGGCCCCTTCCAGGTCACCGGCGACGACCGGGAGGCCGCCGACACCGGCCGGACGGTGGCCGACGAGGAACGCGGGGACACCATGGCCCTGGTCGCCGCCGCGGGCCTGGGCACGGGCACGGTCCTCCTCCTCGCGCTGGGAGCCTGGACCCTGCTCGCCCGCCGCCGGGCCGCCAAGCCCGCGGGCACCGGAACCGTGCCCGCCCAGGCCGCGCCCCCGGGCCCGGGAGGGTACCCGGCCTACGGCCCTCCCGCGTCCGGCTACGGCTACCCGCCGACGCACGGCGGCGCACCCCACGAGGGCCAGGGGGCCGGCCCGGGCCACGGTCAGGGGGCGTACGGGCCGCCGGGGTCCTAGCGACGTGTCCGGAAGGGGTGTGTCCGGAAGGGGCCGGCCGGCCCCACCGGCCCTCGGCGCGCGCTCGTGGTCAGCAGGCCGCGGCCTCGATCAGGGAGAAGGGGGCCGCCTCCAGCAGGGGAGTCACCGACACGACGGACAGTCCCGCGCGGTGGCACAGCTCGTCGAAGTCCTTGCGAGTACGTTCCCTCCCGCCTATGTTCACCAGCATGTTGAGGTCGCTGAGGTAGGTGATCCCGCCGTCCGCGGCGTGCGCAGCGGCGCCGGTGCCGACGACCTCGGGAAGCACCGGCTCCACGACCAGGACGCGGCCGTCGGGCGGCAGCCCCTCGCGGCAGTGGCGGAGGATCGTGACCGCTTGATCGTCCGGCCAGTCGTGCAGGACGCTCTTGACGAGGTACAGGTCCGAACCGCCGGGTACGGAACGGAAGAAGTCGCCCGCGGCCAGGGAACAGCGGCCCGTCACCCCGTGCCGGTCCAGAGTCTTCGGCGCCTGGGCCAGACCTTCCTCGGTGTCGTGGAGGACACCGGTGAGCGCCGGGTGCGCGGCGAGTACGCGGGCGAGGACGCTTCCGTCGCCGCCGCCGACATCGGTGACCGAGGTGAAGCGGCCGAAGTCGTAGGCGTGCGGCAGTACGGCGGCCGTCTCCTCGGATGCCTGGCTCATCGCCGCGTTGAAGTCGGCGGACAGCTCGGGGTGCCGGCCGAGATGGCTGAAGAAGTCGGTGCCGAAGGCGGCGTCGAACGCGGTCTCGCCGGTACGGACGCTGGTGTCCAGGCCGTCCCAGGCCCGCACGATCGCCGGGTCGGTGAACATCCGGACGAACGAGACGAGCGAGTCGGGCCGGCCGGAATCGAGAAGGGCGCCGGCCGCGGTCACGGAGAACGCGTCGGGTTCGTGCTCCTCCATCAGGCCCAGACCGGCGAGGGCGCGCAGCAGCCTCGTCATGGGCTGGTGCTCGGCTCCGGCGTCGGCGGCCACCTCGACGGCCCGCCGCCCCTCGCCGCCGATCAGGTCGAAGACTCCGAGCCGCAGTGCGGCGCGCAAGGTCTGCGAGGCCATGCTGCCGAAGGCGAGCCGGACGATCAGACCTCGGTCGGCCTCGGCCTCTTGGCCGGCAGTGGTGTCCAGGGTGCTCACGGATGACTTCCTTTCTCGTCGGGATGACCGGCTGTGATGTCCGGGGCGGGTCAGAGGCCGGCCAGGGCGGCGGGCGTGCACCCGGCGAAGGCGAGGACGTCGCGGTGGAGGTGGGACTGGTCGGCGTATCCGTGCGCCAGGGCGACGTCCGCGGCGTTGCCGCCCGCGCGCAGGGCCCGGGCGGCCCGGTCGAAGCGCACAAGCATGGCGGCGCGCTTGGGTGTGAGGCCGGTCTGCGCGTGGAACCGGGACCACAGCCGCTTGCGGCTCCACCCGCAGGACGCGGCGAGGTCGTCGACCCGTACCCGGCCCCCGCGCGCCACGATCGTGTCCCACACACCGGCGACCTCAGGTGTCATCGACGCCCCCCGGGCCGCCCGGCGGGCGAGGAACTCGCCGACCAGCGTGAAACGTTCCTGCCAGGCGGTGGCGGCGGCCACCCGTTCCCGGAGCTGCCGTTCCTGCCGTCCCCACAGGTCCCCCAGGCCGACGACCGCCCCCTCCAGTTCGTGCGGCGCCACACCCAGCAGTGCGTATGCGGCGCCGGGCGACAGGCATAACTCGACGCACTCGACGTCCCGGCCGCGAATCCGTGCGGGACCGGGCGACAACGACGCGACCAGGCTCGGACGAAGGCTCGGGCCTGTCGGGGGGCGCTGCCCGGTCTCGCCTTCGACCGTGAACGGTTCGTTCCCCAGACCGATGACGACGACCACGGCAGGCTGGGGCAGCACCCGCAGGTCCAGTGCCCGGTCGACGCGATCCCGGAATCCGGCCATCCGGACACCGACGACAGCAGGGGCGCCGCCGGGCCGCGCCACTTCCCAGCCCCCGCCGGCTCCCCGGTCGCCGTCGGGACCATGGTCCACGGCCACGGCCTCGCCCTCGGCGTTCACTTCGTCACTGTGCATGCCTCCACCCTGACGGACCCGGGCCGCCCCGTATTGGAGAAATGTTCCGCGGACCGACGCACGGACCGACGCACGGACCGGCGCACGGGCCGACGCACGGACCGGCGCACGGGCCGGCGTGGGTACCGCCCACGCACCGCACCCGTAAGCCGTGGACGCACCGGCCCGCCCCCGGGAGCCCTGGCCGGCGGGCCGGCCCATCCACCTCGCCGCCCGGCTTCAGCCGGTCCTCACGGTGATCGGAAAGGAGCGGCCTATACCTGGGTCAGGGCCCAGACACCCACCGCGAGGCAGAGCAGTGCCACGACCAGCACCGGGACCGCGACCTTCGGGGGCGGCCCCGGCCGCTTCACGGTCGCGGCGCCGGGCCCGGGCACGTCCGGCCGCGGGGCGCCGGCGGTGTACGGGCGGGTGGCGGAGGGGTCGTACCCCGGCGGCGCCGCCGGCGCGGGGAACGGCTGAGCCGGGCCGGGCCCATGCCCCACGGGCGGCTGGGCGGGCTCCGGCACGTGCGCGGCCGGACCGCCCGGGCCCGGGCCGTTGGCGGTCGGCGGACCCGGGTTCGGGCGGGGCGCGGGTGCCGGGGGCGGAGCCGGATGGAAGCTGCCGGTCCCGGACGACGAGGGCACCGGAGCGGCGGCGGCCGGTGCCGCCTCAGCCGACCCCGCCGGGGCGGCACCGGAGGCGGCACCCGGCGAGGCCACCGGCCCGGACGGCCCGAACCCGGCCGGCAGCGGGCCGAGTTGGTCGAAGATCTCCACCGGTTCCTCGTCCGGGCCCCCCTCGGCCAGCAGCTCCACGGCCGCGCCGAGCGCCTTGCGCGCCCCCGTCGCCGTACGGAACCGGGCGCCGGGATCGGGCTGGAGCAGCCCCGCCAGGACCTGCCACAGCGGCTCCGGCACACCCTGCGGGGCGCCGGGGGTGCCGTGCCGGGCGAAGTGCTCGATCAGCGCCCGGGAGTCCGGCTTCCTGCCCTCCAGCAGATAGAGCCCGACCAGCCCGGCCGCGAACAGGTCGGCGGGGAAGTCCGGTTCGGCGCCCATCATCTGCTCGGGCGCGAAGTAGCCGGGGGTGCCGACGACGTAGTCCGTCTCCGTCAGCCGGGGCTCCCCCTTGCGCATCGAGATGCCGAAGTCGGAGACCCGCAGATGCGGCCGTCCCGTGCCGGTGGCCTCCATGAGGAGGTTGGCCGGCTTGATGTCCCGGTGCACCACGCCCTCCGCGTGCACGGCGGCGAGCCCCGACAGGAGCTGGTCGAGCAGGGTGCACACGAAACGGGGCGGGAGCGGTCCGTAGTCGCCGATGACGTGGGCCAGCGAGCCGCCGGCGACCAGGTCCATGGTGAACAGGACCTTGTCGTCGTCCGCCGCCCAGCTCGCCGGGGCCAGGACGTGCGGGTGGTCGATGCGCAGCGCCTGCTCGCGGACGAAGCGGAGCAGGGTGTGCGCATCGCTCTGCTGGAGGACCTTGGCGGCCACATAGCGGCGGCGCCGGTGGTCCCAGGCACGCCAGACGGCGCCGACTCCGCCGCGCCCGATCGGGTCGATCAGCTCGTACCGACCAGCGAAGACCTCACCCATGGTGGTGTGCCGGCTCCTGCTTCCCTCGTGGAGGCGTCAGCCGCCTCGCTCAGCTCTGGTGCGACTCGTAGTGGGCGACCGCGTCGGCGGTCCGGCCCGCGCCGTACACCCGGAGGAACTCTGCCAGCTCGGGGTGGGTCGGGGCGAGGGAGTCCGCCGCGTCGATGATGTCGCCCGCCGCCGCGACCGAGCGCAGCAGCGACTGGATCTCCCGCACCACCCGGCGCACCGTCGGGGCGCCGGACGTGCCGGTGGACTGGCTCGTGGCGGTGAGGACGGAGCCGCCCTGGGACTTCTTGATCTCCTCCATGCGAGCCGTCGCCTCGACCGCGCTCACACTGCCGTCCGCCACCAGGGAGGCCAACTCCTGCAGTGCCTGGACGCGTTGGACCACCGCCGGGTTGCCGATCTTGGCGCGCTGGCCGCTCATCAACTGGGAGAGCATCGGGGCGGAGAGGCCGAGCACACCCGCGAGACGGGCCTGGTTGAGGCCGAGGTCGTCGATGAGCCGGCGGAAGAGCGCCCCCAACGGCTCCCCGTACCAGCTCCGCTGGAGCTCCCTGGCTCTCGCGGTCGTCTCCTGCTGTGCTGCGTCCATAGCGTCTCCCCATCGCTTCCCCTGGTGGCTTCGCTGCTGCGAAGCTGTGGTGCATCCTACGGAGAGCGGTCGCTCACGGGGAGGCCCGAGAGGGAGTCCCCGGGCTTTTGCAGGATCATGGTGGCGACCCGGTACTCTGGTGCGCGACGATGGTCACCACACGGTCGGCCACCGTTGTGCACAACCCTTCCGGGGCCTTAGCTCAGTTGGTAGAGCGCTGTCTTTGCATGGCAGATGTCAGGGGTTCGACTCCCCTAGGCTCCACTTCCACCGGGACCCCCGGTCCGCGACCTCGCGGACCGGGGGTCCCGTCGTCTACCCCGTCCTCACGGGGCCCGCATCCCGTGCGCATCCGTCCAGGGCGTCGGGCGGGTGGGCCGGACGGGTGGTGTTCATCGGAAGAACTGCGCGGCAGGGGCGTCGGTCCCCCACTCCTCGAGATGCGTACACATCATGAGAAAGGTATGTAAAGCGCTCAACCCGAAAGTGAGGGGTCATGACCGCCTTCAAGGTCAGGAATCTGTGGACCGCGTTCGTCACAGCGTTCTTCGCTCTGCTTGCCTCGGTGGGGCTCACCACCGCCTCCGCCGCCACGGCCCAGCCGGCCGTCGCGACGCCCGACGAGCCCGCGGCGCCCCGCACCGAGGCGGTCCGCACGGCGGCCGTCCCGGCGCAGAGCAGGCGAACGTGGACCCCGCTGCTGCGAGCGGCGCGGGACCGCTCCCTGCCGCCGACGATGAAGCAGCGCATCAGCGCCGAGGCGCACGGCGCCTCACCCGCCACCCGGCACCTGCCCACCGCGGAGACCGAGCCCGCCGGCATCGGTGACGCCGGTTCCCCCGGCACCGCCGCCCGGGCCGCCGAAACCGCTCCGGTGCATGACGCGGCCGCGCCGAAGCCCGCCCGCCGTGCCACCTCCACCGCCCGGGCCGCCGCCCGCCTCGCACGTCCCGCCGCCACGGCCCCCGAGGGCGTCGTCCGCACCGGCCGCCGTACCCCCGAACGCCACGCGACGGCCTCGTCCGTGCCCGCCGCCCGCTCCACGACCGGCTCCACGACCGGCTCGCCGGCCGCCTTGAACTCCGGGACCGCCGCGCCCGTGCGTGCCCTGTCCGCCGTCGCCGGCGGCCGTCCCTCCGTGCGCCGTGCGGCCGACAGCTCCGCCCGCGACGCCGCCGCCCGCAGCGCGGCCGCCTCGTCCGCCCGTGATGCCTACGTCGCGGACCTGCCTGCCCGTGACGCGTATGTCGTGGCAGCATGAGGCGCCGGGAGCGTCTCCTTCTCCCGGCGCCCGCGTCAGAGGTGCCTGTGCCGGCGAACGGACCGACCGCCCCGGCCGGAGCGACCGCCCGGACCGCCTGTCGGCGCCCCCCCCGGCTCAGCCGGTTCAGCGGCCCTCGTCGCCCTCCGCTTCGTCCTGCTTGGCCCGGACCTCGGGGTCCAGATCGGCCGTGGCGCTGCCGTCGACCGACGACAGCCGGCCCCGGTCGGCGACCTCGGTGGCCGCGGGAGGCTCCACCAGCCAGTCGGGGTTGGCCTGCTTGTCCCACCACTTCCACGCCGCGAAGGCACTGGCGGCCAGGACTCCGGCGATGGCGAGCCCCTTGGCCACACCGGCTGCCTTGGAACGCCGCTCGTGCTTGCGCACCAGCTTCTGGATCTCCTTGGCCGTCACCTGTCCGCGCAGCGCGGCCAGCGCGGCGGACGACCGCGCCGCGGCCTCGGCACCGACGGGCTGGGCGACCGCCACCGCGTGCTCGACCCGGGGAACGGTGTAGTCGGCCGCCTGCTTCGCGGCCCTGCGGGCACGCTTCGCGGCCTTGTGAGCGGCGTGGTCGACCTTGGGCGGCACATGCGGCGCCACGCGTACGTCGTAGTGTGCGCGGGCCTGAGCGGCTGCCTTCGAGACCGTGGGCGCGAGCTTCACACGCGCTTCGCGTGCATAGAGAGCGGCCTGGTCCTTGGCTGTGCCGGCGTAGGGCGCCACCACGTCCGCGGCGTGCAGCACGCTGTCCTTCGCCGTACCGGTCGCGGCGCGCACGCTGTCGATGCGGGTCACGGGATCCTCCTCCTCGGTGGCGTTCTGAGGGCCTGGGTTGTCCCCAGTTGGGGGCACAGTTCCGCCTTTCCACCCGGTTGCAAATCATGCCTCTCGTGAGCCTCTTCGGCATGCGGGACGCGCATCCGGGTCACATCCGCGTCGTCTGACGCGGCACATCCGCGTCCGTGGACGCGATGCCAGAGTGACCGCCTCCGGGCGGCGACGCGCCGGTGCCGACTGCGCCACCGGCCGCTTCCGCATGCCTTCCCCCGTCCGCCACCGGGAGGCCCGTCCGTCCGTGCGAGGATCGGGCGACGTCACAGGAAGACTTACGGAAGGCACACCGTGGCCGAGCAGCTTTACGCCACCCTCAAGACCAACCACGGCGACATCGACATCCGGCTCCTGCCGAACCATGCGCCGAAGACCGTGAAGAACTTCGTCGAGCTGGCGACCGGTGAGCGCGAGTGGGTCAACCCCGCCACCGGCAAGAAGTCGCAGGACAGGCTGTACGACGGCACCGTCTTCCACCGGGTGATCGGCGGTTTCATGATCCAGGGCGGTGACCCCCTGGGCAACGGCACGGGCGGCCCCGGCTACGAGTTCGCCGACGAGTTCCACCCGGAGCTGGCCTTCGACCGGCCCTACCTCCTGGCGATGGCCAACGCGGGCCCGGGCACCAACGGCTCGCAGTTCTTCATCACGGTCTCCCCGACGGCCTGGCTGACGCGGAAGCACACCATCTTCGGCGAGGTCGCGAGCGACGCCGGCCGCAAGGTCGTGGACGCGATCGCGGGCACCAAGACCAACCCGCGCACCGACCGGCCGCTCCAGGACGTCGTCATCGAGTCGGTCGTCGTGGAGAAGCGGGGCACGCAGGTGGCCGTGGACAAGCGCGAGGCGTAGCCCGCCGGGAACCTTTCGGCCCTGCCCGTCCGTATGGATGGACAGGGCGACAGGATGGACAGGGCGACGTCGCGAGCCGGGAGGACGAGGGACCCATGGACCAGGCGCCAGGCAGTCCGCAGGAGCCGGGGGCCACGCACGGCCTGCCCGGCTGCTACCGCCACCCGGACCGCGAGACGGGCATCAGCTGCACCCGCTGCGAGCGGCCCATCTGCACCGAGTGCATGATCAGCGCCTCGGTCGGCTTCCAGTGCCCCGAGTGCGTGCGCACGGGCTCCGGCACCGGCCACAAGCCGGACGCGAGCCGGCCGCGGACGATCGCGGGCGGGACGGTCGCCGCCGACCCCCGGCTGGTGACCAAGATCCTCATCGGGATCAACGCGGTGGTGTTCCTGCTCGCGGTCTCCCTCGGCGACGAGTTCGTGGGGCGCCTGACGCTGATCGGCGGGGCCTACGACCGCTCGGTCGGGGACTTCGTCGGGGTCGCGTCGCAGGGCGAGTACTACCGGCTGCTGACCTCGGTCTTCCTGCACCAGGAGATCTGGCACGTCTTCTTCAACATGCTGCTGCTGTGGTGGCTCGGCGGGCAGCTCGAGCAGGCGCTGGGGCGGTCGCGCTATCTGGCGCTGTACCTGGTCTCCGGCCTCGCGGGCAGCGCCCTGACCTATCTCCTCGCCGCTCCCAACCAAGGGTCCCTCGGCGCCTCGGGCGCGGTCTATGGCCTCTTCGGGGCGACGATCGTCCTGATGCGACGGATGCGCTACGACCTGCGGCCGATCGTCGTGCTCCTCGCGATCAACCTGGCGATCACCTTCCTCGCGCCGGGCATCGCCTGGCAGGCGCACATCGGCGGTCTCGTCGCCGGAGCGCTCATCGCCTACGGGATGGTCCACGCGCCGCAGGGGAGCCGCCGGAGCCTGGTGCAGTTCGGGACCTGCGGGCTGGTGCTGGCGGTCTCGCTGCTGGTGGTGGTCCTGCGCACCCTCGCGCTCACCTGAGGGTGCGGGGTGCGGGCCCGGACGCCAGCTTTCCCCAAAGTTGTCCACAGCGTGTGCCGGATCGTGTGCACCTTGTGGGGAACGCGCGTGCCCCTCGGCACTGACCTGGGGTTTCTCGGTCGGTGTGAGGGGCACGAAACTTCACCGCCAAGAGTGAAGTAGTCAGATCGGCGTCAACGATCCGAGAGTTATCCACAGATCGTCAGACCTTTTCCCCGGGTTGTGGATAACCGTGTGGACAACCTTGGGGCAGGGCTTGACGGGAGGGGCGCGCAGGCGCTACTTCCACTGCGTCGAGACGCCGAAGCCCGCCGCGATGAAGCCGAAGCCGGCCACGATGTTCCAGTTGCCGAAGCTCTGGACCGGCAGCTCACCCTCGGTCACATAGAACAGGACGATCCAGACGAGGCCGATCAGGAAGAGCGCCAGCATCACCGGGGCCACCCAGCTACGGCTGGTCAGCTTGATGTTCGCGGCCTGCTTCGAGGCCGGAGGCGGCGTGAAGTCGGCCTTCTTGCGGATACGTGACTTCGGCACGAGGGACTCTCCTGTCGATGCGCTGCGTGACCGCGCAGGTAACTGTGGCTGGCGCCGGGGGGTGCGAGGGGGCCCACGACCTCCCCCGGGCGTCCGTTAGCGTAGTGCTTCCGCGGTGCCTAAGGAGATAAGGGTACGTTGAGCAATTCCGCCGACTCCCCCCGAGGCCCGGTCCGCCGTTTCGACCGGCGACCGGTCCGGCTGCTCACGGCTGCCGTCTTCGCCCTGGCGGGAGTCATCTTCGTGACCAGTTTCAACACCGCCAAGGGTACGGACCTGCGCACCGACGCGTCCATGCTCAAGCTGGGCGACCTCATCACCCAGCGCAGCACGGACAACAAGGACCTGGAGGAGTCGACGTCCGCCCTCCGCCAGGACGTGGAAGCCCTCGCCCGCCGCGACGACGGTTCCACCGAGGCGCAGGACGCCGAGCTCAGGAAGCTGGAGACGGCCGCGGGGACCCGGGCGCTGACCGGGGACGCCCTGAGCGTCACCCTCGACGACGCCCCGCCGGACGCCCGCGCCGCCCCCGGGTACCCGGAGCCGCAGGCCAACGACCTCGTCATCCACCAGCAGGACCTGCAGGCCGTGGTGAACGCCCTCTGGCAGGGCGGGGCCGAGGGCATCCGCGTGATGGACCAGCGCCTGATCTCCACCAGCGCCGTGCGCTGCGTCGGCAACACCCTGATCCTCCAGGGCCGCGTCTACTCGCCGCCGTACCGCATCACCGCCGTGGGTGACCAGGACCGGCTGCGGAAGGCCCTCGCCGAGTCGCCCGCCATCCAGAACTACCAGCTCTACGTGAAGGCGTACGGACTCGGCTGGCGGGTCGAGGACGCCGACGACGTGACCCTGCCCGGCTACTCGGGCACGGTGGACCTGCACCACGCGGAGCCCGTCGAGGAGTGAGCGGCCGCCGCCCGCCCGGGTCGTCGCGGACCCGCGGTGACGGACGGCGACGGGCGCGCGGTGACGGACGGCGACGGGCGCGCTGTGACGGACGGCAAGTCGCGGGCTTTCCACAGCAGGCCCACGCGTCCCCGCCGACCTTTAGTCTGGTCCCGTACCGAACGGAAAGGGACGGCATGTACGGCTGGATCTGGCGGCATCTGCCGGGCAACGCGTGGGTGCGGGCGACGATCTCGCTCGTGCTGGTCCTGGCGGCCGTCTTCGTGCTGTTCCAGTACGTCTTCCCGTGGGCGGAGCCGCTGCTCCCCTTCAACGACGTGACGGTCGACGGAGCGGGGGCGGCCCGGTGAGCGCGCGCATCCTGGTCGTCGACAACTACGACAGCTTCGTCTTCAACCTCGTCCAGTACCTGTACCAGCTCGGCGCCGAGTGCGAGGTGGTGCGGAACGACGAGGTGTCGACGGCCCACGCGCAGGACGGCTTCGACGGCGTGCTGCTCTCCCCCGGCCCCGGGGCCCCCGAGCAGGCCGGTGTCTGCATCGAGATGGTGCGCCACTGCGCCGCGACCGGCGTGCCCGTCTTCGGCGTCTGCCTCGGCATGCAGTCCATGGCGGTCGCCTACGGCGGCGTGGTCGACCGGGCCCCCGAACTGCTCCACGGCAAGACCTCCCTCGTCACCCACGAGGGCAAGGGCGTCTTCGCCGGGCTGCCGTCGCCCTTCACGGCCACGCGGTACCACTCGCTGGCGGCCGAACCGGGCGATCTTCCCGCGGAGTTGGAGGTCACCGCCCGTACCGCCGACGGCATCATCATGGGGCTCCGGCACCGTGATCTGCCCGTCGAGGGCGTGCAGTTCCACCCGGAGTCGGTGCTCACCGAGCACGGGCACCTGATGCTCGCCAACTGGCTGGAGCAGTGCGGGGACAACGGTGCGGTGGGTCGTTCGGCCGGGCTCGCGCCAGTGGTGGGCAAGGCGCTGGCGTGAGCGCCGGGCGTCCCGGGCACGGCCACGACGGGCCCGACGGATACGGCGGTCAGGGCGGCTACGACCCCCTGACCGATCCGCTGCCGCCGGGTGCCGGCGGACCGCCCTGGTCCCCTGCCCCCGACACCGCCGAACCCCCCGCCGGGGCCACGCGGCCGGGTCCGTACGCCCGGCGGGCGACCGACGAACCGCACGACTGGTACGACCGCGAGGGCTACCGGCAGGACTGGTACGCCACGGAGCCCGGGGCGGCGGCCCCGCGCGTGCCCGGCTCCGCCCCGCCGCGCCGCGCCCCTTACGGCACGGGCCCCGGCTCCCGCGCCCCCTACGGCCCCGGGCCTGGGGCCGCAGACGAACCGCGTCCCGGGGCCGGCGGCGGGCACCCGGCGGCCGACGCCTACGGTGCCCCCGCTCCGGACGCGGCGTACGACACCTCCTACGCGGAGGGCACCGCCGTCCTCCCCGTCGTGGACGATCCGGCCGCCGCCCCTCCCGGACCCCGGGGCCCCGCCGCGCCGGATCCGGTGACGGACGACGAGACCGTGGCCCTGCGCACCTCCGAGACCCGCCGGGCCGCCGAGACCCCCCCGGGTCCCGGCCGGGCGGAGCGCCGGCGCGCGGCCAGGGGCGGCCGGGGCCACCGGCGCTCCGCGCCCGCCGGAGCCCCGTCGTCCGCCGTCTCACCGGCGGCCGGGGCCGGGAAGGCACCGGCGAAGCCGATGTCGCGGATGGAGGCCAGACGCGCGGCCAAGGCCGCCAAGGACAGCCCTGCGGTGATCGCCAGCCGGCTGATCGGCGAACTCTTCATCACCATGGGTGTGCTGATGCTGTTGTTCGTCACCTACCAGCTCTGGTGGACCAACGTCCTCGCCGGGCAGCAGGCCAACCGGGCGACCAACCAGATCCAGGACGACTGGGCAAAGGAGGACGGCAAGTCCCGCACCCCCGGCGCCTTCGAGCCCGGCCAGGGCTTCGCCATCATGTACATCCCCAAGCTGGACGTCGTGGCGCCCATCGCCGAGGGCATCGACAAGAACAAGGTGCTGGACCGGGGGCTGGTCGGCCACTACGCGGACGGCAAGCTCAAGACCGCCATGCCCGAGGACGAGCAGGGCAACTTCGCGGTCGCCGGCCACCGCAACACCCACGGCGAACCGTTCCGCTACATCAACCGCCTCAAGCCCGGCGACCCGATCGTCGTCGAGACGCGGGACACGTACTACACCTACGAGATGGCCAGCATCCTGCCGCAGACCTCGCCGTCGAACGTGGCGGTGATCGACCCGATCCCGAAGGGGTCCGGCTTCACCGAGCCCGGCAGGTACATCACGCTCACCACCTGCACACCCGAATTCACCAGTACCTTCCGGATGATCGTGTGGGGCAAGATGGTCGACGAACGGCCGCGCAGCCAGGGCAAACCGGACGCGCTCGTCGGCTGAGGCCGTGCCGTCCGGACGGGCCGAGAGACTTCGAGGCCGAGATACCTCACGACAGGGAACAGGTGCAGTGGGACGTGCACGAGGCCGGATCGCCGGTGCGATAAGCATCTTCGGGGAGTTGCTGATCACCGCGGGTGTGGTGCTCGGGCTCTTCGTCGTCTACTCGCTGTGGTGGACCAATGTGCTCGCCGACCGCGAGGCGTCCGCCCAGGGCGACCGGATGCGCGACGGCTGGGCGGCCGACCGGGGCCCGGGCGACCTGAACACCAAGGACGGCATCGGCTTCCTCCACGTCCCGGCCATGGGCGACGACGAGGTGCTGGTCAAGAAGGGCACCGACAGCAAGGCCCTCAACCGCGGCATCGCGGGTTACTACACCGAGCCGGTCAAGTCGGCCCTGCCCTGGGACGACAAGGGCAACTTCACCCTCGCCGCGCACCGGGACGGCCACGGCGCCAAGTTCCACAACATCCACAAGATCAAGGACGGCGACCCGATCGTCTTCGAGACCCGGGACACCTGGTACGTATACAAGGTCTACGAGACCCTGCCGAAGACGTCGAAGTACAACGTGGACGTGCTGCAGCCGGTGCCCGAGGAGTCCGGGAAGAAGAAGCCGGGCCGCTACATCACGCTCACCACCTGCACCCCGATCTTCACCTCGGACTTCCGTTACATCGTCTGGGGCGAGCTGGAGCGCACCGAGAAGGTCGACGCCGAGCGCACCCCGCCGGCGGAACTGCGCTAGCCGGCCCGGGGCCCCGGGCCGCACGGCGGGGCGCCCCCGGTACACGACGGAGCCCCCGGCATCCCCAGAGGGGGGTGCCGGGGGCTCCGTGCTGCCGGGCCGGGGTCAGTCCCCGTCGTTGCCGCCGATGAAGCCACCGCCGCCGCCGTTGCCGCCGTTGCCGTTCCCGCCGTTGTCGCCCCCGCCCCCGAAGGTCTGGAGGACGATCGGGGTCGTCGCCGGGTCGACCTGGGCGCCCGGGCCCGGGTTGGAGGCGATCACGATCGCGTTGTCCCCCTGCGGGGAGCCCGGGGCGACGGAGACCTGGGCGAAGCCGGCCTGCGCGAGGATCTGCTTGGCCTCACCGAGCCGCTTGCCCACGATCTCGGCGGGCACCGCGACCTGGGTCTGCTGCGGCCCCTTGGAGACCTGGAGGGTCACCTTCGAGCCCTTGGTGACCTGGCCCGCCGCCGGGTCCTGGGCGGTGACCTGGTCCTTCGGCTGGTCGGAGTCGACGTCCGAGCGGACGACCTCGAAGCCCAGCGCCTGGAGCTGGTTCTGCGCCTGGTCGAAGGAGCGGCCCACCACGTTCGGCAGGTTCTCCTTGGCCTCCTTGGCGACGGTCAGCGTGACGGTCGCGCCGGTCTCGGCCTCGCTGCCGGCCCCCGGGTTCTGCTTCAGGACCGTGCCGGGCTCGGCCTCGGAGGACTCGACCTCCTCGACGTCGACCTTGAACTTGTCCTTCTCCAGGATCTCGGTGGCGCGGTCGCGGTCCTGGTCGACCACGTCCGGGACCTTGACCTTCGGGGCGCCCTCGGAGACGACGACCGTGACGAGACCGCCCTCCGCCATCTTCCCGGGCGGCTGCGGCGACTGGCTGCAGATGCTGCCCTTCGGCTGGTCGCAGCGGGCCGTGCCGTTCTCCTCGATCTCGACCTTGGCGTTGACCGCGGAGCTGCGGGCCTCCTCCAGGGTCTTGCCCACCAGCTGGGGCACCGGGACCTGTTCGCCACCGCCGTCCCCGCCGAAGAGCGACTTGCCGATCAGCACCGCGCCGATCAGCACCAGGACGCCGGCGACCACGAGCAGGATCGTCGAGGTGCTGGACTTCTTCTGGCGCCGGCGGTCCGGGCGGTCGTCGTAGCCGCCGTAACCGCCGTCGTCCGGGTTGACCGGCGGCAGCATGGAGGTCTGCCCGGCCGGGTCCGCCTGGCGGAGCGCGGCCGTGGGCTGGTCCTCCGGCGGGTAGCCGTAGCCGACCGCGCCCATGGCGGCGGTCGCGGCGACGGGCTGGCCGTCGAGGCACGCCTCGATGTCGGCGCGCATCTCGTCGGCGGACTGGTAGCGGTAGTCCGGGTCCTTGACCAGGGCCTTCAGCACGATCGCGTCCATCTCGGGCGTGATCTCGGGGTCGAAGACGCTGGGCGGCTGGGGCTCCTCGCGCACATGCTGGTAGGCCACGGCCACGGGGGAGTCGCCGACGAACGGCGGCCGTACCGTGAGGAGTTCGTAGAGGAGGCAGCCGGTCGAGTACAGGTCGGAACGGGCGTCCACCTGCTCGCCCTTGGCCTGCTCCGGGGAGAGGTACTGGGCGGTGCCGATGACGGCCGCGGTCTGGGTCATCGTCATCCCGGAGTCGCCCATGGCGCGCGCGATGCCGAAGTCCATGACCTTGACCTGGCCGGTGCGTGTCAGCATGACGTTCGCCGGCTTGATGTCACGGTGGACGATGCCGTTGCGGTGGGAGTACTCCAGGGCCTGGAGGATGCCGATCGTCATCTCCAGCGTGCGCTCGGGCAGCAGCTTGCGCCCCGAGTGCAGCAGCTCACGGAGGGTCGACCCGTCGACGTACTCCATGACGATGTAGGGGATCGAGACCCCGTCGACGTAGTCCTCGCCGGTGTCGTAGACCGCGACGATCGCCGGGTGGTTGAGCGAGGCGGCGGACTGGGCCTCCCGGCGGAACCGGGCCTGGAAGGACGGGTCGCGGGCGAGGTCGGCCCGCAGCGTCTTCACGGCGACGGTGCGGCCGAGCCGGGTGTCGTGGGCGAGGTAGACCTCGGCCATTCCACCGCGGCCGAGCACCGAGCCCAGTTCGTACCGGCCGCCGAGGCGACGCGGCTCTTCCATAACCTTCCAGCCCTCTCCGTCAGTCCCGACCGCACCCGTGTGTGGTCCGGCGGTGTGCTGTTCGCGCATACGCTACCGGCCACCTACCACGTGATCCGCCCGAGGCCGTCAGCTGATACCCGACCGGTATCGCAATGTGCAGGTATGCGGGTCGGGAGTGATCCTCGTCACTTCTCGTCCAGTACGGCCTTCATCACGGCCTTCGCGATGGGGGCCGCGAGACCGCCGCCGGAGATGTCGTCACGGCGGGCATTGCTGTCCTCCACGACCACGGCGACGGCGACCGGGGAGCCGTTGTCGTCCTTGGCGTAGGAGATGAACCAGGCGTACGGGTTCTTGCTGTTGTTCTCGCCGTGCTGGGCGGTACCGGTCTTGCCGCCGACCTTCACGCCGGGGATCGCGGCGTTGCTGCCGGTGCCGCGCTCGACGACGTTCTCCATCATCCGCTGGAGCAGCTGGGCGTTCTCCCCGGAGACCGGCCGGCTCATCTCCTCCGGCTCGTTCTGCTGGATGACCTCCAGGTCGGGGGACTCCAGCTTGTCGATCATGTACGGCTTCATGAGCTTGCCGTCGTTGGCGATCGCCGCGGTGACCATGGCCATCTGGAGCGGGGTGGCCGCGGTGTTGAACTGGCCGATGGAGGACTGCGCGTTGCCGTCCCGGCTCATGTTCTTGTCGTAGACGGAGGCGGCGGCGCGGACCGGGGTGTCGATCTCCGCGTTGTTGAAGCCGAACTTCTCCGCCATCTCGACCATCTTGTCCCGCGTCACGTCGTCACCCAGCTTGGCGAAGACGGAGTTGCAGGACACCTCCATCGCCTTGTTCAGGGAGGCGTTCTCGCAGCCCTGGGCGTGGTTGACCATCGGGGTGCGGGTGCCGGGGAGGATGTAGGGCTCGGGGGTGTCGGTGGCCGCGTCGATGTCGGTCACCTTGCCGTTCTCCAGCGCGGCGGCGGCGGTGAGCACCTTGAACGTGGAGCCGGGCGGGTAGGTCTCGCGCAGCGCCCGGTTGAGCATCGGCTTGTCGCTGTCCTTGTTGTTCGCGACCCACGCCTTCTCGTCAGCCTTCAGCCGGCCCGCGAAGGCGGAGGGGTCGTACGAGGGCGTGGACGCGAGGGCGAGGATCTTGCCGGTGCGCGGGTCGATCGCCGCGACGGCGCCCTTCTTGTCGCCGAGGCCCTTGAACGCGGCCTTCTGAGCCGCGCCCTTGAGCGTGGTGACGACGTTGCCGCCCTTCTTCTTGTCGCCGGTGAACATCGCCATCGTGCGGTCGAAGAAGAGCTGGTCCGAGTTGCCGCTGAGGATGCCGTCCTCGAGCTTCTCGATCTGGTTGGCGCCGAAGACCTGGGAGGCGTATCCGGTCACCGGGGCCCACAGGGGCCCGTCGGTGTAGGTCCGCTTGAACTTGTAGTACTCGTCGTCGGTCTCCTCGGAGCCGGTGATGGCCTTGCCGTCGACGATGATGTTGCCGCGCTCGTGGGCGTAGCGCTCGATCTCCACGCGCTTGTTGAGCTTGTGGGAGTTCAGCTCGTCCGCGCGGACGTACTGGAGCCAGTTGTCCCGGATCAGAAGGGCCAGGACGAGGATCCCGCAGAAGATCGCGACTCGGCGCAGGGGCTTGTTCACGGTCGGACCACCTGGGTCATCTCGGCGTCGGGGGACGGGGCAGGCGCGGGCGCGGGGCGGCGCGCGGTGTCGCTGATCCGGATCAGGATCCCGATCAGGGCCCAGTTGGCGATGACGGACGAGCCACCTGCCGCGAGGAACGGCATCGTCATACCGGTCAGCGGGATGAGCCCCATCACACCGCCGGCGACGACGAACACCTGGAGCGCGAAGGCGCCGGACAGGCCGATCGCGAAGAGCTTGCCGAAGGGGTCACGGGCGGCCAGCGCGGTGCGCACACCCCGTTCGATGATCAGACCGTAGAGCAGCAGGAAGGCCATCACACCGGCCAGCCCGAGCTCCTCGCCGACGGTGGCGAAGATGAAGTCGGAGTTGGTGGCGAAGCCGATGAGGTCCGAGTTGCCCTGCCCGAGGCCGGTGCCGAGGGTGCCGCCGGCGCCGAAGGACATCAGCACCTGCGTCATCTGGTCGCAGGCGTTCAGCATGTTGGTGCCCGCCTCGGCGGTCTCCCGGCAGCCGAAGGGGTCGAGCCAGGCGGCCACGCGGGACTGCACATGGCTGGCGAAGGAGGCCACCACGACGGCGCCGCCCGCGGACATCAGCAGACCGATCACGATCCAGCTCGTCCGCTCGGTGGCGACGTACAGCATGATCACGAACATGCCGAAGAACAGCAGTGAGGTGCCGAGGTCGTTCTCGAAGACGAGGATGAGCAGGCTCATCGCCCAGATCGTCAGGATCGGCCCGAGGTCGCGGCCGCGCGGCAGGTAGAGGCCCATGAAGCGCCGGCTGGCCAGGGCCAGGGCGTCCCGCTTCACCATCAGATAGCCGGAGAAGAAGACCGCGATCACGATCTTCGCGAACTCACCGGGCTGGATGGAGAAGCCGCCGACGCGGATCCAGATCTTGGCGCCGAAGACGTTCGCGCCGAGGCCGGGCACCAGCGGGAGCAGCAGCAGGACGATGGCGACGGCCATCGAGATGTAGGTGAACCGCTGGAGGACGCGGTGGTCCTTCAGGACCAGCAGCACCCCCACGAAGAGCGCGATCCCGAGCGCCGAGTACATGAGCTGGTTGGTCGCCTGGACCGCCTCGCCCCGGGCCAGCAGGCGCGGGGACTGGTCCAGCCGCCAGATCAGCACCAGGCCGAGCCCGTTCAGCAGGGTCGCCAGGGGCAGCAGCAGCGGGTCGGCGTACTTGGCGAACCGGCGCACCACGATGTGGGCCACCGCCGCCATCAGGCCGAGGCCGAGGCCGTAGCCGATGACGCCCGCCGGCAGTGTGCCGTCGAGCGCGAGGCCCACGTTGATGTACGCGAACACCGGGATCGCGACGGCGAAGGCGAGCAGCATCAGCTCGGTGTTCCGCCGGCTCGGTGCGTCGATCGCGCCGATCGTGGTCGTGTTGGTGACAACGCTCATGGTGGAGAAGGCCCCCTACGGCCCGCTACTGCTTGCCGCAGTTGGAGGCCAGCTTCTGCTCCTCCTCCGAGAGGGTGGGACCCGGAGAGGGAGAGGCTGCGTTCGGCTTGGTCGTGTCGTCCTGGGTCGTGGGCGTCCCGGCGGTGTCCTCCGCCGTGTCCCCGGCGGGCGGCTTGGCGCTGGCGCGGTCCGCCGCCTCGCGGCGCTCCTCGTCCTTCTTGCAGGCCGTCGCCTGGCGGGAGAGCTCCTCGATCTTCGCCCGGGCCCTGGGGAGGCTGTCCTCGGTGATCGTCGCCTCGACCTGCTTGCGCTGGTAGGGCGGTAGGTACTTGAGTTCGATCTCGGGGTGGTCCTTCTCCACCTCCGAGAGCGAGACCCAGGCGAGGTCCTGGCTGATACCGCGGTACAGGGCGATGTGCTCTTCGTTGGAGCCCACGTAGTACTGGGTCTGCGTCCAGCGGTACCCGCCGTAGAGTCCGCCGCCGACCACCGCGAGCGCGAGGACGAGAAGGAACGAGCGCTTCAGCCACTTGCGGCCGCCACGCTGCTTGGCGAAGTCGTCGTCGGTGTAGGCGTCGAAGGAGTCCTCGGGGGGCATGCCGCCGTATCCGGCGCCCGATCCGGGTGGGCCGAACTTCCCGCCGCCGGAGGAGGACGCGCCGCGGCCGAGGCCGGCCGCCCGCCCGGCCGGGGTCTGCATGGCGCCGCCGTCGTTGAGCTGGTGCTGGTTCTCGGCGACCGCGCCGACGACGACCGGGGTGTCGCTGAGCCGGCCCGCCAGGGTGTCGCCCGAGTCCGTGTCCAGGACGTCGGCGACGATGCAGGTGATGTTGTCGGGACCGCCCCCGCGCAGCGCGAGCTGGATCAGGTCCTGAACGGTCTCCTGGGGGCCCTGGTAGCTGGCGAGGGTGTCCTCCATCGTCTGGTGGGACACCACGCCGGAGAGACCGTCGGAGCAGATCAGATAGCGGTCACCGGCCCGGACCTCGCGGATGGAGAGGTCGGGCTCGACGTGGTCGCCGCTGCCCAGGGCCCGCATCAGCAGCGAGCGCTGGGGGTGGGTGGTCGCCTCCTCCTCGGTGATGCGCCCCTCGTCGACGAGGCGCTGCACCCAGGTGTGGTCCTGTGTGATCTGCGTCAGCACCCCGTCCCGCAGCAGGTACGCGCGGGAGTCGCCGACGTGCACCAGGCCGAGGCGCTGACCGGTCCACAGCAGGGCGGTGAGGGTGGTCCCCATCCCTTCGAGCTGGGGGTCCTCCTCGACCATCATCCGCAGCTGCTCGTTGGCCCGCTGCACCGCGGTGCCGAGCGAGGTGAGGATGTCCGAGCCCGGAACGTCGTCGTCGAGCGTGACGAGGGTCGAGATGACCTCGGAGGACGCGACCTCGCCGGCCGCCTGTCCGCCCATGCCGTCGGCGATCGCCAGCAGCCGGGGACCGGCGTAACCGGAGTCCTCGTTCCCCTCGCGGATCATGCCCTTGTGCGATCCGGCGGCGAAACGCAGGGAAAGACTCATGCGCACCTGCCCTGTTGACGCCGACTCGGGGTACAGCCGGTCTCGAGCCACACTGCCCACCCTCCGGTCGGGAGCCCGTGGCGGTCGCCGGTGACGACCGTTGCGGCTCGCTCGCTCCGCTCGCTCATTGTCGTACTACTTCCGCAGCTCGATGACGGTCTTGCCGATGCGGATCGGCGCGCCCAGCGGAATCGGGGTCGGGGTGGTGAGCCGGGTCCGGTCGAGATAGGTGCCGTTGGTGGACCCGAGATCCTCGACGATCCACTGGCCGTCCCGATCGGGGTAGATCCTGGCATGCCGGCTGGACGCGTAGTCGTCGTCGAGCACGATCGTCGAATCGTGGGCCCGGCCCAGGGTGATGGTCTGCCCCTGGAGCGCGACCGTGGTGCCGCTGAGTGTGCCCTCGGACACGACCAGCTTGGTCGGCGCGCCACGGCGCTGGCGCCCGCCCCCCTGCTGCTGGCGCTGCTGCGGCGGCGCGGCGGCCTGGCGCGCCTGCTGCGGACGCGTGTCCGCCCCGCGCCGCGACGCCCCGCGCTGTGTGACGCGCGTTCCGAACAGGTCGCTGCGGATGACCTGGACGGCCACGATGACGAACAGCCACAGAACAGCCAGGAAACCCAGCCGCATGACCGTCAGGGTCAGCTCTGACATTGCCCCCGCTTCACCCTTCGGCTTGCCGGTAAACGATGGTGGTGCTGCCCACGACGATCCGCGAGCCGTCGCGGAGCGTAGCGCGGGTGGTGTGCTGCCCGTCTACCACGATGCCGTTGGTAGACCCGAGATCCTGGATCGTCGAGGGCGTTCCGGTCCGGATCTCACAGTGCCGGCGCGATACGCCGGGGTCGTCGATCCGCACGTCGGCGTCGGTGCTGCGACCCAGCACCAGCGTCGGGCGGGAGATCTGATGGCGTGTGCCGTTGATCTCGATCCAGCGTCGTACGTGCGCGCCCGCCGGGCCTCCGGGGCTCGGGGCGCGCTGGCCCGCGGAGGGGCCGGGGTGCCCGCCGGGCGGCGGGGCGGCCGGCATGGGGGGTGCGCCCACCGGGGGGTAGCCGTAACCACCCCGGGCGCCGCCGCCCTGGCCGCCGGCCGGGGCCTGGGAGGTGCTCGACGCGAGGGTGCGGCTGCGCACCCGGTAGAGCCCGGTGTCCAGGTCGTCGGCCTTCTCCAGATGGACCTTGATCGGGCCCATGAAGGTGTAGCGCTGCTGCTTGGCGTAGTCCCGGACGAGGCCGGCGAGCTCGTCGCCGAGTTGGCCCGAGTAGGGGCTCAGGCGCTCGAAGTCCGGAGCGCTGAGCTCCACGATGAAGTCGTTGGGGACGACCGTGCGGTCGCGGTTCCAGATCGTCGCGTTGTTGTCGCACTCTCGCTGGAGCGCGCCCGCGATCTCCACGGGCTGGACCTCGGACTTGAACACCTTGGCGAAGGTGCCGTTGACCAAGCCTTCGAGGCGCTGTTCGAAACGCTTCAGGACTCCCATGGGGCACCTCCTCCGTCGTTGTCGCCCTGGTACTGCTTACTGATCGTATCCACGCGTCGGGAAATCGGCTGGTTCCCCTTGTCTGCCCCGTCGATGAGTGTCACCTCTCACACGGATCGTAGAGGCGGCCTCTCCACAGTGTCCCGCACCCCGGGCGTGTACAGGAGGAGTGGGGGAAGACCGCTGTGCGTTCCCTCCGGTCCTGTCGGGATTCGCACCGTGCGCCCGCCGGGC
The DNA here is from genome assembly GCF_000377145.1 of Streptomyces sp. CNT372. Taxonomy (NCBI): domain Bacteria; kingdom Bacillati; phylum Actinomycetota; class Actinomycetes; order Kitasatosporales; family Streptomycetaceae; genus Streptomyces; species Streptomyces sp. CNT372. The sequence continues at coordinate 365,794 of NZ_KB897777.1, read as the reverse complement.
AGGGTGCCCGGTGGCAGCGCCCCGCGCCCCCGGTGGGGTCCCCTCCCCGGCCGCGGTGGTGCCGTTCCTCTCCTTCCCCGTCCTTGCCTGTTCGCTCGCGGGGAGGGCCAAACAAACGGATGTGAATCCACCCTCCGCAGCGTGCTAATCTTCTGCATGTCGCCGGGGGCCGCACCAAGCAGGTGAGGAACCCACGACAACACCCAATGCGCGGGTGGCGGAATAGGCAGACGCGCTGGATTCAGGTTCCAGTGCCCGAAAGGGCGTGGGGGTTCAACTCCCCCCTCGCGCACCATGGAGACGGGTCTCCACCGGACGAAAGTCCTGGTGGGGGCCCGTTTTTCGTGTGTTCGGGGGTTTTCCCGGGGTGGCCGGGCAGGGCCTCGCCGTGTTTCTCCCGGAGTGGGATGTTTCACGTGGAACACCCGCTCATGGGGGATCCCCTGCCGCGGGTGCGGGGCGCTTCCCGGCCGCCTCGTCCGGGGTCCTGGTGTGGGGCGAGGCGGCGAGCGGGACCAGCTCTGCCCTGTGTACTTATGGATCACATAGCAGCTTACTTTTTGTAAGTTAATGCTGCGCGGGGCCGTAGCCTGGGGCCATGGCGGACAGGAGGACGCACGGTCAGGAGGACTGCAAGCAGGTCGACGCATCGATGACGCGTGTCTTCGGTCTGCTCGGGAAGCGCTGGAACGGGCTGATCATGGCGGTGCTGATGCAGCGGCCGGCCCACTTCACCGAGCTGCGGCGCGCGATCCCCGGGATCAGCGAACGCATGCTCTCCGACCGCCTCACCGAACTCGGCGCCGCGGGGCTGCTCGTGCGGGAGGTCGACGAAGGGCCGCCGCTGCGGGTGGCCTACCGGCTGACCGAGGCGGGCGCGGCCATGGAGCCCGCCCTCAGGGAGCTCTCCCGCTGGGCGGAGGCCCATCTCCCGCCGGAGCGGCGGGAGTCCTGCTGAGGCGTCGGCGGCGACGCGCGGCGGACGCCGGACGGCACCGGGCGGACGTGGTGCGGGGAGGGCGTGCGGGAGAGTGAGCGGGTCCCGGAGGGTTTTCCACAGGGGCAGACGGCGGTCATGACGCGGCGGTACGGTCGGTGCACGTGGACGGTGGCGTGGACGCTGGGTGCACGTGAACCGAATGAACTGTTCCAGGGCGGGGGAGGCACCATGAGCGCGACCGAGACGGTGGTGCCGGCGCAGCGGCCGGCATCCGGGGGAGCGGGAGACAGCAGGATTCCCGAGGTGCCCGGCTTCGCCGGACGCCCGGCGATGCGCGGCGCGGCGGCGGAGCCCGTCGCCTCACCGAAGGCGCAGGGGAAGGCGCTGCGAGGCAGGGTGCCCCGCTCCGGCCACGACTCCCTGGTGCTCACCACCGACCGCCCGGACGCGGTGCGGGCGGTCGAGGAGTCCAGCGTCGGCCGGGTGCCGGAGCTGACCCCGATCCGGGTCGGCAGGATGGCCGCCTCGCCGTTCGCCTTCCTGCGCGGCGCGGCCGGGCTGATGGCGCACGACCTGGTGGGCACCCCCGTCACCGGTATCAGCGCCCAGCTCTGCGGTGATGCGCACGCGGCCAACTTCGGCCTGTACGGAGACGCCCGCGGCCAGCTCGTCATCGACCTCAACGACTTCGACGAGACCGTGGTCGGCCCCTGGGAGTGGGACCTGAAGCGGCTCGCGACCTCCCTGGTGCTCGCCGGCCGGGTCGCCGGAGCCGACGAGGAGGTGTGCCGGACCGCCGCGTTCGACACCGTCGGCGCCTACCGGCGCACCATGCGCCTGCTGGCGAGACTCCCCGCCCATGACGCGTGGAACGCCATAGCCGACGAGGAGTTGGTCTCCCACACGGACGCCAGGGACCTGGTCGGCACCCTCGAACGAGTCGAGGCCAAGGCCCGGAACAACACCAGCGCCCGCTTCGCCGCCAAGTCGACCGAGTCCGTCACCGACGAGCACGGCGGCCAGGTCTGCCGCTTCGTGGACGCGCCGCCCGTGCTGCGGCGGGTGGGCGACGGCGAGGCCGCGGCCGTGGCGGCCTCCCTCGGGCCCTATCTGGACACCCTCCCGCCCGACCGGCACCCCCTGCTCGCCCGGTACGCGATCCACGACGTCGCCTTCCGGGTGGTCGGCACCGGAAGCGTCGGCACCCGCTCCTATGTGGTGCTCCTCCTCGACCACCGGGGGGACCCGCTGGTCCTCCAGGTCAAGGAGGCGCGGCCCTCGGTGCTGGAACCGCATCTGCGCGCCGCCGGCTTCACCGTCGTGCCCGCCGGGCACGAGGGCCGCCGCGTAGTCCTCGGGCAGAAGAGCATGCAGGTGGTCAGCGACTCCCTGCTCGGCTGGACCACGGTGGACGGCAGGCCGTATCAGGTCCGGCAGTTCCGGAACCGGAAGGGCAGCGTGGATCCCGCGGCCCTCGCCCCGGACCAGTTCGACGACTACGGCCGGATGACCGGCGCCCTGCTGGCCCGGGCGCACGCCCACAGCGCCGATCCCCGGATGCTGGCCGGCTACTGCGGCAAGAGCGACGAACTCGACGAGGCCGTGGCCGCGTTCGCCGTCACCTACGCGGACCGGACCGAGGCGGACCACGCGGACCTCCTGACGGCGATCAAGAGTGGGCGGATAGCCGCTGAGCTGGGGGTGTGAGCCGGGGGCCGGCAGCGCCCGTAGGCTGGTCGGGTGACCCAGGACGCAGCCGGGGGCTCCACCACCCGGAACGAAGAGCACGCAGCGCGGCAGGAGGCCCCGCCGCGGCCCGAGGACCGGCTGGCCAAGGCCGTGCGCGCGGCCGAGCAGGCCCTGATCGAGTTCGAGATCGCGCTGGAGACCTTCCGCGTCGAGGTGGAGAACTTCTCCCGGCTGCACCACCAGAAGCTGGGGCCGATGTACACGCGGCTGGACGAGCTCGACGCCCGGATCGCCGAGGCGCGGGCCGCGCGCAGCGGGGACCCGGAGGACCTGCGCCGGGCCCGGGAGGCGCGTGCCCTGGTCCAGCCGATGCCCGGGGTCGACGAGCTCTTCCACGACTGGATGGACGGCGACGGACTCTCGCCCGAGGCCGCCGCGATGCTCACCGACCAGCCGGTCCGCGCACCCGGGCGGGTCCGCCCCGGCGAGGAGGCGCGCCGGCTCTACCGCGAGCTCGCGCGCAAGGCCCACCCGGACCTCGCCCAGGAGGAGGGCGAGCGGACGCGCCGGGAGGAGTTCATCACCCGGGTGAACGCGGCCTACGCCCTCGGCGACGAGGCGCGGCTGCGCGAGCTGGCCGAGGAGTGGGAGGCCGGCCCGCCGCCCCCCAAGGCGCGCCTGAGCGAGAGTGAGGAGCTGTACGCCCGGCTCGAGTGGCTGGCACAGCGCAAGGAACTCCTCACCGCGGTGGCCAAGGAGCTGGAGGAGAGCGCGATCGGGGCGATGCTCCGGATGGCGCCGGACGACCCCGACACCCTCCTCGACGAGATCGCGGAGCAGTTGCTCGCCCAGGTCGCCGAGCGGGAGAAGGAACTCGCCGCCCTGGTGGAGTAGGTTTCCACGGGTCCTCCGGTCCGGCCGTCCGGCCCGGCCGGGGACCAGATCCGTCCGTTCCGGCCGGGGACCGGACCCGCCCGGCCCCGACGCACGAGAGAAGGCACCGCCCCATGAACTTCGCCCCGCTGCCCAGTGTGGAAGCCGCGGTGGTCCCGGCCGACGGTCTGGTCCTGGATGTGCGGGAGGCCGACGAATGGGCGGCCGGCCACGTAGAGGGGGCCCTGCACGTCCCGATGAGCGACTTCGTCGCGCGCTTCGGCGAGGTGACCGAGGCCGTGGCGGACGGCCGGCGCGCTTATGTGATGTGCCGGGTCGGCGGGCGCTCCGCCCAGGTCACCCAGTACCTGGTGCAGCAGGGCATCGACGCGGTGAACGTCGACGGCGGCATGCTCGCCTGGGACGGCGCGGGCCGCCCGATGGTGACGGAGACCGGAAGCCCCGCCTTCGTCCTCTGACGGCGGGCGGGGTGGGGCCACCGGGGCGCCGGTGTGCGCGCCCGGTGGCCCGCGGGCCGGGGGCGTCCGCCTGCCCGAGCCGGGGGCAGGCGGCTGCCGTCACCGGTCGAAGTCCAGCGCCACCTCGGCGGTCGCCGGATGGGACTGGCAGGCCAGGACGTAACCCGCCTCGGTCTCCTCCGGCTCCAGGGCGAAGTTCCGGTCCATCCGGACCTCGCCCGTGACGAGGAAGGCGCGGCAGGTGCCGCAGACCCCGCCCTTGCAGGCGTAGGGCGCGTCCGCGCGGCTGCGCAGGACGGTCTCCAGCAGGGATTCGCCCTCGCGCACCGGCCATGTCCCGGACCGGCCGTCCAGGGTGGCCGTCAGCGAGGCGTGCGCGGGTGCGGCGGCGCGGGCCACCGCGGGCGCGGGCCCCTCGTCGACATGGAAGATCTCCTGGTGGACCCGGGCCCGGTCCACGCCCAGCGCGCGCAGCGCGCTCTCCGCCCCCTGCACCAGGCCGAACGGCCCGCACAGGAACCAGCCGTCGATGTGGTCGACGGGCAGCAGGGCCGGCAGCAGGGTGGTCAGCCGCCCCGCGTCCAGGCGCCCGGACGGGAGGCCCGACTGCTGCTCCTCGCGGGAGAGCACGGTCACCAGCTGGAAGCGGTCCGGATAGCGGTCCTTGAGGTCGGCGACCTCGTCGAGGAACATCGTGGAGGCCGCCGTGCGATCGCTGCGGATCAGGCAGAACCGGGCGCCCGGCTCCCGGGCGAGCAGGGTGGCGGCCATCGACAGCACCGGAGTGATGCCGCTGCCGCCGACCACGGCCGCGAAGTAACCGGGGCGCGGCGGGAGCAGGAACCGGCCCATCGGCGGCATGACCTCGACCACGTCGCCGACGGCCAGCTCCTTCAGGGCGTACGCCGAGAACTCTCCCCCGTCGACCAGGCGGATGCCCACCCGCAGGGCCGGGGCGCCGCCGGCGGCGGGGGCCGGGGCGCAGATGGAGTAGGTGCGGCGGATCTCCCGGCCGTCCACGAAGCGGCGCAGCGCCAGGTGCTGGCCGGGGGTGTGGCGGAAGAGCTCGTGCAGCTCGGGCGGCACGTCGAAGGTGACGGCCACCGAGTCGTCGGTGAGCTGATCGACGGCGCCGACCGGGAGCGGGTGGAACATCTACAGCTCCTTGAAGTGGTCGAAGGGTTCGCGGCAGGCGACACAGCGGCGCAGTGCCTTGCAGGCCGTCGAGGAGAAGCGGCTCAGCAGCTCCGTCTCCGTCGACCCGCAGTGCGGGCAGCGGACGGAGAGGGTGAGCGGCACGGGCCCGTCGGCCGCGTGGGGGCGCGGCGGGGCGATGCCGAACTCGGCGAGCTTGCGGCGCCCCTCGGCCGTGATGTCGTCCGTCGACCAGGCCGGGGTGAGCACCCGCACCACATGGACCTCGGCCATGCCGCGGTCGTGCAGGACCCGCTCGATGTCGGCGGTCATCGTCTCGACGGCGGGGCACCCCGTGTACGTGGGGGTCAGCTCGACCTCGACGCGGTCGGGACCGGTCAGATGCACCCCGCGCACGACCCCCAGGTCCTCCAGGGTCAGCACGGGCAGCTCCGGGTCGGGGACCGAGCCGGCCAGCCGGCGCAGCTCCTCCTCCAGCGGGGTGCAGGGCTCCTGGACGCCGGTCACCATGACGCCCCCGGGTGGCTGCGGTGCAGATGCTGCATCTCGGCGAGCATCCGCCCGAACGACTCGGTGTGCAGGCCCTCCCGCCCCGCGCCGGCCGACCAGGCGCCGGTGCGCGAGCCCTCGGGCACGGTCAGGGTGGCCCGCTCCAGGACGCCGGTGACCTGCTCCAGCCAGGCGGTGTCCATCGCGGCCAGGGTCTCCGCGTCGAGCCCCAGGCCCTCGACCGGCCGGAACAGCTCGCCGGTGAACCGCCACAGGGCCTGACAGGCGCGCTGCATGCGCTCATGGCTCTCCGCCGTGCCGTCGCCCAGCCGCAGGGCCCACTGCTCGGCGTGGTCCCGGTGGTAGGCCACCTCCTTGACCGCCTTCGCCGCGAGGCCCGCGAACGGGCCGTCGCCGGCGGCCAGGCGCTCGTAGAGGAGGTACTGGTAGACGGAGAAGTAGAGCTGGCGGGCGATGGTGTGGGCGAAGTCGCCGTTCGGCTGCTCGACCAGCTGGACGTTGCGGAACTCGCGCTCCTCGCGGAGGTAGGCGAGCTCGTCCTCGTCGCCGACGAGGGAGAGGAGGACACGGGCCTGGCCGAGCAGGTCCAGGGCGATGTTGCCGAGGGCCACCTCCTCCTCCAGGACCGGGGCGTGGCCGGCCCACTCCCCCAGCCGGTGGGAGAGCACCAGGGCGTCGTCCCCGAGGGCGAGCGCGGCGGTGGTGTGCGCGGCGGGCGTCGCGGTGGTGGCCGCGTGGGGCGTCGTGGGGGTCACAGGTGCTTCACCCCGTCCGGGATCTCGTAGAAGGTGGGGTGCCGGTAGGGCTTGTCGGCCGAGGGCTCGAAGAACGGGTCCTTCTCGTCCGGGGAGGAGGCCGTCACGGCTGTGGAGGGGACCACCCAGATCGAGACGCCCTCGCTGCGGCGGGTGTAGAGATCCCGGGCGTTGCGCAGGGCCATCTCGGCGTCGGGGGCGTGCAGGCTGCCCGCGTGGGTGTGGGAGAGGCCGCGGCGCGAGCGCACGAAGACCTCCCACAGCGGCCATTCGGTCGAGCTGCTCATGCCGTCGCCTCCGGGGACTGGGTCTGCTGTGCGGTGGGGTGGTGCGCCGTGGCCGTGCGGGCCGCGCTGTGCCGGGCGGCGTGGGCCGCGGCGGCCTCGCGGACCCAGGCGCCGTCCTCGTGGGCCTTGCGGCGCTGGGCGATCCGCTGCTCGTTGCAGGGGCCGTTGCCCTTGATGACCTCGTGGAACTCCGACCAGTCGATCGCGCCGAAGTCGTGCTGGCCGCGCTCCTCGTTCCACTTCAGGTCCGGGTCGGGGAGGGTGAGGCCGAGCGCCTCGGCCTGGGGGACGCAGATGTCCACGAAGCGCTGGCGCAGCTCGTCGTTGGAGTGCCGCTTGATCTTCCAGGCCATGGACTGCGCGGAGTGGGCCGAGGAGTCGTCCGGGGGGCCGAACATCATCAGGGAGGGCCACCACCAGCGGTCGACCGCGTCCTGCGCCATGGCGTGCTGCGCGGGGGTGCCTTGGGAGAGCGCGAGCAGCAGCTCGTACCCCTGGCGCTGGTGGAAGGACTCCTCCTTGCAGACGCGGACCATCGCCCGCGCGTACGGCCCGTAGGAGCAGCGGCAGAGGGGGACCTGGTTGGTGATGGCGGCGCCGTCCACCAGCCAGCCGATCGCGCCGACGTCGGCCCAGGTGAGGGTGGGGTAGTTGAAGATCGACGAGTACTTCTGGCGGCCGGAGTGGAGCTTGTCCAGCAGCTCGTCGCGGCTGGCCCCGAGGGTCTCCGTGGCGCTGTAGAGGTACAGGCCGTGGCCGGCCTCGTCCTGCACCTTGGCCATCAGGATGGCCTTGCGGCGCAGCGAGGGGGCCCGGGTGATCCAGTTGGCCTCGGGCTGCATGCCGATGATCTCGGAGTGCGCGTGCTGGGCCATCTGGCGGATCAGCGTGGCCCGGTAGGCGTCCGGCATCCAGTCGCGCGGCTCGATGCGCTCGTCGGCGGCCACGGCGGCGTCGAAAGCCGCCTGGTGCGACTCCGCTGCCGCCTCGTACGCATCCGCAGTCACTGAGGTCATCCCGGACTCCTACCGACCGATCGTTCGGTTCATTGACTTCAATGGTCGGTCGAGGCCCCTTAGGGTGTCAACCCTGTGGATGACCGACGGGGACGAGTGGGGATCGGGGCGGGGATGAAGTCCTACGAGCGCGAGGGTGCGACCGGGGCGGGGACCGGCGCCGCGGGTCTGCCCTCCCCCCGCCCGCCCGGGCCGCCGGCCGGTGACGGCCCCGCCGAGCCCGACGCGTCCGGCCCCGAGTCCAGCGGGTCAGGCCCCGAGCCCGGCGGGTCCGGTGCCGAGCCCGGCGGGTCAGGCCCCGAGCCCGGCGGGTCCGGTGCCGACCGCGGCGGCGGGCCGGGGTCCGAGGCCGTCGCCGCGGGCGGGATCGCCGGGCTGAGGCTTCCGTACCGGATCGTGGCGGCGATCTGCGGTGTGCTCGTCGTGGGGGTCGCCTGTGTGCATCTCGGGATGGTCTTCCTGCATGTCGCGCCGTCGAACACGGTGACCAAGAAGCACGGCGACACGGTGCAGTGGTGGGTGTACCCGGAGTTCGAGCAGAACTGGAAGCTCTTCGCGCCCAATCCGCTCCAGCAGAACATCTCCGTACAGGTGCGCGCCGAGTACACGGACGCCGGCGGCGACCGGCGCACCAGCGACTGGATCGACCTGACCGGTCAGGACGGCGAGGTGATCCGCGGCAACCTCTTCCCCAGCCATGTGCACCAGAACCAGCTGCGGCGCGGCTGGGACTTCTACGTGGGCGCCCATGCCGACGGGCAGCGCGCGGACGGGGTGCGGGCACGGCTGTCCGAGCGCTACATACGCCGGATAGCCATGCAGCGCCTCGACCGTGAGGACCTCGGCCAGGTGCAGCGGATACAGATGAGGTCCGAGAGCCGCGCCATCCGGCCCCCGGCGTGGAGCACCGAGAAGGTCGACACCCGGCCCGTCCACAACGTGCTGCCGTGGTGGACCGTGACCGGCGCCGACCTGCCCGGCGGCGTCGACAACCTGCCTGCGGAGGCCGCCCGATGAGCACCCCCGCCGCGTCCCGCCCGGCCGCCTCCGAGCCGGCGCCCGTCCCCCAGGCGCCCGCCCCCGGGGCGGACGGGAAGCCCGCCGCCGACCCCGTGCTCACCACCGCCGTCGAGCGCAGGGCCGCCGCCGCCGTCCAGCGCGTCACGGCCGCGGCCTTCGGCCCGTACCAGAGCGCCGTCGTCCGGATCGGCTTCGCCGCGACCTGGCTGGTCTTCCTCCTCTTCGAGATCCCCAACCGCCGCGAGCTCTACGGTCCCGAGAGCCCGTGGAGCTGGGACATGGGCCGCGAACTCGTCGCCGGCAACGGCGCGTTCACCGCCCTGCTGTGGACGGACAGCACGGTGTGGTTCGAGATCGTCTACGGCCTCTCGGTCCTCTCCAGCCTGTTGCTGCTGCTGGGCTGGCGGACCCGGGCGATGTCCGCGCTCTTCATGTTCGGTGTCCTGTCCCTCCAGAACCGGTCGATCTTCGTGGGCGACGGCGGCGACAACGTCGTCCACCTCATGGCGATCTATCTGGTGCTCACCCGGTGCGCCCGGGTCTGGTCCCTGGACGCCCGCCGGGCCGCGAGGGCCGAGGCCGGCGAGGGGCCCGACGCGGCCCGCGACATCGTGGGCCCGGTCCTCTGGGCGGTGCTCGGGGCGGGGCTGCTCATCGGCAGCGGCCTGGAGAACCGGACCGGCACCTTCCCTCTGCTCCTCCTCTGGGGCGTGTGGGTGACGCAGGGGCTGTGGTGGCTGGTGAACCGGTACGCCCCGCGCAGCCAGCCGCGGCTCCTCCTCGACGTCGTGGCGAACCTGGTCCACAACACCGCCCTCGTCGTGATCATGGCCGAGGTGTGCCTGATCTACGCGACGGCCGGCTGGTACAAGATCCAGGGCTCGCGCTGGCAGGACGGGACCGCGCTGTACTACCCGCTCAAGCTGGAGTACTTCACGCCGTGGCCCGCGCTCTCCGACCTGCTCGCCGCGAGCGCGCTGACGGTCATGGTGCTGACCTACGGCACGGTCCTGGTGCAGGTCGCGTTCCCGTTCACCCTGTTCAACCGCCGGGTGAAGAACGTCCTGCTGGTCGTCATGATCCTGGAGCACGCGGGCATCGCCCTGCTGCTCGGGCTGCCGTTCTTCTCGCTCGCGATGATCGCCGCGGACGCCGTCTTCCTGCCGACCGTCTTCCTGGTCTGGCTCGGCGCCCGGGCGGCCCGGCTGCGGGACCGGCTCCTCGGCAGCTCCCGGGACCGCCGCTCCGCAAAGCACCCGGTCGACCCCTCCGGGCAGCCCCCCGTGGCCGACGGGGAGCCACGTACCCTCGTCGGGTGAGCACCACCGAGGAACCCCTGCCCGCCGAGGAACCCCTCCAGTACGACGAGGGCTACGCCCCCGAGGTCGGCGTCGGCCCGTACCCGGGGCCCTGGCCGCGGGACGAGCGCTACGACCCCGAGCTGCTGGAGCGGGGCGACCGCCGCAACGTCGTGGACGCGTACCGGTACTGGCGGCGCGAGGCGATCGTTGCCGATCTGGACACCCGGCGGCACGACTTCCACGTCGCCGTGGAGAACTGGGGCCACGACTTCAACATCGGTTCCGTGGTGCGCACCGCCAACGCCTTCCTGGCGAAGGAGGTGCACATCGTCGGACGCCGGCGCTGGAACCGGCGCGGCGCCATGGTGACCGACCGCTACCAGCACGTCCGGCACCACCCGGACACCGCCTCTCTCACCTCCTGGGCCGAGGATGAGGGCGTCCCCGTGATCGGGATCGACAACCTGCCCGGGGCCGTGCCGCTGGAGCGGACCGAGCTGCCCCGGCGGTGTGTGCTGCTCTTCGGGCAGGAGGGGCCGGGCCTGACCGAGGAGGCGCGGCGGCACGCGACCCTGGTCTGCTCGATCGCGCAGTTCGGCTCGACCCGCTCCATCAACGCGGGAGCGGCCGCCGCGATCGCGATGCACGCGTGGGTGCAGCGGCACGCGGACGTGCCGCTGCCCTGACGGCGGCCCCCCGGCCCGGCACGGCCGGAGCCGGGCCCCGGGCCGACGGGCCCGGCGCGGCCGGTCCCGCCGACCCCCGGGCGGGCCCTCGCGTCACGCCTGCCGGCGCACCTCGACGACCCGGAAGCGGTTGGAGACGAACGCCCCGTCGCACAGGGCCGCGTTGGCGGCCGGGTTGCCGCCGGAGCCGTGGAAGTCGGAGAACGCGGCGGTCTGGTTGACGTACACCCCGCCCGTCAGGTTCAGCGAGAGCTGGGCCGACTCGTCGAGGCACACCTCCTCCAGCGCGCGCTCCGTCTCGGCGGAGGTGGTGTACGCGCCCACCGTCATCGCGCCCTTCTCGCGCACGGTGCGACGCAGCAGGTCCAGGGCGTCCGCCGTGGAGTCCACCGCGACCACGAAGGACACCGGGCCGAAGCACTCCGAGAGGTACGCCGGCTCGGCGTCCGCCGACTCCCAGAGCTTCCGGGCGCCGTCCAGCTTGACGATCAGCGGGGTGCGCACGGTCGCGCCGGGGAACTCCGGGTTCGCGACCTCGCGGGAGGCGAGGGCCACCTCGCCGAGGTCCGCCGCGGCCTTCAGGCGGGCCTTCACATCCGGGTTGACCAGGGCGCCGAGCAGCGCGTTCGCCCGGGCGTCGTCGCCGAGCAGACCGCCGACGGCCGCCGCGAGGTCGGCCGCGAACTCGTCGTAGGACTTGGGGCCCTGGTCGGTGGTGATGCCGTCGCGGGGGACGAGCACGTTCTGCGGGGTGGTGCACATCTGGCCGCTGTAGAGCGAGAGGGAGAAGGCGAGGTTCGCCAGCATGCCCTTGTAGTCGTCGGTGGAGTCGACGACGACCGTGTTGACGCCGGCCTTCTCCGTGTAGACCTGGGCCTGGCGGGCGTGCTCCTCCAGCCAGTCGCCGAAGGCGGTGGAGCCCGTGTAGTCGATGATCCGGATCTCGGGCCGGGTGGCCAGGACCTTGGCGATGCCCTCGCCGGGCGCCTCGGCGGCCAGAGCCACGAGGTTCGGGTCGAAGCCCTGCTCGGCCAGTACCTCCCGGGCGACCCGGACGGTCAGCGCGAGGGGCAGCACGGCCCGCGGATGCGGCTTGACCAGGACCGGGTTGCCGGTGGCAAGGGAGGCGAAGAGGCCCGGGTAGCCGTTCCAGGTGGGGAAGGTGTTGCAGCCGATCATCAGGGCGATGCCGCGGCCCGCGGCCGTGAAGGTCTTGGTCAGCTCCAGCGGGTCCCGCTTGCCCTGGGGCTTCGACCAGCCCGCTTCGGCGGGGGTGCGCGTCTGCTCCGCGTACGCGTAGGCGACGGCCTCCAGGCCGCGGTCCTGGGCATGCGGGCCGCCGGCCTGGAACGCCATCATGAACGCCTGCCCGCTGGTGTGCATCACCGCGTGCGCGAACTCATGGGTGCGCGCGCTGATCCGGGAGAGGATCTCGATGCAGACCAGGGCGCGTGTCTCCGGACCGGCCTCGCGCCAGGCCGCCATCCCGGCCCGCATGGCGGGGAGCAGCACATCGAGATCCGGGTGCGGGTACTCGACACCGAGCTCCGGGCCGTAGGGGGAGACCTCGCCTCCCACCCAGCCGTCGGTGCCGGGCTGGTCCAGGTCGAAGCGGGTGTTGCGCACGGCCTCGAAGGCGGCGAGGCCGTCGGCCGGCGCCGATTCGCCGTACGCCTTCGGGTGCTCGGGGTGCGGGGACCAGTAGGCGCGCGTGCGGATGGCTTCGAGGGCCTGGTCGAGCGTGGGCCGGTGGGTCTCGGTCAGCGGCATGCGGACCAACTCCTCGTCGAGCTGGGCAGGGGTGGACGGACAGAGTTAGAGTAACCGAACGATCGGTCGGTACAAGGGGGCCTGTCGAACCTGTGGACAACGCATCGGGGAGGATCGCTCCATGACCGCCATCGACCTCAGCCGTACGGTCGCCGTCGTCGGCACCGGCACCATGGGCCAGGGCATCGCACAGGTCGCGCTGGCCGCAGGTCACCCCGTGCGCCTGTACGACGCCGTGCCGGGTCGGGCCGAGGAGGCGGCGGGGGCCATCGGCGGGCGCCTCGGCCGGCTGGTGGAGAAGGGGCGGATGGAGCCCGCGGCACGGGACGCCGCCCTGGCCCGGCTGGCCCCGGCGTCCGGCCTCGCGGAGCTGGCGGACGCCGCCCTCGTGGTGGAGGCCGTGGTGGAGCGGCTGGAGGTCAAGCGGGAGCTCTTCGCCGAGCTGGAGAAGACCGTCGCCGACGACTGCCTGCTCGCCACCAACACCTCCTCCCTCTCGGTCACCGCGGTCGCGGGCGCCCTGCGGGCCCCCGGGCGCTTCGTCGGCCTGCACTTCTTCAACCCGGCGCCGCTGCTGCCGCTCGTCGAGGTGGTCAGCGGCCACGCCACCGACGAGTGGGCAGCCGAGAGCGCCCGGGAGACCGTCGCCGCCTGGGGCAAGACCCCGGTGCGCTGCGCCGACCTGCCCGGCTTCGTGGTCAACCGCGTCGCGCGCCCCTTCTATGCCGAGGGCCTGGCGGTCCACGAGGAGCACGGCGTCGACCCCGCGGTGATCGACCTGGTCCTGCGGGAGTGCGGCGGCTTCCGGATGGGCCCCTTCGAACTGACCGACCTGATCGGCCAGGACGTCAACGAGGCGGTCACCCGTTCCGTCTGGGAGTCCTTCTTCCACAGCCCCAAGTTCCAGCCCTCCCTCGCCCAGCGGCGGCTCGTCGAGTCCGGCCGGCTGGGCCGCAAGACCGGCCAGGGCTGGTTCTCCTACGCGGAGGGCGCGGAGCGGCCGGTGCCCGCCGACGCGGCGCCGCAGCCGGCACCGGAGTACGTGGTGGCGGAGGGCGGCCTCGGACCGGCGGGCGAGCTCCTCGCGATGATCACGGAGGCGGGGATCACCCTCCGGCGGGCGGAGGAGGACGAGGGCACCCGCCTGGTGCTGCCGGGCGGCGGTCAGCTGGTCCTCGCCGACGGGCAGGCGGCCTGCGAGTTCCGTGACGTGGTCTACTTCGACCTCGCCCTCGACTACCGCACCGCCGCCCGCGTGGCCCTCTCCGCCGCGCCCGACGTCCCGGCCGGAACCCTGGCCCAGGCCGTCGGCCTCTTCCAGGCCCTCGGCAAGAAGGTCACCGTCCTCGGGGACGTGCCCGGCATGATCGTCGCCCGCACGGTCGCGATGCTCGGCGATCTCGCCCTGGACGCCGTGGCCCGCCGCCTCGCCACCGCCGAGGACGTGGACACCGCGATGCGGCTCGGGGTCAACTACCCCCTGGGGCCCGTCGAATGGAACGAGAAGCTGGGCCGGGACTGGGCGTGGGAGCTGCTGGCCAACCTCCACGAGACGGTCCCGACCGGCCGTTACGCCCGTACCCTCGGCCTCCACCAGTGGGCGCACACCGCGCCCCCGACCGGACCGGGGGACGCCTCATGACCACGGTGAAGCGGGACACCTACACGCCCGAGAGCCTGCTGACGGTCGCCGTGCGGATATTCAACGACCGCGGCTACGACGGCACCTCCATGGAGCACCTGTCCCGCGCGGCGGGTATCTCCAAGTCCTCCATCTACCACCATGTCGCGGGCAAGGAGGAGTTGCTGCGCCGGGCCGTCAGCCGGGCCCTGGACGCGCTCTTCGCGATCCTGGACGAGCCGGGGGCCGGGCAGGGCCGCGCGGTCGAGCGGGTCGAGTACGTCACCCGGCGCACCGTCGAGGTGCTGATGGCCGAACTGCCCTATGTGACGCTGCTGCTGCGGGTGCGGGGCAACACCAAGACCGAGCGGTGGGCGCTGGAGCGCCGCCGCGAGTTCGACCAGCGGGTCGCCGATCTGCTGAAGGCCGCGGCGGCCGAGGGGGACCTGCGCGCGGACGTGGACACCCGGCTCGCGACCCGGCTGCTCTTCGGCATGATCAACTCCCTGGTCGAGTGGTACCGCCCGCAGCCGGGCGGCGGCCACGACGGGGACCAGGCGGCCGAGGCGGTCGTGCGCCTGGCCTTCGACGGGCTGCGCACGAACACGACCGCGTAGCCGCGTGGCGTGGCGCGGCGTGGCCGTCCCGCCCGGGCTCAGGGGGCGGGCTGGTCCGGGTCCGGGCCGAGACCGGCGGGGGACGGGCCCGGGACGGGGTCCAGGTCCGTCTCCTCGAACACCAGCAGCGTCCGCGTGGACAGCACCTCCGGGATGGCCTGGAGGCGGGTCAGCACCAGCTCGCGCAGGGTGCGGTTGTCCGGGGTGTGCACCAGCAGGAGCACGTCGAAGTCCCCGCTGACCAGCGCGATGTGCGCCGCCCCCGGCAGCGCCTGCAACTGCTCGCGCACCGTGCGCCAGGAGTTCTGCACGATCTTCAGCGTGATGTAGGCGGAGGCCCCCTGGCCCGCCCGCTCGTGGTCCACCCGGGCGCTGAAGCCCCGGATCACGCCGTCGTCGATGAGCCGGTTGATCCGCGCGTAGGCGTTCGCGCGGGAGACGTGCACCCGTTCGGCGACGGAACGGATGGAGGCCCGCCCGTCCGCCTGGAGCATGCGCAGGATGTCGCGGTCGACGGCGTCCAGCGGCCTCGGCGGAGGTGCCGGCTCCGCGTGGTCACCGCCACCGGCCATTTGTTCAGTGGACATGTCCCCCCGCCTCCGTCATATGGACGACCTGTTTCCATCACAAGGTGTGGAGAACCGTTTGTCCACAGGCTGCCCGTGCCTGTAGCCAAAATGCGCCCACGACCGAACAATCGGTAGGTGAGGCACGCCACACCCGGCGCCGCCTCCTGTCCGCAATTCGTCGTCGCCCACGGCCTCGTTTCGTCGGCGCTCCCACGAGGAGGTGCTCGCGTTGAGAAAGAGCAGCATGACGGTCCCGGAGCTGCCCGGTGCCGCTGCCGCATACCGGCCCACCCCGCCCCCGGCCTGGCAGCCCCGCACCGACCCCGCCCCCCTGCTCCCGGACGCCGAGCCGCTGCGCGTGCTCGGCACCGAGGCCGCCGCGTCGGCCGACCCCGCCCTGCTGCTCCGGCTCTACGCGGAGCTCGTCCGCGGCCGCCGGTACAACGTGCAGGCGACGGCGCTGACGAAGCAGGGCCGCCTCGCGGTCTACCCGTCGAGCACCGGCCAGGAGGCGTGCGAGGTCGCCGCCGCGATGGTGCTGGAGGAGCGGGACTGGCTCTTCCCGAGCTACCGCGACACCCTTGCCGCCGTCGCCCGGGGCCTCGACCCGGTCCAGGCCCTCACCCTGCTGCGCGGCGACTGGCACACCGGCTACGACCCGCGGGAGCACCGCGTCGCGCCCCTGTGCACCCCGCTTGCCACCCAGCTCCCGCACGCGGTGGGCCTCGCCCACGCCGCCCGCCTCAAGGGGGACGACGTGGTCGCCCTCGCCATGGTCGGCGACGGCGGCACCAGCGAGGGCGACTTCCACGAGGCGCTGAACTTCGCCGCCGTGTGGCAGGCCCCGGTCGTCTTCCTCGTCCAGAACAACGGCTTCGCCATCTCCGTGCCCCTGGCCAAGCAGACCGCCGCCCCCTCCCTCGCCCACAAGGCCGTCGGCTACGGCATGCCCGGCCGCCTGGTCGACGGGAACGACGCGGCCGCCGTCCACCAGGTGCTCGGCGAGGCCGTGGAGCGCGCCCGGCGCGGTGGCGGCCCCACCCTGGTCGAGGCCGTCACCTACCGCATGGACGCCCACACCAACGCCGACGACGCCACCCGCTACCGCGTCGACAGCGAGGTCGAGACCTGGCGCGCCCACGACCCGATCACCCTGCTGGAGCGCGAGCTGACCGAGCGCGGCCTGCTCGACGACGAGACCCGCCGGTCGGCGGCCGAGGCGGCGGAGACCATGGCCGGGCGCCTGCGCGAGCGGATGAACGCCGATCCCGTCCTCGACCCGATGGACCTGTTCGGCCATGTCTACGCGGAGCGGACGAGCCAGCTGCGCGAGCAGGCGGCGCAGTTGCGCGCCGAGCTGGACGCCGCGGCGGACGCCGAAGGAGAAGCACGATGACCACGGCCGCGGCGAAGCCGGCCACCATGGCCCAGGCCCTCCAGCGCGCGATGCGCGACGCGATGGCGGAGGACCCGACCGTGCACGTCATGGGAGAGGACGTCGGCACCCTCGGCGGCGTGTTCCGGGTGACGGACGGGCTCGCCAAGGAGTTCGGCGAGGACCGCTGCACGGACACCCCGCTCGCCGAGGCGGGCATCCTGGGCACCGCCGTGGGCATGGCGATGTACGGACTCCGGCCGGTCGTCGAGATGCAGTTCGACGCCTTCGCCTACCCCGCGTTCGAGCAGCTGATCAGCCATGTCGCCCGCTGGCGCAACCGCACCCGCGGGGCGATGCCGCTGCCGATCACCGTGCGGGTGCCCTACGGCGGCGGGATCGGCGGCGTCGAGCACCACAGCGACTCCTCCGAGGCGTACTACATGGCCACCCCGGGGCTCCATGTGGTGACCCCCGCCACGGTGGAGGACGCCTACGGCATGCTGCGCGAGGCGATCGCCTCCGACGACCCCGTGGTCTTCCTGGAGCCCAAGCGGCTGTACTGGTCCAAGTCCTCGTGGTCGCCCGAGGCGCCCGACGCCGTGGAGCCGATCGGCCGGGCGGTCGTCCGGCGCGAAGGCGGCAGCGCCACCCTGATCACGTACGGTCCCTCGGTGCCGGTGTGCATGGAGGCGGCGGAGGCCGCCCGGGCGGAGGGCTGGGACCTGGAGGTCGTGGACCTGCGCTCCCTGGTCCCGTTCGACGACGAGACCGTGTGCGCCTCCGTGCGGCGGACCGGCAGGGCCGTCGTCGTCCACGAGTCCACCGGATTCGGCGGCCCCGGCGGGGAGATCGCCGCCCGGGTGACCGAGCGCTGCTTCCACCATCTGGAGGCGCCCGTGCTGCGGGTCGCCGGCTTCGACATCCCGTATCCGCCGCCCATGCTGGAGAAGCACCACCTGCCCGGCGTGGACAGGGTGCTGGACGCGGTGGCGCGGCTGCAGTGGGAGGCGGGCAACTGATGGCGCAGGTCCTGGAGTTCAAGCTGCCCGACCTGGGCGAGGGGCTGACCGAGGCCGAGATCGTGCGGTGGCTGGTGGCCGTCGGCGATGTCGTGGCCATCGACCAGCCCGTGGTCGAGGTCGAGACGGCCAAGGCGATGGTGGAGGTCCCCTGCCCGTACGGCGGTGTGGTCACCGCCCGGTTCGGCGAGGAGGGCACCGAACTGCCCGTCGGCGCGCCGCTGCTGACGGTCGCGGTCGGCGCGCGGGGCGACGAGGACGTCCCGGCCGGTGGCGCCGGGAGCGGCACCGGGGCGTCCGGAGCCGCCGAAGCCGCCGGAGCCTCCGGGGCCTCCTCCGGTGCCGACGGCGAGACCTCGGGGAACGTCCTGGTCGGCTACGGCACGGGCGCCCCGGCCGCGCGCCGGCGGCGGCTGCGGCCCACCGCGTTCGGCGCGGCGGGCGCGGCCGCAGCGGCGGACGGCCGGGCTGTGGATCCCGCCCCGCCGCGGGCGGCCGAGCCGGTCGTCCGGCAGGCGCCGCCCGTCGCGGCTGCCGCCACGGGCGCGGGGGCCGGGAGTGGTCCGGTCGCGGTGATCTCCCCGCTGGTGCGCAAGCTGGCCCGGGACAACGACCTGGATCTGCGGCGGCTCACCGGCTCCGGCCCGGACGGGCTGATCCTGCGGGCCGACGTCGAGCGTGCCCTGCGGGCGGGCGGGGAGCAGGCGGCCGCGGTCGCCGCGCCGGGTGCCGCCGCCGCGCCGGGGCCCGCCGACTCCGCCGCGCCGGTGTCCGCTGCAGCCGAGGCGGTTCGCGTGCCGCTGCGCGGGGTGCGCGGCGCCGTCGCGGAGAAGCTGTCGCGCAGCCGCCGCGAGATCCCCGACGCCACCTGCTGGGTGGACGCGGACGCCACGGAACTCCTCGCCGCCCGCGCCGCGATGAACGCGGCGGGTGGACCGAAGGTCTCCCTGATCGCGCTTCTCGCCCGGATCTGCGTGGCCGCACTCGCGCGCCACCCCGAGCTGAACGCCACCGTCGACACCGAGGCCCGCGAGATCGTGCGGCTGCCCGAGGTGCACGTCGGCTTCGCCGCACAGACCGAACGCGGCCTGGTCGTCCCGGTGGTGAAGCATGCGCACACCCGGTCCGCCGAGTCGCTGACGGCCGAGTTCGCCCGGCTGACGGAGGCCGCCCGGCAGGGCACGCTGACGCCGGCGGACCTGACGGGAGGCACGTTCACCCTGAACAACTACGGGGTGTTCGGTGTCGACGGCTCCACGCCGATCATCAACCACCCGGAGGCGGCGATGCTCGGCGTCGGCCGGATCGTGCCCAAGCCGTGGGTGCACCAAGGCGAACTGGCGGTGCGGCAGGTGGTCCAGCTCTCGTTCACCTTCGACCACCGGGTCTGCGACGGCGGCACCGCCGGGGGCTTCCTCCGGTACGTGGCCGACTGCGTGGAGCAGCCGGCGGTGCTGCTGCGCACGCTGTAGGCGGAGCGGCGGGGCCCCGGCGCGGTGGGCGGGCCCCGGGCGCGCGGCGGCCCATCTGTCCGCCCGCACCCGGCCCGTGACCCGCGGCACCCGTTCCCCGGGCCGGGCGTGCACCTGGCCCGTGATCCCCCGCACCCGCCCCCGGGCCGCACCCGCCCCCGGGCCGCGCCCGCAGCGGGCCGGGCGTGCACCCGGAGTCGCGCACCCCGACCCCGCACCCGGGGCCGCGAAGCGGGGGACCATACTGCTGTGGTGACCACAGCAGGGGTGCCCGGGGGCACCGCGTACGACGCCGTCGTCCTGGCCGGCGGTGCGGCGCGCCGCCTGGGCGGAGCCGACAAGCCCGCGGTGCGCGTGGGCGGCCGGACGCTGCTCGACCGGGTCCTCACGGCCTGCGAGGGTGCCCGGTCCACGGTCGTCGTCGGCGCCCGGCGCCCCACCGGGCGGCCCGTCGTCTGGGCCAGGGAGGAACCGCCCGGGGGCGGACCGCTCGCCGCGCTCGACGCGGGGGTGCGCCACTGCGAGGCGGAGACCGTCCTGGTCCTCTCCGCGGACCTGCCGTTCCTCGACGCCGCCACAGTCCGCCGCCTGCTCGCGGCCCTCGCGGCCGGTGCGGAGGGCGCGGAGGGCGCGCTGCTGAGCGACGCCGGGGGCCGGGACCAGCCGCTCGTCGGCGCCTACCGCGCCGAGCCGCTGCGACGTGAGATCGCTCTCCTCGCCACCGAGCACGGCAGCCTGTCGGGGCTCCCGCTGCGTCTGCTGACCCGGGAACTGGACCTCGCCCGGGTCGCCGCCGACTCCCTCGCCTCCTTCGACTGCGACACCTGGGAGGACATCTCCACGGCCCGGGCCCGCATCAGGGAGCATGGGCAGGTGCTGGATGAATGGATCACCGCTGTCAAGAACGAACTCGGCATCCGACTGGACGTCGACACCCCCGGTCTTCTGGACCTCGCACGCGACGCCGCGCACGGTGTCGCCCGCCCCGCCGCGCCCCTGACGACCTTCCTGGTCGGCTATGCGGCGGCCCAGGCCGGCGGCGGACCCGAGGCGGTGGCGGAGGCGGCGCGCAAGGCGGCGGCCCTCGCCACGCGCTGGGCCGAGGAGGCCGAGGGCACCGACGCCCCGAAGCCGCCCGGCGCCGGCCCGGGCGAGGGCGGCAGCCGGGGCGGGGCCGCGTCGGGATGACGGACCACGGACGAGAACCCGACCCGGCCGCCGCGGCCGACGCGGTCCTGGCCGACGACGCCGTCACCCGGCACCCCGTCGCGCCGTGCGGCCCGGGGGAGGCCCCCCGTGTGGACGGGACCGCGCCTTCCCCGGCGCCCGGGAAGGCGGCCGACGGCACGGATGCGTACCTCCACGGCGTCGACGAGGCCCTGGCGCTCCTGAGCGGCAGTGCGTACGACGGCACCGCGCACAACGCCTCCCGGTACGCCGGTTCCGCGCACTCCGACGGCGGCGGGGAACCCCGTGGCACCGGCTCGGAGCCCGACGGCCCCCGTGGCCGGGGCGCCGCCCCGGAGCCCGGCGGCCCGGCGGCCTCCGCGTCCCCCGCTCCCACGCCGCCCGACCCGGCCCCGGGCCGCGCCGCCCCCACCCCCACCGGCCACCAGGACCCGACCACCCGCCACGAGGACCCGGCCCGCACCCGGAGCACCGAGGGCCCCGGCCACCGAGCCCCGGGCACCGACGGCCCCGGCCACCGCCACGAGGACCCGGCCGCCGACGGCCCGGGCCCCGCCCGCCACGAGGACCCGGCCCGCACCCGGAGCACCGACGGCCCCGGCCACCGAGCCCCGGGCGCCGGCGGCCACTCCGGTGCCCCGGGCACCGGCGGCCGCCCCGGTCCCACCCCCCGGCACCGCGCCACCCCCTGGCCCGAGGCCACCGCGCTAGCCGCCCGTCTCGGCCGCCTGGACACCCCGCGGTCGCACCGGCTGCCGCCGGCCGACGCCCTCGGGCACGTCCTCGCCGAGCCCCTGACCGCCCTGTGCGATCTCCCCTCCTTCGACACCTCGGCGATGGACGGCTGGGCCGTCGCGGGACCGGGCCCCTGGGCCGCCCGCCCGTCGGACTCGATCCTGGCCGGGCACGCGGAGGCCGGGACCCTGGAGGACGGCACCGCCGTGCGGATCGCCACGGGCGCCCGCGTCCCCCGGGGCGTCACCGCCGTGATCCGCAGTGAGCACGCCCGTCTTGACGAGGACAAGCGGCTGCTGCACGCCGAGCGCGCGGTGGTCCCCGGCCAGGACATCCGCCCGCGTGGCCAGGAGTGCCGTACCGGCGCCCGGCTGCTCGCCGCCGGGACCGTGGTCACCCCGGCCGTGATCGGCCTCGCCGCGGCCGCCGGCTACGACACGCTGCCCACCGTCGTCCCGCCCCGCGCCGAGATCCTGGTCCTGGGCGATGAACTCCTGGACGCCGGACTCCCCCACGACGGGCTGATCCGTGACGCCCTCGGCCCGATGATCGGCCCCTGGCTCCGTTCTCTCGGCGTCGACGTCCTCGCCACCCGCCGGATCGCGGACGACGAGGAGACCCTCTACCGGGCCGTCACGGAGTCGGGTGCGGACCTGGTGATCACCACCGGCGGCACCGCTTCCGGCCCCGTGGACCACGTCCACCCCGTGCTGCGCCGTGCCGGGGTGCGCCTCCTCGTGGACGGCGTGGCCGTCCGCCCGGGCCACCCGATGCTCCTCGCCCGACTCCCGTCCGGGCGTTACCTCGTGGGACTGCCGGGCAATCCGCTGGCCGCCGTCTCCGGGCTGCTGACCCTGGCCGAGCCCCTGTTGCGCGGCCTCTCCGGCCGACCCCCGGCCCGCCCCTACCGTGTCCCGGTACGCGAGGCGGCACAGGGGCATCCGCACGACACCCGACTCGTACCGTTCGTGTACGACGGCGATCTGATCGTTCCACTGCGCTTCAACGGTCCCGCCATGCTGCGCGGGATCGCGGCGGCCGACGGCCTCGCCGTCGTCCCGCCCGGGGGCGCCCGTCCGGGGGAGGAACTGAACGTGCTCGAACTGCCATGGTCCGGCTGGGCGCCGACGCCCCCCGGTGCCGCCGCCCCGGCTTCCGGCGGAGGGTGTTTCACGTGAAACTTCCCGGTCAGGACGTCATCGCCCGGAATGCCGACGAACACCTGGTCACCGGCAGGGTGAAGCTGCCCCGTCGCGTCGTCGAGCGCCCGCTGCGCCAGGTCAGCAAGCGCCTGCTGATGGCGGCGGCGGTGCTGGCCGTCACCGTGCTCCTGGTGTGGTCCGACCGCGAGGGCTACTACGACAACGCCGGTGGCGGGGTCGACTTCCTCGACTGCGTCTACTACACGACCGTCACCCTCTCGACCACGGGATACGGCGACATCGTGCCGCGCAGTGACACCGCCCGTCTGATCAACGTGCTGCTGATCACCCCGCTGCGCGTGCTCTTCCTGATCATCCTGGTCGGCACCACTCTCGAAGTGCTCACGGAGCGCACCCGGGAGGAGTGGCGGCTGAACCGCTGGAGGTCCAACTTGCGCGACCACACCGTCATCGTCGGCTTCGGCACCAAGGGCCGTTCGGCGGTGCAGACGCTCTGTGCCACCGGGCTCCGGAAGGACCAGATCGTCATCGTCGACCCGAGCAGCAAGGTGATCGACGCGGCCAACGCCGAGGGCTTCGTCGGTGTCGTGGGCGACGCCACGCGCAGCGACGTCCTCACCCGGGCCGAGCTCCAGAAGGCCCGGCAGGTGATCATCGCGCCGCAACGGGACGACACGGCGGTGCTGGTGACCCTCACCGCCCGGCAGCTCAACCGGGGCGCGAAGATCGTCGCCGCGGTCCGGGAGGAGGAGAACGCCCCTCTGCTGCGCCAGTCCGGCGCCGACGCGGTGATCACCAGTTCCGGCGCCGCCGGCCGTCTCCTCGGTCTCTCCGTGCTCAGCCCCAGCGCCGGCACCGTGATGGAGGACCTGATCCAGCAGGGCAGCGGCCTCGACCTCATCGAACGCCCGGTCATAAAGTCCGAGGTCGGCCGCAGTGTGCGGGAGACCGACGACCTGGTGGTGAGCGTGCTGCGCGGCCACCGGCTGCTGGCGTACGACGATCCGCACGCGAGCCCCCTCCAGTTGACGGACCGTCTGATCACCATCGTCCGCGCGCAGAACGAACCCGCGCCGGGCGCCCGGGAGTAGCCTCGCCGCCATGCATGCGATCACGATTCCCGAACCGGGCGGCCCCGAGGCCCTGCTCTGGTCCGAGGCCCCCGACCCCGTCCCCGGCGAGGGCGAGGTCCTCGTGGAGATCGCCGCCGCCGGTGTGAACCGGGCCGACCTCCTCCAGCGCCAGGGCTTCTACGACCCGCCGCCGGGCGCCTCCCCCCACCCGGGACTGGAGTGCTCGGGCCGGATCACCGTCCTGGGCCCCGGGGTGTCGGGCTGGGCGGTCGGCGACGAGGTGTGCGCCCTCCTCTCCGGCGGCGGCTACGCGGAGCAGGTCGCCGTCCCCGCCGGGCAGTTGCTCCCCGTCCCGGACGGCGTCGACCTGGTCACGGCGGCCGCTCTGCCCGAGGTGACGGCGACGGTCTGGTCCAACGTCTTCATGGTCGCCCATCTGCGGCCCGGCGAGACCGTCCTCGTCCACGGCGGTGCGAGCGGCATCGGCACCATGGCGATCCAGCTGGCCAAGGCGGTCGGCGCCCGCGTCGCGGTCACCGCCGGCAGCCCCGGAAAGCTCGCCCGCTGCGCCGAGTTGGGCGCGGACATCCTCATCGACCACCGCGAACAGGACTTCGTCGCGGAGATCCGCGAGGCCACCTCAGGCGCGGGCGCGGACGTCATCCTCGACATCATCGGCGCCAAGTACCTGGACCGGAACGTGCGGGCGCTCGCCGTCAACGGGCGGCTCGCGGTCATCGGCCTCCAGGGCGGCGTCAAGGGTGAACTCAACCTCGGCGCCCTGCTGGCGAAGCGCGCCGCCGTGACGGCCACCTCCCTGCGCGCCCGGCCGCCCGCCGAGAAGGCGGCTATCGTCGCGGCGGTACGGGAGCACGTCTGGCCACTGATCTCCTCCGGCCGGGTGCGTCCCGTCGTCGACCGCACCTTTCCCGTCGCCGCGGCAGCCGACGCCCACCGCGCCCTGGAGGCCGGCGACCACATCGGCAAGGTGCTGCTCCTGACCTGAGCGGCCCCGCACGCGAACGTCCCGGCACCCTCCAGCGAGGGGCCGGGACGTCGGACGTCGCGGTGCGGAACCGGTGGAACCGGAGCCGGGAAGGCGGAGCTACAGATACGGGCCCGAGCGGACGGGGCCGTGCGGCGCGCCCTCCTCGTCGTGGCCCACACCGGGCGGCAGCGCACGGCGCATCTGCTCCAACTGCGCCCTGGCGGCCATCTGCTGGGCGAACAGCGCCGTCTGGATGCCGTGGAACAGGCCCTCCAGCCAGCCGACCAACTGCGCCTGGGCGATCCGCAGTTCCGCCTCGGAGGGGATCGCCTCGTCCGTGAACGGCAGGGAGAGCCGCTCCAGCTCCTCCACCAGTTCGGGGGCGAGACCGTCCTCCAGCTCCTTGACCGAACCGCGGTGGATCTCCTTGAGCCGCACCCGGCTCGCCTCGTCCAGAGGTGCCGCCCGCACTTCCTCCAGCAACTGCTTGATCATGCTGCCGATGCGCATGACCTTCGCCGGCTGTTCGACCATGTCCGTCACCGGGACCTCACGCGACTCGTCGTCACCGTCACCGCCGCCGAGCGCCATCCCGTCCTGCCCTACGACCAGAACGTGAGGGGATTCCTGCGACCGTTCATTCCTCGGCATCTCCATGCCGCCATTCTCTCGCACCGTGGCCTCACCACACGGTGTGCCCCCATCGGAAGGTGATCCACCCTCCGGCGGGGGCACGAATCCGCCGGTGCCGTGCCTTTCGGCGCCGCTGGGCCGGTCAGGCCGCCTCGCGCCGGGCCAGCGCCCCTCGTGAGCGGGTGACCAGCGCGGCGAGCAGTGCGGCGCCCAGCGGGACGGCGACGAGCAGCGCGGCCAGCGTCTCCCACGGCACCACGATGGGCACGAAGGGTTCGCCCCCGTAGCTCCAGCCGTTGTCCAGGGCCTTCTGGTACCAGGCGGCGGCCTCGCGCTTCTCCGTGAGCCGCAGCCCGATCGCCGGGAGCACTCCCGCCGCCGAGCCCAGCACCACACCCATCGCGGCGACCACCCCGCACTGGAAGCCGCTCAGCGTCCGGCGGACCCGGGGCGCGGCACCCACCGCGGCGAGCGTCTTGAGGTCGGCCTCGGCGTCCGCCTGGGCCAGCCCGGTGGCGATGCCCGCGGCGCCGATGGTGACCAGGCCCGCGAAGACGGTCAGGGCCAGCAGGACGGTGCTGCTGTCGCTGACGTAGCCCTCCTCCACCGTGAGGTCGACCTCGGCGCCCGTCTTGTCCAGCTCGCCGTCGAGCCTCTGCCGCTGCTCGCTGCTCGGCATTGGGTCGGTGGAGAAGTACGCGCCGAAGGGTGCCGTGGCCAGGTCCGCGGACTTCGCCAGGGCGGGCGGGACGATCAGCTTGACGCCGTAGCTGTCGGTGTCGTCCGCCGCCCGGTGCGCGGGCAGTTTCCTGATCTCGCCCGGGGCCTCCTTGCCCGCCTCGGTGGCACGGTCGGCGGCCTCGGTGTCGGTGATCAGCTTGACGGAGACCGTGCCGTCGGTGTCGACCGGGCGCTTGTCGAAGGCCACCGCGCGGCCCTCGGTCAGGGCTTCGGCGGCGGCGGGGTCGTCGATCTCCAGCACGTCGAGCAGCTTCTCGTCGCCGACCAGGACACCGCCCTCGGTCATGATCCCGGGGCCTTCCTTCTCCTTGCAGCGCCAGTCCTCGGCGAGCCTGCGGCGTTCCTCCGTGGTGAAGCGCTCCGCGGGGTCCGCCTCGGGCTTGCCGGGGACCGGGACGTTGAGCGGGCACTGCTGCTTCAGCGGCACCAGGACCTCGTAGCGGCCGCAGCCGTCGCCGGAGTCCCAGATCGCGCACGAGGACTTGCCCACGGCGATCCGGTCCACGTCCGCGCGCACCTCGACGGGCAGCAGTCGCTGCACCGTCTCGCGCACCCCCGGCACGTCCCGCCCGCCGGCCTCGGCGATCGACACGGAGACCGCGCCGTGCGGCAGGCTCGGCGTGTAGTCGGCCCGCGACTGGGCGTCGCTGCTCGCCGCGTACGTCGCGACGGCCACCGTGCCGGCCACGGCGGCGAGCACCGCGGCCACGGCGGGCGCCGTGCGTCCCCGGTTGCGGACGGCGTCGCGCAGGGCGAGGCGCGGGGAGAGCGGGAGGAAGCGGCCGGTGCGGCCGAAGAGGCCCACCAGCGCCGGAGTGAGTGCCACGATCCCCAGCTCGGCCAGGGCGCTGCCGCCCGCGACCACGGCGAACTGGTCGGTGACCATGGAACCGTAGAGGGCGATGGAGGCGCCCAGCACCAGGGCGGCCAGACCCACCGCGGGCAGGACGCGGCTGCTGCGGCGCACGCCCCTGCGGCCGGTCAGGGAGGCCAGCACCGACTGCCGGGAGGAGGTGATCGCCGGGACGACGGCGGCCAGCAGACCCGTCACCACGGCGAGCAGCGCGATGCCCAGCAGCTCCAGCGGGCGCACGTCGAAGTGGCCGAAGCGCCTGCCGAGAGCGTCCTCCAGCAGCGGCCGGAGGGCATAGGTGAGGCCGAGGCCGAGCAGGGTGCCGACGACCGCCGCGGCGACGCCGATGACCAGCCCGCCCGCGAGGACAATGGCGCGGATGTGCCGGCGGTCGCCGCCGTTGGCGCCCACGAGCCCGAGCTGCCGGCGGGAGCGGCGCGCCCCCACGGCGAAGGCGGGACCGGCGAGGAGGCAGATCTCCAGCATCGCGAGGCCGACGACCGTGCCGGCCGCGGCGAGGGCCGCCGCCTTGGCCGCGGTGCTCTCCTGGAAGCCGCCCCAGCCCTCCCGCTGGAACAGCGGCACGTCCGCCCGGGCGGGCGGGTCGAGGGCCACCGCGCGGGACTCGACCGTCACGCCCTTGGCGTTGACGCGCTGCACGGCGTCCCACGGGTAGCCGCCGGGCACGGTGACGAGCAGCGTGGTGCTCTCGCCGGGCTTCTGCAGCCCGTCCTTCTCCAGCGCCTCGCCGAGGGGTTCGATCAACGCCCCCGGGAGGGCGTTGACCTGATCGGCCTTCAGGTCGTCGGGCAGTTCGTACGCGCCGACGATCGTGTAGACGCGGTCCAGTCCGCGCGCGGTCAGCTCCGAGCCGACCCTCAGCCCGCTGGTCTCCAGGAAGTGGGTGGTCGCCGCGACCTCGCCGGAGGTCTTCGGCAGGCGTCCCTCGACGACCGGCATGATGCCGGCGGCCATCGGGTCGGCGGCCTTCAGCTCCCGCACCTCGGCCCGCATCAGGCCGTGCGCCGTGCGCAGCCGGGCGGAGGCGACGGTGTCCGTCAGCGTCCGCGCCCCGTCCGGGAGCACCGTGGTGAGGTCGGTGGAGCCCTCCGGGTAGGGCTTGTCGTCGTAGTTCTCGGCGGTGGTGTAGAACTCGGCGTCGGGCGACTGGAGGATCGCGACACCGCCCACGCCGGGGTCGCTCAGCCGTCCGTCGGCCTCGCCGAGCTTCCGCGAGACGCTCTGCTCGGGGGAGAGTTCCGCGCTGCGCAGGGTCAGGTCGGCGGCGCTCACGCCCAGGATGGGCAGCGCGATCATCGCGAGGACCAGGAAGCTGCGGCCCTTCGAACGCCAGGCGTCGCGGCGCGCGATCCGGACCGCGGCGCGCCAGGAGTGATACCAGGTCCTCACAGCTCGGCCGCCTGGCCCGACAGGAGCGAGTCGGCCTCGCTGCGGACGGTCTGGTCCACCACCGCGCCGTCGCGCAGGAACACGACCCGGTCCGCCCAGGCGGCGAACCGCGGCTCATGGGTGACGAGAACGCCGGCGGCGCCCGCGTCGCACCGCGCCCGCAGCAGGGCGAGCACGGACTCACCGGTCTCGGAGTCCAGGGCGCCGGTCGGCTCGTCGGCGAGGACCAGCCGGCGGTCGCCGACGAGCGCCCGGGCGATGGCGATGCGCTGCTGCTGGCCGCCGGACATCTCGTCGGGGAACCGCTCGGCGAGGTGGCCGAGGTCCATCTCCGCGAGGGCGGCCAGCGCCTCGGCGCGCGCCTTGCGCGCGGAGACGCCGTCCAGTTCGCGGGGCAGGGCGACGTTCTCGGCGGCGGTCAGCGCGGGGATCAGGTTGTAGTCCTGGAAGACATAGCCGATGCTGCGGCGGCGCAGGGCGGCGAGGGTCCTGCGGTCGGACGTGGTGATGTCGGTGCCCTCGACGATCACCCGTCCCGAGGTGGGCATGTCGAGACCGCCCGCCATGGTGAGCAGCGTCGACTTGCCGGAGCCCGACGGGCCCATGACGGCGACGAGTTCGCCCGGGTAGACGTCGAGGTCGATGCCGCGCAGGGCGTGCACTTCGGTGGCGCCGCTGCCGTGCACACGGGCCAGTTGCTGGAGTTGCAGCACAGGCTGTTGCGACTTCTGGGACTGATGTGACTGTGGTGACGGGTGTTGTGGCATGGGTGGGTTCCCCCTTGGGCGGTGCACGCACACGAGCGGGTGCGCGCGAGTTCTGGGTGTGGCGGACCGGCCCCGGGCCGTCGACGGGACGACGGGCGGTGGCGGGAACCGGTGCGCGGGGGCGCCTGCGGCGCCGGGGGCGACACCCCGTGCGGGGCGGTGTCGCGCGGAAGCCGGCCCGGTCGCTAACCGGGGCGGCGCACCGGGCGTCCCCCGACGGCGGGACGCTCACCGGCGTGCGGTGATTCGGCGTGCGCTGATTCTGCGTGGGGCGAGTCGGTGCGCGGTGCGTCCGTGAGCGGTGCGTCGGCCCTGGGTACGTCGGCGGGCGGCACTTGGGCGTACGGCACGTGGGCCTGCGGCGCGTCGGCCCGGGGTGCGCCGGACTCATGCGCCTCCGCCGGCAGCGGGCCGGTGCCGCCTCCGCCGGCCGGGCGCGAGGGCGGGGCCGCGTCCCGCGCCGTCGCGGCGGAGAGCCGGATGAGCCGCATCTCGCAGTGGTCGAGCCAGCGGGCCTCCGCCTCGGTCTGGAAGATGAGCTGCTCCAGCACGAGCAGCCAGGCCACGTCGTCCCGCTCGGCGCTGCCGCCGCTCTCGATCGCGGCCAGCGCCTGGGCCTTGAGCCGGGTGCAGTCCTGCATCGCCTTCACCGTGTGGTGCCGCTGGGACTGGATGACGGCACGGATGTCGACACCCGGAGTGCCCACGGCCATCGCCAGTTTGATGGCCAGTTCGTCCCGGGGCGGGTTGGTGCGGTCGACCGGGGTCGCGAACCAGGCGCGCAGCTCCGCCCGGCCGCGGTCGGTGATGACGTACAGCGCGTGCCCCGCCTCGTCCTCGCCGTCCTGGGCGACCATGCCGTCCCGTTCGAGACGGTTCAGGGTCGTGTAGACCTGGCCGACGTTGAGCGGCCAGGTCGCGCCGGTGCGGGACTCGAAGTCGGAGCGGAGCTGGGAGCCGTAGCGCGGACCGGTCTCGAGGAGGGCGAGGAGCCCGTGACGGATGGACATACCCAGTATGTATACCGGGTATGCCGGGGCTCTCCAACCGCCTCCGGACGGATGTGCCGGGTCCCTCCTGAGGAGGACGCGCCGCTCAGCGACGGCGGAGCCGGATACCGAGGAAGCCCACCCCGAGCCCCATCAGGGCCAGCCCGACGCCGAGGGACGCCGGGGAGATCTGCCGGGCGACGGGCGCGGGCAGGGCCGGTGACCCCTGGTCGTGGACCACCGCGTCGGCGGAGGGCGGGTCCCCGGTGAACGGTTCGCTCTCGGCCGAGGGGTTGCCGTCGTCCTCGCGCGTCCCGTCCCCCTCGGGGGTGACGCCCTCGCCGGACCCGTCCTCGGCCGCGTCCGGTGTACGGGGGTCGGCGGGCGGTTCGGCGGCGGGCCGGGAGGCGGTGGGGTCCGGGGGCGCCGACGGGGTGGCGGAGTCCCCGGCGTCCGGGGTGGCGCTGCCCGGCAGTGCCGGGGGCCGCCAGCCGGGCCTGGGGCGGCCCTCACCGGCCTGCCGTCCGGCCAGGGAGGGCGTCGGCGAGGGGCTGGTCAGCGCCCAGGGCCGTACCTCGGGTCGCCGGGCGTCCGGCCGCTGTACGCGCGGTGCGTCCGGGCGGGCGGCGGGCGGCTGGTGGCCGGGGCCCTGCCGGCCGGCGGGACGGGCGGTGGCGGCGGGGCGCGTCGGCCGTTCGTCGTGCCGGACGACGTCCGCCGCGCCGGGGGACCGGCCGGGTCCGGGCTTCTCCGTGTCCCGCCCGGGGGTGGTGGGGCCCGGTGAGCGCTCGGCGTGCGCCACGCGGGTGCCCCGGTCGCCCGGCGCGCCCTGGGGCACGGGGGCGGTGGTGGGCGCGGTCCCCGCGCCGCGTGAGAGGGGGCCGGCGTGCGCCTGCGGCGCGAGGGGCGCGGCCATCACCAGGAGGAGCGTGGCCGCGGTGAGCACGCACCGCGCATGGAGCTCTGGAGTCACCGCGGGACCCCTCCCGTGCCGAGACGCCGAGGAACGCACTCAGCGTCACACGGCGGGGGAGGTTCGGCATCCCGGCCGCCGCCGGGGCAGAGAGGGGTGTACGGGGTCCGCCGGACGGTGCCGTCCCGTGGTGCCGCGCACCCGGGACCGGCCGCGCGGAGCCCGTCGTGCCGGGCCGCGCGCCCGGGGCCGTGCGGGATGAGGCCGTGCCGGGCGCCCCAGGCCGTGCGGGCGGCGCGCGGGTGTCAGCCCGCGCGGCCCGTGGAGATGCTGAGCTCGAACTCCTGGTTGCCGGGCACCACGGCGGTCCCCTGGGTCGGGAACTGCTTCATCACGGTGTCCTGCGCGTACGCGGGCTCGTTCACCTCGGTGACCTTCCACGTCCAGCCGGCCGCGCGCAGGCACTCCTTCACCGAGAGGACGTCCTTGTAGCGCAGGTCGGGCGCCTGGACCTTGGCCGGGTCGACGCCGTCCTCGGTCGCCTCGCTGCACTTGTCGTCGTCGATGGTCCGGTTGCGCTCGGGCGGGCGGAAGCCGGTGCCCGGGTCCTGGGACTCGCCCGAGGTCGAACCGCCGCTGCCGCCGCTGCCCGCCTCCTCGCCCTTGTCCCCGCCGTTCAGCGCGATGGCGGTGATCAGACCGCCCACCGCCAGCAGGGCCACCACGATCGCGCCCACGACGACCGGCATGTTCCGCTTGCCGCCGCCGGAGCCGCCGGCCGGGGCGCCCTGCGGGGCGATCGTGTACGGGGACGGCGCCGGTGCCATCTGCCCCGGGGGCTGGTAGCCGGGGGCGGGCGTCGGATAGCCGTAGTGCGGGGCGGGCGCCGGGGTGGCGGGGCCCGGACCGTACGGCGTGTGCGGGTGGGGCTGGTACGGCGTCTGCACGCCCTGCGGCGCGGGGGCTGACTGGTCCAGCGGCGGGAAGACGGCCGAGCCGACCCCTGAACCACTGTTCGCCGGGGCCGCCCCGCCGATGATCGCGGGAGCGCCCGTCCCGCCCGCTCCGGCGACCCGGGCGCACTCGTCGCGCATCGCGGCGGCACTCGGGAACCGCTCGTTCGGGTTCTTCTTCAGCGCCCGGGCGACGAGGGCGTCCAGGGCCGGCGGGATGGAGCGGTTGATGGAGGACGGCGCGACGGGCTCCTCCTGCACATGCGCGTACGCGATGGCCAGAGGGGAGTCGGCGTCGAAGGGGAGCCGGCCGGTCAGGAGCTGGAAGAGCATGATGCCGACCGAGTAGAGGTCGGACCGCGCGTCCACGCCGCGGCCGAGGGCCTGCTCGGGGGAGAGGTACTGGGGGGTGCCGACGACCATGCCGGTCTGCGTCATGGAGGTGACGCCGGACTGCATGGCGCGGGCGATGCCGAAGTCCATGACCTTGACCACACCGCGCTTGGTCATCATCACGTTGCCCGGTTTGATGTCGCGGTGGACCAGGCCCATCTCGTGGCTGGTCTCCAGCGCGGCGAGCACGTCCGCGGTGACCTTGAGGGCCTTGTCCGCGGGCATCGCGCCGTACTGCCGGATGTCCTCGGCGAGCACCGAGCCGAGGGGGCGGCCCTCCACGTACTCCATGACGATGTACGGCATCAGCGCGCCGTCGAGCTCGTCCTCGCCGGTGTCGAAGACGGAGACGATGTTGGTGTGCGACAGCTTGGCGACGGCCTGGGCCTCGCGGCGGAACCGCTCGCGGAAGGACTGCTCCCGCCCGAGCTCCGTGTGCAGGGTCTTGATGGCCACCTGGCGGTCCAGGGCACTGTCGTACGCCAGGTAGACGGAGGCCATGCCGCCCTCGCCGAGCAGGTCGCGAAGCTGGTACCGGCCGCCCGCCACGGAACCGCCCGCGTAGCGGCCCTGTGCGCCGTCCTGGCTCATCTGTGCTTCCCCCTGTGCGCGCGGACCGACCGCGGCTGCTCTCGGATTTACGGGCCAAGTCTGCCCGAGGGCACCGACACGTCAAGCCGGGTGCCCGTTCCGTGACCGTACGCACAACAAGAGTCCCGGAAGCGTTACACGAACAGCATGGAATTTGCGTGAGGCGTGGGACCGGGGGTTTGATGGCCGGTCTCCTTCGAGACCGGCATGCCCCGTGAAGGCTGTAGCGTGACGTGCACAGCACCGGAGGACATGGTTCACCCCGCAACGCTCAGCGACGTGCGCGGACAGATACGACGGCGAGGACTGATGGCACCCGAACCCGAAGCAGGCGGCGGCGTGCCGGAGTCGTCCGACGCCTGGGGCATCGGCGGTCTGGTCGGCGACGGCCGCTACCGGATGACGCACCGTCTCGGACGCGGCGGCATGGCCGAGGTGTTCGCGGCCGAGGACGTGCGGCTCGGCCGGACCGTCGCCGTCAAGCTGCTGCGCGCGGACCTCGCCGAGGACCCGGTCTCCAAGGCCCGCTTCACGCGCGAGGCGCAGTCCGTAGCCGGCCTCAACCACCATGCGGTGGTGGCGGTCTACGACTCCGGCGAGGACGTCGTCGGCAGCCAGACCGTGCCCTACATCGTGATGGAGCTGGTCGAGGGACGCACCATCCGCGACCTCCTCGTCAGCGCCGAAGCCCCGCCGCCCGAGCAGGCGTTGCTCATCGTCTCCGGTGTCCTGGAGGCGCTCGCCTACTCGCACCAGCACGGCATCGTGCACCGGGACATCAAGCCCGCGAACGTCATCATCACCAACTCCGGTGCGGTGAAGGTGATGGACTTCGGCATCGCCCGCGCGCTGCACGGCGCGCAGTCGACGATGACGCAGACCGGCATGGTCATGGGCACCCCGCAGTACCTCTCCCCCGAGCAGGCGCTGGGCAAGGCGGTCGACCACCGCTCCGACCTGTACGCGACGGGCTGCCTCCTCTACGAACTCCTCGCCCTGCGCCCCCCGTTCACGGGCGAGACACCGCTGTCGGTGGTGTACCAGCACGTCCAGGACATCCCCGTGCCGCCCTCCGAGGTGCACTCCGGTGTGCCGCCGGAGCTGGACGGGCTGGTGATGCGCTCCCTCGCGAAGGACCCGGATGACCGGTTCCAGAGCGCCGAGGAGATGCGCGGGCTGGTCCAGTACGCGCTCCAGATGCTCCAGCAGCAGGGCGGCCACGGCGGCGCCTGGAACACCGGACCGGTGGACCTCTACGACGGTCCGGCGGCGACGCGGAACATGACCGGGGCCACCGCGTTGCACCCGGTGCACGGCGAGACCTCGCAGGGCCCGATCCTGCCCCCGTCCAACCCGGACGACGGCGGCTACGACGGCTCCCCGCGCGGCGGCGGACGCGGCGGCCGGGGCAGGGTCTGGCTGATGGCCGCGCTCGCGGTGATCGCGGTCGTGGCGGGCATCGCCTTCGCGCTCAACGCGACCAAGGGCGCCGACACCAGCCCGCAGGACGGCAAGACGACCTCCGAGTCGCCCTCGGCGCCGGAGGAGTCGCCGACCCCGACGGAGGAGGAGCCGGAGCCGAGCGAGGAGCCGGACACCTCCTCGGGCGGCAACCAGCAGCCCTCGTGGACGCCGTCCCAGGTGCCGTCCTTCACGCCGAGCACGCCTCCGACGCCGAGCGAGGAGCCGACACCGTCCGACCCGGTGGAGCCCTCGGACGACCCGACCGCCTCGGAGCCGCCGGAGCCCTCCACCCCGCCCACCGAGACGGGCGGGGCGACCGGCGACGTCTCGGGCGGCGCCGCCAACGCCGGGACGAGCGCGGGCGCGGGCGGCGGTGAGGGCGACCCAGCCGGCACGGAGGGCGGCTGACCGGGCCTCGGCCCGCTGACCCGGCCGGCAAGCGGGCGGCAGCCGGCTGACCGTGCCGCTCAGTCGGTGAACGCGTCGCGGACCGCCGCGTACTCACGCGTCCACCAGACCACCAGGGCCGACACCGCGGGGAACTGCGGGTCGGCCCTTCGGTCGTGGAGCTCGTAGCGCCACCGCAGTATCCAGAAGTCGTTGAGGCGTTCCCACCACACCCGGTGCACCGCCGCCGCCAGCTCCGCCGCGTCCGCGCCCGCCGCCCGCCGGTAGGCCCGTGCGTAGGCGCGCACCTTCGGCAGGTCCAGGCGCCCGGCCGGCTGGACGAAGAAGATCGCCGCCGCCCGGACCGCCTCCTCCGCCCGCGGCTGCACGCCCAGCCGGTCCCAGTCCACGATCGCGGCCGGCTCGGTGCCCCGGTAGAGGAGGTTCAGCGGATGGAAGTCCCCGTGCACCCAGCCGCCGGCCCGGCCCGGCGGCGGCCGCCGGGCGGCGTGCCGCTCCAGCAGGGCGCGCCGTTGCAGCAGCCGGTGCTCGGCGAGGGTGTCGAAGGAGTCACGGGGGCGGTTGCCGCGGGACAGGCGCAGCAGGTCCTCGATGAGGGCGAAGGTGTCCTCGGGGTCGGCGCTGGCGTGGGTGCCGGGGCTGTCCGCGGCGGGGTCCATCACCTCGGCGAGGCGGCTGTGCACCGCGCCGAGCAGGGCGCCGAGGCGCCGGGACTGCGCGGTGGTGAGCTGGGCGCCGTCGCGGTGCCGGCCGTCGATCCAGGGGTGCAGGGCGTAGCAGTCGCCGCCGACGACCACGACGGTGGAGCCGGTCCGGTCCGCGACCGGCGGGGCGACGGGGA
Organism: Streptomyces sp. CNT372; assembly: GCF_000377145.1. Lineage (NCBI taxonomy): Bacteria > Bacillati > Actinomycetota > Actinomycetes > Kitasatosporales > Streptomycetaceae > Streptomyces > Streptomyces sp. CNT372. Next base: position 330,534 of record NZ_KB897777.1, on the reverse strand, counting down.
CGCCGACCTCCTGGAGCCGGCGGGTCGCCGCGTGCTGGCGGGCGATGGCCGGCCGGTCGCCGTCGAGGTGGTGCTTGAGGAAGTAGGTGCCGCGGGTGGTGGCGAGGCGGTAGCCGCGGTTGAGCAGTCCCAGGGTCACGGTCCGCACCGAGAGCGGTTCGCCGATGTGCGGGTAGCGGCGCAGCAGCCGGTCGACGGGCGGGGCGGCGTCCGGGGTGACGGCGGCGGGAGGGGGCGCGGGTACGTCGTCGGGCGGGGCGCTGGGCGCGGGCAGAGCAGGGGCAACAGATGAGCGCGGCACCTGTCATATGTTAGATCACTCGGAGTGGTGGTCCGGCTGCTCTGCGGAGCACTCCATCGTGTGCACGGTCGCCACCTGGGGTTCGACGCGCAGGTGGACGGGGGCGAACTCCTGTCCGTCGACGCGGTACGGCCCGGCACCGGACCGCGGCGGCTCCTCCCCGGTCGGTTCCGCGATCCGCGCCGTGCCGGTGACCTGGACCGACCACGGGCCGGTCCTCCCCCGCCGCGTCCGCCCGGTCCGCGGCTTCCAGGTTGTCCGCGCCGTAGGCGACCACGCTGCCGTGGCAGGCGCGGTGGTACCCGGGCCGCCGTGCGTCCGGAGCGGCACCGCGCCGTCGGCCACGATGTGCCGGGCGGGTGCCAGGAGGGGCGTCGCCCGCAGAGTGATGGCCGGCCGTCCCTACCGGACACGGCGCGTCGCCCGCAGAGTGATGGCCGGCCGCCCGTACCGGACACGGGTGAGCAGTTCGACGGCACGGCGTTCCTCGGTGGACATGGCTCCACTCTCCGTGACCGGCCCACCGCTCGGCAGGGGCGCCGGACCCGTTCCCGGAAGGGGCGAAAGTCCTGAACGGTCGCCCTTGGTCACCCTCCGCGATCGGGCGTCGGTGCGCTGGCCGCGCTCGGCGTCCAGCCGGGCCACACAGGCGGCGGCCTGGGAGCGCCGTTCCATGCCCGGCTTGGCGAGCAGACTGGAGACATAGTTCTTGATCGTCTTCTCGGCGAGGTGGAGGCGTTCGCCGATCGCCCGGTTGGTCAGCCCCTCCCCGGTCAGGTCCAGGATCCGCCGCTCCTGCTCGGTGAGGCCGGCGAGCCGCTCCTCGCCGCGCGGCTTCGCACCGTCGCGCAGACGCTCCAGGACCCGCGCGGTGGCCACCGGATCGAGCAGGGACCCGCCGGCGGCGACGTCCCGGACCGCGTTCAGCAGCTCCTGGCCGCGGATCGCCTTGAGCACGTATCCCGAGGCGCCGGCCATGATCGCGTCGAAAAGGGCTTCGTCGTCAGCGAACGAGGTGAGCATCAGGCACTTCACGGACTCGTCCCGGGAACGGATTTCGCGGCACACCTCGACTCCGCTGCCGTCGGGCAGGCGGACATCCAGAATCGCCGCGTCGGGTGCCGCCGCCGGGATTCTGACCAGGGCTTCTTCCCCGGTTCCCGCCTCCCCGACCACCTCGATGCCGGGCTGGGAGGAGAGCGGTTCATGGACCCCGCGCCGTACGACCTCATGATCGTCCAGCAGGAATACCATGATTTTTCCTTCTTCGCGCACGCGGGAGGTCAAACACATCGACTCTTCCCGTGCCCGGGGTGCGCGAGATACCGTGCCCCCTGTTCCGGCCGTCCGCAGGGCCCTGACCAGTGGTTGTTTCCCCTTTTCCTCGGTTTACTTGGAAATCCAAGCAAAAACGCAGGTCAAATGGGGTTTCGCAGTAATGCTCCCCACTGGGTAACGTGCCTATGACAGGGCGTTCGCCGGGGCACCTGACACGCCTGGTTTCCGGCCGGCCGCGCACACCCCCGTGCGGCGGGCCCGGGCACCGGGCGAGCCGCACTGGCTCACCGGCGGACCCCGGGGGCCGGACCGACGGAGGAGCACGCAACGTGACCGTGGAGAGCACTGCCGCGCGCAAACCGCGACGCAGCACCAAGCGCGTGAGCGCGGCGAAGAAGCCGCAGAGTGCCGAGCCCCAGCTCGTGCAGTTGCTGACGCCCGAGGGCGTACGCGTCGAGCACCCGGACTACGGCATCGACCTGAGCGCGGAGGAACTGCGCGGCCTGTACCGCGACATGGTCCTCACCCGCCGCTTCGACGGCGAGGCCACGGCCCTCCAGCGCCAGGGCGAGCTGGGCCTGTGGGCCTCCCTGCTCGGCCAGGAGGCCGCCCAGATCGGCTCCGGCCGCGCGCTGCGTGACGACGACTACGTCTTCCCGACCTACCGTGAGCACGGTGTCGCCTGGTGTCGCGGGGTCAACCCCACCAATCTGCTCGGCATGTTCCGCGGCGTGAACCACGGCGGCTGGGACCCGAGCAGCAACAACTTCCACCTCTACACGATCGTCATCGGCTCGCAGACCCTGCACGCCACCGGCTACGCCATGGGCGTTGCCAAGGACGGCGCGGACTCGGCCGTGATCGCGTACTTCGGTGACGGCGCGTCCAGCCAGGGCGACGTGGCGGAGTCCTTCACCTTCTCCGCGGTCTACAACGCGCCGGTGGTCTTCTTCTGCCAGAACAACCAGTGGGCGATCTCCGAGCCGACCGAGAAGCAGACCCGGGTGCCGCTCTACCAGCGCGCCCAGGGCTTCGGCTTCCCCGGCGTCCGCGTCGACGGCAACGACGTCCTCGCCTGCCTGGCCGTGACCCGGTCCGCGCTGGAGCGGGCGCGCAGCGGCGAGGGCCCGACCCTGATCGAGGCGTTCACCTACCGGATGGGCGCCCACACCACCTCCGACGACCCGACCAAGTACCGCCACGACGACGAGCGCCAGGCGTGGGAGGCCAAGGACCCGATCCTGCGCCTGCGCGCGTACCTGGAGAACGACGTCCTCGGCAAGGACGAGGCCGCGGCCTTCTTCGCCGCTCTGGACGAGGAGAGCGACGCCCTCGCCAAGCGGGTCCGCGAGGCCGTGCGGGCCATGCCCGACCCGGACGACCTGTCGATGTTCGACCACGTCTACGCCGACGGTCATGCGCTGGTCGACGAGGAGCGCGCACAGTACGCCGCGTACCAGGCGTCGTTCGCCGAGGAGGGCAAGTAAGCCATGGCAGTCCAGAAGCTTCCTCTCGCGAAGGCGCTCAACGAGTCGCTGCGCAAGGCCCTGGAGACCGACCCCAAGGTCCTGATCATGGGTGAGGACGTCGGCAAGCTCGGCGGCGTCTTCCGGATCACCGACGGGCTCCAGAAGGACTTCGGCGAGGACCGGGTGATCGACACCCCGCTCGCCGAGTCCGGCATCGTCGGCACCGCGATCGGCCTGGCCCTGCGCGGCTACCGGCCCGTCGTGGAGATCCAGTTCGACGGCTTCGTCTTCCCGGCGTACGACCAGATCGTCACCCAGCTCGCCAAGATGCACGCCCGCGCGCTCGGCAAGATCAAGCTGCCCGTCGTGGTCCGGATCCCCTACGGCGGCGGCATCGGCGCGGTCGAGCACCACTCGGAGTCCCCCGAGGCGCTCTTCGCGCATGTGGCGGGCCTCAAGGTGGTCTCCCCCTCGAACGCCTCGGACGCCTACTGGATGCTCCAGCAGGCCATCCAGAGCGACGACCCGGTGATCTTCTTCGAGCCGAAGCGGCGCTACTGGGACAAGGGCGAGGTCGACACCGAGGCCATCCCCGACCCGCTGCACTCCGCCCGGGTGGCCCGCGAGGGCACCGATCTGACCCTGGCCGCCTACGGGCCGATGGTGAAGGTCTGCCTGGAGGCCGCCGCGGCCGCCGCGGAGGAGGGCACGTCGCTGGAGGTCGTCGACCTGCGCTCGATGTCCCCGATCGACTTCGACACCGTCCAGGCGTCGGTGGAGCGGACCGGCCGGCTGGTCGTCGTCCACGAGGCCCCGGTCTTCTACGGCTCGGGCGCGGAGATCGCCGCCCGGATCACCGAGCGGTGCTTCTACCACCTGGAGGCCCCGGTGCTGCGGGTGGGCGGCTACCACGCCCCGTACCCGCCGGCGCGGGTCGAGGAGGAGTACCTCCCCGGTCTCGACCGGGTGCTGGACGCCGTCGACCGCTCGCTCGCGTACTGAGGGGTGCCGAGATCATGACCGCAGACACTTCCCTGCGCTTCCGCGAGTTCAAGATGCCCGACGTGGGCGAAGGGCTCACCGAAGCCGAGATCCTCACCTGGTACGTCAAGCCCGGCGACAGCGTCACCGACGGCCAGGTGGTGTGCGAGGTCGAGACGGCCAAGGCCGCCGTCGAGCTCCCGATCCCGTACGACGGCGTGGTGCACGAGCTGCGCTTCAGCGAGGGCACCACCGTCGACGTCGGCACCTCGATCATCACCATCGACGTGGCGCCCGGCTCCGGCCCCGCCGAGCCCGAGGCCCCCGCCGCTCCGGCCGCGGCGCCCGCCCCGGAGCCGGCGGCGGCCGAGGAGCCGGAGGACGACAAGCCCAAGGGCCGCCAGCCCGTGCTCGTCGGCTACGGCGTCGCCGAGTCCTCCACCAAGCGCCGGCCTCGCAAGCAGGCCGTCTCCGTGGCGGAGCAGGCGGCCGCGGCCGCGATCCAGGCGGAGATGAACGGGCACGGCGCCCCCGCCGCCCCGGCTGCTGCCCCGGGTACGGCCGAGCAGGCGCGCCCGCTGGCCAAGCCGCCGGTGCGCAAGCTGGCCAAGGACCTGGGCATCGACCTGGCGACCGTGGTCCCGACCGGTCCGGACGGGGTCATCACCCGCGAGGACGTGCACGCGGCCGCCGCTCCCGCCGAGGCGCCCGCCGCCCCGGTCGCCGAGCCGCAGGGGGCCCCGGTGGCCGCCGCCGCGCCCGCTCCGGCGGAGACGGCAGCGGCCGGCGCCCGGGAGACGCGGGTCCCGATCAAGGGCGTGCGCAAGGCGACCGCCGCCGCGATGGTGGGCAGCGCCTTCACGGCGCCGCATGTCACCGAGTTCGTGACGGTGGACGTCACCCGCACGATGAAGCTCGTCGAGGAGCTCAAGTCCGACAAGGACATGGCCGGGCTGCGGGTCAACCCGCTGCTGCTGATCGCCAAGGCGCTCCTCGTGGCCATCAGGCGCAACCCGGGGGTCAACGCCGCCTGGGACGAGGCCGCTCAGGAGATCGTGCTCAAGCACTACGTCAACCTGGGCATCGCCGCGGCCACCCCGCGCGGTCTGATCGTGCCGAACATCAAGGACGCGCACGACAAGACCCTGCCGGAGCTGGCCTCCGCGCTGGGCGAGCTGGTGGCGACGGCCCGTGAGGGCAAGACGACCCCGGCGGCCATGCAGGGCGGCACGGTGACCATCACCAACGTCGGCGTCTTCGGCGTCGACACGGGCACCCCCATCCTCAACCCCGGCGAGTCCGCGATCCTCGCGGTCGGCGCGATCAAGCTCCAGCCGTGGGTGCACAAGGGCAAGGTGAAGCCGCGTCAGGTGACCACGCTGGCGCTCTCCTTCGACCACCGCCTGGTCGACGGCGAGCTGGGCTCCAAGGTCCTCGCGGACATCGCGGCGGTCCTGGAACAGCCGAAGCGCCTGATCACCTGGGCCTGATGCCCCAGACGGGGCCCATGCCCTGTTCCACGTGAAACGCCCGGCCGGGATGCTCCCCGGCCGGGCGTTCGTCCGTCAGCGGTTCACGGATTGACGTGGTAGGGACCCTTGTTGGTGGTCCACCCGGTGGTCATCCAGGGGGACTTCTTCCCCTTGCCGTCGGCGCGGGCGGTGACGATGTTGATCCCGTTCCTGCGGATCGTGGCAATCGAGGGCCAGCCGTCCCGCTTGGTGTCCGTCGTGCGGATGGAGACGCTGTACTTCCCGTTCACCTTGCAGCCCTTGTACTCCGTGACGCCGAATCTGTCCGAGGTCTTGCGGACGGCGCAGTCGAACCGTATGATGCTGTCCTTCTTCGCGGCGACGGCCTGCCCCGGCAGGGCCAGCATCGTGCCGAACACGGCGATCGACAGGCCCGCTACGGCGCCCGCCCTCAGGTTCTTCCTCATCTGTTCCCCTTTCGCTCCGCCCCGGGCCGGTGGGTGTCTCGGTCTCGGCCCCGGTCTCGGCCCATCGTGGCAGGTCATCCGGGCCGGCAATTGACGATCCGTGCCAGTGCCTTGACCGGCAGCGTCGAACCGGCCGCCTCAGCGACGAGCCGCCCGGTCCCCCCACTCCTGCTGACGTGACGCCAGCCCCGTCCGGATCGCGGACGGGGCTTTCTCGTTGAAGTCTGTTGTATCTATGCTGTGTGCATGCCTGCCTCAGCCACCGCTCCCGCCACCTCCGGCAAGCCGCCGGCCGCGGCCGAACGCGTCTACGCGCACATCAAGCAGGCGGTGCTGGACCGCGAGTACGAGGGCGGGACCCTCCTCACCGAGGGCGAGCTGGCCGAGGCCGTCGGGGTCTCCCGGACGCCGGTGCGCGAGGCGCTGCTCAAGCTGGAAGTGGAAGGGCTGATCAAGCTCTATCCCAAGAAGGGCGCCCTCGTCCTCGCCGTCTCCGCCCAGGAGATCGCGGATGTCGTCGAGACCCGGCTGCTGGTCGAGGAGTTCGCCGTCCGCAAGGCCGTCCCCGCGCCCCCGCACCTCCTCGCACGGCTGGAGGAACTGCTCGACGAGCAGCGGGCGCACGCCGAGGCCGGAGACCTCGCCGCCTTCGCCTCGAGCGACCGCTGCTTCCACGCCCAGATCGTCCGGCACGCGGGCAACGAGATCATCGCCAAGCTCTACGACCAGCTCCGCGACCGCCAGCTCCGCATGGGCGTCGCGATCATGCAGGCCCTGCCCGACCGCATCAACCGCAACCACGCCGAGCACACCGAGATCCTGGAGCGCATCAGGGCGGGCGACGCCGACGGGGCGGCCGCCTGTGTGCGGCAGCACCTCGGCCGGGTGAAGGACCTGGTCCGCGGGGAGGACCGGTGACCGCGGTTTCCGCAGACGCCGTGCTCCCCGCCGATCCGCCCGGTGGCCGGCGTGCCGCCGCGGTCTGGGGCATCGGCGTCGCCGTCTACTTCGTCGCGGTCATCTTCCGCACCTCGCTCGGCGTCGCCGGGCTGGACGCGGCGGACCGGTTCGGCGTGGGGGCCTCCGCCCTCTCCACGTTCTCGATCCTCCAGCTCCTCGTCTACGCGGGGATGCAGATACCCGTCGGGCTGCTGGTGGACCGGCTGGGCACCAAGAAGGTGCTCACCATCGGGGCGGTCCTGTTCACCGCGGGCCAGCTCGGCTTCGCCCTCTCCCCCTCCTTCGGGATGGCCCTCGCCTCCCGCGCCCTCCTCGGCTGCGGCGACGCGATGACCTTCATCAGCGTGCTGCGCCTGGGGTCCCGGTGGTTCCCGGTCCGCCGCGGGCCCCTGATCGCCCAGGTCGCCGCCCTGTGCGGGATGGCGGGCAACCTGGTCTCCACCCTCCTCATCGCACGGATGCTGCACGGCATGGGCTGGACCGCGACCTTCGCGGGCAGCGCCCTGGCCGGTGCGGTGGTCCTGGTGCTGCTCCTGCTGTTCCTCAAGGACCACCCCGAGGGCCATGAGCCGCCGCCCGTCCGCCACGCGGGCGCGGGCTATGTGCGCCGTCAGATCGCCGCCTCCTGGCGGGAGCCCGGCACCCGGCTCGGGATGTGGGTGCACTTCACCACGCAGTTCCCCGCGATGGTGTTCCTGCTGCTGTGGGGCATGCCGTTCCTGGTGGAGGCCCAGCACCTGAGCCGGGAGACCGCGGGCGGTCTGCTGACCCTGGTGGTGGCCTCCAACATGGTCGTCGGCCTCGTCTACGGCCAGGTCATCGCCCGGCACCACGCCGCGCGGGCGCCGCTCGCGCTCGGCACCATCGGGGCGAGCGCCCTGCTGTGGGGTGTGACGATCGCCCACCCCGGCGAAGCCCCGATGTGGCTGCTGGTCACCCTGTGCGCGGTCCTCGGCGCCTGCGGCCCGGCCTCCATGATCGGCTTCGACTTCGCCCGCCCGGCCAATCCGCCCGAACGTCAGGGCACGGCCTCCGGAATCGTCAACATGGGCGGTTTCGTGGCCTCGATGACGACCCTGCTCGCGGTGGGCGTGCTCCTGGACGCGACCGGCGGCAACTACCGCATCGCGTTCGCCTCGGTGTTCGTGCTCCAGGCCCTCGGGGTGAGCCAGATCCTGCGGCTGCGCGGCCGCACCGCGCGGCGGGAGCGGGAACGCCTGGTCGCGAGCCGGGTGGAGGCGGTGCACGTCCCGGCGTGACACCGGGGCGGTTACGGCGTGACCGCGACGACCCCCAGGATCGCCTCGCCCAGCTCCGTGTCCCCGTCGATCTTCACCCGGTCCGCCACGGCCGCCGGCCGGACCCGGCCGCAGGCCAGCCGGTAGAAGGTCTCCCAGTCCGTCGCGATCGTCACCAGCGGGCCGAGGGAGGGCGAACCGTCGACCGAGCCGCGCCCGTCCGCGTCCACCCGCACCGTCCGCAGGAACTCCACGGGACCGCTCACATCGAAGACGACCGCCGAATTCGCGGGCGCGCCCGCGTCCTTGGCGACCACCTTCGGCAGCGCCTCGATCAGCACGTCCCGGGCGATCAGCGCGCCGGGCGCGTCCAGATGCCCCGGCGTGCCGAGCGCCCGGCGCAGGTCCTGCTCGTGCACCCAGGTGTCGAAGGCCCGCATCCGGTAGGCCAGTTCCAGGGTCTGCTCCGCGCCCAGCGGCGCCCGGACCGTGGTGTCGGGGGAGCGGTTCTCGTTGCGCAGCCGGCGGGCCCGCCGGATCAGCACGTACTCCAGCTCGGAGGTCATCTCCGGTGCGGTGTGGTGCCGGCGCACATCGACCTGCATCTCCATGTAGCGCGCGAAGTCACTGCGTACATGGTAGAGATCGCGGGGCAGCGAGTGGATCGGCCGCGGGTCGCCGAGCATCTCGCACTCCATGCCGATGACGTGCGAGACGATGTCCCGCACGGACCACCCCGGGCACGGCGTCGCACGGTTCCACTCGCCCTCGACGAGCGGCCCGACCAACTCGGCTATGGATTCGACGGAGTGGGTCCAGGCATCGGCGTAGTTCTGGAGGCTGGGATGGACGGTCACGGGACCCCTCGGCGGTCGTACGCGGGCAATCTGGACGGGCGGCGCTGCGTGGGGGTCCGGGGGCGGCCCCCGGTTGAGCACAGTACGCTGCCCGCAGGCACCCCGGCAGTGCTTTCGTGTGACGATCGTAGGCCCGCGTTGACGGCTCGAATGCCAGGACGGTGGTAGTGTGCGCGCCTCGCTCATTCAGATCGCAGTGGACCAGGACGAATCGGTCGATTCCCGCAGGCGGCGCGTCGCCGCGCTCGTACGCGAGCAGCGGGACGCGGATCTGGTGGTCCTCCCCGAGCTGTGGCCCGTCGGCGCCTTCGCGTACCAGGAGTTCGCGGCGCACGCGGAGACGCCGCCCACCGGTCCCACCTGCCAGGTGATGGCCGGCGCCGCCCGGGACGCCGGGGTCTGGCTGCACGCCGGCTCGGTCGTGGAACGGGCGGCGGACGGAACGCTCTACAACACCTCCCTCGTCCTCGCCCCGACCGGTGAACCCGCCGCCGTCTACCGCAAGATCCACCGCTTCGGCTTCGACAAGGGCGAGGCCGTGATGATGGGCGCGGGGGCGGAGCCGGTGACGGTGCCGGTCCCCGGCTCACTCACGCTCGGCCTCGGCACCTGCTACGACCTGCGCTTCCCCGAGCTGTTCCGCACCCTCGTCGACGCGGGCGCCGAGGCCCTGGTCGTCCCCGCGGGCTGGCCCGCCCGGCGGCGCGGCCACTGGACCCTGCTGGCGCGCGCCCGGGCCGTCGAGAACCAGGCGTACGTGCTGGCCTGCGGCACGGCCGGTACGCACGCGGGCGTCGAACAGGCCGGGCACAGCATCGTGGTCGACCCCTGGGGCGAGGTCCTCGCCGAGGCCGGGCCCGGGGAGGAGGTCCTGACCGTGGACCTCGACCCGGGCGTCGTGGCGAGGACCCGCGAGGACTTCCCGGCCCTCAAGGACCGGCGCCTGGGCCTCGCGGACCCGGTGACGCGGGACTGACCCGGCCCCGTTCCGGACCGTTCTGGATGATGCCTGGACCGTTCAGGACCGTGTCTGGACCGTTCAGGACCGGGCGGGTGGTGGTGCGGACGCGCGGGGTCAGTCCTCCTCGCGCTCCCGCTCCGCCATGCGGATCACGCACACCGCGACCGCGATCATCAGCGCCGCGTCCGCGTCCTCCCGTACGACGTCCACACCGTAGGTGTCCCGGAGGGTCAGCCACCGGCGGGAGATGTGCGCCAGCAGCTCCCCCTCGTACTCGACGGCGAACTCCCGGTCCAGGATCCGCCCGCTGACGTCCAGCTCCGTCCCCTCCGCGAGGGTGACGCGGTAGTGGTTGCGCAGCAGCGACAGGCGCTTGCGCCGGATGGTCGCCAGGGTCTCGCTGTCCCGTTCGATCGTCATCGCACCGCGCAGGCTCAGCAGTTTCTGCCGCAGCGTGACGAGCACATACCCGCTCTGATCCTTCAGCTCCAGCGTGTCCCGCACGCGCAGCGCCTTGCCGTCGACCAGGAAGGCGTGCCGCCCGTGCTCGTCCTCGATCCAGTAGTCGTCACCGATCGCGAAGATCTTGTCCCGCACCAGGTATTTCATGTGACCCGCTTACCCGGTGCGCGGCAAGGGAACGGGGGGCGTTACCCGAAGAGGTGAAGATCCGGGGTGCCGGGGGCCGGTGCCGCCCTGCGGGAGCGGGGCCCGTTCCGGGAAGCCGCCGTATCGATCATGCACGCCCGCGGGGGCCGGCCGAAGGAACGATGCGTCCGGGCGAGGCACCGATTCCGGCGGCGGAACGCGCCGGTGGAGCGCCGCTACAGTCGGCCGCCGAACCGAATTCCTCGGCCCTGGGGTGGAAATGAAAAGGAAGATTCTCTCCGCCGGAGCGGCGGTCCTTGTCGCGGTCTCCGCGAGTGCCGGTGTAGGTGCCGGTACCGCGGCGGCGATCAGCGACAGTTCGAAACGGGGGATCGGCGGAGGCATCAGCCTTCAGGCCAATGCCTGGGAGTGCAATCTCTGGGCGAAGGCGTGCGACTGGAAGACCTCGGCGAAGGTCTACCGGGGGTCGAAGCGCCAGAAGATGACCTGGGTCAAGAACGTCGCCCAGATCACCGGCAAGGGCGGCTCGGTCTCGATCGGCGGCAGCGGCACGGGCGTCTCCGGCAGCGGCAGCGCGGGCAGCCACTCGTTCGAGTGGACCAACTTCAACAACTGGACGTCGGACCTCTCGGGCCAGGCGCGGTCGGGGTATCTGTCGATGGTCTGGGGCATCGAGACGTGTTCGCACGCATCCACGTACCACAAGCGGCTCGGGGTCCAGGGGACGACGTCCGCCTGTGCCGGCTGAGGAGGCCGAGGATGACCTGGAGGGCGCTGCCGCGTTCTCGGACGACCGCCGTCGTCGTGGGTGCGGGACTGATCGTGGCTCTGCTCGGCACGCGCCTGTTCGGGAACATGCTCGATCCGTTCGATGACCATCACGCGGTTCCGCTCTCGCCGCAGCAGCGAAGCCTCGCGGACCAGATCGAACAACTACGGGCCGACGACGGCCTTTTCACCGCCGCGATCGGTGCCGCGGGACGTCCCGGGCTCTATGAATCCGCGCACGGGCTGACCGCGCTCCGTGCGGCAGGTGGGAAAGACCCGAGGATTTCCGGCTCCGTGAATTCTCTGCGCAAGGGTTTCTCGGCGGAGCTGGAGAGGGAGCCATTCGCCGCGCGAGTGTGGCTGTCACGGATCGAATCCGCGACCGGCCGGAAACTGCACACCCGCCAGGACGAGGCCGAACTGCTGAACCATTTCTCCGCCAAGGGGTACTTCCGCAACCCCGGCTCGGACTCCGGCGATGTGTCCGCACTGCTGAACGACACCTCCGAGGCCCTCACCGCTCTCGATGAGTTCGGCGCCCGCCTGAGCGACGAGCGCCGGGCGGCGGTGCGCACCTGGCTGGCGACGGCGGAGCGTTCGGCCCCGGACCGGCCGGTCCAGCTCCACCATCTCGCCCGCATCGCGGACGCGGTCGGCGAGAGCCCTCGCCGCGACCTGTCGGAACGGGCCGAGACCTGGTGGCGTGCCGTGGGCGCGAAGCTGACCTCGGCGAGCGGGGAGACGGACGTCATCGAGGCCGCCTACTTCGTCCTGCTCGCCGACCGCCTCGGAATCGATCTCGCCGACCGCCGCGCACACCTGCGGGCTGTGCTCTCACCGGAACGGCCCGTGTCCACCGACACCCAGGTCGCCGCCCTGACCGCACGGGCGTGGCAGGCGCTCGGCGGTCCCGCGAAGGAACTCGACGGACTGACCGAGCGGTTGGAGAAGCGCCGGCTGCCCAGCGGCCTGATGTCCTCCGTGCAGGTCCGCCAGGGATCGCTGACGTCCACCTACGAGGTGGTCCGGCTGCGTATGGTCGCCGGGCTGCCGCTCGACGACCCCGAACTGCGGGACGCGCTGACGGCCATGCGGTCGTCGGTCCTCGCCGACTACGACCCCCTGCTGCGCGGGGCGTGGCTGTCACTCATGGACACCGTGGGCGGGAAGGTGCCGGAGCAGGAGCGCCACAGGATCGTGGCCGCCGTCGAAGCGGCCGTCCCGCGCACGGTGGACGAGCGCAACGTCGAGGTCTGGAACCGGTACACCGACATTCTGACCGGCCTGGACGAGCCGGTTCCGGCCGCCGAGCCGACCGCCTGGAAGGCGGACAGCCCGGAGCATCGCTACGGCAGGTCCCTGTTGATCAACGGTCTCGACCGTGTTGAGCGGCTGAGCACCTTGAACAACCTCCCGCCCGCAGCCGAATTGGTGGCACAGGCCGAGGAGCGGCTCAGGGAGGGGACCGTACGTGAGGGTGCCGAGGCCCTCGAAGCCGCCCACGCCCTCGGCTGGACCCCCGACGCCACCGCCGCCACCCGGATCGGCGCGCTGCTGGAGAAGCGGCGGACGTGCCCCGGGGCCGGGGCCTTCTACCGGGACTCCGCGCGGGACACGGAGTGCGGCGTCCCCGGCACGCGGGCCGGGTACCGGATCGTCGCGCTGCTCGAAGGCGCGCGCCCGGTCGAGCGGGCCGCCCGGTGAGCGCCCCCGCCCCCGACCCTGCGCCCGCCCCCGACCCCGCGCCCAACCCCGCCGACCGCGCCGCCTCCGCCGCCCCCGCCGACCGCGTCGTCCTGCGTGCCGACCGCCTCGGCATCACCCACCGCGGCCCGGCGGGCCCGGTCGCCGTCCTCCGGGACGTCGGCCTCGGCGTGCGCCGGGGCGAGACCGTGGCGCTGATCGGGCGTTCGGGCAGCGGCAAGACCAGCCTGCTGATGGCGCTCGGGCTGCTGGCCACTCCCGACACGGGCACCGTCCAGATCGACGGGCAGAACACCGCGGGACTCTCCGACGCCGCCCGCTCCGCGCTGCGCCGGGACCGGATCGGGTTCGTGTTCCAGTCGTTCCATCTGCTCGCCCACCTCACCGCGGCGGAGAACGTCGCCCTGGCGCATCGCTCCGGTCCCCGGGCCGGCCTCGGCCCCGCCCGGCGGCTGCTCGGGGACGTCGGGCTGGCGCACCGGCTGCGGCACCGGCCGGGCGAGCTGTCCGCCGGGGAACAGCAGCGCGTCGCGCTCGCCCGGGCGCTGGTCAACGAGCCGGGGGTGCTGCTCGCCGACGAGCCCACCGGCAACCTCGACGCCGCCACCGAGGCCGAGGTCCTGGACCTGCTGGCGCGCGGCGCCGCCGACCGCGGCTGCGCCGTCCTGCTGGTCACCCACAGCCGGGAGGTCGCCGCCCGCGCGGACCGGGTGCTGCACCTGGCCGACGGCGCCCTCCGCCCGACCGCCGGCAGCTCCCGCGACCCGGCCGCCGAAGCCCTCGGCCCAGCCCTCGGCCCGGCTCCCGAACCGGCTCCCGCCCCCCGCCCGTTGCCCGCCTCCGGCACCCCAGAACCCGACGACGAGACCCCTGCGACCAGCCAGGAGGCCCCCCGGTGAGCCCGCTCCGACTCGGGCTCCTGGGCGCCCGCCGCCGGCTGCGCCGGTCCCTCGCCGCCGTCCTCACCCTCGCCGTGTGCGCGACCGTCGCCCTGGCCGCCGCCACCATCGTACGCGGCGCCGACCGGGCCGCCGAGGCCGCCCTCGCCTCCGGGACCGGTCTGCGGCAGATCGACCTCGAAGCACGCGACGACGACCCGGAGGTCAAACGCCTCACCCCCGCAGCGCTCGACGCCGTCCGCGCGCTCCCCGGGGTCCGCGCGGTCGAACCCGTCATCCAGGCGTCCTTCGACAGCGGCGCCGACGAGAGCCTGCCGCCCTTCCTCCTCTACGCCACCGCTGTGCGCGGCTCCCTCCCCCCGCCCCTGGTCCGGCAGTCCCGCGCGGCGGTCTTCCCGCTGCGCGGCAACGAGGTCGTGCTGCCCGCCACCGGCGACGGCCACGACCTCACCCCCCTGCTCGGCCGCACGGTGACCGTGGCCCACACGCGGCGCACCGGCGAGAACCGGGGCACGGCCGTCCCGGCCCGCGTCAGGGTCGTCGGCCTCTACGACCCGTCCTGGCAGGTCGACGGCCCCGGCGCCGCCTACGCCGACGCCCCGCTGGTCGCCGAGTGGGCGGCCGACCGCGACGGGGTGAGCGCCGAGCGGTTCCTCGCGGCACGCGGCTGGGACGGGGCGACCGTCGTCGTCGACCGGCCCGGCTCCGTCGCCCCCGTGCTCCGCCGCCTCCAGGCGGAGGGCCATTACGCGTACGCCGTCGCCGACCGGCTCCGGGAACTGCCGCCGCTGCTGGAGCTGTTCCGCTGGGGTTCCCTGGTGATGCTCGCACTGCTCGCGGTCACCGCCGTCGCCACCGGACTCGGGATGGGCGGGGCGCTGCTGCGGGAGCGCGTCCACGAGATCGGGCTGCTGCGGGCCGTGGGGTACCGCCGCCGCCGGGTCGCGGGGGTGTTCGCCGTGGAGCTGGGCGCCACCGGGCTGCTCGCGGGGGCGGCCGGGGCGCTCCTCGGGACCGCCGCCGGGGCACTGGCCGTCGGCCGGCTCGCCGGATCCGAGGTCCTCGCGGGCCGCCTTCCCGAGCACGGCGCCGTCCTCCCCGCCCCCTGGACCGTGCTGTTGACGCTGCTCCTCCCGGCCGCGGCCGTCCTCCTCGGCGCCGCCCGCCCCCTCCTCCGCGCCGCCCGCCTCGACCCGGTCCGCGCCCTGCGCGACCGCTGAGGGGACCGCGCGTGATTCCCCGAGCATGTCCAGTGAAGGGGTTAGTCGCCGACCTGGTGTTCCACGCGGTGGCGGATGTACTTGTCCGGATGGGATCGGGCTATCGCCACGGCCGCGTCCACCAGGTCGTGCAGCTCCAGCGGATGGGCCGACTTCCGGAGCGGCAGACCCGGCAGGATGCAGCGCCGGACGTCCAGATGCTCGTTGTTCACGAACTCGCGTAGCGCGGTTTCGTACCACTCGGCCCCGACGGTGGGGGCGTCGTCAGGCTCCGCTGGACCGGTGGCTGCGGAATTCTCCGCCCGTACGGTGGGCATACGCAGGGGCAGGGCCGACCAGTACCAGGCGTTCGCCGCGCCCGCCCGCTCGAGGTTCGTGCCCGCCCGCAGGTATCCGAGCAGCGAGGCCTGGACCCGCCTGTGCCCGAACGCGTTCAGCGCCGGCTCGAGGAAATGGCGGTTGAAGCTCGGGTCGGGGTCGTAGACGGCTGCCTTGATCAGTGTCTCGAAGGACTCCTCGGAAAGGATCAGGCCCCGGCGGCAGGCCTTGCACAGCGCCGTCCGAGCGTGGTTCATCCAGGCTCGTGGATCGCCGGGCTGCAGCTCGTGAGCGACATCGAGCCCGAGGACCCGGACGACCTCCGCCACGCATCCGGCGAACACCTCCCTACGGGCCTCCACAGGCCCCGGCAGCGCCATGAACCCCTGCACCGTCTGTGCCGTCCCGCCGGCAGTCGTCTCGTTTCCGTCCGCAGCCATCCGTCGCGCCCCCGCCGTATGTGTGTGATCCGACGTCCATACCAAGATGGCAAGCTTGAAGGATGAACGATGCTGCCCCGGCGCCCACCCCCGCGCCCGCACCTCGCAAGCGTGCCCGTGTCCGTGCTCCCGAGCTGATCGGCAAGGGGGGCTGGCTGAACACCGGAGGCAAAGAGCTGACCCTCGCCGACCTGCGAGGTAAGTGCGTTGTTGTTGATTTCTGGACCTTCTGCTGCATCAACTGCCTGCATGTCCTCGACGAGCTGCGCGAGCTGGAGGAGAAGCACCGCGACACCGTGGTCATCATCGGCGTGCACTCGCCCAAGTTCGTGCACGAGGCCGAGCACCAGGCCGTCGTGGACGCCGTCGAGCGCTACCAGGTCCACCACCCCGTGCTGGACGACCCCGAGCTGGCGACCTGGAAGCAGTACGCGGTCCGGGCCTGGCCCACGCTCGTGGTGATCGACCCCGAGGGGTACGTCGTCGCCCAGCACGCGGGCGAGGGGCATGCGCACGCCATCGCGCGGCTGGTCGAGGAGCTGGAGGCCGAACACGAGGCCAAGGGGACGCTGCGGCGCGGCGACGGCCCGTATGTACCGCCGGAGCCCGTCGCCACCGACCTGCGCTTCCCCGGCAAGGCGCTGCGGCTGCCCTCCGGGAACTTTCTGGTCTCCGACTCGACACGGCACCAGCTCGTGGAGCTGGCCCCGGACGGCGAGAGCGTGGTGCGCCGGATCGGGGACGGCGAGTTCAACGAGCCGCAGGGCCTCGCCCCGCTGCCGGACGGCCGGGTGGCCGTCGCCGACACCGTCAACCACGCGATTCGCGCGTACGACCCGCAGACCGGTGCGATCGAGCTGCTGGCCGGGACCGGGAAGCAGTGGTGGCAGGGCGATCCGGTCTCCGGCCCGGCCCGTGAGGTGTCGCTCTCCTCGCCGTGGGACGTGGCCTGGTGGAACGACCGGCTGTGGATCGCGATGGCGGGCGTCCACCAGCTGTGGACGTACGACCCCGGGGCGGGGACGGTGCGGGTGGCGGCGGGGACGACCAACGAGGGGCTGGTCGACGGGCCCGCCGCCGAGGCGTGGTTCGCCCAGCCCTCGGGCCTGGCGGCCGCCGGAGACCGGCTGTGGATCGCCGACTCCGAGACTTCGGCCCTGCGCTGGATCGACCGGGACCTCACCGTGCACACCGCCGTCGGCACCGGTCTCTTCGACTTCGGGCACCGGGACGGCGAGGCCGCGCAGGCGCTCCTCCAGCACCCGCTGGGCGTGACCGCGCTGCCCGACGGCTCGGTGGCCGTCAGTGACACCTACAACCACGCGCTGCGCCGCTACGACCCGGCGAACGGGCAGGTCACCACTCTCGCCACCGATCTGCGCGAGCCCAGCGGGGCGGTGCTGGACGGCGAGGAGATCGTGGTCGTGGAGTCGGCGCGGCACCGGCTGACCCGGCTGCGGCTGCCGGAGGAGGCGGTGCGGGTGGAGGCCGTCGCGCACCGCACCCGGCGCGCGGCGACCGAGGTCGCGCCGGGTGCGCTCACCCTGGACGTGGTCTTCCAGGCCCCCGCCGGGCAGAAGCTGGACACCCGCTACGGGCCGTCCACCCGGCTGCTGGTCTCCTCGACCCCGCCGGAGCTGCTGCGCGCGGGCGAGGGTACGGGCACGGAGCTGCGGCGCGAGCTGGAGATCGACCCCGAGGCCGGGGAGGGCGTCCTGCATGTCTCGGCGATGGCCGCCTCCTGCGACGACGACCCCGCGAACGAGTATCCGGCCTGCCATGTGCACCAGCAGGACTGGGGCGTTCCGGTGCGGGTCGTCCCGGGTGGTGCCGCCCGGCTTCCCCTGGTGCTCGCCGGGATGGACCCCGAGGCCGGGTGACGCGTCCGGGCCCCAGGGCCGGGTGACGGGTCCGGGGGGCGCGAGGCGGAGTGACGCGTCCCGGGCCCCAGGGCCGGGTGACGCGTCCGGGAACCCTGAGGCCGGCGTCGCGCCCCGGCCGTTTCAGCCCTCCAGGAACGCCACCAGCGCGTTCGCCAGCAGATACGGGTCGTCCGCTCCGCACAGCTCGCGGGCGCTGTGCATGGACAGGATCGCCACGCCGATGTCCACGGTGTGGATGCCGTGGCGGGCCGCCGTGATGGGGCCGATCGTCGTGCCGCACGGCATGGCGTTGTTGGAGACGAAGGTCTGCCACGGCACGCCCGCCCGCTCGCAGGCGGCGGCGAACACGGCCCGGCCGGTGCCGTCGGTGGCGTAGCGCTGGTTGACGTTGACCTTGAGGATCGGGCCGCCGTTGGCGCGCGGGTGGTGTGTGGGGTCGTGCCGCTCGCCGTAGTTGGGGTGGACGGCGTGGCCGGTGTCGGAGGACAGGCAGACGGTGCCGGCGAAGGCGCGGGCCCGGTCCTCCAGGCTGCCGCCGCGCGAGTACACGGAGCGCTCCAGCACCGAGCCGAGCAGCGGGCCGTCGGCACCGGTGTCGGACTGGGAGCCGTTCTCCTCGTGGTCGAACGCGGCGAGGACGGGGATGTACGGCAGCTCGCCCCGCGCGGCGACCGAGGCCAGCGCGGCGGTGCCGGCGTGCACGGAGAGCAGGTTGTCCATGCGCGGCCCGGCGACCAGCTCCCGGTCCCGGCCGAGGTAGGCGGGCGGCTCCACGGAGTGGGGCATCAGGTCCCAGCCGGTGACCTCACCGGCGGGGATGCCGGACTCCTCTTCCAGGAAGGCGATCAGATCGCCCTCCTCGACCTCGCCGAGGCCCCAGATCGGCTGCATATGGCGCTGCCGGTCCAGCTTGAGCCCGTCGGTGTTGACCGAGCGGTCGAGGTGGACGGCGAGCTGGGGCACGCGCAGCAGCGGGCGGTCGATGTTCACCAGCCGGTGGGAGCCGTCGCGCAGGGTGAGCCGGCCGGCGAGGCCGAGGTCCCGGTCGAGCCAGGTGTTGAGCAGGGTCCCGCCGTACACCTCGACGGCGACCTGGCGCCAGCCGTGCGAGCCGGTGTCGGGGAGCGGCTTGACGCGCAGGTTGGGGGAGTCGGTGTGGGCGCCGACGATACGGAACGGGGTGTGCGCGGTGGCGTTGCCGGGGACGTACCAGGCGATCAGCGCGCCGCCCCGCTGCACGTAGCGGCCGCCCGCGGTGCCGTCCCAGGCGTCGGTCTCGCGGACCTGCTGGAAGCCCGCCTTCTCCAGTCGGGCGGCGGCGGTCGCCACGGCGTGGTACGGCGTGGGGGCCGCGGCGAGGAAGGCCATCATGTCGTCCGTGTGGCCGCGGTCGAACGGCGAGGGCGCGTGCGCTGTGGGGGCGGGGTCGCTGCTGCTCATGTGGTTCACCTTAACGAGGGATGAGCGCCCGCCGGCTGCCCCGGCGCGATGCCCCGGTTCGTGCGGCTTCGCGGGCGCTCGCGCTCCCTGTGGGGGCTTGTGGGGGTGGGGCGGACACGACGGAGCCGCCGCCCGAGGAGGTCGGGCGGCGGCTCCGGTGCCGGTGTGTGCCGGTGTGCCGATGCGTGCCGGGAGGCTAGAACGCGGCCTCGTCCAGGTCCATCAGCGAGCTGTCCACGCTCTCGGCGAGCGCGCGCTCGACCGAGACACCCGGCAGGACGTTGGCGGCGAAGAACTTCGCGGCCGCGATCTTGCCCTGGTAGAACGCCTTGTCCTTGGCGGAGGCGGTCTGAAGCTTCTCGGCGGCGACCGAGGCGCCGCGCAGCAGCAGGTAGCCGACGACCACGTCACCGGAGGCCATCAGCAGGCGGGTGGTGTTGAGGCCGACCTTGTAGATGCTCCTGACGTCCTCGCCGGTGGCGATGAGGTCGTTGGTCATCGTGCCGACGATGGCCTCCAGGTCCACGGCGGCCTTGGCGAGCGCGTCGCGGGCGGGGGCCAGCTCCTCGCCGCCCGTGGCGAGGGCGAGGAACTTCTTGATCTCCTCGGAGAGGGCGTTCAGCGCCTGGCCCTGGTCGCGGACGATCTTCCGGAAGAAGTAGTCCTGGCCCTGGATGGCGGTGGTGCCCTCGTAGAGGGTGTCGATCTTGGCGTCCCGGATGTACTGCTCGACCGGGTACTCCTGGAGGTAGCCGGAGCCGCCGAAGGTCTGGAGGGACTGGGCCAGCTGCTCGTAGGACTTCTCCGAGCCGTAGCCCTTCACGATCGGCAGCAGCAGGTCGTTGAGGGCGACGAGGGCCTTGGCGTCCTCGCCGGCGGCCTCCTTGACGGCGATGTCGTCCTGGATGGCGGCCGTGTAGAGGACCAGGGCGCGCATGCCCTCGGCGTACGCCTTCTGCGTCATCAGCGAGCGGCGGACGTCGGGGTGGTGCGTGATGGTGACCTTGGGCGCGGTCTTGTCCATGAAGTTCACCAGGTCCTGGCCCTGGACGCGCTCCTTGGCGTACTCCAGCGCGTTCAGGTAGCCGGTGGACAGGGTGGCGATGGCCTTGGTGCCGACCATCATCCGGGCGAACTCGATGATCATGAACATCTGCCGGATGCCGTCGTGCTTGTCGCCGATCAGCCAGCCCTTGGCGGGGTGCTGGTCGCCGAAGGTCATCTCGCAGGTGTTGGACGCCTTGAGGCCCATCTTGTGCTCGACGTTGGTGGCGTAGACGCCGTTGCGCTCGCCCAGCTCGCCGGTCTCCCAGTCGAAGTGGTACTTCGGCACCAGGAAGAGGGAGAGGCCCTTGGTGCCGGGGCCGGCGCCCTCGGGGCGGGCGAGGACGTAGTGGAGGATGTTCTCCTCCATGTCGTGCTCGCCGGAGGTGATGAAGCGCTTCACGCCCTCGATGTGCCAGGAGCCGTCCTCCTGCTGGATGGCCTTGGTGCGGCCGGCGCCGACGTCCGAGCCGGCGTCCGGCTCGGTGAGGACCATGGTGGAGCCCCAGCGCTTCTCGACCGCGATCTCCGCGATCTTCTTCTGGGCCTCGTTGCCCTCCTCGAACAGCACACCGGCGAAGGCCGGGCCGGAGGAGTACATCCAGATGGCCGGGTTCGAGCCGAGCAGCAGCTCCGCGTAGGACCACACCAGGGAGCGCGGCGAGGTGGTGCCGCCTATCTCCTCGGGGAGGCCGAGACGCCAGTACTCGGAGTCCATGAAGGCCTTGTAGCTCTTCTTGAAGGACTCGGGCACCGGGGCGGTGTTGGTCGCCGGGTCGAAGACCGGCGGGTTGCGGTCGGCGTCGGCGAAGGACTCGGCCAGCTCGTTCTCCGCGAGACGGGCGAGCTCCTCCAGGATGGACTTGGCGGTGTCGACGTCCATCTCCGCGAACGGGCCGGTGCCGTACAGCTTGTCGCGCCCGAGGACCTCGAAGAGGTTGAACTCGATGTCGCGGAGATTCGACTTGTAGTGCCCCATGGCGACGGCTCCGTTGAAGATCGGAAATTGGACCGGACATCCACGTACCAGTTAGTAGCTACGATGATGCTACCCGTCGGTAATAAAGCGCAACCCCTGACCCGTCATCTGTGACGCGGCTCGCCCGCGGCCCGCAGCCGGTGCGTTCCCCACCCCGCCGACGCGGCCCCGGCGAGCAGCAGCGCGATCCCCTGCCGGCCACTC
Organism: Streptomyces sp. CNT372; assembly: GCF_000377145.1. Classification (NCBI taxonomy): domain Bacteria; kingdom Bacillati; phylum Actinomycetota; class Actinomycetes; order Kitasatosporales; family Streptomycetaceae; genus Streptomyces; species Streptomyces sp. CNT372. The sequence continues at coordinate 309,042 of NZ_KB897777.1, read as the reverse complement.
CGGGGGCGTGGGCGACCCGTCGGCCGCCGACCGGGGAGAGGGTCGCCGTCCCCTCGTCCATGGTTCCCCCCTGTGTTCCCCCGTCGAACCTCTGGCCAGACTACGGGCACGGCCCCGCGGGGGCGCCGGGTTCAGTACCCTTGCGCTCATGTACGGCTACGACCAGTCCGCGGGTGCACAGCAGCAGTACGTGCCGCAGCAGCCTTCCTACGGGGAGCAGCCGCTCTACCCCGAACCGTCGCCGCCGTCGCTCGCGGACGCGGTGCGGGCCTTCACCACCGGATCGCTGTCCGCCGAGGACTTCCAGCAGATCTTCGCGACCTCCAAGGTCTACTGCCCGCGCGGCGACAACCCGGGCTTCCTGGCGCTGCACAACACCCAGCAGCCGGTGATCCCGATGTTCACCTCGCTGAAGGAGCTGCGCCGGTACGCGGGCAAGGAGTCCAAGTACTTCGTGATCACCGGCGCCGAGGTGATCGACCTGCTCCCCACGGGCTACGGCTTCGTGCTGGACATGGAGGGGGAGCACCGGATGGTGTTCGACGCCAAGGCGGTCGAGCAGATGGTCGACTTCGCGATGCGCCGGATGTACGGCTGAGCCGCCGTGCGTGCGCGGCGCCGCCGCCGCGGGACCGTAGGACCGCACCTGGACGCCCGGGAGGAATTCCTCCCGGGCGTTCGTCGTTCCCGATGGCAAGAAGTTCATTCTTCAACTAAAGTGTCGCGCAAGCGCACAAGGAGGCCCCCCGCCATGCCCGCAGTGACCGTCGAGAACACGCTCACCCTGCCGCGCGTCGCCGCACCCGCCGAGGCCGTGTCCCGGCCGGTCCGCGCGGTGACCACGGCGCCCGCCGGCTTCGAGGGGGAGGGCTTCCCGGTGCGCCGGGCCTTCGCCGGGATCAACTACCAGCACCTCGACCCGTTCATCATGATGGACCAGATGGGCGAGGTGGACTACGCGCCGGGCGAGCCCAAGGGCACCCCCTGGCACCCCCACCGCGGCTTCGAGACCGTCACCTACCTGATCGACGGCACCTTCGTCCACCAGGACAGCAACGGCGGCGGCGGGACGATCCGCAACGGCGACACCCAGTGGATGACGGCCGGCTCCGGCCTGCTGCACATCGAGGCGCCGCCCGAGCAGCTGGTGATGTCCGGGGGGCTGTTCCACGGCCTCCAGCTCTGGGTCAACCTGCCCGCCAAGGACAAGATGATGGACCCCCGTTACCAGGACATCCGCGGCGGCCAGGTCCAGCTCCTCACCTCCCCCGACGGCGGCGCGCTGCTCCGCGTCATCGCGGGCGAGCTCGACGGGCACCAGGGCCCCGGCATCACCCACACCCCGATCACGATGATCCACGCCACCCTCCGGCCCGGAGCGCGGATCCGGCTGCCGTGGCGCGAGGACTTCAACGGGCTCGCCTACGTCCTGTCCGGCAGCGGCGCGGTCGGAGACGAGCGGCGTCCGGTCCGCGCGGGCCAGACCGCGGTCTTCGGCGACGGCGGCGCGCTCACCGTATGGGCCGACGACGCGCAGACCGGGCCGGGCGGCGGCGACCTGGAGATCGTGCTCCTGGGCGGCGCCCCCATCCGCGAACCCATGGCGCACTACGGCCCGTTCGTGATGAACACCCGCGCCGAGCTCCAGCAGGCGTTCGAGGACTTCCAGAAGGGCCGCCTGGGCACCGTCCCGGCGGTGCACGGCATGCAGCCCTCGGGGCCGTCCGGGGAGTGACGCGACCGGCGCGAACCGGCCCGGCGCACGGAACGACCCGGTCCGGCCGGCGGCCGCAGTGCGCCCCGCCCCCGCCCCCCGGCTGACGGCCCGTCACTCCGGCGGACCGCCCGGGCGGGCCCCCGGGGCGGCGGCGTGGTCGGGTGGGCGGGTGACCGTCCACCCGCGTCCCGTTCTGCCCGAGCCCGTGCGGCGGCTCGCCGCCTGGTGTGTGGTCGCTCTGCTGGTGGCCGGTGTCGTGGGCGTCGGGGTCTGGCTGGTCGTCACTCTCAAGACGGCCGTGACCTCGGTCCTTCTCGCACTGCTGGGCACCGCGCTGCTCGGGCCGTTGTACCGGCGGCTGCTGCGGATGAAGGTGCAGCCCTCGCTCGCCGCCGGGCTGACCTGCGTGGCGGTGCTCGCCGTGGTCGGCGGGGCGGTCTGGATCGTGGTCAACGCCCTGGTGGAGACGGGCGACCAGATCGTGGCCTCGCTGCGGCAGGCCGCCACCGACCTCACCCGCCACTTCGGCGCCGCCGGCACCTCCCTGGACGACATCGCGGCCAACGCCCGGGAACTGCTGGGCAGGTTCGGCGGCACCGCGGCCTCCGGGGTGATCACCGGGCTCAGTGTGGTCGGCGAGATGATCGCGATCGCCGTCCTCGCCCTCCTCCTCGTCTTCTTCTTCCTGCGCGACTCCGACCGCGCCGTCGGCGCCCTGCGCTCCCTCGCGCCGAACTCCACCGGCGATCTGCTGGAGGCCATGGCGCGCCGGGCCTTCGAGGCGGTCGAGGGCTTTATGCGGGGCACCACCTTCATCGCCCTGATCGACGCCTTCTGCATCACCCTGGGCCTGCTGATCCTGCGCGTCCCCGGGGCGGTCGGGCTCGGCGCGCTCGTCTTCGTCGGCGCGTACATCCCCTATCTGGGGGCCTTCGTCTCCGGCGCGGTCGCCGTCCTGGTGGCCCTCGCCGACCGGGGGTTCGTGATCGCGCTCTGGGCGCTCGGTGTGGTGCTGGCGGTGCAGATGCTGGAGGGCCACGTCCTCCAGCCCATGATCCAGAGCCGCACGGTCCAGATGCATCCCGCGATCGTGATGCTGGCCCTCACGGCGGGGGCCAGTCTCGCCGGGATCCTCGGGATGCTGCTGGCGGTGCCCGTGACGGCGGCCGCCTTCGGAGTGATCGGGGAGCTGCGGGCCCGCTACGGGCCGCCCGCCGACCCGCCGGTCGACGGGGCCGGCGCGGAGTCCGGCGCCGGGGGCTCGTAGAGCTCGAACCAGATCGACTTGCCCTCGCCGCGCGGGTCCACGCCCCAGGCGTCGGCCAGCATCTCCATCAGCACCAGACCCCGCCCCGAGGAGGCCATCTCGCCGGGCCTGCGGCGGTGGGGGAGGTCGTCACTGCCGTCCGTGACCTCCACCCGCAGACGCCGGGCGGAGTCGCCGTGGTCCACCTCGGCCGCCAGCAGGGCCGTGCCGTCCGTGTGCACCAGCACATTCGTGACCATCTCGGAGACCATCAGGACCGCCGAGTCCACCTGCTCGGCGTCCGTCCAGTCGTGCAGCAGCTCGCGCACCTGCCGGCGCGCCGCCGCGATCCGCTCCGGCTCCGCCTGCGCCACGCTCATCGCCGTCCGCCGGGTCGGGGTCCCGGCGGGCGCGCCCTCGCGGGTGAGCAGCAGCACCGCGATGTCGTCCTCGCGACGGTCGGCGAGCGGTCCGGTGGTGTGGTGCGAGGTCGGTCCGTGCACCGCCTGGACCAGGGCGTCGGCCAGCTCCTCCAGGGAGGAGCCCCTCCCGTGCCGCTCCAGGACGGCGCGCAGCCGGGCCCAGCCGGTGTCCAGGTCGTGGCCGCCGGTCTCCAGCAGGCCGTCCGTGCAGATCAGCAGGGTGTCACCGGGCTCCAGCACGAAACGGGTGGTCGGGTAGTCCGAGTCCGGGTCGATGCCGAGCGGCAGCCCGCCCTCCGTGGAGCGCTGGAACACCGTGCCGTCCGAGGTCAGCACCGCCGGCTCCGGGTGGCCCGCGCGGGCGATCTCCACCGTGCCCGTGGACGGCTCGAACTCCAGGTAGAGGCAGGTCGCGAAGCGCGGCCCGCCGAGGTCGGGACCGGTGCCCGGCTCCTCCTCCTCGGTGATGCCGTGCAGAAAGCGCGAGGCCCGCGAGAGCACCGCGTCCGGCCGGTGGCCCTCGGCTGCGTAGGCCCGCAGGGCGATCCGGAGCTGGCCCATCAGTCCGGCGGCCCGGACGTCATGGCCCTGGACGTCCCCGATGACGAGCGCGATCCGGCCGTCGAAGCCCTCACCCCGGAAGGCCCCGCCCGAGGGCAGCGGGATGGTGTCGTACCAGTCGCCGCCCACCTGGAGACCCCCGCCCGTGGGGACGTACCGGCCGGCCAGGGTCACCCCGCGCACACCGGGGACGAGGGTGGGCATCATCGAGCGCTGGAGCCCCAGCGACAGTTCCCGCTCCGACTCGGCGGCCCCGGCCCGGGCGAGGGCCTGGGCCAGCATCCGGGCGACCGTGGTGAGCACCGAGCGCTCGTCGGGCGTGAACGCCACCGGGTGCCGGAACGCGGCCATCCACGTCCCGATCGTGCTCCCCGACACCACCAGTGGCAGGAAAGCCCAGGACTGGCGGCCGAACCGCTGGGCCAGCGGCCAGGTGACCGGGAAGCGCTCCTTGTAGTCGTCGGGGGTGGGCAGATAGACCGCGCGGCCCGTGCGGACGACCTCGGCGGCCGGGTAGTCCGTGTCCAGCGGCACATCCCTGAACGGCTCGTCGTCGCCCGCGCTGTGGCCGTGGTGGCCGACGATCGTCAGCCGGTCCCCCGCGACCCCGAAGACGGCGAGCCCGTCCGGTGAGAAGCCGGGCATGGACAGGGAGGCGGCCACCCGCAGCACCTCGGCGGTGGACCGCGCCTCCGCCAGCGCCCGCCCCGCGTCCAGCAGGAACGCCTCCCGCGAGCGGCGCCAGTCGCCCGTGACCGGGGCCTGGGCGACCGCGTCCTCGGGCTGGTCCGTGACCTCCTGGACGGTGCCCACCAGACAGGGGCTCCCGGACACGGTGAACGGCTTTCCCCGGGACCGCAGGACCCGCTGCACCCGGCCCTGGGCGTCGACCACCCGCAGCCGCGCCTCCGCGAGGGTCCCCTCCATCGCCGCCAGGGTGGTGACGCTGTTCAGCTCGCCCCAGTCGACCGGGTGGAAGCAGGACCGCACAGCCGCTTCGGAGAACCGGCCGGAGCCCTGCGGCAGGCCCAGCAGCCGGGTGGCCTCGGCGTCGAGAGTGACGATCCCCGACGCGTGCTCCCAGCGCCAGATACCGGTCGCCACGGCGACCAGGACGTCCTCGGTGCGCATTCGCTCACTGTAGGCAGATGTCCTCGGTGATGACCTGCCGGGCCCCGGGGCACGACCGGGCGGCCGGTACCCTGGGACCTGTTTCACGTGAAACAGGTCCCCGATCCGCGAAGACTGGATGAACGACGATGCATCGGTACAGGTCCCACACCTGCGGCGAGCTCCGCGCCTCTGACGTCGGTGCCGACGTCCGGCTGAGCGGCTGGCTGCACAATCGCCGAGACCTGGGCGGCATCCTCTTCATCGATCTGCGCGACCACTACGGCATCACGCAGCTCGTCGCCCGGCCGGGCACCCCCGCCTACGAGGCCCTGGACAAGCTGAACAAGGAGTCGGTCGTCCGCGTCGACGGCTCGGTCGTCTCCCGTGGCGCCGAGAACGTCAACACCGAGCTGCCCACCGGTGAGGTGGAGGTCGAGGTCGGCTCCGTCGAACTGCTCGGGGCGTCCCAGCAGCTCCCGTTCCAGATCAACACCGACGACGGTGTCGGCGAGGAGCGCCGTCTGGAGTACCGCTTCCTCGACCTGCGCCGTGAGCGCATGCACCGCAACATCATGCTGCGCTCGGCGGTCATCGCCGCGATCCGCGCCAAGATGGTGGCCCTCGGCTTCAACGAGATGGCGACCCCGATCCTCACCGCGACCTCCCCCGAGGGCGCACGCGACTTCGTGGTCCCCTCCCGGCTGAACCCGGGCAAGTTCTACGCCCTGCCGCAGGCCCCGCAGCAGTTCAAGCAGCTCTTCATGATCTCGGGCTTCGACCGCTACTTCCAGATCGCGCCCTGCTTCCGTGACGAGGACGCCCGCGCCGACCGCTCCCCCGGCGAGTTCTACCAGCTCGACGTGGAGATGAGCTTCGTCGAGCAGGAGGACGTCTTCCAGCCGATCGAGAAGCTCATGACCGAGCTCTTCGAGGAGTTCGGCGGCGGGCGCCATGTCACCTCGCCCTTCCCGCGCATCCCGTTCCGCGAGTCGATGCTCAAGTACGGCAACGACAAGCCCGACCTGCGCGCCCGGCTGGAGCTCGTCGACATCACCGACGTCTTCGAGGGCTCCGAATTCAAGGCCTTCGCCGGCAAGCACGTCCGCGCCCTGCCGGTGCCGGCCGTACAGGACCAGCCCCGGAAGTTCTTCGACAGCCTCGGCGACTACGCCGTGGAGCAGGGTGCCAAGGGCCTGGCCTGGGTCCGCGTGGGCGAGGAGGGCTCGCTGACCGGCCCGATCGCCAAGTTCCTCACCGAGGAGAACGTCAAGGTCCTCACCGAGCGCCTGGGCCTGGCCCCCGGCCACGCCGTGTTCTTCGGCGCGGGCGAGTTCGACGAGGTCTCCAAGATCATGGGCGCGGTGCGCGTCGAGGCCGCCAAGCGGGCGGGCCACTTCGAGGAGGGCGTCTTCCGCTTCTGCTGGATCGTCGACTTCCCGATGTACGAGAAGGACGAGGAGACCGGGAAGATCGACTTCTCGCACAACCCGTTCTCCATGCCGCAGGGCGGGCTGGAGGCCCTGGAGAACCAGGACCCGCTGGACGTCCTCGGCTGGCAGTACGACATCGTCTGCAACGGCGTGGAGCTCTCCTCCGGCGCCATCCGGAACCACGAGCCCGAGATCATGTTCAAGGCCTTCGAGATCGCGGGCTACGACAAGGAGACCGTCGAGCGCGAGTTCGCCGGCATGCTCCGCGCCTTCCAGTTCGGCGCCCCGCCGCACGGCGGCATCGCCCCGGGCGTGGACCGGATCGTGATGCTCCTCGCCGACGAGCCCAACATCCGCGAGACCATCGCCTTCCCGCTCAACGGCAACGCCCAGGACCTGATGATGGGCGCCCCGACGGAGCTGGAGGAGGCCCGGCTGCGCGAGCTGAACATCGCGCTGCGCAAGCCGGTCGCCAAGTCCGGCGAGTAGCCGCCGCCCGGCCGCGAGCGCGGCGGGGCGTACGAGGCCCCCGGGACCACCTGGTCCCGGGGGCCGTGTACGTGCCGGGCCGGTGCCCGCGTCAAGCGCCGTCCACCGGCCGTTCAGGACCGCCGTGCCGCTGTCCGACCTGCACCGATGCGGTCGAAAGCGGCCCTTTCCCGCATTGCGCGAGCTGCGGATCGGCGTCGGCCTGCCACTCTGGAAAGAGTGCCCGACGACGTCCCGGCCGACGGCCGGTGGCGTCACCACGAGACCTCCGGACGGAAAGGCCGCCCCTGATGTCCCTGCGCCACCGAACGCTCCCGGCCGCCGCCCTGCTCTGCACGGCGGCGCTGATGACCGGCTGCGGGACGACCCTGGCGGACAGTGCGCGGCAGACGGACGACAAAGCGGCGGCCCCGGCCGGCGAGGGGCGGGACACGGACCGGATGGCTCCTCTCTTCGCCCGGGACCGGACCGCCCGCGCGGACGCGATCCCCGGCCTCGGCCCCCGGACCCGGGCGCAGATCCCGGACGGCACCCGGCAGGCCCTGGTCGTCACCGGCGAGGGCCGCGACGAGGACGCCTCCTCGGTCGCCCTCTATGTGCGCGACACCGAACGCGGCTGGCAGCGCACGGCAGGCCCCTGGCACGCCCACAACGCCCTGCGCGGCTGGACCGACGACCACCGCCAGGGCGATCTCCGCTCACCGATCGGGGTCTACGGCCTCACCGACGCGGGGGGCCTGCTGCCCGATCCCGGCACCCGCCTCCCGTACGACCGGGGCCCGCTGTTCAGCATCAGCGGACGGGGCTTCGAGGGGGAGCCGCTGGAGGGCTCCTTCGACCATGTCGTGGCGATCAACTACAACCGCGAGCCGGGCACCAGCCCGCTGGACGGGGCCCGGCCGCTGGGTGAGGAGAAGGGCGGCGGCATCTGGATCCACGTCGACCACGGCGGGCCCACCCAGGGCTGCGTCTCGCTCTCCCTCGACCATATGAAGCAGCTCCTGCGGGCGCTCAACCCGCAGCTGCGGCCGGTGGTGGTCATGGGGGACACGGGGTCGCTGGCGCGCTGAGCGGCCGTACGGGCGCGGAGTGCCCGGCCCATGGACGGAGAGTGCCCGTCCCCGTGGACGCCGGGAACCCCTCCCCGTGGACGCCGATGGCCGGGCCCGGTGGGCGCGGAGGGCCCGGGACGGACCGTCTGCGCGGTCGCGTCCCGGGCCCCTCGTTCTCGCGCAAGCTGCGCGGTCAGCCCTTCAGCCCTTCAGCCCTCAAGCCCTTCAGTCCTTCTTCGGCTCCTCCAGGCGCGGGAAGAGCACCGCGCCCTTGGTCACCGTGGCACCGGCCGGGAGGAGACCCCAGGTACCGGCGTCCTGGACGCGCTGGTCGGCCAAGGCGCCCAGGGACTCCTCGGCGCCGAGGGACTCCCACAGCTTCGCGGAGGTCTCCGGCATGATCGCGTTCAGCAGCACCGCGACCGCGCGCAGGGACTCGGCGGCCGTGTAGAGGATCGTCGCGAGACGGGCGCGGCCCTCGGCCGACTCGTCCTTGGCGACCTTCCACGGCTCCTGCTCCGTGATGTAGCCGTTGACCTGCTTCACGAAGTCGAAGACCGCCAGGATGCCGCCCTGGAAGTCCAGCTCCTCGCCGATCTTCCGGTCGGCCTCGGCCACCGCCTTCGCCAGGCCCTCCTGGACCGCCTTCTCCGCGTCGCCGTCGGCCGCCGCGGCCGGCAGCGCGCCGCCGAAGTACTTGCCGACCATGGCCGCGACGCGGGAGGCGAGGTTGCCGTAGTCGTTGGCCAGTTCGGAGGTGTAGCGGGCGGTGAAGTCCTCCCAGGAGAACGAGCCGTCACTGCCGAAGGCGATGGCGCGCAGGAAGTACCAGCGGTAGGCGTCCACGCCGAAGTGCGAGGTCAGGTCCTGCGGCTTGATGCCGGTCAGGTTGGACTTCGACATCTTCTCGCCGCCGACCATCAGCCAGCCGTTGGCCGCGACACGGCCGGGCACCGGCAGGCCCTGCGCCATCAGCATCGCGGGCCAGATGACCGCGTGGAAGCGGAGGATGTCCTTGCCGACCAGGTGCACGTTCGCCGGGAAGGTCTCCTCGAACTTCGCCGGGTTCTCGTTGTAGCCGACGGCGGTCGCGTAGTTGAGGAGCGCGTCCACCCACACATAGATGACGTGCTTCTCGTCCCAAGGGACCGGGACGCCCCAGTCGAAGGTCGAGCGCGAGATCGACAGGTCCTGGAGGCCCTGCTTGACGAAGTTCACGACCTCGTTGCGCGCGGACTCGGGCTGGATGAAGTCCGGGTTGGCGGCGTAGAGGTCGAGGAGCTTCGGGCCGTACTCGGAGAGCTTGAAGAAGTAGTTCTCCTCCTTGAGGATCTCCACCGGCTTCTTGTGGATCGGGCAGAGCTTGGTGCCGTCCTCGGCCTCGATCAGCTCGCCGGGGAGCTTGTACTCCTCGCAGCCGACGCAGTACGGGCCCTCGTAGCCGCCCTTGTAGATCTCGCCCTTGTCGTACAGGTCCTGCACGAACTCCTGCACACGGTCGGTGTGCCGCTTCTCCGTGGTGCGGATGAAGTCGTCGTTCGCGATGTTCAGGTGCTCCCAGAGGGGCTTCCAGGCCTCGGTGACCAGCTTGTCGCACCACTCCTGCGGTGTGACGCCGTTCGCCTCGGCCGTGCGCATGATCTTCTGACCGTGCTCGTCCGTGCCGGTGAGGTACCACACCTTCTCGCCGCGCTGGCGGTGCCAGCGGGTGAGCACGTCGCCTGCGACGGTCGTGTAGGCGTGGCCCAGGTGAGGAGCGTCGTTGACGTAGTAGATGGGGGTCGAGACGTAGTACGCCGCCGCCCCCTGCTTCTCGGATCCAGTGGCCGCCATGGTCGAAATCCTATCGGCCCCGCGGAGCCCGCTTCACCGCGCGCTTCGCTGTGTGCGCGGCTGCATGCTCGGCTGTGCGCCTGGCTCCGCGCTCGGCTGTGCGCCTCCTGGCTGTGTGCTCGCCTGTGGGCTCGGCTCCGCGGGCGACGACCGCGCCCCCGTCCCCGGGGGCTCCGGGAACGGGGGCGCGGATCTGCCGGGTGCGCGGCCGGTCAGGCGGTGCGGGCCGCGAGCCAGGGGCCGAAGCCCTCCAGCAGACCGGCGTACAGCTCCGCGTCCGTCAGCTCGCGGGGTGTGGGACCGGCGGGGAAGTAGCCGGTGTTGGCGGCGGTGAGCCGGCGCAGGTAGTCGAAGGCCTTCGCGTCGTGCTCGCCCCAGGCCACGAACTGCCAGAAGACAGGCCGGTCCGCGGCGGCGGCGAGCGCGGCGGTGGCGGCGGTCCTCGACTCGGGGGCGCCGTCCGTCTGGAAGATCACCAGGGCGGGGGCGTCCGGGTCGGCGGCCTTGGCGTGCAGCGCGAGGACCTCCTCGACGGCGAGGTGGTAGTTGGTCCGGCCCATCCGGCCGAGGCCCGCGTGCAGCTCGTCGATCCGGCCGTCGTGGGCGTCGAGGGTGAGCTGTCCGGTGCCGTCGACCTCGGTGGAGAAGAAGACGACGTCGACGGTGGCCCGTTCGTCGAGGTGGGCGGCGAGGGCGAGCGCCTGCTCGCCGAGGCCCTGGGCGCTGCCGTCCTTGAAGTACGGCCGCATCGACCCGGACCGGTCCAGCACGAGGTAGACCCGCGCACGGGCCCCGGCGAGCTGCGCCTTCTTGAGCGCGGCCCCCGCGGTCCGGTACGCGTCCACGACGAGAGGCGCGCGCGACTTGACCCGCGCGAGCGAGATCGCGGGCTTGCCCGCGGGGGCGGCGGTCGCGCCGGCCTCGGGGGCGGGGCCCGGTTCGGGGGCCGGGCCCGGTTCGGGGGCGGGCTGCGCCGTGGCTTCGGGGGTGTCGGCCTCGGGGGTCGCCGAGGCTTCGGGTGCGCTCGCCTCGGGCTCGGGCTGCGCGGCGTCCGCGTCGGTCTCGGGCTCCGCCTTGGCTCGGGGTGCGTCCGCCTCGGCGGCCGGGTTCGCTTCGGGCGTCGCCACGGCTTCGGGGGCGTCGGCCTCGGGCTCTGCCTCGGGGGCGTCCTCCTGGGCGGGGGCGGGGCTCGCTTCGGGGGCCGGTTCGGCCTTGGGCGCGGGCTGCGCCTCGGGGGCCGGTTCGGCCTTGGGCGCGGGCTGCGCCTCGGGGGCGTCGGTCTGGGCGGGGGTGGCCTGCTCGGGCTGTGGGGCAGGGGCCTCGGGCTGGGCCGCGCTTCCTTCCGCGGCGGGGGCTTCGGCCGGGGGCGCGTCACCCCGCCGGTCAAGGGCGTCCGCCCCGGGGGCCGCGGGCTCGGGCTGCGCGGCGTCTGCGTCGGTCTCGGGCTCCGCCTTGGCTCGGGGTGCGTCCGCCTCAGCGGCCGGGTTCGCTTCGGGCGTCGCCACGGCTTCGGGGGCGCTCGCCTGGGCGGGGCTCGCTTCGGGGGCGCTCGCCTCGGGGGCCGGGTCGGCCTTGGGCGCGGGCCGTGCCTCGGGGGTGTCGGTCTGGGCGGGGGTGGCATGCTCGGGCTGTGGGGCACGGGCTTCGGTCTGGGCCGCGCTTTCTTCCGCGGCGGGGGCGTCGGCCCGGGGCGCGTCACCCCGCGGATCGAGCGCGTCCGCCTCGGGCTCGGGCTTCGTCACGGGCGCGTCCGCCTCCGGCCGGGCCGAGGCCGAGGCCGGGGCCACCGTCGGCGGGGTCGGCTGGGCCGGGACCGCCAGGCGCGGGGCCGGGTTGTCGAACGCGGCGGAGACCAGGTCCGCCGCGTGCTCCGACGGGGTCTGCGACGGGACCGCCGGCTTGGCGGCCTCCGCCTCCGCGCCCGAGGACGTCGCCCCGCCCGCCGCGGGCGACTGCGTGGCCGGTTCCGTACGCTCGGCCTGGGCCGGAACGGAGGTCGCCGCCGACTCCTCGTGGCCGGCGTTCTCGCGGCCGAACACCTTGCGCAGCAAGCTCCGAATACCCATGTGCGGGGCCTTTCGCATGAGTTGGGTGCGGTGACTGTCCGCTCCTGCAGACATGGCGCCCGACCCGTGGGCCAGGGCTGACACGTAAGGTTAGCGGCCGTCCGCGGCGGCTCCCGGGAGGGCACCCGGAGCCGTCCGCGCGCATGGCACGGCACCCGAAGCCACCCGCGCGCACGGCACGGCACGGACACCCCGCACGCATCACACCGGCACCGCGCCCACACCCCCACTCCGCCCCGGCCCCGCCGCATTCATGCGCCGTTCACTTCGTGTCCGCCGCCGGGCCCGTGCGCACCCCTAACGTCTCGGCCGGAATCATTCCGACACCATGTCGGCGCAGGTGCGCCGAAGGAGGACAACGTGCGCAAACTGCTGCCGCTGTTGAACACCCCGTCGCACGCGGGCGGACGTTCCGCGCTCACCTGCCGCTACCGCTGCGGCGACGCCTGCTTCCAAGAGGTCCCCAACACCAGCGACAACGAGTACGTCGGCGACGTCATAGCGAGCGCTCTGTCCCGCCGCTCGATGCTGCGCACCGCGGCCGTCGTGACGGTCGCCGCCGCGGCCGGCGGCGCCGCCCTCGTGCCCGGCGCACCCCCGGCCGCCGCCCTCGGTTCCGCCCCCGCCGCGGGCGGCAACGGCGGTGGCGGGAACGGCGGCAAGGGCAGGGCGGACGGCGCCCGCGGCCTCCGCTTCGCCCCCGTCGCCCCCAACAAGGACGACAAGGTCACCGTCCCCCAGGGCTACGCCCAGAACGTGGTGATCCGCTGGGGCGAGCCGATCCTGCGCGGCGCCCCCGCCTTCGACCCGGACCGCCAGACCCCCAAGGCGCAGGCGGGCCAGTTCGGTTACAACAACGACTTCCTCAGCCTGCTGCCGCTCCCCGGCGAGCCCGGCCGTCAGCTGCTCGTGGCCAACCACGAGTACACGGACGAGTTCCTGATGTTCAAGGGCTACGACCCCGAGAACCCGACCCGCAAGCAGGTGGAGATCGCCTGGGCCGCACACGGCCTCTCCGTGGTCGTCGTCCAGGAGGAGAGCCGGACCGGGAAGCTGACCCCCGTCCCCCGGCACCCGCTGAACCGCCGGCTCACCACCACCAGCCGCTTCGAGCTGACCGGCCCCGCCGCCGGCAGCCCCCTGCTGCGCACCTCCGCCGACCGCACCGGCAGCCGGGTGCTCGGCACTCTCAACAACTGCGCCGGCGGCACCACACCCTGGGGGACGACCCTGCACGGCGAGGAGAACTTCAACCAGTACTTCGCCAACGGCTCCAGCGCCACCGACAAGCGCTACGGCATCGGCTCCGGCGCCACCGAGCGCAAGTGGGAGCGGTTCGACAAGCGGTTCGACGTGGCACAGGAGCCGAACGAGGCGCACCGCCAGGGCTGGGTCGTCGAACTGGACCCGTACGACCCCGACTCCGTCCCGGCCAAGCGGACCGCGCTCGGCCGCTTCAAGCACGAGGCGGCCCAGCCCCGGCTGACCGCGGACGGCCGCCCGGTCGTCTACATGGGCGACGACGAGCGCTTCGACTACCTCTACAAGTTCGTCTCCTCGAAGCGGATGAAGAAGGGCAGGGGCCGTGCCGCCCGCGCGCACAACCTCACCCTCCTCGACCACGGCACCCTCTACGTCGCCAAGCTGACCGGCGACAGCCCGGCCGCCGAGATCGACGGCACTGGAAAGCTCCCGAACGACGGCGAGTTCGACGGTTCCGGCGTGTGGATCCCGCTCGCCACCGGCGAGGTCTCGCACGTCCCCGGGATGACCGCCGACGAGGTGTACGTCTTCACCCGGCTCGCGGGCGACAAGGTCGGCGCCACCAAGATGGACCGCCCCGAGGACGTCGAGCCGAGCCCCCGCTCCGGCCGGGTGTACGTCGCGCTCACCAACAACTCGGACCGCGGCAAGGCGGGCAAGGCCGGCGCGGACGAGGCCAACCCGCGCAACGCCAACAAGCACGGTCACATCCTGGAGCTGGCCGAGAACTGGGACGACCCGGCCTCCGACGGTTTCGCCTGGCGGCTGTTCCTTGTCGCGGGCGACCCGAAGGACCCGGGCACCTACTTCGCCGGGTTCCCGAAGGACCGGGTGAGCCCCATCTCCTGCCCGGACAACGTCGCCTTCGACCCGCACGGCAACCTGTGGATCTCCACCGACGGCAACGCCCTCGGCTCGCACGACGGACTCTTCGGCGTCGCGACCCACGGTGAACGGCGCGGTGAGCTCAAGCAGTTCCTGACCGTGCCGACCGGGGCCGAGACCTGCGGGCCGGTGATCCAGGACCGCCGGGTCCTGGTGGCCGTGCAGCACCCGGGCGAGGTCGACGGCGCGTCCGTCGAGAAGCCCGCGAGCGCCTGGCCGGACGGGCCGGGCCGGATCGTGCGCCCGTCGGTCGTCGCCGTCTACCGCAAGGACGGCCGCGACATCGGCGTCTGAGGCGGCCCGACTCCCCGGACCGGGCCGCCCGTTACGGTCCGGTCCGGTCCGACCCGGTCCGGTTCGGTTCCGGGGAGTCGCCCGGTCGTCGGGGCCCGGTCGGGTTCGGTTCGGTTCGGTACCGGGAGTCGCCCGGTCGTCCGTCCCGGTCCGGCCGGTCCCGGGGGGCGCCCGGCCTTCGGGTTCGGTCGGGTTCGGTCCGGTTCCGGGGGGCGTCCGGTCCTGAAGTCGCCCGGGTCCTGAAGCCGGCCGGGCCCCCGGGGCTCAGCCCGTGACACCCAGTCGCGCCCGCCAGGCCGTGAACTGCGCCGCCGGGTCGCCCGTCCACGCCCACGGCAGATGCGCGGCCCGGTCCCCGAGGAGCACGAAGAGCCCGCCCGCCTCCAGGTGCAGCCCCGCGTGGCAGGCCGCGTGGGACAGGTAGTTCAGCTCGGGGACCTCCTGCGGCGGGACCGGCCCGTCAGCCCGCAGCAGGATCCACCGCTCCCAGGTGCGGCGGATCTCCGTGACGGCCAGTTCGTGCTTCCAGTGCTGGTCGAAGCCGCGGACCACGCGGCCCTGCGCGGTGTCGCGCACGTACCGGTACTCCTCCGCGCGCGCCACCTGCACCAGCACCGGCAGCGGGGAGCCGGGCGGCGCCGCCCCCGCCGCGTCCCGCGCGAAGTCGTACATCCGGCCGTGCGAGCCGTGCCAGCGGGCCGAGTGGTAGCGCATCAACTGCACATGGCCCTCGACGTTGTACGGGTCGCGCCGCCGCATCTCGTCCCACCAGCGGCGCAGTTCGCGGCGCGGCACCCCGTCCTCGTAGAGCCGGGCCACGGTCAGCAGCGACACCCACGGCATGGGGTCGGCCGGGTGCCGGGACGCGGCGTCCAGGCAGACGCGGACGGCGGCGTCGAGGTGGTCGCGGCCGACCCCGGTGCCCCGCCGGGGCGGCGCGTGACCCGCGGCGATCGCCCGGTGGAAGACGCCGACGACCTCCGTGGCGGCGCGGAGCACGGCGGCGTCGGCGCTGGCCGGTTCGGCGTCCTGCCACATCCGCGTCGCCGACCGGCCGGCCGCGGCGTGGGCGAGGACCCGGATGCGGTGGGTGCGCCGGGCCCAGTCGTCACCGCCGTCGCGCAGCAGGTCGCGCACGCCCTGCCAGCGTCCGATGACGATGTCGTCCAGGGTCTCGGAGAGGGCCCGGTCGCCGTGCGAGGGGTCGAAGTCGGGGACGAAGCGGCGGCGCTGGGCGCGCGGCACACGGGACGGGCGGGGCGCACGCGGCGTCCTGCGGACACGGGGTATCCGGGGCACTGCGTACCTCCCTTCTGCGGGTGCGTGGGGGTCGGAACCCCCGGTACCGGTGGCGGTACCGGAGCCGGAACGACGCGGTGGCCCTGGGGACCGCCGGGTCAGAAGTCCGTGGCGAGGGCGCGGTCGCGGTACCCGGGATGCTCCGGATGGTCCGGGTGGTCCGGGTGCCCGGAGCCCGGCCCCTCGACCCGGCCGCCACCCGGCGGGGGCACCGAGGCGTCCAGCCGTGCGGGCCGGTAGTAGGAGCTGCCGCGGCGCCGGTACACCAGCATCGGCACCAGCCCGGCCGCCAGCCCGCCCAGCCCGATCACGATCGACGCCCGGCTCAGCGCCGCCAGCGCCTCGACGAAGATCCACAGCATGAACAGCGCCCCGAACAGGGGCCACAGCCCGCCGAGGACCGCGTCCCGCACCGACCGCAGCAGCGTCCTGCGGTACGCGACCACGGCGGCGATGCCCGCCAGCCCGTAGTAGAACGCGATCTGGAGCCCTATGGCCGCCACCGCTGCCGCGAGGACATCGCCGACGGAGCCGAGCACGGTGGAGGCCAGGAACATCACCAGCGCCACGCCACCGACCGCGCAGATCGCGACCCAGGGTGTGTGCCGCCGCCGGTGCACCAGACCCAGCGCCGGCGGCATCGTCCGGTCCCGGCCCATGGCGAAGAGCGAACGCGTCACCTGGAGGAGCGTCGTCTCCAGGGTCGCGACCGTGGACAGCAGCACGGCCACGATCAGCAGCTTCCCGCCGATGCCCGGCCAGACCGCCTCCCCGAGGACGGTGAGCACCTGGGAGCCGGCCGCGTGGATCTGCTCGGCGGAGAGCACGGTGTTGACCGCGATGGTGAACGCCTCGAAGAGGAGGAAGACGACGCCGACGCCGATGAGCGCGGCGAGCCCGGCCGTGCGCCGGCTGTCCCGGGTCTCCTCGCTGAGGTTGCTGGTCACGTCCCAGCCCCAGTAGTAGAACGCGGCGATCAGCGCGCCCGAGGCGAAGCCGGCCGGCCCGTCGAAGTGCGCGAAGCCCAGCCACGACCAGTCGAACGCGACCCCGGCCCCGCCGTGCACCAGCGCGGCGGCCACGAAGACGACCAGGATCACCAGCTCCACACCGGACAGCAGGAGTTGGGCCCGTACGGTCAGCCGGATGCCGCCGAGCACCACCAGCAGCATCGCCAGGAACCACCCGGCGCCCGCGAGGGTGGCGAGCAGCCGGTCCCCGGCGAGCGCCGGGTCGAAGAGCGCCAGGGTCATCTGCCCGGCGGGCAGCGAACCGGCCACCATGAAGATCGTGGTGGACACGACCAGCGCCCAGCCGGACAGGAACCCGAGGAACGGGTGGAGGGTGCGGCCCACCCATGAGTAGCCCGCGCCCGCGTTGACGTCGAGCCGCCCCAGGCGTCCGTAGGCGAGAACGATGCCCAGCATCGGGATCGCGCAGTAGAGGAGGGCGGCCGGGCCGGCGAGCCCCACGGTGGCGACGAGCACGGCGGTGGTCGCCGCGATCGAGTACGCCGGGGCGCTGCCCGCGACGGCCACGACGACGATGTCGAACGTCCCGAGGACACCCGGCCGAAGCCCTCGGGCGGAGCTGCTGCGCATGAAATCTCCGAATGCCCTGGTGCCGCGCGGGAGTTGCGGGGCGGGTCGGAAACGGACGGACGCCCGTGTGCGGAGGGGACCCCTCCGTCGACGGGAGATCGTGCGCATCGTAGTCGGATGTGTGCGCTGAGGTGAGGGGGCGGGGGTGGTGATCGGGGTGGCGGTTTCCGGGGCGGTCCGGCGGCGAGGTCGTAGAGTCGGAGGCATGGCAGCAGAGGCAGCGGACTCCCCAACCGTGCGGATCGACGTGTGGGTCTGGTCAGCGCGGCTGACCAAGACGCGCTCCCAGGCCTCCGCGGCCTGCCGCGCGGGGCACGTCCGCCTCGGCGGCGAGCGGGTCAAGCCCTCGCAGCCGGTACGGGTCGGGGACCAGGTCCGGGTGTTCCACTCGGGCCGCGAACGCGTGGTCGTCGTCAGGCAGATCCTCCGCAAGCGGGTCGGCCCGCCGGTCGCGGCCCTGGCGTACGAGGACCACAGCCCGCCGCCCCCGCCCCGGGAGTTCACCGCCCCGGCCGTGGTCCGCGACCGGGGGGCGGGGCGGCCGACCAAGCGGGACCGGCGGGAGCTGGAGCGGCTCTTCGGCAACCGTCCGAAGGACTGAGCCCCCGACCCGGCCCGCCCCCGTCCGGGCGCCACCCGCACCCGGCCGTCCCGTCCGGGCACAGCCGGACCTTGTCCGTTCCCCTACGTCTCCGTGCGTCACCGTCGGAGCGCCGCCCGCACCCGGCCCGTCCCGGCGATACCCGCACCCGGCCGTCCCCGTCCGGGCGCGATGGGCCTCGTCCGTCCCCGTCCGAGCCTCGCCCCCACCCGGTGGGCCGCGCCGTTCCCGGTCCGTCAAGCGTTGTCGTCCCTGGCCGGGGACGTGATCGCGCGGGCCGCCCGGACCTCCTGGCGCAGGGGTTCCAGCACCCCGTCCGCCTCACCGGGCAGGTCGGCCCGTACCTCGACCAGCTCCTCGTTGGTCCGCACCCCCTCCGCCAGTCCCCGCAACTGCCGCTCCACGGCGGTGACCTCGTCGTCCCCGGGCGGCTCCGCGCCGTGGTCGACGCGCACCCGGGCCGCCGTCGTCGCGTCGACGATCCGCTCCACCGCGACGACCAGCGGCCACCAGGCGGCCGCCCGTCTGCCGGTCGGCGGCGGCTCGGTCAGCGCGCGCTGGAACTCCGAGCGGACGGACGACAGGTCCCGGTACAGCTTCCTCCGCCGCCGGACCCGCTCCGCCTGAGCGAAACCGCCGAACGCCCCCGCCACATACGCCGCCGTCTCGTCCACCGCGTCCGCCAGCCGGTCCCCGATCCGGGTGTGCCAGCTCTCCGGCCACAGCAGATACCCGGCCACGATCGCGATCGTGCAGCCGATCAGGCTGTCCACGAGGCGCGGCAGCACCAGATGGAAGCCCTCGTGGTTGAGCAGGTCAGACAGCAGCAGGATCACCGGCGTGACCGCCATCGTCTGGAAGACGAAGCCCTTCGCCGCGAACGCCGGGATCAGTGCGGCGAGCAGGACCATCACCGGCACGTCCGCCCAGCCGCGCGGCACCGCCGCCAGCACGGCCGCCGCGACCAGCAGCCCGGCGGCCGTCCCGAGCGCGCGCAACAGCGCGCGCGAGAACACCGAGCCGAAGTCCGGCTTCATCACGAAGGTGACGGTCAGGGCGACCCAGTACGACCGGGCCACCGGCACCAGCGACACGAAGGACTGGGCGACGCCGATGCACAGGGCCAGCCGCAGCCCGTAGCGCCACGACTCCTCGGAGAGCAGGACGTCCCGCGCCGCGCGCCGGACGCGGATCCGCAGGGCCGCGGGGCGTCCGAGCCGGTCGTCGTCGGTGGGCGCGGACTCCAGGTCCGGATGGTGCACTACGTCGGAGGCGTAGCGCAGCGCGCTGTCGACCGCCCGGTCCGCCGGGCCCTCGGGCGGCGGCAGATCGAGCGGCGGTGCGGAGCGGCGGCCCGAGTCGATGGAGTGAGCCAGCTCCCGGACGGCCGCCGCGATCTCCGGACGGCGTGAGGCCCGGCCGTACCGGTGCGCCGCGGCGGCCGACTCGACGAGCGGGATCACCGCGTTGAGCTGCGCGAGCAGCCGCACCATCGGACCGCGCCGCCCGTGGTCGCGGGCCCGGCGGCCCAGGACGGCGTCATAGGAGGCATCGAGCGCCCGGGTCACCTCATGGCGCCGGGCGTCGTAGAGGGCGGTGTCGTCCGTGCCCGCGATCTCGAACAGCGCGGCGACGGCGCGGTACGCCCCGGCGACCGCGGACTGCTCCGGGGCGCGACGGCGCAGAGGCCAGCCCAGCAGGGTGAGCAGCAGGACGAAGAGGCCGCCAGCGGAGAGCAGCAGTGGGGCCGTCCACCACGGTTGCGGCATCGGCAGGCCGGCGCCGACCACGGAGTTCAGCAGGAGGAGCAGCCCTGACACCGAGGCCACCGCGCCGATGGTCGAGATCATCCCGGAGATCAGGGCGACGAAGGTGATCACGGCGACGGCGGTCCAGCCGTGCCCGTAGACCAGGGTCCCGATGGTCACCCCGACCGCGCCGAAGAACTGCGGGACTGCGATGTTCAGCAGGCGCATCCGGTAGGCGTCGGCGGTGTCGCCGAGGACGCCGGATAGCGCGCCCATCGAGGCGAGCGCGCCGTACTCGGGCCGGCCGGCGGCGGTGCCGACGGCGATCGGCGTGGCGAGCGCGATCCCGGCGCGGACGACGGAGGCCCAGGGGATGGGCGCGTCCTGCGGGCGCAGCCCGCGCAGCAGCCAGCCGGGCGGACTCCCGGGACGCCGCACCACTGGTCTGGCGCCTGACGTGCGGCGGCGCACGGGACCGTCGGCGGTGGCGCCGGCCTCGGGGCCGTCGTCAGCGGCGGCGGCCTCGGGCCCGTCGCCCCCGGAGCCGTGGCCGGACGTGTCCTCCTCGCGCTCCCTCATGGTTGCCACCACACCCCCGCGCGGCCCGCCGGCGCAAATCCGCCAGCCCTGCCTGCCCCGTCCGCTCTGTTTGCCCGGCTTGTCCCGCGCGCCTCGCTCGATCCGCCCGCCTCGCTCGTTCCGCCGGGGCCGGACCGGACGCGGGTGCGGGCGGTGGGCGGTGGGCGGAGGTCAGCCCTGGTAGTTCTCGACCTCGTCGGCCGGCTGGAGCTGGGCCGTGTCCGGGTCCTCGCCGTACTCGGACTTGGCGCGGCGCCTGCGGAGCAGGTCCCAGCACTGGTCGAGGCGGATCTCCAGCTCCTTCAGCCGCGCCTGCCGGCCGGCGTCCAGGCCGCCCTGGCTCAGGGCGTGGTCGCGCAGGGCGCGTTCCTCCTCGACCAGTTCGCCGATGCTGTCGATGATCTGCTCGTCGTCCATGACGGCGGCCTTTCCGTAGCCGAGGTGCGGCTCGATGTGCGGTGCTGTTTCTCCCGCCGGTCCCGGCGGTTCTCCGACCGGTCCCGGGTGGTTCTCCCGCCGGTCCCGGCCGGTGGGTCAGAGTGTGAAGACGGTCTTGCCGCGTGCGCCGCCGGCGCGGTTCTGCGCGAGGGCGTCCGGGGCCTTCTCCAGGGGGAGTTCGGCGTCGAGCGGCGTCCGCAGCGAGCCCTCGGCGGCAGCCGCGGCCAGCGCCTCGAGCAGGGTCGAGGAGGCGTGCAGGGTGAACGCCACACCCTCCACCTCGCCCGTCAGCGCGGCCGGTTCGGCCCCGGCGCAGGTGGCCACGGCCAGTCCGCCGGGCCGTACGAGCGCCGCGTTCCGGGCGAAGGCGCCGGGGGTGTCCGAGACCAGGTCGGCGACGGCGTCGACCCCGTCCGGGCAGGCGGCCCGGACCGACTCGCCGAGATCCCCGGCGGTGGCGTCCACCGTGACCGCGGCGCCCAGCTCGCCCATCCGCCGGCGTTCGTCGCCCCGGACCACGGCCACCACCCGGAGACCGCGGGCCGCCCCGAGCTGGGTCAGGCAGCTGCCCACCCCGCCGGCGGCGCCCGTCACCAGCAGGGTCTGGCCGCCGACGAGGCCCGTGCCGGCGAGGAGCTGGGCGGCGGTCATACCCGCGGTGGGCAGCATCGCGGCCGTGCGCAGGTCGAGCCCGGCGGGCACCAGGGCGACGGGTCCGTCCTGGTGGACGGCGAGGTACTCGGCGTAGGCGCCCGCCCCGGCCGCCGCATGCCGGGGCCGTGCCCGGCCGAAGACGGGGTCGCCGACCCGGAAGCGGTTGTCCCCCGGTCCGACCACGTCCACCTTCCCGGCGAAGTCCGCGCCGAGGACCAGCGGGAACGCGGCCGCGTCACCGTCGGCCACCGTGCCCCGGCCCGCCAGGGCGTCCCGCTCCGGACCGCTGCCGGCCTGGCGGCCGACGCCGTCCGCGGTCTGCCAGTCGACCGGGTTGAGCGCCGCGTACTCGACCTTGACCACGATCTCGCCCTCACCGGGCTCCGGCTTGGGCACCTGCACCACCTCGGGCTCGGCCCCGAATCCGCCCACCGTGACAGCGCGCATCCGCCATGCCTCCCTGAAAGGGTGCCCGGGCCCCCTGAAGGGTGCCCCGGCTTCTCGCCTCCTCACTCTGACCCTGTGGGCCGGTCAGCGCACGTCGTGCAGGTCGAGGCCGACGAGCACGGCACGATGGTCGGTGCCGGGGAGGTCCAGGAAGCGCGCCGAGCGCACCGAGAAGTCCCTCCCCACCAGCACATGGTCGATCTGCGCCCCGAACGGCCGGGGTGCCGCGGCGGGCCAGCTCGGGGTGCGCCCTGCGCCCGCAAGGACCGCGCTGTCCCGCAGTCCGCCCGCGGCCACGACCCGGCGGAACGCGGCGTGGTCGCCGGTGGCGTTGAAGTCCCCCGCGAGCACCGTCGGTCCGTCCCGGTGCCCGGCGGCCCAGGTGCGCAGCTCGCCGAGCTCGCGACGCCACTCGGCGAGGGCCCCCGGCACGGGCGGCATGGGGTGTGCGAGCTGGAGGTTCACGCGGTGGCCCGCGATGTCCGCCACCGCGCCGGGCATGGCGAGGGTGGCGGGCACCCCGGCGGTGGGGGTCAGGGGGTGGGTGCTGAGGATCGCCGACCCCGCGGCGCCGCCCTCGTCCACGACATGCCGGTACGGGTACAGGTCGCGGGGAAGACCGGCGGTGAGGGTCCGGGAGCAGGCGGGGTCGCACTCCTGTACGAAGACGAGGTCGGGTCGCTCCTCTCGCAGGGTGTCGACCAGGGCGCCGGTCGCCGCGCCGTATTCGACGTTCGCCGTGAGGACCTCGACGCGGGCGACCGCCCGCCCCGGTGGCGGGTCGTCCAGCCCGGTGTCGTGCGGTCTGACGAACCAGCCGACGACCGCAAGCACCACCACCGCCCAGATGGTGAGGAGACGGCGGCGGGCGAGCAGGGCCGGCACCAGGGCGAGGCCCGCGGGGACGAGCAGCCACGGCAGGAAGGCGAGCAGCTGGACGACCGGGGTGGGGCCGTCGGTATCCGCGGCCCGGCAGACGGCCGCCGCCGTCGGCGCAGTCAGCAGCAGGCCCACCGTCCAGGCGGTGCCACGGCCCTTCCGGCCGGGCGCGGGCGCGCTGCCGTACGCCGTGCCACCGGGCGAGCCGTCCGTCACATCGATCACTTCCTGTGCCTCCCGCCGACAAGGACGCCGGTCCCCGCGAGATCGTTCCTGGCGGCGGCACCGCGTCGCCGGGTACGGCGCACGGCACCTCCCGGGCCGGGCGGGGCCGCGGGGCGCACGCGGCCTCCGTCCAGGAGCCAGCCTCGCCCGCCTCCGCCCGGACTTGCCCGGCGGCGCGAGCGGGTGTGCCCTGAGAGGAGGACGCGCGGGGGTGAGCGGGAAGGAGCTCTGCGCCATGGCCACACAGACTGTGACGCCCGGTGGGCGGCAACACCGCAGGTCCGATCGGGAGCACCGCAGCCCGATGGGCTTCGTGCTGCCGGCCCTGCTGGCGGTGACGGCGGGCGTGTGGGCGGCCTCCGTCCTGCGCTTCCAGGACGGAGGCGTCGCCACCGGCGGACAGTGGCTCGTCGGCATCATCCTGGCGATCGTGCTCGGGGCACTGGCCTTCGTGCTCGGCCGCTATGGCAAGGCCCTGCCCAGGGAGGCCCGCGCCGCGGCCTGGGGCGCCCTGGGCGGAGCGACGATCGGCTTCATGACGAGCCTGGCCGGGGGCAGCGTGCTGCGCGCCGCCGCCATCGGCCTGGCCTGCGGGGCCGGCGTCGGGGCGGCCACCTTCTACGCCTTCTACGTACGGGAGTGACATACCTACTGTGCGCGAGTCCCGGTCCAGCACCTCGCGCGGCCGGGACTCGCGTGCGTCCAGGGGATGGCGGGCGGCCCGCCGGATCGGATCTGGCGGGCGCGCGGTCGCGTCTCGCGCCTTCTACGTGAGAGCCGGAAACAGCCGGCCACGGGAGCCGGACGGAGACCGGCGGAGGGAGGCGCACCGTGCGGGAGGAGGACCGGGGCCAGAGCCGAGCGGGTGGTGACGACAGCCACGAGGTCGCCGCACCGCGGCGGCGACCGGAGCGGGAAGCGGACGGAGACGACACCGGGCCCCTGCGGGTCGCCGTGATCATCGGCAGCACGCGGGAGGGCCGCGTCGGCGAGAAGGTCGGCGAGTGGTTCCTCCGCCTCGCCGGCGACCGCGACGACGTGGAGCCCCGGGCCGTCGACCTGGTCGACTTCGACTTCCCGGCCCGCTACCCGGACCACACCACCGCGCACATCCGGGATTTCGTCCAAGAGGTCGACCGTGCGGACGCCTTCGTCGTCGTGACCCCGGAGTACAACCGCTCCTTTCCCGCCTCCCTCAAGCAGGCCATCGACTACGCGTACGACGAGTGGCACACCAAGCCGGTGGCCTTCGTCAGCTACGGCCACGGCTCCCGCGGTCTGTACGCGGTGGAGCACCTCCGCTCCGTCTTCACCGAACTCCACACCGTGACCATGCGCAACGGAGTCGCGGTCAACCTCCTCGACGACGTGCTCGACGAGCGCGCCGGCGCCGCCTCCCTGATGCTCGACCAGCTCCACTGGTGGGGCACGGCCCTGCGGGACGCCCGCGCCCGGCGCCCCTACGCCTCATGACCCGCCACCCGCCACCCGCCACCCGCCACCCGCCGCCCGCCCGCGGCCCGGGCCGCGCCGACCGATGACTTCCCGCACCCGCCGGGGTCTCCCCTTCCACGGACCAAAGGAACCGAAGGACTGACGATGAGTACAGATCTTGCGATCGAGACCACCGGGCTGGTCAAAGTGTTCGGCGACAAGCGCGCCGTCGACGGCGTCGACCTCCGGGTGCCGACCGGTACGGTCTACGGGGTCCTCGGTCCCAACGGAGCGGGCAAGACGACCACCGTGCGGATGCTCGCGACCCTGCTCCGCCCGGACGGCGGCGAAGCCCGGGTCTTCGGCAAGGACGTGCAGAAGGACGCCGACGCGGTCCGCAGCCGGGTCAGCCTCACCGGGCAGTACGCCTCGGTCGACGAGGACCTGACGGGCACGGAGAACCTCGTGCTCCTCGCCCGGCTTCTCGGCCACTCCAAGCCGGCCGCCCGCGACCGGGCCGCGCAGCTGCTGGAGGCGTTCGGCCTCAGCGAGGCGTCCGACAAGCAGGTGAAGAACTACTCGGGTGGTATGCGGCGCCGTATCGACATCGCCGCCTCGATCCTCAACACCCCGGAGCTGCTCTTCCTCGACGAGCCCACCACCGGTCTGGACCCGCGCAGCCGCAACCAGGTCTGGGACATCGTCCGGGCGGTGGTCGCGCACGGCACCACCGTCCTGCTGACCACGCAGTACCTGGACGAGGCCGATCAGCTCGCCTCGCGGATCGCCGTGATCGACCACGGCAGGGTGATCGCCGAGGGCACCAAGGGAGAGCTGAAGTCGTCCGTCGGCTCCGGTTCGGTGCACTTGCGGCTGCGCGAGGCGGACCAGCGGCCCGAGGCGGAGCGGGTCCTGGTCTCGGTACTCGGCGCCGAAGTCCAGCTCGACTCCGACCCGGTCGCCCTCACCGCCCGGGTGCGCAACGGCAGCGAGCGCGGTGCCGCCGAACAGGCGGCACACGCCCTGGCCGAACTGGCCCGGGGCGGCATCGTCGTGGACAACTTCGCGCTGGGCCAGCCCAGCCTGGACGAGGTCTTCCTCGCCCTCACCGACAAGAAGAAGGGGGCGGCAGCATGAGCACCGCGACCACCACCAAGGACACCGTCGACGTCGAGTTGGAGGCCCCCCGGGCCGACGACCTGGCGCGCCTGCTGGTCGCCACGGACCGCCCGCCGCGGCCGAGCGCGCTCTCCGCCTCGCTGACCTTCGGCTGGCGGGCGATGCTCAAGATCAAGCATGTGCCGGAGCAGCTCTTCGATGTGACGGCGTTCCCGATCATGATGGTCGTGATGTACACGTACCTCTTCGGAGGTGCGATCGCCGGCTCCGTCTCGGACTACATCCAGTTCCTGCTGCCGGGCATCCTGACCATGAGCGTCGTGATGATCACGATGTACACGGGCGTCGCGGTGAACACCGACATCACCAAGGGCGTCTTCGACCGCTTCCGCACCCTGCCCATCTGGCGGCCGTCCCCGATGGTCGGCTACCTGCTGGGTGACATGGTGCGCTATGTGATCGCCTCCGCGGTGATGCTCGCGGTGGGCATGATCCTCGGCTACCGGCCCCACGGCGGGGTCGTCGGGGTGGTCCTCGGCGTCGCCCTGCTCCTGGTCTTCGCCTTCGCGTTCTCCTGGATCTGGACCATGTTCGGCCTGCTGCTGCGCACCGAGAAGTCGGTCATGGGCGTCAGCATGATGGTGATCTTCCCGCTGACCTTCCTGAGCAATGTCTTCGTGGACCCGCGCACCATGCCGGGCTGGCTCCAGGCGTTCGTCAACAACAGCCCGGTCACGCATGTGGCGACCGCGGTCCGCGAGCTGATGGCGGGCAACTGGCCCACCGCGGACATCGCCTGGTCGCTCGGCTGGGCGGCTGCGCTCCTGGTGGTCTTCGGTTCGGTCACGATGCGGCTCTACAACCGCAAGTGACGGCGGGACGGCCCCCGGCCGCCCCGACCACCCCTCCGTACCACCGCGCAGTTTCCCCTGCCCCTGCCCCCTGCCCCTGCCCCTACCCCTGCCGCCGCCCGGCCCGCCGGACGGCGGCAGCGGCGTGCCGGGAGGCCGGGAGGGCCAGGGACTGTTCGCCCTTCGCCGTTCGTTGCTCACGACCCTTCCCCCTCTGCCCCGGCTCCCCCTCTGCCCCGGCCCGGGGTCAGAGCCGCCAGTGGACGGGCCGGACCGGGCGGTAGGCGCAGGAGGAGCCGGTGCCGACGGACTCCCGGAGATGGGCGGCGAGTTCTGGGTGGAGGGAGTCCAGGCGGCGCAGGGTGTCGCGGATGCGGGCGGTGACGGTCTTGCGGGCCCGTTCCGCCTCGTCGCCGAGGCGGCGGGTCCGGCCGCCCAGCCCGGCGGCCTTGCGCAACTCCTCCAGCAGCGCCTTCCGTTCGGTTTCGTATGCGGTGACACGGGCCGTGTCACCGAGGGCCGCGGCCCGGTCGATCTCCTCGTCCAGCCGGTCGAGGTGCTGCCGGTAGCGGTGCTTGGCCTCCTCGTCGAGGACCGCGTCACCACCGAGTCCGCGGGCGGCGACGACCTCGGCCCCGCCCTCCGGGGCGAGCAGGGACACGGCCGAGAGGTCGCTCCCGGCGTGCCGCAGCAGGGTGTGCAGATCCCGCAGCCCCTTGGCGTCCGGTACGTGCACACTCCGCCCGGCGAAGGTGAGCGCCCACACCGCCCCGTCCCGGCGGAACTCGGGCCGCTCCGCCTCCGTCGCCGGACGGGGCGCCGTCGGACCCGCCGCCACGGGCGCCAACCCCAACCCCGGCCCCGGCCCGGCCCCGGGGCGGCCGATGACAGCGGGAGCGGGGGTGTCCGGCCCAGTGTCCGGCCCGGCTTCCGGGCCCGGTGCGGGCAGCAGATGGGTCAGCCCCAGCTCCCGGGCCTCCTCCCTCACCCGGACCCGCAACCGCAGCGCCGCGGCCGGACCCTCCGCCTCCTCCAGGACCCCGGCGAGGGCGGCCCGCGCCCGGACCGCCCAGGGCCTGGCCTGGAGCCGGTCGGCGGACTCGGCGGCCGCCGTCAGGGCGGCGACCGCGTCCCCGGTGCGGTGCTCGGCGGCGTCCAGCAGGCCCCGCCACAGATCGACCGGCCCGCCGATGTCGCAGCCGTAGAGGGAGACCACCCACTGGCCGCCGTACGGCTCGAGCTCCGCCCGCGAGCGGGCGATCGCCCGGGTGTCGCCCGTGGCCGCCGCCGTCTGCGCCCGCACCCGCATCATCAGCGGCGCGAACGCCCGCGGCATCGGCTCCGGCAGGGCGTCCAGCTCCTCCACCAGCCGCCGGGCGAGCTCCGTCTCCCCCCGCTCCACGGCCGTCAGGGCCTCCAGCAGACGCGGATAGGGGTGCCCGGTCTCGTCGACCCCGGTGAGCACCGCCTGCGCCTCGTCGAGCCGTCCCATGAGCAGCTTCAGGGCCCAGTCCATGTGCAGCGCCATGAACAGGAAGGCCGCGTGCTGGTGCTGCTCCTCCATGGCGCTGTCCAGCAGTTCCCTCGCCTCGTCGAACCGGCCGGTCAGCCCGGCGACCAGGGACCGGTCCACCGACACGGCCATCTCGAAACGGCGCACCCCCGCCCGCTCGGCCAGGGCCACGAAGCGATGCACCTGGGCGTGGAAGCCCGGGTCCCCCAGCTCCAGCAGCGAGACCCAGCGCATCGAGGTGGCGTGCAGCTCCATCTCGGGGTTCCCCGTGCGGCGGGCGACATCGGCCATCTCGTCCGTCAGATCGAGCCGCTCCGCGGCGGTGCCCAGCCCCCAGATCGCGTCGTGCCGGGCCCACAGGGAGAAGGACAGCGCGTCGTCGTCCCCCTCGTCGCGGGCGAGGGCCGTGCAGCGGATCGCGAGATCCCGGGCGATCTGCTCGTTCGACAGCCCGGCGAGTTCCTCCTGGTCGCGGGCGACGAGTCGCCGGTAGGAGTCGCGGAGCAGCCGCTGGGTGCGCCGGCGCTCCTGCTCCCCGTGCATCTCGGCCTGGCTGTGCAGGGTGATCGCCACCCGGGCCAGCAGCTCGGGGGCGTCCAGCTCCTCGGCGAGGTCCGCCGCGCGGTCGAAGCACTCCCACGCCTCGGTCTCCTCGCCCGCGTGGCGCAGCTCGCCGCCCAGGTCGAGCAGGACCAGCGCACTCCGGCGGGCGTCCCCCTCGGCCGCCTCGGCGGCGCGGCGGAAGTGCCCGATGGCCTCCTCCGCGGAGAGCCGGCCCGAGGCGTCCCGCGCGGCGGCGACCAGCAGATCGACCCGGGTGCCCCGGTCCACCTCGCCACCGGCCAGATAGGCGTGCCGCGCCAGGTCCGCCGGGAGGGCGGGCACCCCGGAGCCGGGCGGCCCGGGCCGGTCCCGGAGCGCCCGGACGGCGGCCGCGTGCCGGGTCCGTGCCTCCGCCTCGCCCAGCCCGTCGTACAGGGTCTCCCGGACCAGGTCGTGGGCGAAGGCGAACCGCCCGCTCGTGCGCGGTGTGACCAGCCGGGCGGCGACGGCCCGCTCCAGCAGCCGGTCCACATGGGGGACGGGCGCCGAGGAGGCGGCGGCGAGCACCTGCCGGTGGAACTCGCGCCCCAGCACCGCGGCCGTGACCAGCAGCTCGCCGACCGGGTCCGGGAGCAGGGCGAGCCGCCGTCTGACCGCCTCCCGGACCCCCGGGGCGATCGCGGTGACCGGGTGTCCGCTGTGCCAGATACGGGCGGTCTGCTCGACGAAGAACGGATTCCCCCCGGTGCGCCGGTGCACCTCGTCGACGAGCGCGGGCTCGGGCTCGCCCCCGGCGATGACGGCGATCAGCGCGCCGACCTCGTCCCGCTCCAGGCCGGTCAGGGTCACAGCGGCGCCCGCGCGGGCGGCGAGGGGCAGGATCAGACGCTGGAGCGGGTGGTCGGGGGCCTCCACCTCCACGTCCCGGTAGGTGCCGATCAGCAGCAGCCGTTCGAACCAGGCGTGCTGCGCCGCGAACTCCAGCAGCCGCAGGGAGGCGGGATCGGCCCAGTGCAGGTCCTCCAGGACGACCACGACCGGCCGGTGCTGGGAGACGGTGACCAGGGCCGTCGTCACCGCGTCGAACAGGGGGAAGCTCTCCCCGCCCGGCTCGGGGCCGGCCGACTCCGCCTCACCCTGGGCCTCCCCGAGCAGCACGGCCAGCAGCCCGCCCGCGGCCTTCTCGGCCTCCTCCCAGACCTCGGGCCCGGCCCCCCGGCGCAGCCCCCGGACCACCTGCACCCAGGGCCAGTAGCCCGGGGCGCTGTCCGAGTCCCAGCAGGAGCCGCCGAGGACGAGCGCACCGCGCCGGCGGGCCTCGTCGGCCGCCTCGGTGACCAGGGTCGTCTTGCCGATGCCGGCCTCGCCGGTGACCAGCACCAGGCCCCCGTGGCTGTCCGTCGCCCGGCCGATCTCGGTCCGGAGGACGCCCGCGGGGTGGTCGCGCCCGATGAGTCCAGAGGTCATGCGCCACACGATAGGCCGCTGCTCGGACATCCCACCGGCCCTGTGGAGAACCCCGCGTTCCGCTCCCCGCGACCTGGGGAAATCCCTGATTCCGCCTGTCGCACGGGCCGGCCCGGGACGGCGGGAGGACCGTCGCGCGTCCGCGCGGGCAGCCGGGCCCGATCGGGCAGACCCGATCGGGCAGACCCGGGCGGGCAGAGCCGGTCCGGTCGGAGCCGGACCGTGCCGAGCCGGTCCGGTCCGTGCCCCCCGGCCCGGACCGGGCGGCAGGAGCCGGCCCCGGCGTCCCTACGCCGTCGCCGTCGTCCCCCGCACCACCACCACCGGACACGGCGCGTGCTGCGAAAGGTGCAGCCCGACCGAGCCCAGCAGAGCTGCCTTGAACCCGCTGTAGCCCCGGTCCCCGACGACCACCAGGGATGCCCCCTGGGCGCGGTCCATGAGCGCCTGCGCGGGGTTGCCGACCAGGACCGTGCGCTCCACGGCCGCCGCGGCCTGCGCGCCGAGGGTCTGCTCCAGGGTGTCGTCGAGGATCTTGGCGGCCATTTGCTCCGGGTCGAAGTCCGGCGGCAGCGCGGGGACCATCGACGCCCAGCCGGCCGCCGGGTACTCCCAGCTGATGACGGCCTCCAGCGTCTCCCCGCTCAGGCCGGCCTGCCGCACCGCCCACCGGAGCGCCTCGACGGACGGTTCGGAACCGTCCACGCCCACGACGATCCGTCCGTTCCCTGCCATGTCGCCACCTCCGCGGCCGCCGAGCTGCTGTGCGACGCGTCGTCGCGCCGCTGCCGCGTCGCGTCGTCGCATCGTGCCTGGTGGGGGTGCGCGCTTTCGCGGCACCCCCACGCAAGCCTATGCAAAACTACGCAAACAGGTGGGCAGGGCTGGGTCGCTCCGCACGTTCCGCCGCACGTCCCGCCGCATGGGCGGGCATCAGCGAGGCCAGTTCGCGGCCCGCCCGGGCGATGCGTTCCGGCAGCCCCTCGGTGAGCGCGTCGCCGCTCCCGCCCCAGTCCTCCGAGGCCGCGTACACCGCCGTCGGCACGACCAGGGCCCGCAGGTACGCGAAGAGCGGACGCAGCGCGTGCTCCAGGACGAGGGAGTGCCGGGCGGTGCCGCCGGTCGCCGCCACGAGCACCGGGGTGCCGGTCAGTGCCTCGGGCTCGACCAGGTCGAAGAAGGACTTGAACAGCCCGCTGTAGGAGGCGGTGAACACCGGGGTGACGGCGATCAGGCCGTCCGCCTCCGTCACCGCCCCGATCGCCTCCTCCAGGGCCGGCGCGGGGAAGCCGGTCACGAAGTTGTTGGCGATCGACACGGCGAGGTCGCGCAGTTCGACGACGCGGAGGTCCACGGGCCGGTCGTCCGACGCCAGTTCACGGCGGACGGACTCGGTGATCCGGTCGGCGAGCAGCCGGGTGGACGAGGGGACGCCGAGTCCGGCGGACACGACGACGAGCTTCAGGGCGCCGACACCGGCGTCGGCACCGGCACTGGCACCGGCACCGGCGGCAGCGCCGTTCGTCTGCTGAGCGGTGGTCATGGCCGTCATGCCTCCTTCGGAGCGTCGGCGGACAGGGAAACGGCAGCAAGAGAAACGGGGCCGGCAGCGGAAGCCGGTGCGGGGGCCGCGGCGGCCAGGTCTTCGCCGGGCCCGGTCGCCTCGCCCGCGCCCGCCCCCGGCACTGCCGGGTGAAGCGGCGCGGACTCCGGCACGCCGGCCGGCCGCAGGCTCGCGAACTCCTTGCGCAGCACCGGCACGACCTCCTCGCCGAGGATGTCGAGCTGCTCCAGCACGGTCTTCAGCGGAAGTCCCGCGTGGTCCATCAGGAACAGCTGGCGCTGGTAGTCGCCGACGGCGTCGCGGAAGCCCAGCGTCCGCTCGATGACCTGCTGCGGGGAGCCCACGGTCAGCGGCGTCTGCTCGGTGAAGTCCTCCAGCGAGGGGCCGTGCCCGTAGACCGGGGCGTTGTCGAAGTAGGGGCGGAACTCGCGCACCGCGTCCTGGGAGTTCTTCCGCATGAACACCTGACCGCCGAGGCCGACGATCGCCTGCTCCGGGGTGCCGTGCCCGTAGAAGGCGTACCTCTTCCGGTAGAGGTCGACCATCTTCCGGGTGTGGGACATGGGCCAGAAGATGTTGTTGTGGAAGAAGCCGTCACCGTAGTACGCGGCCTGCTCGGCGATCTCCGGGGAGCGGATCGAGCCGTGCCAGACGAACGGCGGGACTCCGTCCAGCGGGCGCGGGGTGGACGTGAAGCCCTGGAGGGGGCTGCGGAACGTGCCCTCCCAGTCGACCACGTCCTCCCTCCACAGCCTGTGGAGGAGTGCGTAGTTCTCGATGGCGAGCGGTATGCCCTGGCGGATGTCCTGGCCGAACCACGGGTACACCGGGCCGGTGTTGCCGCGGCCCATCATCAGGTCGACGCGGCCGTCCGCGATGTGCTGGAGGTAGGCGTAGTCCTCGGCGATCTTCACCGGGTCGTTGGTGGTGATCAGGGTGGTCGAGGTGGAGAGGATCAGCCGGTCCGTGCGTGCCGCCAGGTAGCCGAGCAGAGTGGTCGGCGAGGAGGGGACGAAGGGCGGGTTGTGGTGCTCGCCGGTCGCGAAGACGTCGAGCCCGACCTCCTCCGCCTTCTGTGCGATGGCGAGGGTGGCCTTGATCCGCTCGTGCTCGCTCGGCGTGCGGCCCGTGGTCGGGTCGGTCGTGACGTCGCCGACGGTGAAGATGCCGAACTGCATGACGGTCACCTCTCCCTGGTGGTCCATGGTCCGTCGTCCGTTGCCCACCATGTTGGTTGAATGTTGAACTATGCCATTCAACCACGACCCCTCTCCCTCTATTCCGACGGCCCCGGGCCTGCGCCGCGGGGCCGTCGGAAGCGAGGATTCGCAGGTCGGGGACTCCGCAGGCCGGGGCTCGCAGGTCACTCCAGCCCGGACGCCGCCGGGAAGAGCTGGCGGAAGGCGTCTGCGGACTCGGTGCCCGAGCGGCCGAAGGGCGCGTCGAAGTCCCACACCAGGAACAGCAGGAAAGCGATCAGCGCACTGAACAGCCCGGCGAGCAGCAGCTCCCGGAACGACCGCCCGATCTGCATGGTGAAGATCAGCCCCACGGTGATGACCGCACCGCTGATGAGTCCGAACCAGACGATGCCGGGCAGGGTCGCCTCCGCCCCTTCCGCCCGTGCGTTGCGCGCGTCCTCGGCCAGGGCCACCTTGTCCAGCATCGGCTGGTACGCCTGCGCCTCCAGTTCGTTCGCCGGGGGGCGCTCCGCCACGACCGTGCGCACCGAGGCGAGCAGCTCCGTCCCGCGCGGCGACAGCTCCTCCCGCTCGATCATGCGCGGCCACTCGTCCACCACGACCTCGGTGACATAGGCGTCGATGTCCGTGCGCAGCCGCTCCCTGAAGTCCGCCGGGTAGACCTGGGCGCGCTGGGTGACCTCGTGGAGGGCCTGCGCCTCGGCGCGCACCGCGTCCTGGGCCGCGCCGCGCGCCTCCCAGACGCCCGCGATGGCCAGGCCGAGGACGATCGCGTAGACCACCCCGACCATCATCACCATGTACTCGAGGACGTCCGGTGTCTGCGGGGGCTCGGCCGCCGGCGCCGCCTCCGCCGTCGCGCGCCTGCGCTGGCTGAGGACGGTGACGACGAGGACGACGGCGCAGGCGGCCGCCATCACGGTGCCCAGGACGAGCCATTCGGACATGGGTGAACTCCGTGGGGATGCGGAACGGTTGGGGCGGGGTGTGGATCAGGCGCGTCCGCGCCGGGCGGCGGACTGCGAGCGCGGTCGCAGCAGGGCCGCCGCCAGCACGGCCGGTGTGGTGGTCACGAGCATGAGCACGGTGAGCGGTGTCCCGGGCCTCTCGGGTGCGCCGGCGGCGGGGCGGTAGGTCCGGATGGTCACCGCCTCCACCTGCCGGGGCGGGCCCGGCGCGGGGGCGGGCGGCACCGCACGGGGCAGGGCCGGGGCGGGAGCCTCGGCGGGCTCCGGCTCGGGCTCGGGTTCCGGCCGCGGGGCCGGCGGGGGCACCTGGGCCGGCGCGGGGTCGGGGGGCTCCGGTGGTGCGGGCGCCGGCGCGGGTGGAGGCGGCGGCGGAGGCGTGGGTGCCGGGGTGGGGGTGGGTGACGGCGTAGGCGTAGGCGTAGGACTGGGTGTGGGTGTGGGTGTGGGTGTGGGTGTGGGGGTCGGTGTCGGCTCCGGTGGTTCCGGGCAGGGCGGCGGCGGGGGGCAGTGGCCGACGGACACGGAGGCGTGCGCCCCGGACGGCAGCTCGACGTCCACGCACACCCCGGGGTGCGAGCCGCCCGTCACCGAGACCGTCCCGACCCCGACGCCGGGCACCGGGCCTCCCGTGACCGAGACGGTCCCGGCGGTGACGCCGACCCGGGGCGCTGCCCCGTCCGTACCCCCGTCGTCGGATGCCGAGGTGACCCGGGGCGCTGCCCCGTCCGCACCCCCGTCGTCGGACGCCGAGGTCCCGATGCCCGCCCCCTGGGCGCCGAGAACCACCGCGATCCCCAGCGCGCTCACCTGCTGCCATCCCGCCACGAGCGCCACGGTAGAGGTCGGGAATGGGGTCGAATGGCCAATATCACCCGTACGGATGACCGGTGTGTTCGCCGTACATATTCCGGCCGTTCCTCGGCTACGGTGACGGACATCATTTTGCACCTTGTTGCAAAAAACCCGGGAGGCGCATAGAACTGGCTCGACACCCGAGCGAGGAGGCTCCGATGAGTACGCGCACCGCACCGCCGACCCCGGCCCCGTACCCCCACCTGCTGCGCCCGCTCGACCTCGGATTCACCACCCTCCCCAACCGGGTGCTCATGGGGTCGATGCACGTCGGTCTGGAGGAGGCCGAGCGGGGCTTCGAGCGGATGGCCGCCTTCTACGCGGAGCGCGCCCGCGGGGGCGTCGGCCTCATCGTCACGGGCGGTATCGCCCCCAACGACCGGGGCCGCCCCTACGAGGGCGGGGCCACCCTCACCACCGCGGCGGAGGCGGACCGGCACCGGGTGGTCACGGACGCGGTGCATGCCGAGGGCGGCCGGATCGCCATGCAGATCCTGCACTTCGGGCGGTACGCGTACCACCAGGACCTGGTCGCCCCGAGCGCGATCAAGGCCCCCATCAGCCCCTTCGTCCCGCACGCGCTCACCGACGACGAGATCGAGGAGACCATCGGGGACTTCGTCCGCGCCGCCGTCCTCGCGAAGTCGGCGGGCTACGACGGAGTCGAGGTCATGGGCTCCGAGGGCTACTTCGTCAACGAGTTCATCGCGGCGTGCACCAACCACCGCACCGACCGCTGGGGCGGCTCCTACGAGAACCGCATACGGCTGCCGCTGGAGATCGTCCGGCGCACCCGTGAGGCGGTCGGCGAGGACTTCATCCTGATCTACCGGCTCTCCATGCTCGACCTGGTCCCCGGCGGCTCCTCCCTGGAGGAGGTGGTCACCCTCGCCAAGGCGGTCGAGGCGGCCGGGGCGACCATCATCAACACCGGCATCGGCTGGCACGAGGCCCGTATCCCCACCATCGCCACCTCCGTGCCGCGCGCCGCGTACACCTGGGTGACGAAGAGGCTGATGGGCGCGGTCTCCGTGCCGCTCGTCACCAGCAACCGGATCAACACCCCCGAGGTCGCCGAGCAGCTGCTCGCCGAGGGGCGGGCGGACATGGTGTCCATGGCGCGGCCGTTCCTCGCCGACCCCGCGTTCGTCGCCAAGGCGGCGGCCGGGCGGCCCGAGGCGATCAACACCTGCATCGGCTGCAACCAGGCCTGCCTGGACCACACCTTCAGCCTGAAGATCACCTCCTGCCTGGTCAATCCGCGCGCCTGCCACGAGACCGAGCTGGTCCTCGCCCCCACCCGGCGTGCCAAGCGCGTCGCCGTCGTCGGCGCCGGACCCGCCGGGCTCGCCTGCGCGGTCTCGGCCGCCGAACGCGGCCACACCGTCACCCTGTTCGACGCGGCCGGGGAGATCGGCGGCCAGCTCAACATCGCCAAGCGCGTCCCGGGCAAGCAGGAGTTCGACGAGACCCTGCGCTACTTCCGCCACCGGCTCGACGAGGAGGGCGTCGACGTCCGGCTCGGCGTCCGCGTCACCGCCGCCGACCTGCCGGCCGAGGAGTACGACGAGGTCGTGGTCGCGACCGGTGTCACCCCCCGCGTCCCCGGGATCGAGGGCGTCGGCCACCCCAGCGTCGTCAGCTATCTGGACGTGCTGCGCGACGGCGCCCCGGTGGGCGAGCGGGTCGCCGTGGTCGGCGCGGGCGGGATCGGCTTCGACGTCGCCGAGTACCTGACCGACGGCGGCGAGGACGCGAGCCGGGACCCGGAGACCTGGTTCCGGCAGTGGGGCGTCGACACCTCCTACGCCGCCCCGGGCGGCCTCACCACACCTGAGCGCCCGGCCCCGCCGCGGACCGTGCACCTCCTCCAGCGCAAGACGAGCAAGGTCGGTGCCGGCCTCGGCAAGACCACCGGCTGGATCCACCGCACCGAGCTGAAGCACCGCGGGGTCACCATGACGGCGGGCGTGAGCTACGACCGGATCGACGACGAGGGCCTGCACATCACGGTGGACGGCGCACCGTCCGTGCTGGCGGTCGACACCGTCGTACTGTGCACGGGCCAGGAGCCGCAGCGCGCCCTCCACGAGGAACTGCGCGCCGCCGGCCGCACGGTGCATCTCATCGGCGGCGCGGACGTGGCCGCCGAGCTGGACGCCAAGCGCGCCATCGACCAGGGCACCCGCCTCGCGGCCGAGCTGTGACCCGGCGCACGGGCCGTCCCGGCGCGCGTCCCTAGGATGCGGCCATGTCCCTGCCCCACGCCATCCTCACGGCCCTGCTGGAGAAGCCCTCGTCCGGACTGGAGCTGACCCGGCGGTTCGACCGGTCGATCGGCTACTTCTGGCCCTCCACCCACCAGCAGATCTACCGGGAGCTGGGAAAACTGGAGCAGGCCGGCCACATCCGCGTCCTGCCGTCCGCACAGCCGACCCGCGGGCAGAAGAAGGAGTACGAGGTGCTGCCCGCGGGCCGCGGGGAGCTGGCCGCCTGGGTGGACCGCAGCGAGGACCCGCGGGCCGTGCGCGAGCCGCTGCTGCTGCGGCTGCGCGCCGCCGCGGTCGTCGGCGGGTCGGACCTGACGGACGAGCTGGTACGCCATCTGGAGCTGCACCGGGCCCAGTTGGCGGATTACGAGGAGATCGAACGCCGCGACTTCCCGCCCGAGCGCCGGATCAGCCGGGAGGACCGGCTGCGCCATGTGGTGCTGCGCGGGGGCATCGAGCTGGAGACCTTCTGGACGACCTGGCTGACGCGGACGCTGGCGGAGCTGGCGGACGAGCCCGTCCCGGCCGAGCCCGTCCCGGCAGAGCCCGTCCAGGCCGAGCCCGTCCCGGCAGAGCCCGCCCTGGCAGAGCCCGTTCCGGCCGAGCCGGCGGAGGGCCCCGGCGGGACGGCTCCGGATGCGGTCCCTGACGGTCCGTGAGATCGTCGCCGCGTGACCGACTCACTGATCGCCGCCTGCTGTGCGGCCGCGCTCGTTCTGATGGCCCGGTCCGTCGTCGGCCTCCGCAGGGCCGGGGGCGGGGGCGACCCCTCGGCGGAGGCCCGGTCGGTGACCCTGGCCGTGTACGGGGCGGTGCTCGCGCTGGTGACCCTGGGCCTCTTCATCGCCCTCGCCTGACGGCTGCCGACGCCCGGTGTGACCCGGTGCCACGGATCCGCCCGGGTCAGCGCCGCTCCCGGCCGCCGGCCGCCCGCTCGTCCAGGACCGCCAGCACCCGCGCGCACCAGCGCAGGTTCTCCTCCTCGAAGGCCCGGCCCCGCATGAGGGTCAGATAGGGGCCGACCCGCTCCGCCTCGCGCAGGTACCGCTCCTCGTCCCGGCCGTCCAGCAGCCGCTCGCGCAGCCGCTCGTACCGGGCCAGCTTCTGACGCGACGCCTCGGCGCGCGCCGCCACCAGAGCCCGGGCGGCGGCCGGATCGCCCGCGTCCACCGCCTGGATCTTCACCAGGAGGTCGTCCCGGACGGCGGTGGGCCGGGGCGGCTCGGCCGTGAACGCGGCGAGTTCCGCGAGGCCCGCCTCCGTGAGTGTGAACACCCTCTTGTCCGGGCGTCGTTGCTGCACCACCACCCGGGCGCTGATCAGCTCCTCGCCGGCGAGGCGTTCCAGCTCCCGGTAGAGCTGCTGCGGGGTCGCGGACCAGAAGTTCGCCACGGCGGCGTCGAAGAGCTTGGCCAGGTCGTAGCCGGACGCCTCGCCCTCCAGGAGGGCCGCCAGGACCGCGTGCTTCAAGGACATCTGGACACGCTAGCACCGGGGTGATTATTCTCCTCCGCACCTATTCAAATTGTTGAGTATGTGCGTCGGCCCGGTAGGGACGGACCGGCGCCGGTCGGAGCGAGGGAGTGGACCGTGCAAGCATTCCGCAGGGCCGTGGAGGCCGGGGACCATGACGCCGTCGCCGCGCTGCTGGCCGACGACGTGGTCTTCACCAGCCCGGTCGCCTTCCGCCCGTACCCGGGCAAGGCGATCACCGCCGCGATCCTGCGCGGGGTCTCGCGGGTCTTCGAGGACTTCCGCTACGTCCGGCAGATCGGCGACCCGGACGGCCGCGACCACGCGCTGGTGTTCACTGCGCGGGTGGGTGAACTCACCATCGAGGGCTGCGACTTCCTCCACCTGAACGAGGAGGGCCTGATCGACGACTTCACCGTGATGGTCCGCCCGCTCTCGGCGGCGCAGGCGCTCTCCGAGGCGATGGGGGCGCAGTTCGACCGTATCCGCGCGGAGGCGTCGGGCACCACCGCCTGACCGGCCCGGCGCCGGGCCGGACCCGTGGGCGTGGGCCGAGCCCGGGCGTGGGCGTGGGCGGGCCCCGCTCCGGAAGCCGTACCCGGCGTGAAGGGGCCCGGTTGCCGGGTTCCGGCAGGCCGGGTGGGTGGGTCCCTGCCGGTCGGGGGGCTGATGCCTGCCCGTTCTCCGCGCCTACGGTGGAACCCGGGCGGCCGGTACTGCCGGGAAGGGGCAGCGGCCGTCGGGAGCGAGAGGGAGGGTCGCGTGGGGGACCGTCATGAGCCCGTCATCCGGCGCAGCCGGTGGGGGACGAGCAACTACGAGTTCAACCCGAACAATCCGGTCGGGCTGGCGCTCACCGTGGTGGTGGTCGTGGTGGTCGGCATCGTGATGATCATGATGGGGACCCGGTCCGGGCCGTTCGCCCACCCCGAGGCGGAGCCCACGCGCGGCCCGTCCCACTCGGTGTACGAGGACCCGTGGACCGGGACGGGCCCGGAGGGCGACCCGACGCCCTGAGGCGCCGGATGCCGGGCCCTGCGTGTCAGGAGCCCGGCGGAGGCGGGACCGGGCCGGGGACGGTCTCGCCCCGGATGACGCGTGGGTCCGCCGCCGGCGCCCCCGCCGTCGGGGCGCCGGGGTCGTGGGCGGCCGGGCCCGGGGCCGGGGCCACGGTGCCGTGGGCCGCCGGCGATCCGGGGGCGGGGGCGTCCGAGCCGTCCTGGTTCTTCATCGTCCGCGCCTCGCTCTTGAGGATGCGTGCCGCCTTGCCCGCGTTGCGGGCGAGCTCGGGGAGCTTCTTCGCGCCGAACACGATGAGGAGGACGATCAGGAGTATCGCGAGCTCGCTGAGTCCGAACACCGGTTTCCGTTCTCGTCTGGGGTGGGTGTCGTGCGGGGCGGGCGGACCGTCAGACGTTGACGCCGAAGTCCTGTGCGATACCGCGCAGGCCGGAGGCGTAACCCTGGCCCACGGCGCGGAACTTCCACTCCGCGCCGTGGCGGTACAGCTCGCCGAAGACCATCGCGGTCTCGGTGGAGGCGTCCTCGGAGAGGTCGTAACGGGCCAGCTCCGCACCGCCGGTCTGGTTGACGACCCGGATGAACGCGTTCCGCACCTGGCCGAAGGACTGGCCGCGCGCGTCCGCGTCGTGGATCGAGACCGGGAAGACGATCCGGGTGACCTCGGCGGGCACCGCGGCGAGGTTGACCTTGACCGACTCGTCGTCGCCGTCGCCCTCACCCGTGAGGTTGTCGCCGGTGTGCTCCACCGAACCGTCCGGGCTCCTCAGGTTGTTGTAGAAGACGAAGTGGCTGTCGGAGACGACCTTGCCGCTCGCGTTCAGCAGCAGGGCGCTGGCGTCGAGGTCGAAGTCGGCGCCGGAGGTGGTCCTCACGTCCCAGCCGAGGCCGACCTCGACCGCGGTGAGGCCCGGAGCCTCCTTGCTCAGCGAGACGTTGCCGCCCTTGCCGAGGCTGACACCCATGGTGGTTCCCCTTCCCCGTTGCTTCCCGTGCTGCTTCCCCGTGTGCGCTCGTGCGCGAAAAAATCTACATCACTGTAGAAGGCCGGTGGGGTCATCGGGAAGACCGCTCCGGTACCGGCCCCTGCGTACGATGGACCGTTCCGGCGTCTGGGCGCGAGGGCGCAGGGGCGGCGGTCACCGGCACGGCGGGCGCACGGACGGAGGGATACGGCATGACGGGCCAGAACCAGGGTGGAGCCTCCCCGCAGCCCCGGCGCCGGGGTCAGGGGGAGCTGGAGGGGCAGGTGCTCGCCGCCCTGCGCCGCGCCCCGGGCCCGGTCAACGCCGCGTGGGTGCAGGAGCGCCTCGGTGGCGGCCTCGCGTACACCACCGTCATCACGATCCTGACCCGGCTGCACGCCAAGGGGGCGGTCACCCGCGAGCGGGCCGGGCGCTCCTTCCAGTGGACGCCGACCGCCGACGAGGCCGGGCTGGCCGCCCTGCGGATGCACCGGATGCTCGACGCGGAGACGGACCGCGAAGCGGTGCTCGCCAGCTTCGTGACCGCCCTGCCGCCCGGCGACGAGCAGTTGCTCCGGGAACTGCTGGCCCACGCGGCGGACGACAGGGAAGACTGACCTCATGGGGGTCTTCGTCTTCCTGCCGCTCGTCCTGCCGCTCACCGCCTGGCCGGTCGCCCGTCTCGCCGAGCAGCACCTGCACCCGCGGACGGCGACCCGGCTGCTGGCCGCCGTGGCCGGCGTCCTCGCACTGTGCAGCACTCTCTGCCTGGCCCTGCTGGTCGTCGTGGGCACCGCGCAACTCCCCGGCAACCCGCTTCCCGACGGCTGGTCCGACCCCGAGGTGCGCGCGGCGCTCCCGTACGACGAGGTCGCGGGCAAGGCCGCCATACCCGCGCTGGCGGGCGTGCTGCTGTCCTGCGCCCAGGTGGCCCGGCGGCATGGGCGGGTGCGCCGCCGCGCCGCGCGGGCGCTGGCCGGGCTGCCGCCGAGGCCGGTGGCGGTGCTGCCGGACCGCACGCCGTACGCGTACGCGCTGCCCGGCGGACCGCGCGGCGGGCGGGTGGTGGTCACCAGCGGGATGCTGGCCGCGCTGGACGGGCCGGAGCGGCGGGCGCTGTTCGCCCACGAGCGGGCGCATCTGGCGGGGCGTCACCACCGCTTCCTGCTGACCGTGCAGCTCGCCGCCCGTGCCAATCCCTTTCTGCGGCCGCTGCGTACGGCGGTCGCCTACACCGCGGAGCGGTGGGCCGACGAGGAGGCCGCGGCGGCCGTCGGCAGCCGCCGGGCGGTGGCCCGGGCGATCGGCAAGGCGGGGCTGGTCTCGCGGGGCGCGCCCGTCGCGACGCTCGCCGGGTTCGCGGCGGCGGGGCCGGTGCCCCGCCGGGTGGCGGCCCTGCTCGGGCCGCCACCGGCGGTACGGGTGTGGCCGCCGCTCTCCACCACGGTGGGGCTCGCGGTGTGGGGTGCGGCGGCCGGGGCGACGATCTCGGCGGCCTCGTCGGCCAACTCCGCCGTCACGCTGTACTTCATCCTCCGGGCGGCGACCCCGCTCTGACGGGCTGCCGCCAGGGCGGCCCCCGCGTCGGACGGGCTCACTCCGGGACCGTGACCGGGGCCCGTCCGGCCGGGTCCCGCCCGCCCCGGGGGCCTGCCCGCCGAGGCCGCGTCTGCTGCTGCCAGCTTCGAGGCCGCGTCAGCCACTGTCCGCTCCGAGGCCGCGTCCTCCGGGCCGCCCCTTCCGGGCCGGACCCGGGACCGGCCCCAGGGCTCCTGGCACGGGCCCGGCCCGGAGGCCCGGCGGACCGCCCGGGGCGGTCAGAGGTCGAACTCGTGCGGCGGCAGGTCGAGCGCGTAGCACGCCTCGCGTACGACCGCCTGCTCGGTCTTGTCGAAGTCGCCGTCCGCGCCGCCGATGACGATGCCGATCTGGACCACGGCCCGCGCCTCGGCGGGCTTCTTCTTCGCCTTGGCGATCTCCTGCATCACGCCGACCTTGCCGAAGTCGAAGTCGGCCACCAGCTTGTCCAGGTTGGCGTCGAAGCGCCGCTGGAGGTCGTCGGCGGGGAAGTTCTGCAGAACCTCGTTGGTGGCGATCAACTGGGCCACCCGGCGCCGCTCCGAGGGGTCGACCGTGCCGTCGGCCGCGGCCACCAGGGCGCACATCGCCATGGACGCGTCGCGGAAGGCGCCGCTCTTCAGGTCGTTCTTCTTCGCCACGAGCTGGGTCTGCATCGTCGATGCGGATTCCTTGATGCGGTCCCACAGGGCCATGAGGAGTCTCCGTCGTGTCGGGGGCCGTCCGTGCCGCCCGGGGGAGAGCGGCACGGACGGGGTTTCTTCTACAGCACTGTAGAAGTTATCAGGAGGGGGCGGGCGAGGTGCGGGCGCCTCGGTCCTCCTCGCCCCCGTCAGCCCTCCTCGCCCTCCTCGTCGCCCTCGTCGCCCTCGAAGAAGTCGCCCACCTCGTCGACGACTTCGGCCGCGACCAGTCCGCCCGCGACGCCGACCGCGAGGCCCGCGGCCCCGGCGGCGACCGCGGTCCCCATCCCGGGGCCGGACCGGTGCCCGTGCCCGTGGTGGTCGTGGTGCGCGTGGTCGTGGGGGGCGTGGGCCCCGGCCCCGTACGGCGCGTGCGTCCCGTACGCGGCGCGGTGCTCGACCAGCCGGCGGACCCAGCCGTCGACCTCGGCGTCCCAGTCGGTGTGCTCGGTGCCGTACTGGCTCACCGTGAAGCGGGTCACCGTGTCATGGCCCTCCGTCAGGAGGCCACCGCGCTTGTCGGCCTCCAGGACGACCTCGACGGCGCCCGGGGTGGCGAGGAAGGTCACCTCGATCTCGTTCACCGCGTGGGCGTACCGCGGTGAGGGCGTCAGCTCGATCTCCTGGTAGAAGGGGAGCTGCTGCCCGGTGCCGCCGATCCGGCCGTACTCCAGGTCCGCCGAGCGGAAGCCGAAGCCCGAGCGGCCGAACGCCTCCAGGACCGCTTCCTGGACCGGCAGCGGCCGCACGGCGAGGGCGTCCAGGTCCCCCTTGTCCCGGGCCCCGGCGATGCCGAGTTCGGTGCGGACGCCG
Source organism: Streptomyces sp. CNT372 (assembly GCF_000377145.1). Taxonomy (NCBI): domain Bacteria; kingdom Bacillati; phylum Actinomycetota; class Actinomycetes; order Kitasatosporales; family Streptomycetaceae; genus Streptomyces; species Streptomyces sp. CNT372. The sequence continues at coordinate 265,885 of NZ_KB897777.1, read as the reverse complement.
AGGACGATGCCGAGGGGCTGGCCGTGCAGCTCGCTGACCGGCGTCTCCCACGGCAGCGCGACCGTGAACGGCACCGCGCGCTCCTCCTTGGCGCCGAGGCGGAACCCGCCCCCGACCGTGAAGCGCTCGAACGGGACCGTGCCGTCCTGCTCCCCGTGCTCGGTCTCCGCCTCCACGCGGGCGACCAGTTCGAGCGTGATGTGCTCGATCTCGACGTCGGCGCCGCCGCCTCTGAGGCGTACCTCGCCGGTGAGGTCCCCGCCGGGCTGCACCGCGCCGGGGGTCAGGACCGTGTCGACCTCGGGGCCGCCGACGCCGAGCGCGCCGAGCAGGCGTGTGAACACCATCGTGGCGTTCTCTCCTTCGTGATCCTTGCGATTTGAGCGGCCGGACGCCCCTGTGGGGGGCGTCCGGGTCCTACTTGGCGGCTTCCAGGGCGGCGAGGGCCTGGGCCCAGCGGACGTACTTCAGCTCGGCCAGATCGGCGACCGTCTTCACGCCGAACGCCTCCGCGAGCAGTTCGCCGTCGCGGTCGGACACGCCCTTCAGGGCGGCCACGGGGGCCGCCAGCACCTCGGCGAGCGGCTTGTCCGCCCATGCCTTGTCCAGCACCTTGCCCAGATCGATCGCCGTCACGGCGTCCTCCTGCGGGAGTCGGAATCCTGGTGTGCCCGCACCCCCGGGACGGGCGGGTGCGCGGCAGCTTCTACATGCATGTAGAAGGATAGGGTGAGGGGGTCTTCACCGAAGGTGATTACCAGCCATTTCCAGAAGAGTCCGGAAATCGACCATCCCGGTCCGCCTCCGGGCACCGCGTGCCGCCGATCGTGGGCAAGCACACCCCCCGGATCCGTTTGCCATTCCTTTACAGTGACTGTAGAAGCCCGCGCCCGCGGCGCTTCGCCATCTCCCTGAAGAGAAGGAGCGACGGACCCCCGATGGGTGAACCTCCCAGTACCGGCCGTGCCACCACCCGCAGACGCCACCGGCGTGAAGGAGCGGGGGTGGCACGGTGACAGAGATCCTGCTGCTCCTGCTGGCCCTGGCGCTCACGCTCGCCTGCGCGGTGTTCGTGGCCGCCGAGTTCTCGCTGACCACCGTCGAGCGCGGCGAGCTGGAACGCGCCGCCGCCTCCGGTGAACGCGGCGCCGAGAGCGCCCTCGCCGCCGTACGCCGGCTGACCTTCCAGCTCTCCGGCGCCCAGCTCGGCATCACCGTGACCTCGCTGGTCATCGGCATGCTCGCGGAACCCTCCATCGCCGCCCTGCTGCGCGGGCCGCTGCGCGCCCTCGGACTCGGCGGGGCCGCGTCCGGCGTGGCCACCGTGCTCGGTGTGGTCCTCTCCACCGTGGTCCTCATGGTGATCGGCGAACTGGTCCCCAAGAACTGGGCCATCTCCCGTCCGCTCGCCGTCGCCAAGGTGGTCGCAACCCCCCAGCGGGCGTTCACCGGGGCCTTCGGCCCGTTCATCCGCCACCTCAACAGCACCGCGAACCGTTTCGTCCGGCGGTTCGGCCTGGAGCCGGCCGAGGAGCTGGCCTCGGCCCGCACCCCGGAGGAGCTGGTCGCCCTCGCCGAGCACTCCGCCCGCGAGGGCGCGATCGAGCAGGACTCGGCCGAGCTGTTCGTGAAGAGCCTCCACCTCTCCGAGCTGACCGCCGAGAACGTGATGACCCCGCGCGTGGACGTCGTCGCGCTGGAGGCGCACGCCACGGCCGCCGACGCGGCGAACCTCACCCTCGCCACCGGGCTCTCCCGCTTCCCCGTCTACCGAGACACCCTGGACGAGGTCGTCGGCACGGTCCACATCCGGGACGTGCTGGCCCTCGCCCCCGAGCGGCGGCCCGGCACCCCCGTGCTCTCCCTCGCCACCGCCCCCCTGGTGGTCCCGGACAGCCTCCCCGCCGACCGGCTGCTGGAGCGCATGCGCGCCGAGCACACCATGGCCGTGGTCATCGACGAGTACGGCGGCACCGCCGGGGTCGCCACCGTGGAGGACATCGTCGAGGAGGTCGTCGGCGAGGTCCGCGACGAGCACGACCCGCTGGAGATCCCCGACCTGCTGCCCGCGCCGTCCGCCGACGACGGCCGCACCGCGTGGGAGGCGGGCGGCGGCGTCCGTATCGACCAGCTCCTCGGCATAGGACTCGTCGCGCCGGACGGCCCCTACGAGACAGTGGCCGGCCTGATCGCCACCACCCTGGCCCGCATCCCCGTCGAAGGGGACTGTGTCGAGGTGGCCGGCTGGCGCCTCGACGTCCTCGACGTCGAGCACCACCGCGCCGACCGGGTGCTCATCAGCCGGCCCGCCCGGCTGATCCAGCAGGACCTGGAGGAAGCCCGGTGACCACGCTCCAACTGATCATCGGCGGCGTGACGCTGCTGACCAACGCCTTCTTCGTCGGCGCCGAGTTCGCCCTGATCTCGGTCCGCCGCAGCCAGATCGAACCGGCGGCCCGGCAGGGGAACAAGCGCGCCCGCAGCACCCTGTGGGGGCTGGAGCACCTCTCCCAGCTGATGGCCACCGCCCAGCTCGGCATCACGGTGTCCTCCCTGGTCCTCGGCGCGGTCGCCGAACCGGCCATCGCGCACCTGCTGGAACCGGTCTTCGAGGCCGTCCACATGCCCGGCTTCCTGGTCCACCCGATCGCCTTCGCCATCGCGCTGACCGCGGCCACCTACGCGCACATGCTGATCGGCGAGATGGTGCCCAAGAACATCGCCCTCGCCGCGCCCGCGCAGACCGCGCTGGCACTCGGCCCGGCCCTGGTCGCGGTGACCCGCGCGCTGCGGCCGGTGATCTTCTCCATCAACGCCTTCGCCAACCTGCTGCTCCGCCTGCTGAAGGTGGAGCCCAAGAACGAGGTGGAGTCGGTCTTCACCGACGACGAGCTCGCCCGGATGGTCGACGACTCCAGCGAGGCCGGACTGCTCACCCCCGCCGACGGGGAGCGGCTGCGCGACGCCCTGGAGCTGGGCACCCGCCCGGTCGGCGAGATCCTGGTGCCCGCGGCCCGGATGCACACCGTGGACCACACGGTCACCCCCGCCGGACTGGAGCGGGCCGCGGCCGCGGCCAAGTTCTCCCGCTTCCCGGTCATCGGCCCGAGCGGCACGGTCCTCGGCTACCTGCACATCAAGGACACCCTCGGGGTCACCGACCGCGACCGGCCGTTCCCGCGGACCGCGCTGCACCCGGTCACCCGCGTCCGGATAGACACGCCGCTCGACGACACCCTCACCGCTCTCCGCACGGACGGCAGCCACCTGGCCGCCGTCACCGGGGCGAGCGGCACCGTCATCGGCTACGTGACCATGGAGGACGTCCTCGGCGAACTCGTCGGCCCCGCGGCCGGCGCGCGGTGATCCCCGACCGCCGGGCGGCCGCCGCCCGGCGGTCGCGCCGGCCCGGCCGCGCCGCCCGGTGAGCAGGCACCTCCGCCTCTCCTCCCCCTCCCCCTCCCCTTCCGCACCACGCCACCACGCCTCCCGAAGGAGCACCCCTTGTCCGCCAGAGTGACGGACCCGCGCCCGCGGGCCCGCCGCGCGCACCGCCCGCACCAGCCGCACCAGCCGCACCGCCCGCACCTCCCCGAGGGGCGCCGGTGACCGCCGTTCTCGGCCTGCTGGCCGTCCTCGTGCTGACCGCCGGCACCGGCTACTTCGTCGCGCAGGAGTTCGCGTACGTGGCCGCCGACCGCCTCGCCCTCGCCCGGGAGGCCGAGGCCGGCGACAAGCGGGCCGCCCGCGCCCTGAAGGTGCTGGAGCGCCTGTCGTTCATGCTCTCCGGCGCCCAGCTGGGCATCACCGTCACCGGACTGGTGGTCGGCTTCCTCGCCGAGCCCTCGGTCTCCGCGCTGCTGCGGCCCGTGCTGGAGGGCATCGGCCTGCCCGGGGGAGCCGTCGTGGCGGTCTCCGTCGTGCTCGCCTTCGTCCTCGCCACCGTCATCCAGATGGTGCTCGGCGAACTGGCGCCCAAGAACCTCGCCCTCGCCGTCCCCGAGCGGCTGGCCAAGAGCCTGGCCGCGTCCACCCTGGTCTACCTCAAGGTCGTCGGGCCGGTGGTGCACGTCTTCGACGGGGCGGCCAACCGGCTGCTGCGCCGGGTCGGCATCGAGCCCGTGGAGGAACTGCACCACGGCGCCACCCTGGAGGAGCTCAGCCATCTGATCGGCGAGTCCCGCGAGCAGGGCCACCTCCCGCCCGACACGGCCGAACTCCTCGACCACGCGGTGGAGTTCTCCGAGCGCACCCTCGGCGAGGTGATGGTCCCCCGGGCCGACGCCGTGTTCGTCCACCGGGACGCGACGGCCGCCGCCGCGGTCGACCTGATCGCCCGGCACGGCCACTCCACCTACCCGGTCTTCGGCGACCACCCCGACGACGTCGCCGGTGTGGTCGGGGTCCGCGACCTCATGCAGCTGCCCGCCGACCGGCTGGACCACGTCACCGCGGGCCGTGCCGCACGCCGTCCGCTGCTGCTGCCCGAGACCCTGCCGCTGCCGGACGCCGTGGCCCAGATGCGGGAGCGCGACGACGAGTTCGCCGTCGTCCTCGACGAGCACGGCGGGGTCGCGGGCATCGTCACCTACGAGGACATCGCGGAGGAACTCGTCGGGGACATCGCCGACGAGAGCGACACCGTCGTCGAACTGGCCGTCCCGGACGGGGACGGCTGGCTGGTGGACGCCGGGCGCCGGCTGGACGAGGTCGGCGCCGCCACGGGCATCGACCTGCCCGAGGAGGAGGACTACGACACCGTGGCCGGCCTGGTCATCGACCGGCTCGGCCGCTTCCCGGCCATCGGCGACCGCCTCACCGTGGACGGTGTCGACATCCGGGTCCTCACCCTGGACCGCCATGTTCCCGAGCGGGTGCGCATCGAGCGCACCGCGCCCGTACCGCACGCCGGCGCCGAGGAGGCGCAGTCATGAGTTTCCCGGCAGCCCTCTTCGTCACCGTCCTGCTGCTGATCGGCAGCGGGTTCTTCGTCGCGGCCGAGTTCGCCCTGGTCGCCGCCAAGCGCCACCGCATGGAGAAGGCCGCTGCCGACGGTCAGCGCGGTGCCAAGGCGGCGCTCGCCGGTATGCGCGAGCTGTCCCTGATGCTGGCGGGCGCGCAGCTCGGCATCACCGTCTGCACACTGGGCCTGGGCTCCATCTCCAAGCCGGCCATCTCCCACGAGATCGACCCGCTGCTGGAGAAGCTCGGCCTGCCGAGCGGGCTGAGCTACGGCATCGCCTTCGCCCTCGCCATGGTGGTCGTCGTCTTCCTGCACATGGTCGTCGGCGAGATGGCGCCCAAGTCCTGGGCGATCGCCCACCCCGAGCGCTCGGCGATGCTGCTGACCCCCGCGTTCCGGGCCGTGGTGCGGGTGGTGCGGCCGCTGATCACCCTGCTCAACAAGGTGAGCAACGCGCTGGTGCGGCTCTGCCGGGTGCAGCCCCGGGACGAGCTGGCCGCGGTCCACAACCGCGAGCAGCTGACCCATCTGGTCGTGGAGTCGGAGCGGTTGGGGCTGATCAACAAGACCGACTCGGAGCTGATCACCCGCTCCCTCACCGAGCCGCAGACCCCGGTCGCGGAGCTCCAGACCCCGGCGGCGGAGATCGTCACGGTCCCGGCGGACGCGGACCTGGACACCGTCCTCGCGGTGGCGACGGGCGCGGACCGCTCCCGGCTGCTGGTCCGCGACGGCGACACGGTCGTGGGCTCGGTCCACGCCCGGGACGCCCTCGTCGCCCGCACCCGCGGCCGCACCCTCGACGCCCGCCGTCTGGCCCGCCCGGTGCCGGAACTGCGCACCACGGACAGCGTGATCCACGCGGTCGGACAACTCCGCCGCAACCGCGCCTCGCTGGCCGTCCTCCGCGACGACACGGGCCGCCTGACGGGCCTGATCAGCCTGGACGACCTCCTGGCCCGCCTGATGGGGCTGGACCGGGCGGCGTAGGGGGAGTCCGGCGGGGGCGAGGCCCGGGCGCTCAGGGGGACGTGGTGGCCGGCGGCGGCTGCTGGGGCGGCACGGCCGGGCTCGCGGCCGGGCCGCCCGCGGTGGCCGGTGTCCCGGCCGCCGGTGCCCCGTTCGCCGGTGCCCCGTTCCCCGGCATCGCGGCCTCGGCCGCGCCGCGGAGGTGGCCGGCGGGGTCCGGGATGCGGGTGATCCGGCCCAGCGCGATCACATGGGAGCGCAGCCTGCCCTGCAGCTCGCAAAGTTCCTTCAGCCGGGGTGCCACTTGGTGAGCCCGCTCGGGTCGCTCACGGCACCGGCCGCCCGCGTCCCGCCGACGACCGGAGCCGGTGACGGGGGGCGGGGCGGCCGGGGACCTTCCTGCGGTCAGGACTTGGGCATCAGGACCGTGTCGACGATGTAGACCGTGGCGTTGGCGGTGGGGACGTTGCCGCAGACGACCTTGGAGGAGTCGTTGACGGTGTAGTCCTCGCCGGAGCCCGCGGTGGTGAGGGTCGACTTCTGGAGGGTCTCGTAGGTGCCGTTCTCCAGCTGCTGCGGGGTGAGCTTCTCGCCGACCACGTGGTAGGTGAGGATGTTGGTCAGCATCTCCTTGTCGGCGAGGACCTTGTCCAGGTCGGCCTTCGGGATCTTGGCGAAGGCGTCGTTGGTCGGCGCGAACACGGTGATGTTCTGGGCGTTGTTGAGGGTGTCGACCAGGCCCGCCTTCTTGACCGCGGTGACCAGGGTGGACAGCGCCGGGTTGTTGGACGCGGCGGTGGCGACGGGGTCCTGGGCCATGCCGTCGAAGGAGCCCGCGCCGTCCTCGGGCACGGACGCGCACGCCGGGCCGAAGGGGCCCTCCATGGGGGCGGAGGCGTCGGCGGTGGGGCTCGCCTTGTTCTCGGCCGGGGCGCTGGTGCTCTTGTCCGCGGCCGCGTCGGAGGAGCTGTCGTCCCCGCCGCAGGCCGTCAGGGCGAGGGGCAGGACCGCGGCGGCGGTCACGGCGACGGCGGCGCGGCGGAAGCGGAGGGCGTTCATGGTGACTCCTGAGTGGTCGGTCGACTGCGTTGAGTGACGGGTGGAGGGTGCGGTACGTCCGGGGGAGGCGCGGGGCGCGGGGGCCCGGTCGGCGTCCGGCCGGGGCGTGCCGAGGGGGTCGTCAGGTCACGGTCTTCGCGCGGCACCGGCCGCACCGGCGCGACTCGGCCGGTGCCGCTGCGGGAACCTCGCGTTGATCGTCACGCCCTCTATTCGGCGCACCGGCCGCCCCGGATTGGTCCCGGGACGAAGAAATTCCCGGGCTGCCGGCCTCCGGGGCGCCGCACGGCCGTTCAGCCCTCCGTGACCACCGGATACGGCACAAGGGTGCGCCGGTCCGCGTCGACGGCGAGGAGACCGCCGGCCGGGGGCCGGGCGCGCTGGGCGCAGTTGCGGCGTTCGCAGATACGGCAGCCCGGGCCGGTCGGGGTCGCCGCCCGGGGTCGTCCAGGGCGACGCCCTCGGCGTGCACCAGCCGGTGGGCGTGGCGGAGTTCGCAGCCGAGGGCGACGGCGAACTCGGCGCGCGGGGCCCGGTGCCCGTGCCCGCCCCGGCTCACCGTGCGCGCGACCCAGAAGTAGCGCTTCCCGTCAGGCATCTCGGCGACCTGGGTCAGGGTCCGGCCGGCGGCGGAGAACGCCGCGTACACCGTCCGCAGCGGGCAGGTCCCGCCGAGGCGGGAGAAGTGGAAGCCGGTCGCGGACCGGCGCTTGGAGGTGTTCCCGGCCCGGTCGACCCGCAGGAAGGAGAACGGCACCCCGCGCCGGCTACCCGGCCGGGCCGGCGTACCACCTGATGGGCTTCGACATCCCGCTCTTCACCCCGGTCGTCGTGATGAGCCGCATCGGGGGCTGGTCCGCCCACATCACCGAACAGCTCGCCCGCAACGTCCTCGTCAGGCCACTGGCCTCCTACGACGGGCCGGGGCGGCGACCGGTCCCGGCCGCCGCCCCGTAGCCCGCCCCCGTAGCACCCGGTGACCCGTTCGGCCCCGGGCTCGCCCGCCCGCCGGTCAGGCGATCGCGTCCAGGGCGCCCGCCTTTGCCTCGGCGACCAGGGACGCGAACTGGTCGGCGCTCATCCGCACCTGCTGGCCGAAGTCGTCCGTGATCACGACCCGGCGCTCGGCCGGAGCGCTCTCGTCGACGAACAACTGCGGGCAGCCGCAGTCGCAGTTGCCGCAGAACGTCGCTACGGGTTCCAGGTCTCGCACGTCGGTCATCACGCTCACCTCTCGCTGGGGCTTCCGGCTCCGGACCTCGCGTCCGACATGTCCGGACGCCAGGACCCTGCCCGTCCCGCGCCCCCGTCAAGCGGGCGCACGCCCGCGACCGGATGCACACCCCGGCCCGGCCGTGCCCCCGATGCCCCCGGAACCCGCCACTCCACGGGCACCGGACGGGGGCCGCCCACGACTACCTGGTGAGCGGCCCGCACGGGCGGCCAACGGGAAACTCTCCCGGCGCGCGGGAACTTCCGGACCGGCGCGTCCGACTACTGCCCCGTGAGCGGGCGGCCCGGTGCCGTCCGGCGCCGGGGAGGGGTGGGAGCGATGGGCGGGCTCGATGTGCGGCTGCGGGGGGTGACCTGCCGGCACGGGCGGGTGGTGGCCGTGGACGGGGTCGATCTGGAGATCGCCGCCGGTGAGCGCGTCGCCCTGACCGGAACCAACGGGTCGGGGAAGAGCACCTTGCTGCGGGCCGTGCTCGGCCTGCACCGGCAGGTGAGCGGAACGGTCCTGGTCGGCGGCCGGGACGCCCGGTCCGGCGCCGAGTGGGCGCGGCGGCGACGGGACTGCGCCTGGGTCCCCCAGAAGCCCGCCACCGGCCGCTTCCCCCTGCTGGGCGGCGAGTTGCTGGCCAGCGGCGGCCACCGGGAGGAGGCCGCCCGGGCCGCCGGGCGCCTCGGTGTCGGCGGGGTGCTCGATCGCCCCCTGGACACGCTCTCCGGCGGCCAGTTGCAGCGTATGTACCTCGCCCGGGCGCTCGGCTGCGTCGCCGCCGGCGCCCAGGTGCTGCTCGCCGACGAACCCACCGCCGCGCTGGACTTCGCGGGCCAGGACGAGGCGGCCGACGTACTCACCGGCCTGCCCGTGACGCTGGTGGTCGTCACCCACGACCGGGCCCTCGCCGAACACTGCGACCGGGTCCTGGAGATGGCCGCCGGACGGCTGCGGGAGGTGGTCCGGTGAACAGCCCGGCCGAACTCGGGGCCCTCCTCGAACTCGTACCCGTCCAGCGGGCCGGATTCGCCCTGCTGCTCGCGGCCGTCGGACTGCCGGTCGTCGGCGTGGTGATCGTCGGCCTCGACATCATGCCGGTGCGCTTCGCGATGATGCACGTGGCCCTGCTCGGGGTGGCGGTCGGGCTGCTGACCGGGCTCGATCCGCTGGTCTGCGCCCTGGTGGCCTGCGCGCTGGCGGGGGCGGGTGTCGCACCGCTCGCCAGGACCCCGAGCGGTCTGTCGGGCGCGATGGGCCTGCTGATGAGCCTCGCGATCGCGGCGGCCCTGCTGGTCCTCGCCGTCTCCGGGGTCAACGCCTCGGGCGCGTTCGCGCTGCTGTGGGGGTCCATCCTGTCCGTCGGCACCGCCGACCTCGTGGTCCTCGGCGTTCTCGCCGTCGTGGCGCCCGGCCTCTTCTGGTGGCGCCGGCGCGACCTCGCCCTCCTCCTCCACGACCGGGAACTCGCCCAGTGCTCGGGCGTCCCGGTCCGGGCCCTGACCCTGGTGCTGCTGGTCCTGGTGGCGGTCTCCGTCGCCGGGGCCATCAAGCTCACCGGTGCCCTGCTGGTCGACGCGCTCACCCTGCTGCCCGCCCTCGCGGCCCGGCGGCTGGGCACCTCGCTCACCTCGATCACTCTGTGGGCGGTGACGATCGGCGTCGCCGTCAACCTGACGGGGTTCCTGGTGGCCCTCTGGCTGGACTGGCCGCCCGGCCCGGTCCTCGTCCTGACCGCGGGGGCCGTCGTCCTCGGGGTCCATCTCGTACCCGAACGGAGAAACCGCTCATGGCGCGCACCCGCGTCCGCATCCCTGCCGTCCCTGCCCTCCTCGCACTGAGCTGCGGCCTCGCCCTCACCCTGGTCACCGGCTGCGCCGCCGACGACTCCCCGGCCGCGAAGCCGCAGGACAAGGCGGCCGCCGACGGCCCGAAGGTGGTGGTCACCACCACCTGGGAGGGCGCCTTCGCCAAGGCGGCCGGGGCGAAGGACATCGATGTGATCGTCCCGCAGTCGGTGCACCACGCCCCGGACTACGACCCCAAGCCCTCCGACCTGGCCGCCGTCGCCCAGGCCGACTTCGTGCTCTACGCGCCCTTCGAGCCCTACGCGGAGAAGATCAAGGAGGCGGCGGGGTCCAAGGGGGAGCTTGTCGAGGTGGCCCTCGACAACGACCCGGCGAAGGTGAAGGCCGAAGTCGCGCGCCTGGCCGAGAAGTTCGGCACCGGTGGCGCGGCGGCGGACTGGCAGAAGACCTTCGACGCCGAGTACGCGACGCTGGGCAAGGAGCTGAAGTCCGCCTGGCCCGAGGGGAAGAGCCCGAACGTGGTCAGCCAGGTCTTCACCGCCTGGGCCGCCCGGATGGCGGGGGCCACGACGGTCGGCACCTTCGGACCGGAGGCGGTCACCCCCGGCCAGCTCAAGGACCTCTCGGCGAAGAAGCCCGCCCTGGTCCTCGACAACGCCCACATGTCGACCGGGACCGTGCTCCCCGGCTCCGGCGCGAAGCAGGTGCCGATCGTCAACTACCCGGGCGACGACCTGGATCTGCTCGCCGTGTACCGGAACGCGGCGGACGCGCTGAAGAAGGGCATGGCGTCGTAGGACGCGCGGTACGCCCCGGGCCCGGACCGCGTGCGCGGTCCGGGCCCGGGGTGCGTGGTGCCCGGCGCGCGCGCCGGGCGGGGTGCGTGGTGCCCGGCGCGGCGGACGGGCAGGTGGTGTCCGGTGCGCGCGCCGGCGGGGCGGGTGTGCCGGCGCGCGCAGGCGGAGTGCGGGCCGCTCAGCCCGCGTGGGCGAGGGGCGGCCGGGACCCGGCGGTCCCGTCGCCCCGGTCGTCCGCCGGCTCCGCCGCCAGCTGTTCCCGCAGCGCCGCGCGGTCGGGTTTGCCCGCCGGGGTCAGGGGGATCTCGGCCACCAGGAGCAGGCGTTCGGGGTGCTTGCGGCGCTCCAGGCCCCGGCCGTCCAGGTGGGCGGTCAGGGCGGCCGGCGTCGGCGCGTCCTCGCCGTCACCGGTCCCGGAACCGCGTGGTACGACGCAGGCGGCGAGGCGTTCCCCCATCAGCGGGTCCGGCACGCCGACGCACACCACGTCCCGCACGCCCGGGTGGGTGCGCAGTTCCCGTTCCACCTCGGCGGGGCTGATGTTCGCGCCGCCGCGTATGACGACGTCCTTCAGCCGGCCGACCACGTGCAGGACCCGGTCCTCGTCGAGATAGCCGAGGTCGCCGGTGCGCACCCAGCCGTCGGGGGTGCGGTAGCGGGCGTCGAGTTCGGGCGCGCCGACGTAGCAGAGCGGGGTCATCGGCCCCCGGGCGGTGATCTCGCCGACCCGGCCGTCGGGCAGGGCCTCGTGCGTGGCCGGGTCGGTGATCCGGATGTCCGCCACACGCGGGTCGGGGCGGCCGGCGACGACCCCGGAGGCGTCGGTCGGCGGGGTGCGGTGGTCCAGCCCGGTATGGCAGTTGACGCCGTCGGCGGACCCGTACAGGTTGACGACCGGGCAGCCGAACGCCTCGGCGGCGGCCCGCGCGGTGTCCGCGTCGAGGGGGGCGCCGCCGAGGACGAGCGCGGTGGGGGAGGGGAGCCGGTCCGGCGCGGAGCCGCCCGGGTCCGCCGTGCCGCCGGCGTCGTCCGTGGCGTCCACGGCGTCGATCGTGTCCGTGGCGACCGTCGCGTCCGGGTGGTCCGGGTGGTCGAGGTGGTCGAGCATCATGCGGATCATGGTCGGGACGCCGAGGACATGCGTCGGCCGGTGCTCCCGGATCGCCGCGAGGGCGGCCTCCGGGGTGAAGCGGTCGAGCAGGACGAGGGTGCCGCCGTGCCGGGCCAGTGCGACCGCCGTGCCGTTGGAGCCGAAGGCGGAGGCCAGGGGCACCAGGAAGAGGCAGCGCGGCGGGGTGCCGTCCGGTATGAGGGAGGCGAGGAAGTTGCCCCGGCCGCCGGCCAGAGCGTTGTGGGAGTACGCGACCATCTTGGGCTCGGCCTCGGAGCCGGAGGAGACCAGGATGCGGGCGGCGGAGTCCGGGTCCGGGCGCGCGGGCACGAAGCCGGCGGCGTCGGTACGGGTCAGCCGTGACAGCGGAATCGTTCCTTCGGGTGCGTCGCCCGGCCCGGCGGCGATCACCTGCCGCAACGCGGGCAGTGCCGGGGCGAGCGCCCGCAGCGCGGCCGCCGGGTGCGCGCCCCGGTGCTCGACCGGGGCCACGACGGCGACCGCCTCCGCCCGCCGCAGCAGGCACTCCGCCTCCAGCGCGCTCCGCCCGACCGGGAACGGCAGGGCCACCGCCCCCAGCGCGGCGAGGGCCAGGTCGGTCATGACGGCCTGGCGGTTGTCGGGCAGCTGTACGCCGACGACGTCGCCGGGCCCGATGCCGAGGTCTCTGAGCCCGGCGGCCAGACATCGGACCTTGCGGTCCAGGGCCGTGTAGCAGAGCTTCCCCTTGGCATCCAGGACCGCCGTCCGGTGCGGGTCGGCGACCTGCCGGGCACGGTAGAGGCTGTAGAGGTCGAGGTCCGGACAGGTCCCGTCGGTGGCCCAGGCACGGCGGAGTCCGGCGGGCAGCAGATCGTGCAGGGCAACGGTCACAGGAAGCTCCAGGGGTCGGGAACGGCGGGGGCACCGTGCGCGTCGCGGCTGATCGAGCCGGCGAAGCGCGGGTCGTCGTGCAGGGCGGCCAGGTCGGTGGTGACCGGGGTCGCCGCGAGTCCGAGGTCGCGCAGCCGTGCCAGCGCCTCGTCGGTGGGGAGGGCGGTGAGGTCGAACGCGGCGGCCGCGCGGGCGCAGGCGTCGTCCGGTGCGAGCCAGCCGTCCGCCGTCGGCAGGGGGCGGCGGAAGCCTTCCGGCCGGCGGGGGTTCTCCCCACGGGCGGCGCGCCGCAGCGCGGGGCCGGTCAGCAGGTCGGCGGCGCCGAGGAGGGAGGACTCGACGCGGACGGCGGTGCGGGCGGGGCGGGTGCCGTCGTGGCCGGGGCCTCCGGGGCGGGTGCCGTACCCGCCGTCCCCTACGTCCCCGCAGTCCCCGCCGTCCGCGTCGCGCCCGGAGCGCTCGCGCAGCAGCAGGCCCGCGAGGACCGCCTCCGCGCCCAGCAGGCCGCCCAGCACATCGAGGAGCGTCATCAGACTGGGGGCGGGCGGCGTGCCATCGGGGCGGACCGCCTCGCCGACGCCGGTGCGGGCCTGGACCATGAAGTCGGTGCCCAGCGGGGCCGCGTCGATCCGGTCCGCCCATCCGCCCGTGTACGCGTACACCAGGGCGGGGTTGACGGCGGCGAGGTCGGCCGCGTCGAGGCCGAGGCGGGCCGGGGTGCCGGGCGCCCAGTTGTGCAGGAACACGTCCGCCCCGGCGACCAGTTCCCGCAAGCTGTCCCGACCGGCTGGGGACTTGATGTCGATCTCGACGGCGCTCTTGCCGCGGTTGAGGGCGAGCCAGCGCGCGGAGACGCCCGAGCAGGCGGGCGGCATACCGCGCAGCGGGTCGCCGCCCGGCGGCTCGACGCGCACGATCTCGGCGCCGAGCAGGCCGAGGAGGTGGGCCGCGAGCGGGGCCTGGATACGGCGGCCGGCCTCCAGCACGGTGATGCCGTGCAGCGGGCGGCCGACGGGGGCGGACGCGGTCCGGGGGCCGGGTACGCGGTCCGAGCCGGGGGCGGGCCCGGACCAGGGGCGGCCGAGGCCCGGCGGTGTGAGGGGTGTGAGCGGGGTGAGCGGGGTGAGGGTGAACGGTTCTGCCCCGCCGTGCTCCCCGCCGTGCTCCGCGTCGCGTTCCGCGGCCCGCTCCCGCAGGGTCCGCAGCCGGCACACATCCGCCCCCGACTCGGCCGCGGCCCGCGCGAGCGCGTCGAAGGGGTGGTGCCGCGTGGTGCGGTGGAGGACGTCCGGCAGCGGCGCGCACGCCGTGGCGTAGCGGAACTGGAAGGGGCGCCAGCCCGCGCGTATCGCGTCCTCCGGAGCGCCGAGGGCCCGCCAGAACCGGGCCCACGCCCCCGGATCCAGGGTCTCCAGTTCGAACAGCACACCGTCGGCCGAGGTGAACGGCGGCCCGCCCGGGGCCAGTTCGGCGGCCTCGCCCTCCTCCGCACCGGCGGCGGCGAGGTACTGGGAGACGGCCAGCAGCCCGGCACGGTCGGCACGGGTGGTCACCTCCCGTGCCGGGGCGGCCACCCCGCGCGCCTGCCCGACGAGGGCGGCGAGCAGCCCCTGCACGGTGAGCAGCCCGGTGGCGGTGGCGAGGTAGTCGGCCGCCAGGGCGGACGGCACGCCGTCGCGGCGGCCGTGCACGGCCATCACCCCGGTGGCCGCCTGCGCGGTGGCCTCGTCGGTGATCCCGCTGTCCGGCGCGGACCAGGCGGTACGGGAGCGGACGGGTGCGAAGCCGGGCCCGTCGAGCACCGCCGGGTCCCGTGCCGTGCCCTGGTCGGGCGCTGACGCGATGCCGGCTCCCAGCAGGCGCAGTTGGCCCGTGACGACCCGGGCGAAGGGCTCGGGCCCCGACGGCGTGAAGGTGAACGACGCGAGCGGCCGGTCCGTCCTGGTGGTGACTGGTGACGCCATGCCTCTCCTCTCGCGGCGCGGCGGTGGCAGCGCCATCGACTCGACGGGCCCGGCTGACGACCCGTCGGCGGCGGGAACTTTGCGGGCCTCGCGCCCGACCCGTTCCACGGAACAGACAGTCGGACCGCCGCGGCCGGGAGTTCCCGGCAGACCGGAGAGAAGCCATGACGCAGCCCCCGCCCGCCGCGACCCCCGCCGCCCGGGGGCCACAACCCGTACCCGGCTCCGAACTCGGCGCGCGAGTAGCGGAGTTCGTGCGCACCCGGGTGTTCCCGCAGGAGGCGGTGCTGGACGCGGGCGGACCGGACGCCCGGCGCACCCTCACCGCGCTGCGCCGCGAGGCCAGGGCGGCGGGCCTGTGGGCGCTCCCGCTCCCCGCGGAGCTGGGCGGCGGCGGACTGACCCTGCGCGCGTACGCGGGGATCGCGGAGGCGGAGGGCGCGAGCGACCACGGTCCGTCCGCCCTTGGCTCGGCTTCCCTCCTCGACGCACGGATGCTGGCCCGGCACGCGGCGCCCGCGGTCCGCGACCGCTACCTCAAGCGGCTGGTCGCCGGGGACCTGGCCGGCAGTTACGCGATGACCGAGCCGGACAGCCCCGGCACCGACCCCCTGCTCGCCCGCACCCGTGCCGAGCGCTCCCCGGACGGCTCCTGGCGCCTCACCGGCCGCAAGTGGTTCGTCTCCGGCGCGGCGCACGCCGACCTCGTGACCGTCCTCGCGCGCACGAGCGGCGAGGCGGGGGACCGCGACGGCCTGTCCCTGCTGCTGGTCCCGGCCGACGCGCCGGGTTTCCGCTTCGTGCGGGAGACGCCGGTACTGGGGGCGGCGGGGCAGGGGGAGATCGAGCTGGACGGCGTCTCGGTACCGCCGGACCATCTGCTGGGCACGCCCGGGCAGGGGCTCGCCGTGGCGGGCGAGCGGCTCCAGCTCGGCCGGACGCTACGTGCTCTGCGCTGGCTCGGGCAGGCCGGGCGCGCCTTCGACCTCCTCTGCGAGCGGGCGGTGTTCCGGGCGGGTGCGCACGGGGCGCTCGCGGATCACCAACTCGTGCAGCAGCACGTCTTCGAGGCGCTGCTCGCGCTGCGCACCACCCGCCCGCTGGTGCACGAGGCGATGGCCCTGGTCGCCGACGGGCGGGACGCGCGGACGGAGACCGGCCTCGCGAAGGTCGCCGCTGCGCGGATGCTCCAGCAGGTGACGGACGCGGCCGTCCAGATCCATGGCGCGGCGGGCCTCGGCCCGGACACCGCCCTCCCCGCGCTCCTCCGCGTGGCCCGCGCCGCCCGCATCCTCGACGGCCCCGACGAACTCCACGTCACGGCGGTCGCCCGCCGGGTGCTGCGGGGGTACGGGGCCGGCCCGGGCCGCTGACCACCCGGCGGCCGGGCCGCGCCAGCCGCGGGGCTGCGCCCCGGGTCGGGCTGAGCCCCGTTCGGGCGCGTCGCGTCGTCCGGGCAACGTCTCGCGCCGGGCGCGTCCAGGAGGGCCCCACGCCGGACTGTCTCCCACTCGGGCGTCAGACCTCGTCGGGGCCCCGCGAGTTGCGCGCGGCTCGGGTGCGTAGACCCCCCGCCCGGGCAAAGTCTCGTGCCGGGCATCCCCGCACGCCAGGGCGCCCGCGCCGGGCTGGGCTGCGCCCCGGGCCGGGCTGCGCCCCGGGCCGGGCTGGGCTCATGTTGGGCGGCGCCTCGTGCCGGGTAACGCACCCCGGGCCGGGCTGGGCCCGCGGGCCGGGTAACGCCTCCTCGGGCTGGGCCCCGCGCCGGGCTGCGCCCCCGCGCCGGGCTGCGCCCGCGTTGGGCTGGGCCCGCGGGCCGGGTAACGCCTCCTCGGGCTGGGCCCCGCGCCGGGCTGCGCCCCCGCGCCGGGCTGCGCCCGCGTTGGGCTGGGCCCCGGGCCGGGTTGTGCCTCACGCCGGGCTGCGCCCGCGTTGGGCGGCGCCTCGTGCCGGGTAACGCGCCCCGGGTCAGGCTGCGCGCCGCGCCCGGTAACGCCCACTCGGTCTGCGCGCCGCGCCGGGCTGCGCCCCGTTCGGGCGCTTCGCCCCGCCGGGCGTCAGACCTCGTCGATCCCGACCGACCCCGTGAGCACGGCCAGTCCGAGGGCGAGGAAGAAGTCCCCCCAGACCAGCTCATGGCGTACGGCCGTCCCGCGCGCGGCGTCGTAGCAGCCGTCCAGCAGCATCCCGGCCGGGACCACGCCCCCGTCCGGGACCACGCCCCCGCCTGCGGCCCGCCCGTCGGGGTGCGGCGGGTCCGGCGGCACCGCCCTCGCCGTAAGCGGCCCCGCACCGGCGGGCGGTACGGGCGCGGCCGGGGCGGGACCTCCCGCGCCCGAGAGGTGCGCGGTCGTCAGCCGGCGCAGCACCGCGACGCCGCGCGCCCCGTACCGCTCCGCGTCCGGCACCTCGGCCCGTGCCAGCTTGAGCAGCGCGACCGCGGTGATCGCCGCCGCCGAGGTGTCGAGCGGCCCCGCCGGGTGCGCGGTGTCGGCGAGGGGCACGAGAGGTCCGGTGAGGAGGCCGTCCGCGATCCGGCGGGCGGCCGGTCCCGGCCGCAGCCGTCGCGCGGCCTCCGGGTGGAGCAGCGCGTCGGCGACCGCGAGCAGCAGCCACGCCCGGCCCCGGCTCCAGCCGGGCCCCGGTTCGGCGCACGGCTGCCAGCCGGAGCCGGAGCCCGTGCCGGAGTCGGCGTTCGGTCCCAGGCCCGGGCCGAGGCCGGCGTCCGGGTCGGACCCGGAGCCCAGGCGGGAGCGGACGTCCGCGCCGGGGCCCAAGTCGCCGGCATCCGGGCCCGGGCCCGGACACAGGGCGTCCGAACACAGGACGTCCGGGCCCGCCCCGCCGTGCCGCCAGGCCGGCCGCACCTCGCCACTCGGGCTCGTGGTCCCGTCCGCGCCGCCCTCCCCGCTCCCGCCGCCCAGGCAGAGCCCGAGGTGGCGGCCCAGGTGCCCGACGGCCGCCGTGATCCCGTCCGGCCCCGCGCAGGCGAGGAGTTGCAGCATTCCGGGCAGCCCGTCCGTCCGTGCCTGGGCCCGGTCGCCCCCGAGGGCGTCGCCCCACGGGACCAGGCCGAGCACCGGGTCGAAGGCGGCGACGCAGGAGCGCGCCGCGCGCTCGCGCAGCTCCGCCGCCCCCGTGCCCCGGTTGGCGAGCGCGGTCCCGTACCAGACGATCAGGCCCCTGGTCGCGGTGTCCGCTTCCGCCCAGGGCGCGAGTGCGCGGGTGCGGGCGACGGCGGCGGCCAGGTCGTCGGCCGCGCCCGTCCGCCTGGCCCGCAGCCACAGCAACCCCGCCCAGAACCCGCCGGTCCACGAGCCGCGCCGGGTGGTCGTCCACCGTCCGTCGGCCGGGTCGGCGTACAGAGGGAAGCGGTCGCCGACCTCGGCCCGGGTGACGGCGACCCGCGCCAGCACGGCGTCCAGTGCCGCCTCCGCCCAGGCCGTGTGCCCCGGCGCCCCACCGCCGGGCCCCGCGGGGACGCTCACCCTGCCGCGCCCTTGCCGAGCCCCGGCTCCGCGCCCTTGCCGAGCCCCGGCTCCGCTCCCGCCCCCGCCGCCGGCCCCGCCCCGGTCCCCGCCCGGCGGTCGCGGGCCGCCCACCCGCAGGCCACGCCCGCCGCCACGGCGAACTCCGCGGCCACCACCAGCCACCCCTCCGCGTACCGGTCGCCACGCGCCAGGAGCCCGAACAGCGGCGGCCCGACGGCGAATCCGGCGAAGAACCCGGCGGCGACCAGCGCGGAGTCCTGCCCCGCACGCCCCGGCGCCGCCCGCTGGACGACGAGCACCATGGAGACCGCGTTGCCCGACACGGCGAAGACGCCGAACGCGACCGCCGCCACCCACACCAGCCAGGAGGCGCGCGCCGAGGCGACCAGCAGCAGCGCGGCGCCCACCGCGCCCCCCGCGAGCAGCGAGGGCAGCCACTCGGCCCGCCCGGGCCGGGCCGCCTTCGACCAGCCCACCCGGCCCGCGATGCCCGCGACGCCGAGTACGGCGACGAGCGCGGCGGCGGCGGTCGGCCCCAGTCCGAGTCTGCGGTCGCCGAACAGGGAGAGATAGGTGTTCACGGAGGCGATGCCCGCGCCCAGGAACAGCGAGAACGCGGCCAGCCACCTCACATGCCCGCGCTCCGCGCCACCAGGGAGCCCAACCGGCCCCTTCCCGGGCGTGGTCGACGGCGAGGGGGCGTCCGGAGGCAGCAGCCGCGCGGCCAGCACCGCGACGACGAGGGCCGACGCCGAGGCCGCCCAGACCGCCCCGCGCCACCCCAGCCCGGCCGCCAGACCGGCGAGCGGAAGCCCGGCCGCGAATGCGCCGAGCTGCACGCCCGACTGCTTCCAGCCCGTCACCGCCGCCCGCCGGGCGGGCGGCACGGCCGCGACGATCGCCTTGTTGGTCGCCGGGTTCGCCAGCGCCTGCGGCAGTCCGCCGAGGGCGACCGCCCCCAGCAGCAGCCCGGCCCCGGGAGCGAGCGCGATCAGCGCCAGCGCCACGGCCGTGACCAGTGCCAGCGCGGTCAGCGACCGGCGCGGCCCGATGCGGTCGACGAGCCGCCCGCTCAGCGGCGACAGCACGGCGGCCGTCCCGAAGCCGAGGGTCGCCGTCAGGCCGAGGACCATGGGGGAGACGCCCAACTCGGCTGTGAGCCGCGGCCCGAAGGCGCCCAGCAGGAACAGCTGCAGCATGGACAGCGCCATCGCCGCGGTGAGCAGAGCCGTCAGAGCCCGTCCGCCGCCGCCCGGAGCGCCGTCCTCGCCGCTGCCGGGGACGGCTCCGTCCCCCGGCCGCGTCCCCAGGCCCGTCCCGCCCGCCCCGTTGCCCGTCCCGCCTGTCACGTCCGCCCGCCTCTCCCTCGCACACGCGCTCCCGCGTGCCCCGCCCGCCCCGCGCCGTCGGCGTACCGCCCACCTGACGCGGCCTCACCACGGCACCGTACGGACCGCCGGGCCGTCCTCAGGAGTCGGCCCGGCCAACTGCCTGGTTCCCGGCGAAAGTTGTGGCGCGAATCACACCGTGCGCACTGGGGATTCCGGTTGTGGATTTCCGTACCAGCCCGTACCGGTCATGCCGATGAGTGCAAGGATGAGCCCGCCATGACTTCAGGCCGATGTTGTCGAGCAGTGAGGGCCGCGACCTTCGCGGCCACCTGTGTGCTGCTCGCCGCGGTCGGCCACATCCTGATGTCCGGCGCACCCGTCGCCTGGCCCGGTCTCGCCGTCGCGTTCGCCGTGACGGGCACGGCCGCCTGGGCCCTGACCGGCCGCGAACGCGGCGCGGGCGCGGTGACGGCGGCGACCGTCGCGGTGCAGGCGGGCCTGCACGCGGCCTTCTCCCTCGCCCAGGCCGTGAGCGCCACCGCCCGGCCCCCGGGGGTGTCCTTCCTCCGCCAGTGGGCCGACCACCTGCTCTGCCGGACCTCGCCCGCACCCGCCGCGCCGTCCGTCACGGTCCATGCCCACGGCACCACCGCGCACGCCGCAGACGCCGGTCTCCTGCCCGACGCCGGTCTCCTGCCCGACGCCGGTCTCCTGCCCGGCACCGGTTTCCTGCCCGACGCCGGTCTCCCTGCCGCCGCCGACCACGCCCACCAGGCCGCCGGCCACCTCGCGCACAGCGCGATGCCGGCCGGCCACGACATGGCGGCCGTGTCCCCCGCCGCCATGCTGGCCGCCCACCTCCTCGCCGCCCTGCTGTGCGGGCTGTGGCTCGCCCACGGCGAACGCGCCGTGTTCCGTCTCCTGCACGCGGTGGCGGGCCGGCTGGCGGCACCGCTCCGCCTCGTCCTGCGCGTACCGATCCCGCTCGGCCTCCCGCGCGTCCGCGTACGCCGCCGTCGCACGACCGCGCCACTGCGCCGCCTGCTGCTCGCCTCCTCCCGTGGGACTCGGGGCCCACCCGCCGGGACCGCTGTCGTCTGACAGCCGGCACCCCGACGCGCGCGTCCGCGCCGCGCCTCGGGCACCGGCCATGCCGTCCGGCAGGCCGTCCCGCTCACCGGCGCCCGCACGCGCCGGCCCCCGACCCGAAGGACATCTCGCGATGCCCCCTGCCCTCACGCCCCCGCGCACCCGTCCGCCGACCCGCCGACTCCCCTCCCCCGCAACGGAGAACAGGTCACCGGAACCTACGGAACGGGCCCCCGAGCGCGGCGCCCGTGCCACCGACGACGCCGAGGTCACCCGGATCGCGCTCGCCGCCCGCCGGGGCGACCCGCAGGCCGTGGAGAGCTTCGTCCGCGCCCTGCACCGCGACATCCGGCGCTACGTCACCTACCTCAGCGCGGACCCGCAGGCCGCCGACGACCTCACCCAGGAGACCTTTCTGCGCGCGCTCGGGAGCCTGCACCGTTTCGAGGGGCGCTCGTCCGCCCGTACCTGGCTGCTCTCCATCGCCCGGCGCACCGTCGTCGACAGCCTGCGCCACGCGGCCGCCCGCCCCCGCCTCTCGGACCGGGACGACTGGCAGAGCCTGGCGGAGAGACGCCAGCCCCGGACACCCGGCTTCGAGGACGGCGTCGCACTGGCCGAACTCCTCGCGGCCGTCCCCGCGGAGCGACGCGAGGCGTTCGTCCTGACCCAACTCCTGGGCCTGCCCTACGCGGACGCGGCAGACGCGCTGGGCTGTCCCGTCGGCACCGTGCGCTCCCGGGTGGCCCGCGCCCGCGCCACCCTGGTCGCCCTCCTGCGCGACCCGGAGGACCAGCCTCCCGCCGTCCGTCCCGTGCGCCGCACCCCGTCCCGCCGCCCCCACCTCACGGCAGCCTGACGCCCTCCGGCCCCGCCCCGCCCCGGACAACGACCGTGGCGGGGCGGGGCTCAAGGGGGCACGGGACGGGAACCCAGAGAACGGGAACCCAGAGAACGGGGCTCAGGGCTGCCGGCGAAGAGCGCGGTGGATCCGACGACCACCGGCTCCGAGTGGAGGTGGCCGCCTCCCGCCGATCCGGTTCCCCGGCACCCGCCGGACCGTCCTCCGCGCACCCCCGACGGCGCCCGAGGCTGCCGCTGACCCGATGCCCCATCCCGGCGCGAGGTGCGAATAGGGTGCTGACCTTCGGCCGGCGGAAGCCGTACGGAGTCCCGAAGGCCGGCCACCTCATGCACCCCACCGCCCGCCCCGCCGACCACCCCGCCCGCCGGCGGCTCGACGCCGCCCTGGACGCCCTCGCGGTCACCTTCCGCGGCATGACCGCCCGCCCGGACGAGCACAACTGCGAGTGCCACTGGGGCAGTCCGGAGGAACTCGCCCTCCTCAAGACCCCGGACACCGAGCTCGACCCGGACCTCCTGCTCCGCGCCTGGTCGGCCACCGACTGGACCGACCACGCGGCCGTCCTGCGCCGCGTCCTGCCCCAGTTCGCCACGGCCCTGGCCACCGGGCACGCGTACGCCGGTCTCGGCCCGGAGGCCGCCGGGCAAGCCTTCGCCCGCGCCCACTGGCAGCGGTGGCCCGCCGACCACGCCGGCCCGGTACACGAGTTCCTGCATGCCTGGTGGGCGCAGAGCCTCACCGACCCGGACGCCGCCGTCCCGGCCCACCAGGTCCTCACCGTCTGCGCGGAGGCGTCCGGCACCGTCCTGCCCTGGCTCACCGCCTGGACCACCCGGCGCGGACCCCTCAGCGACGCGCGCCTCATCGAGGCAGCAGCGGAGTGGGAGTACGAACTCCTCGGCGACAACCTCCCCTGGCACGCCTGGTACGACCACGACGAGCACCGGATGCGCACCGACCTGACCACCTGGCTCCTCGACCACGCGGCCCCCCGCCTCCACACCGCCGGCGCCCACGCGGACCTCCGGCACCGGATCCGCCTCCTCGGCCTCCACGACGAGGCCCGCTGGACGGACCCCCACTGGCCGGGCCACCGCTACTGATCCGCCGCCGGCGTCTCCATCACCAACTCCAGCTCCCCAGGGAGTCGTTGGGCTGCCCCCGTGACCTCACTGCCGCACGAGCCCTCCCCCGCCGTCAGCGAGCGCGACCGCGACGCCGCCGTGCAGCGCGTGCAGGAGGCGAGCCGCGCCCTGATCGTCGTCCCCCGCGACGCGACCGTCGTCACCGAGGCCTCCACACCGGCCTGAAGACCTCCGCTACCGCCCCGGAGGTGTCTGGATGGCGCCGAGCTGTCGGTGGCCAGACCTCGACACCAGCGTTGGTGACCCAACGCCTCCCCGTGTTCCCCGGGCTGCGGACCGGGCTGTGCGCCTCCGACCTGCTGGACCTGGCCCGCCGGGCGCTCGGCGACGACGAGGAGGTCCGTGCGGGCCGCCGTGGGCGTGACGCGGGGCACTGCGCCGTATGGATGACGCTAAGGGGGTCCGCGGTGCCGTAAGGGCGTCGTCAATGGGGGGCGCTTTCGAGCCAGGCGTGCCTTTTCCTCGGGGAGTCCGTTCCTCTCCGAACCTCTTCTAGGAGCTTGCGATGGCCGACGTGGCCTTCGTCGTCACCACGCTCGCGGTGTTCGCGCTGGTGGTCCTGATCGCACGGGGGGTGGCGAAGCTGTGACCGCCGAGAACATCGTCGGCCTCGTCGTGGCCGTCGCCCTGCTGGGCTACCTCGTCCTCGCCCTCGTCAAGCCGGAGAGGTTCTGAGTACGGAGATGAGCCCCGTTCTTGCTGACGTGCTCCAGGTGACCGCGCTGATCGTCGCGCTCGCCCTCGTGCACCGCCCCCTCGGCGACTACATGGCCGCCGTCTTCACCTCCGGCGAGCACCTGCGCGTCGAGAAGTGGATGTACCGCGCCGTCGGCGCCAACCCCGACACGGGGATGCGCTGGCCCGCGTATCTGCGCGGCGTGCTGGCGTTCTCCGCGGTCAGCGTGCTGTTCCTCTACCTGATCCTGCGGATCCAGGACGACCTGCCCGGGTCGCTGGGCTTCGCGGCGATCACCCCGGACCAGGCGTTCAACACGGCCGCCTCCTTCGCGTCCAACACGAACTGGCAGTCGTACTCCGGCGAGTCGTCCATGGGCCACGTCGCCCAGACCGCCGGCCTGGCCGTGCAGAACTTCGTCTCGGCCGCCGTCGGCATGGCCGTGGCCGTGGCGCTGGTCCGCGGTTTCGCCCGGTCCCGTACCGGTGAGCTGGGCAACTTCTGGGCCGACCTGGTCCGCGGTGTCGTCCGCATCCTGATCCCGATCTCCGTGGTCGCGGCGGTCCTGCTCGTCGCGGCCGGTGCCGTCCAGAACTTCGCCGGCATCCACGAGGTCACCACGGTGACCGGGCAGACGCAGCCGATCAGCCCCGGCGCGGTCGCCTCCCAGGAGGCCGTCAAGAACCTGGGCACGAACGGCGGCGGCTACTTCAACGCCAACTCGGCCCACCCCTTCGAGAACCCCAACGGCTTCTCCAACCTCCTGACGATCTTCCTGCTCCTCGTCATCCCGTTCTCGCTGCCGCGTACCTTCGGCAAGATGGTCGGCAGCGTCCGGCAGGGCTACGCGATCGTCGGCGCCATGGCCACGATCTGGTTCGTCGGCGTCGTCCTGGTGACCTGGCTGGAATTCGCCCACCCGGGCACCGCCTCGCAGCTCGCGGGCGGTGCGATGGAGGGCAAGGAGCAGCGGTTCGGCGAGGGTGCCTCCTCCCTGTTCGCGGTCTCCACGACGATGACCTCGACCGGGTCGGTCAACTCCTTCCACGACTCCTTCGGCGGGCTTTCCGGGGGCGTGCTGCTGCTCGGCATGATGCTGGGCGAGATCGCGCCCGGCGGCGTCGGCTCCGGCCTCTACGGCATGCTGATCATGGCGGTCGTCGCCGTGTTCATCGCCGGTCTGATGGTCGGCCGCACCCCGGAGTACCTGGGCAAGAAGATCGGCACCCGCGAGATGACGTACGCGGCCTGCTACATCCTCGTCACCCCCGCCCTCGTCCTGGCCGGCACCGCCATCGCCATGGCCACCGGCAACGGCGAGTCGTCGATGACGAACATCGGGGCGCACGGCTTCTCCGAGGTCCTGTACGCCTACACCTCCGCCTCGAACAACAACGGCTCGGCCTTCGCCGGCTTCGGCGCGAACACCGGGTTCCACAACACGGCGCTCGGCCTGTGCATGCTCCTCGGGCGGTTCCTGCCGATGGTGTTCGTCCTCGCTCTCGCGGGTTCGCTGGCGGAGCATAAGCCCGTCCCCGGGACCGCGGGCACCCTGCGGACCGAGAAGCCGCTGTTCACCGGGCTTCTGGTCGGCACGATCATGATCATCACCGGTCTGACGTTCTTCCCGGCCCTCGCGCTGGGCCCGCTCGCCGAAGGGCTCGCGGCATGACCACCGACGTAGAGAAGTACGAGGACGACATGTCCACCACCACGACGGGCCCGGCGCCGCACGCGGACGTTCCCACCGGGCACAGGCCCGGGGACGGGCGGGTCGGCGGGGGTCTGTTCGACCCGAAGCAGCTCCTGACGTCCTTCCCGGACGCGCTCCGCAAGCTCGACCCCAGGATCATGGTCAAGTCGCCGGTCATGTTCGTGGTGCTGATCGGCTCGGTGGTCACCACCGCCCTGGCGGTCACGAACCCGGGCGACTGGTTCGGCTGGGCGATCACGGCCTGGCTGTGGCTCACCACGATCTTCGCCAACCTCGCCGAGGCGGTCGCCGAAGGCCGGGGCAAGGCCCAGGCGGACACTCTGCGCAGGGCCAGGACCGACACGGTCGCCCGCCGGATCACCGGCCCCGGCGAGGAGCGGGTGCCCGGCACCGAGCTGAGGATCGGCGACCTGGTGGTATGCGAGGCCGGCGACGTCATCCCGGGAGACGGCGACGTCGTCGAAGGCGTCGCGAGCGTCGACGAGTCGGCCATCACCGGCGAGTCGGCCCCGGTCATCCGCGAGTCCGGCGGCGACCGCTCGGCCGTCACCGGCGGTACGAAGGTGCTGTCCGACCGGATCGTCATCAGGATCACGGCCAGGCCCGGCGAGACCTTCATCGACCGGATGATCAGCCTGGTCGAGGGTGCCGCCCGGCAGAAGACCCCGAACGAGATCGCCCTCAACATCCTCCTGGCGTCCCTCACCATCGTCTTCCTGCTCGCGGTCGTCACCCTGAAGCCGTTCGCGGTCTACGCGGGCGCCGACGAGCAGACCTCGATGATCGTGCTGGCCGCGCTGCTGGTCTGCCTGATCCCGACCACGATCGGCGCACTGCTCTCCGCCATCGGCATCGCCGGCATGGACCGCCTGGTCCAGCGGAACGTCCTGGCCGTGTCGGGACGCGCGGTCGAGGCCGCCGGCGACGTGTCGACGCTGCTGCTCGACAAGACCGGCACCATCACCCTCGGCAACCGCCAGGCGGCCGAGTTCGTCCCGGTCAGGGGCGCCATGGAGGCCGAGCTGGCGGACGCCGCCCAGCTCTCCTCGCTCGCCGACGAGACCCCAGAGGGCCGCTCGATCGTGGTCCTGGCCAAGGAGAAGTACGGCCTGCGCGAGCGCAGCCAGGGCGAACTCGCGCACGCCACCTGGATCGATTTCACCGCCCGGACCCGTATGTCGGGTGTGGACGCGGACGGCAAGCAGACCCGTAAGGGCGCGGCCGCTTCGGTCATCGCCTGGGTCCGCGAGCAGGGCGGCACGGTCGCCGGCGACGCCGGCACCCTGGCGAACACGATCTCCGAAGCCGGTGGCACGCCGCTGCTCGTGGCGGTCAAGGACGCCGAGGGCGCGCGCGTCCTCGGCGCCATCCACCTGAAGGACGTGGTCAAGGACGGCATGCGCGAGCGGTTCGACGAACTGCGCCGCATGGGCATCAAGACCGTCATGATCACCGGCGACAACCCGCTGACCGCGAAGGCCATCGCCGAGGAGGCCGGGGTCGACGACTTCCTCGCCGAGGCCACCCCCGAGGACAAGATGGCCCTCATCAAGCGGGAACAGGCCGGCGGCAAACTCGTCGCCATGACCGGCGACGGCACCAACGACGCCCCGGCACTCGCCCAGGCGGACGTCGGCGTCGCGATGAACACCGGCACCTCGGCCGCCAAGGAGGCCGGGAACATGGTCGACCTCGACTCCAACCCGACCAAGCTCATCGAGATCGTCGGGATCGGCAAGCAACTCCTCATCACCCGGGGCGCGTTGACCACCTTCTCCATCGCCAACGACGTCGCCAAGTACTTCGCGATCATCCCCGCGATGTTCGCCGTCGCCCATCCGTCGCTGGACAAGCTCAACATCATGGGCCTGGCCTCTCCGGAGTCAGCGATCCTGTCGGCCGTCATCTTCAACGCGCTGATCATCATCGCGCTGGTCCCGCTCGCCCTGAAGGGCGTGCAGTACCGGCCGACCAGCGCCGACAAGATGCTCCGGCGCAACCTCGGTCTCTACGGGCTGGGCGGCCTGGTCGCCCCGTTCGTCGGCATCAAGCTCATCGACATGCTCATCTCCCTCATCCCCGGGCTGCGTTAGTCAGAAAGCGTGCTGATCGGTATGAACAACTCCGTAGCGAACACGGGACGCCTGGCCTGGGCCGCGCTGCGCATGCTGCTCGTCCTGACGGTCGTGACCGGCATCCTGTACCCCCTCGCCGTCACCGGCATCGCCCAGGGCCTCTTCCACGACAAGGCCAACGGCTCGATCGTGGAGGTGGAGGGCAAGGAGGCCGGCTCCGAGCTGATCGGCCAGAGCTGGGACCTGCCGAAGAAGAACCCGGACGACGAGAACGAGGCCGCCCGGCCGGACCCGAAGTGGTTCCAGCCGCGTCCGTCCAACAGCGGTTACGACCCGCTGTCCACCGGCTCCAGCCAGCTCGGCGCGTCCGACCCGACGCTGACCAGGCTGGTCGGCGACACCAAGAAGGCCGTGGCCGCCTTCAACGGCGTGCCGCAGTCCGAGGTCCCCAAGGACGCGGTCACCGGCTCGGCCTCCGCGATCGACCCGCACATCTCCCCTGAGTACGCGGCAATCCAGGTCAAGCGGGTGGCGAAGGCCAACGGCCTGTCCGAGCAGCAGGTGGCGGAGCTGGTCGAGGACCACACCGGGGGCCGCGCGGCCGGGTTCCTCGGCGAGCCGCACGTCAACGTCCTCAGGCTCAACCTCGCGCTGAAGGACCTGGCCGGACGCTGACGGTCCCGTCGGCAGTGAGCCGGGAACCGCCGGGCGGGGACCACTCCCGACCGGCGGTTCCCTGCGGGCGGCCCCTACCGGGCATGGGCTACCGCTTCGAAGCCTGAGAAGGCTGCCGCCCCCGGCCGCGTGCTCTGCGGCCTGCCACGCAATCACCTGCTCCGACACGAGAGATCGCACCCATGGGACGCGGAAAGCTCCGGATCTACCTCGGCGCGGCGCCGGGCGTCGGCAAGACGTACGCGATGCTCTCCGAAGCCCACCGACGAGTCGAGCGGGGCACGGACTGCGTCGTCGCCTTCGTCGAGCACCACAACCGCCCGCGTACGGAGGTCATGCTGCACGGCCTGGAGCAGATCCCGCGCCGTGAGATCGCGTACCGGGGCAGCACCTTCACGGAGATGGACGTCGACGCCGTCCTGGCCCGCCGGCCGGCCGTCGCCCTGGTCGACGAGCTGCCGCACACCAACGTCCCCGGCTCGCGCAACGCCAAGCGATGGCAGGACGTCGAGGAGCTCCTCGCCGCCGGCATCGACGTCATCTCGACGGCGAACATCCAGCACCTGGAGTCGCTGGGAGACGTCGTGGAGTCCATAACCGGCGTACGGCAGAAGGAGACCGTGCCCGACGCAGTCGTCCGGCACGCCGGCCAGATCGAGCTGGTCGACATGTCGCCGGAGGCGCTGCGCCGGCGGATGGCCCACGGGAACATCTACAAGCCGGACAAGATCGACGCGGCCCTGTCCAACTACTTCCGGCCCGGCAACCTCACCGCCCTGCGTGAGCTCGCCCTGCTGTGGGTGGCCGACCGGGTCGACGAGTACCTCAACCAGTACCGCTCGGACCACGAGGTCTCCGCGATCTGGGGCTCGCGTGAGCGGATCGTCGTGGGCCTGACCGGCGGCCCCGAGGGACGGACCCTCATCCGGCGGGCCGCCCGGCTCGCGGAGAAGGGCGCCGGCGGCGAGGTCCTCGCCGTTTACATCTCCCGCAGCGACGGCCTCACCTCGGCATCGCCGAAGGAGCTGGCCGTCCAGCGGACCCTCGTCGAAGACCTGGGCGGCACCTTCCACCACGTCATCGGCGACGACATCCCCTCCGCCCTGCTGGAGTTCTCGCGTGGCGTGAACGCGACCCAGATCGTCCTGGGTGCGAGCCGCCGCCGCTCGTGGCAGTACGTGTTCGGGCCCGGGGTCAGCGCCACCGTCGCCCGCGAGTCGGGCCCCGACCTGGACGTCCACATCGTCACCCACGACGCCGTCGGACGCGGTCGGGGGCTGCCCAGGCGGCAGCGCAGCCGTCTGGGGGGCCGGCGCCTCGTGGCGGGCTGGCTGGTCGGGGTGGCCGGGCCTCTCCTGCTCACCCTGGTGCTGACGGCGTTCGGCGGCGGGACGGGGCTGGCCAACGAGATGCAGCTCTTCATGGCCGTGACCGTAGCGGCGGCCCTGGTGGGCGGGATGTGGCCGGCGCTCGCCTCGGCCACCGTCGCCTCACTGCTCCTGAACTGGCACTTCACACCCCCTGTCCGCACGTGGACCATCGCCGACCCCGAGAACATCGTCGCCTTCCTCGTCTTCTTCGCCGTCGCGACGTCCGTGGCGTCGGTCGTCGGCCTCGCGGCGCGCCGCACTCAGCAGGCCGCGAGGCTGCGGGCGGAGTCCGAAACCCTGTCCCTGCTCGCGGGCAGCGTGCTGCGCGGCGACACCAGCCTGGAAGCGCTGCTGGAGAGGGTGCGGGAGACCTTCGCCATGGAGTCGGTCGCTCTGCTGGAGCGGGCCGGCGACGTCGAACCGTGGATCTGCGTGGGCAGTGTCGGTGCGGCCCGGCCTGTCGCCCGGCCCGAGGACGCCGACGTCGGCATGCCCGTCAGCGACCACCTGGTGCTGGCCCTGACAGGCCGTGTCCTGCCCGCCGAAGACCGCCGCGTCCTGGGCGCCTTCGCCTCCCAGGCCGCCGTCGTCCTGGACCGTCAGCGCCTCGTCGGCGAGGCGGCCCAGGCCCGCAAGCTCGCCGAGGGCAACAAGATCCGCACCGCCCTCCTCGCCGCCGTGAGTCACGACCTGCGCACCCCGCTGGCCGCCATCAAGGCCGCCGTCACCTCCCTGCGCGCCGACGACGTCGAGTGGTCGGAGGAGGACCAGGCCGAGCTTCTCGCCGGCATCGAGGAGGGCACCGACCGCCTCGACCACCTTGTCGGGAACCTGCTCGACATGTCCCGGCTGCAGACCGGGACCGTCATGCCGGTGTTCCGCGAGACGGACGTCGACGAGGTCGTGCCGATGGCGCTGGGCGGCGTGCCCGAGGGCAGCGTCGTCCTGGACATCCCCGAGACCCTGCCCATGGTCACGGTCGACCGGGGCCTCCTTGAGCGAGCCGTGGCCAACGTCGTCGAGAACTCCGTGAAGTACACCCCCACCGGCACGCCGGTCCTGGTGTCCGCCGGCGCGATCGGCGACCGCGTGGAACTGCGCGTCGTCGACCGCGGCCCCGGTATCCCCGACGAGGCCAAGGACCGCGTTTTCGAGCCCTTCCAGCGGTACGGCGACGCACCGCGCGGTATCGGTGTCGGGCTGGCCCTGGCGGTCGCCCGCGGGTTCGTCGAGGCCATGGGCGGCACCATCACCGCCGAGGACACCCCCGGCGGCGGGCTGACCATGGTGATCGCACTGCCCAGGACTCCGTCCCACCAGCCGGTCCGTCCCGAGCTGCCGACGGAGGCGACCACCTGAGTCACGCCGGTCGTCCGGCCCGACGTCAGCCCAGTTCGGGGGAGGACTCGACCGCAAGCGTCCTGCCGGTGACGACGGTGACGTCCCCCTTCGCGACCACGGTCTCGGCAGTGGCGTGGGTGAAGCCCCGCCCGGACGCCGGCCAAGCCCGTCCCGCACACCGCGGAGGTGGAGGTGAACGGCGCCGGCACGCACTCGTCGCCCCGCCGTCCGCCGCGGACACCGGCGGCATGAGCAGAGGCGTCCCCGACAGGCCGTCAGAACTTGTCCGGGCGCAGTACGGCCGCCACCAGATAGCCGACCAGTGACAGGGCCACCACCAGCCCGACCCAGTTCTCCTCGTTCACGAGTGATCAACTCCCCCTGTGCCGCGGGCTGCCCCGCCCGAATCCTGCCGGCTCAGAAAACCGCGCGAGCACACCGCGTCGGGTGGACTTGACGGGCTCCTTGCGCCGGCCGGAGCGGTTCTGACGCCGTTCTGACGCGTTTCGGCATGATCCGTCAGCCAGGGCGCCCCGACCACCTCCTCCATCGCCGACGCGGCCGACCGCCTGTGCGCGCACGGGGCCGACTTCTCCCGACCGGAGGAGGTCGAGCAGCTCGCCGCCCGAGTCCTGGCGGATCACCCGCACCTCGACGTCCTCGTCAACAACGCGGGTATGGCCGCCCCGGAGCGGCCCACGGTCACCGCCGACGGCAACGAGGTCGCCTTCCAGGTCAAACTTCCTCGCCCACTACCTGCTCGCCCGCCTCCTGGAGCCCGCCCTGACCAGCGAGCCGGGTCCCCCCGGAACGCCGAAGCGGCCCGGTCACAGGAGGAGCAGCACCGCCACACCCCACAGCGTCGACAGTGCCACGAGTGGCGGTCCGACCGGCATGCCCTGCCGTCCCGCCGGTGCCTCTTCCAGCGGCCGTAGTTCCGGGTGGAGCAGTAGCGCCCGCAACTCCTCGGCGGTGCGCACCGCATGCGGCCCGCGGCCCAGACGGTGCTCCAGCCATGCCCAGCCGGTGGGGGACAGCTCGACGGAAGACTCCTTGGCCCGGCCGACCCGGATGCCGTCGGCGGAGTGACGCACGGACGTGATCACGTTCCACGGGACCAGCGTTACGCGCCACGCCCCGGTCACCCACAGCCCGTCACGGTCGGCGGTGATCCGCCAGGTGAGCGCCGTCGCCACGGCCGTCACCAGCCACGGCAGACCCACTGCGAGCCACAGCCAGTGCCACGACGGTCTGTCATCGAGCGCGGCCCAGATGCCGCCGCCCTGCACCAGCAGCAGGCCCAGACCCACGGCGCGGGAGAAGCCGTGAGCCGTCCACGTGCGCGGGCCCGCCGTGGGCGTCATGCCGGCGGCGATCTCGTCGCTGGGGCGCTGCGCGTTCTTTCGCGCACGGCGCCCCTGCCCGCGCTCCATCAACCCCGGGCCGGCCGGCCTCACCGCGGTGACACTGCACTGCACCGACACCTCGACGTCGTCCTCGTCGTCGAGCGCGACGAAGGCGACTTCGGCGCCCGGGTAGGGGACGCCGTACAGAACGGCCTCCCGAAGAGGCGGGGGAGGATCCTCACCCTTGAGAATCTCCGTGATCCTGTCGAGTTCGACGACGGCTGCGTCGCCTTCGTCCTCGTCGTCCTCCTCTGCTTCATTCTCGAAGGCGTACATCGAGTGGAAGTGCAGGATCGGCCGGAGACCCTCCGGGTCGTCGGCCGCGAACATCCAGGTGCGGCCGTCGTCGTGACCCTCGCGCACCAGCACGCGCAGCACCGGCAGTGGTTCGCGCCGCAGCCGGTGCGAACGCCTCCGTCCGTCCACGCCGTTGGCGAGGAACGCCAGCCCTGCGACGGAGCCGGCCACCGCCGGCAGCTCCCAGCCGATGGCGTCGTACGGCTCCGCGACCAGCGCCGCCCAGTCGCCGTCCACGACGATGTCGACCGGGCTGCCCACGGGGAAGTCCTCGGGGTAGGCCGTCTCGAGGCGATGGGTACGCCCGTCGGCCTCCACTTCGACGATGTC
This sequence comes from Streptomyces sp. CNT372, assembly GCF_000377145.1. Classification (NCBI taxonomy): domain Bacteria; kingdom Bacillati; phylum Actinomycetota; class Actinomycetes; order Kitasatosporales; family Streptomycetaceae; genus Streptomyces; species Streptomyces sp. CNT372. Next base: position 233,317 of record NZ_KB897777.1, on the reverse strand, counting down.
GATGTCGTCGTCGTCCTGCTTCAGCGCCGTGACCCGTCCGGACAGGTGCGTGGCTCCCGCGGCCCGCTCCTCGTACGCGTCGACGACCTGCTGCACCTGCCAGCAGCCGAACCCGGAGACGCCCAGCAGCAGGGCGGCCAGGACGAAGGAGAGCCGGCCCCGGCGGAACGTCCGTGCGGCGGCGGGCAGCGGTTGTGCGGCCGGCCCGGCCGCCTCCAGGGCCCGCGCCCGCTGCCGCCCGGCGGCGGCCAGTCGATGGACGAGCCCGGCGGTGGTGAACGCGGCGGCCATCAGGAACGCGAGCGCGGACGGTTCGCCGAGTGCCGACGTGAAGCCGCCCTCCACGGCGAACCCCGTCAGCGCGGCCGCGAGCCCCGCGAGCGCGAGCCGCGGCTGCCGCCACACCCAGTACAGGGTCAGCAGCAACACGACGGCTGTCCCGAGGCCCAGCCAGTCGGTGCCGCACGGGGCGGCGGACGTGCAGGGGGCAAGGGGAGCCTCCACGATGTCCCACACCAGCGAGGCGACCAGCGCCAGCAGCGCCCACAGCGGGTGTGCCCACCGGGCGGGCACGGCAGCGAGCCAACGCTCGGCGTTCGGAGTCCGCCACTCGGCGGTGCCGGGCGGTATGTGTTCGGCGGGCAACGGCACGGGAGGTCTGTTCACCCGCGCATTATGATCACGCGCCATGTACCGGACGCTGGCGGGACGGCAGGAGGCCGGACACCAGCCGGGGTGTCCGGCCTCACGCCGCGTGCTCAGTCAGCCGACGGCCACAGACGCCGGGTAGCACACCGCGCTCCATCGGTCGGGACCTCCGCCGACGACCAGCCATGGACGGCGCTCCGCCTCTCGCGGCCGAACCAAGCGACTCCAGCGGCGCCCGCATGGCATGCGAGCCCGGAGCTGATCTACCAGAACTCCACCAGGGCCCACGAGCCGAAACTCGCCCACGACATGGACGCCGACGTCCGCCGTCAGCGCGCGGCAGCGACCCGGCACCTGGGCGGCGGCACGGTAGCTGCGGTCCGCAAGTTCCCGTCTCACCGCCTGGATTCAACGCAGCAGCTCGGAGGAGGTGACAACGCCGAGAAGGTCCGGCAGTGAGCAGGACCCCCGGCTGTATGGTGCAGGCCGCTCGGCACCGTAACGTCGCGAGCGGCCGACCAGGGCCCAGATCCGACGCTCCCTGGGGACACATAGGGCACGAATGGCGCCCGAGCCCGAGAGGCCAGGCAACAAAGAAGCCCCGGGCCGCCGGCCTGGGGCTTTCTCGTGGAGCGGGTGACGGGAATCGAACCCGCGCTCTGAGCTTGGGGATCAGCGGTGCTTGGACCTTTGGAAAGGCTCGACTTTCCTGCGACGAAGCTTGGATTGCCATGGTCTCTGGAGGCTGTACCTGACCGCTGTTGTCCGCTCTGTTGGGCACGGATGGGGCACGAGAGCAGCAGTGGAGCGGACCCGGCCAGGGGGTCCGCTCGGGGTGGGACGGCGCGTCAGAGAGAGATGACGCGGATCTGGTTTCCGCAGAGTTTGGTCATGTCGTCGCTGTCTGATGTCAGGAGGGCGACTGGCTTCTGCTGACGTAGGGCGACCTCGGCGACCGTGGCGTCGATAGCGTACTTGTGCCCGTGCAGCCCAGTACCTTTGAGCAGCTCCGCTGCCGCCTTCGCCGCCTGTTCGGTGACCGGCTCCACTTTGACGCGGGACAGAGCCCAGTTCAGGCGAGGCATGTTGGTACGGGAGTGGCTGACTTCCACGATGGTGTTCGCTCCGACCACCAGGTCGGCTCCCATGTCGTGGAAGACCTGCAGCATCGCGAGAAGCTTGCGGTCCTGCGCGATCCAGGCGGAGAGCCCTTCCGAGTCCAGGACGACGGTCTCGATGCGCTCGCTCACGCGGCATCCGCGCCCTTGGAGGAGCTGCCGGCGCCGAAGATCCTCCCGCGCGCCCCGGCGAGTTCCTCGTCGGTGAAGGGTCCGTGTTCTTCCTCGTGGCGGCGAAGGTCGTCGCCCAGCAGCTGGTGCCGGATCTGGCGGGCTACGGCTTCTGCCACATAGCCGGAGACGTTGTCCGTGAGCTTGCGGAGCTCTGCCACCTGTTCGCTGGGGAGCGTGACGGTGATCCGAGTCGTCGAAGACATAAGCTCAGCATACTGGAGTATGCAGGATTCCGCTGTGAGGTGCTCCGGCTGCTCGCGGGGGCAGGCGCCAACCTTGGTGACCACAATCTCACCAAATCTCACCATTGGCCTCGTGCCCACTCGCCCCCCGGGTAGCCTCTCGACGACGTTCAGTGTCGAGGAGGGGTGGGTCGTGGCTGAGCAAGCGTTCGGGATCGACAAGATTCAGCTGATCAAACTGCTGCGGCGGGTGGCAGAGGGCGAAGCGCAGCTACCGGAGTTCCAGCGCGGCTGGGTGTGGCCGGACCACAACATCATCGGTCTTCTTGCCTCGATCTCTCGTGGATACCCGGTCGGCACCCTCATGTTGCTTCAGACCGGTGGTGACGTCCGCTTCAAATGCCGCCCGGTTGAGGGCGCCACTCCTCCCCCGGACACTGAACCGGACACCCTGATTCTCGACGGCCAACAGAGGATGACCTCGCTCTTCCAGTCGATCATGCTCGGTAAGCCGGTCGAGACACAGAACCAGCGTAAGCAGCGGGTCACCGGCTGGTTCTACGTCGACATGGCCAAGGCTCTCGACCCCCAGGTGGACCGGGAGGACGCCATCCGTCTGCTGCCGGCGGACCGGGTGGTCCGCAGCTTCCGTGGCGATCTCACCGAGGACTACTCGACTCCGGAGAAGGAATACGCGGCCCGGCTCTTTCCGCTCTCCCGGCTCTTTTCTAACCGCGATTGGAGCTACGGTTACGAGGACTACTGGAAGGACCAGGGGAAGGACGGCCGCAAGTGGTGGCGGGACTTCGAAGAGGCATTCGTCCGCCCCTTCGAGCTCTACCAGGTGCCGGTGATCGAACTAGGCAGGCAGACCGAGCGGCAGGCTGTCTGCCAGGTCTTCGAGAAGGTCAACACCGGCGGCGTCACCCTCACAGTCTTCGAGCTGCTCACCGCCACATATGCCGCCGAGGAGTTCGACCTACGCGACCATTGGAGCAACGTGGTCCGGGCCGCGTGGAAGGCGCCGGAGTACCGCGTTCTCAAAGACGTTTCCAACACTGACTTTCTGCAGGCCGTCACTCTTATGGCGACGGCTGCCCGGCGTGCCGACGCCGCTACCGTCGGGATCGATGAAGAGCGCCTGCCGCGAATCGGCTGCAAGCGCAAGGACATGCTGGAACTGGGTCTGGACGAGTACCGACGCTACGCACCACTGGTCGTCCAAGGCTTCAAGGACGCCGCCAAGTTCCTCCGCCAGCAGTACCTCTTTGACACCAAGTTCCTTCCCTACGGGACCCAGTTGATCCCTCTCGCCGCGATCCTCAGCACGCTCGGCCCGCAGGCCGAACCGGCCGGTGCGCAGCAGAAGCTGGCGCGTTGGTACTGGTGCGGTGTGTTCGGTGAGCTGTACGGCGGCTCGACGGAGACCAGGTTCAGCCATGACCTACCCGAAACCGTGGGCTGGGTACGCGGCACCGGGGCCGAACCTCGGACCATCCGGGATGCCAGGTTCAGTGAGAGCCGCCTGTTGACATTGCGTACCCGCAACAGCGCTGCCTACAAAGGGATCTACGCACTTCTGATGAAGGAAGGCGCCGTCGACTGGCGGACTGGTGAGAAGACTGAGATCACCGAGTACTTCGCGGAGGCCGTGGACATCCACCACATTTTCCCCCAGGCGTGGTGCGAGCGGGAGAACATCGACCGGGGCACTTACAACTCAATCGTCAACAAGACTCCGCTGACCGGGCGCACCAACCGCATCATCGGCGGGACAGCACCCTCTGTCTACCTCCCTCGGCTCGCGAAGAACGCCGAGGTGGACGCGGACACCGTGGCCAACCACATTCATACTCACCTGGTTGATCCCGCGCTGCTCGCCAAGGACGACTTCGCGGGCTTCTTCGAAGCCCGGCAGCAGGCTTTGGTCGAGTCGATCGAGACGGTCACCGGCAAGGCGGTCGTCGCTGAGAACGGGTATCCCGCAGCGGGTGTGGTGGACGAGGGAGACGAAGACTGAATGTCGCCAGGTGCTGCGGCTTCCTCTGTCCCGAACCGCGTCGACTGCTCGCTGAACGGGCTGCTGCTGGTCGGGGAGACGGCGGAGTCGTTCCGGCGGTCCACCTTCGGGCGGAAGTGGCGTCGGGCCCGCGCCCTCGTCGGCATGCCGGACGGCTTCCGCTTCTACGATCTTCGTCACACCGGGCACACCCTCGCGACCCGGTCCGGAGCCACGCTCAAGGACACGATGGTCCGCGCAGGGCAGTCCTCGGAGAAGGCCGCGCTGATCTATCAGCACTCCGACCTGGACCGGCAGCAGGAAGTCGCGAGCGGGCTGGATCAGCTGGTGCGGGCCGCTCGCCAGAAGGGCAGCGAGAAGCCTTCTGGTGCGGATCTGGTGCAAGGCGCTTAGACAGGTCCAGACAACAGATAAGGCCCGGGTCTATGACCTGGGCCTTCTGCGTGGAGCGGGTGACGGGAATCGAACCCGCGCTCTGAGCTTGGGAAGCTCATGTTCTACCATTAAACTACACCCGCGCGGCGGACCTTGATCGGTGCCGCATCGTCGCACACTCTACCCCATTCCCCGCCCCTCGGTGCATGACGCCGCGGGGCGTTCGTGTGTCCGGAGGGTGGAGGGCGCTGCGGGGCTGGGGAGTTGGGGCGTAGCCTCGGGTTCCGGCGTGGCTCCGGAGGCGTTCGGCAGCGTGCCGAGGGCGGTCCCGGTGGTGCGGAGTGCCGCGTGCGGTGGCGTCCGACCCATCCCCTAATGTGTGGCTTCGTCCGCATTCGTTGGGAAGGGGCCCGATGGACTTGATGGAGCGCACCGTAGTCCGCTGTGCCGAGGGGCACGTGTTCACCACCGCTTCGTTTCCGATGCAGCAGCTCGGGCCCGAGCGGCTCGGGCCGGGCCGGCTCATCCGGTGTCCGCGGTGTGCGCGGCTGAGGAGCGCCGTGCCGGTGACGACGGCTCGGGACCGGCTCGACCAGGGATAGGGGCCGGGTCGCGGTGAGCGCGCGGGCAGCCGTCCGGTTGGGGACGGCCCGCGCGCTCTGCGTATCCTCGGGACGTGCTTCTCTCAGACAAGGACATCCGGGCCGAGATCGACGCCGGGCGCGTGCGTATCGATCCGTACGACGAGACCATGGTGCAGCCCTCGAGCATCGACGTGCGGCTGGACCGCTACTTCCGGGTGTTCGAGAACCACCGCTACCCCCACATCGACCCCGCCGACGAGCAGACGGACCTGACGCGGCTCGTCGAGCCCGAGGGGGACGAGGCGTTCATCCTGCACCCCGGCGAGTTCGTGCTCGCGTCGACCTACGAGGTCATCTCGCTGCCGGACGACATCGCCTCCCGGCTGGAGGGGAAGAGCTCCCTCGGCCGGCTCGGCCTGGTGACGCATTCGACGGCCGGGTTCATCGACCCCGGGTTCTCCGGGCACGTCACGCTGGAGCTGTCGAACCTCGCGACGCTCCCGATCAAGCTCTGGCCGGGCATGAAGATCGGGCAGCTCTGCCTGTTCCGGCTCTCCTCGCCCGCCGAGGAGCCCTACGGCAGCGAGCGGTACGGTTCGCGCTACCAGGGCCAGCGGGGGCCGACCGCCTCCCGCTCGTACATCAATTTCCACCGGACGCAGGTGTGAGGGCCGACGCATGAGCGAGGTACGCGAGAACCTGACGTACGAGCGGTTCGGCGGCGCGATCCGTGAGCTGGCGCAGACCATCGCCGACGACGGCTACGAGCCCGACGTCGTGCTGTCGATCGCGCGCGGCGGTGTCTTCGTGGCCGGCGGTCTGGCGTACGCGCTGGACTGCAAGAACATCCACCTGGTGAACGTGGAGTTCTACACGGGAGTGGGCACCACCCTGGAGATGCCCGTCATGCTGGCGCCCGTCCCCAACGCGATCGACTTCTCCGACAAGAAGGTCCTGATCGCCGACGACGTCGCCGACACCGGCAAGACGCTCAAGCTGGTGCACGACTTCTGCCTCGACCATGTCGCCGAGGTCCGGTCCGCCGTGATCTACGAGAAGTCGCACTCGCTGGTGAAGTGCGAGTACGTGTGGAAGCGCACGGACGAGTGGATCAACTTCCCCTGGAGCGTGGAGAAGCCGGTCGTTCGCCGGGACGGCCAGGTCCTCGACGCGTAGGCGGGCGGGCAGGCGCGCGGGCGGGCAGGCACGGGGGAGCGCGAGGGCGCGCAGGGCGGGGCGGGGAGGGATCGCGCCGGCCCGGGCCTTGCGCCCCGCCCCGGGCCGCCGGGCAGACTGGCCCCGTGGCAGCGACATCGATGAGCAAGGGCGCCAACGTTCCCGTGGCCGCCTCCGCCGTGCACGCCGTGCTGAGCTGGACGGCGGGGCCCGGCACCCCCGACGTCGACGCGTCGGCACTGCTGCTGACCCCGGCCGGACGGGTGCGTGACGACGCCGACTTCGTCTTCTACAACCAGCCCGCCCACGCCTCCGGGGCGGTCCGGCACCTCGGCGGCGAGAAGGGCAGTGGGACCGCGCGGGACGGCGTCGCCGTAGACCTCGGCGGTGTGCCGGCGGACGTCGAACGGGTCGTGCTGTGCGCCTCCGCCGACGGCGGGACCTTCGGCCAGGTCCGGGACCTCACGCTGACCCTCCTGGACGCCGGGACCCGCGTCCCGCTCGCCCGCTTCGAGACGACGGCGACGACGGAGACGGCGTTCGTCACCGGGGAGCTGTACCGGCGCAACGGGCAGTGGAAGTTCCGGGCCGTGGGGCAGGGGTACGCGACCGGGCTGGCCGGTCTGGCGACGGACTTCGGCATCTCGGTGGACGAGGAGCCGGCGGGGCAGCCGGGGCCGACGCGGCAGGACCGGACGCAGGCGTCGACGCAGGCACCTGGACCGGCCCCGGCCGCCCCGCCCACGCCCGCCCCCCGCACGCCCGCCCCGGCACCACGCCCCGCCCGCCTCACCAAGGGCGAGGAGCTCCTCCCCGTCGACATGCGCAAGCGCCTCTCCCTCCGCAAGGAGCAGGTCGCCGTCAGCCTCACCAAGCACGGTGCCGCCGGGGCCCGCGCGCGGGTGGTCCTGGTGCTCGACGCGTCCGGGTCGATGGCCGGCCTCTACCTCAAGGGCGTCGTCACCGATGTCGTCGAGCGGATGGCCGCCGTGGCCGCGCAGCTCGACGACGACGGCGAGATGCAGGCGTGGACCTTCGCCTCCAACCCCGCCCGGCTGCCCGACCTGCGGCTCGGGGAGCTGCCCGAGTGGCTGGGGCTGCATGTGCGCTGCGGCGAGATGAGCCTCTTCGGGCGGCCGAAGAAGCCGCGGAAGGGGATGCAGCCGGGGCAGGTCGACATGCGCCTGGTCGGCATCCAGAACGAGGAGCAGAAGGTGATCTCCGAGGTCCGCGCGTTCGTCCGGGACGCCCCGGCCGCCGACCCGACCCTGGTGCTGTTCTTCTCCGACGGCGGGGTCTACCGCAACGCCGAGATCGAGCGGGAGCTCCGGGAGGCCGTCGAGGAGCCGGTGTTCTGGCAGTTCGTGGGCCTCGGGCGGTCGAACTACGGGGTGCTGGAGCGCTTCGACACCATGGCGAGCCGACGCGTCGACAACGTGGGCTTCTTCGCCGTCGACGACATCGCCACGGTCTCCGATCAGGAGCTGTACGACCGGCTGCTGTCCGAGTTCCCGTCCTGGCTGACGGCGGCCCGCCGGGCGGGCATCCTCCGCCCCTGAGACGTGAAGCGGCGGGCCCGCGGAGCACACAGCTCCACGGGCCCGCCGCCGTTCGTCCGACCGCCCGACCGCCCGACCGCCCGACGGGCCGACGGGCGGACGGGCGAACCGGCCGACCGGCCTCAGATCGTGCCGAGCTTGATGATCGACAGCAGCGCGATCAGCTGGATCGCCGACGCGCCCAGCGCCTTGGGCCACGGCAGATCGTGCGACTTGCTCACCATGGAGGTGAACAACGCCCCCGCCGCCAGCCAGGTCAGCCAGCCCAGGACCTGCACCAGGGCGTTGTCGCCGCCGAGGAAGAGGGCGAACAGCAGCCGGGGCGCGTCCGTGAGGGACATGATCAGCATGGAGAGACCGACGGTGGGCTGCCAGGAGCCCGTGCCGCCGAGCTGGCGTGCCAGGGTGTGCGTCACCGCGCCGAGGATCAGTCCGCAGACGACGAAGGCGACGCCCACGCTGAGCACCATCGGCACCGCGACGGAGAGGGTCGCGTTGATCGCGTCCTTGCGGGGCTCGTCGAAGCCGAAGAGGGCCAGCAGGCCGTAGAGGAAGGTCACGACGATCGCCGGGCCCCACACCTGGTGGTCCCGCATCTGCAGGAAGGTGGGGCCGGGGCGGAGCACGATGCCGGTCAGCAGCTGCTTCCAGTGCAGGCGCGGCCCGACCGGGGCCGGGGCGCCCCCGGCGGTGTACGTGGAGCCGGCGCCGTACATGTCGCCGTCGTGGACGCTGAACGCCTGGGTGTGGCCGGGGTTGTTGGCGGCGTACGGGTCGTGCGGGGCGCCGCCCTGGTGGCCCTGGTGGTACGGGTCACCGAAGTACTCCGGTTCGTCGTAGCCCCCGGGCCCGCCCTGTCCCTGGTGCCCGCCCTGACCGCCCTGACCACCGTGTCCGCCCGGCCGGCCCTGGGGCCGGCCGTACGGCTGCGGCCCGCCGGCGGCGCTGGGCCACGGCGGCGGCTGCTGCTGCCCGTACGGCGGCGCGCCCTGGTAGGGGCCGGGCGCCTGGGGCGCCTGGGCCTGCGGTTGTTGCGGGGTGCGGTTGTCCCGGCCGCGTCCGATCCTGAATCCAGCCACGTCATCGAACGTACCCGCTCCGCGACCGTCCGGCGGCCGGGGGCCGGGAGGAGGGGGCCATTGCGGCCTACCTGTGACATCCCCTAAGGGCCCCCGGGGGGTGTTCCCCCAAGGGCCCCGCGCCCACCGGCCGGTCCCGCCCGCCGGCCCGACCCCGCCCGTTGCCCGCGCAGGACCGTCCCGGAACACGCGTGAGCGGCCGGTCCTGCCCCCGAGACAGGTCCGGCCGCTCCGCGTCGCGCCGCGGGATCCCTCCCGGCGGCGCTCACTCCGTCAGGGAGCTTCCCCGGTGTGGACGGCTACTTCACCGGCTCCGGTTCCGGCGCGCCCTCGGTCTCGTCCGCGGGTTCCGGGCCGGCGGGCGGGGTCTTCACCGAGTCGAGCAGGAGCTGCGCGACGTCCACGACCTGGAGGGACTCCTTCGCCTGGCCGTCGTTCTTCTTGCCGTTGACCGAGTCGGTGAGCATGACCAGGCAGAACGGGCAGGCGGTGGAGACGATGTCCGGGTTGAGGGAGAGGGCCTCGTCGACGCGCTCGGTGTTGATGCGCTTGCCGATCCGCTCCTCCATCCACATCCGGGCGCCGCCGGCGCCGCAGCAGAAGCCGCGCTCCTTGTGGCGGTGCATCTCCTGCTGGCGCAGGCCGGGGACCTTGTCCATGATCTCGCGCGGGGGCGTGTAGACCTTGTTGTGCCGGCCCAGGTAGCAGGGGTCGTGATAGGTGATCAGGCCCTCGACGGGCGTGATCGGGATCAGCCGGCCCTCGTCGATCAGGTGCTGGAGCAGCTGGGTGTGGTGGATGACCTCGAACTCGCCGCCGAGCTGCGGGTACTCGTTGGCGATGGTGTTGAAGCAGTGCGGGCAGGTCGCGACGATCTTCTTGGCCGACTTCGGCTTCTTCGTCTCCGGGTCGTCGTCGTCCTCGCCGAAGGCCATGTTCAGCATCGCGACGTTCTCCTGGCCGAGCTGCTGGAACAGCGGCTCGTTGCCCAGGCGGCGCGGGGAGTCGCCGGTGCACTTCTCCTCGCCGCCCATGATCGCGAACTTGACGCCCGCGATGTGCAGCAGCTCCGCGAAGGCCTTGGTGGTCTTCTTCGCCCGGTCCTCCAGGGCGCCGGCGCAGCCGACCCAGTAGAGGTAGTCGACCTCGGACAGGTCCTCGACGTCCTTGCCGACGATCGGGACCTCGAAGTCGACCTCCTTGGTCCACTCGACGCGCTGCTTCTTGGCGAGCCCCCAGGGGTTGCCCTTCTTCTCCAGGTTCTTGAGCATCGTGCCCGCCTCGGACGGGAACGAGGACTCGATCATGACCTGGTAGCGGCGCATGTCGACGATGTGGTCGATGTGCTCGATGTCGACCGGGCACTGCTCGACGCAGGCGCCGCAGGTGGTGCAGGACCACAGGACGTCCGGGTCGATGACGCCGCCCAGGGCGGAGCCGTTGACCGACACGGCCTCGGCGGTGCCGACCAGCGGGCGCTCCGCCTCGGCGAGGGCCGCGGCAGGCACCCCGGCGAGCTGCTCCTCGGACGCCTTCTCCTCGCCCTCCATGGTCTTGCCGCCGCCGGCCAGCAGGTAGGGGGCCTTGGCGTGCGCGTGGTCGCGCAGCGACATGATCAGGAGCTTGGGGGAGAGGGGCTTGCCGGTGTTCCAGGCGGGGCACTGCGACTGGCAGCGGCCGCACTCGGTGCAGGTGGAGAAGTCGAGGATGCCCTTCCAGGAGAACTGCTCGACCTGGGAGACGCCGTAGACGTCGTCCTCGCCCGGGTCCTCGAAGTCGATCTCCTTGCCGCCCGAGGTCATCGGCTGGAGGGCGCCGAGTGCCGAGGCGCCGTCCGCGTTCCGCTTGAACCAGATGTTGGGGAAGCCGAGGAAGCGGTGCCAGGCCACACCCATGTTGGTGTTCAGCGAGACGGTGATCATCCAGATCAGCGAGGTGCCGATCTTGACCATCGCGGTGAAGTAGATCAGCGTCTGGAGCGTGGGCAGCGACAGGCCCTTGAACGCCAGGACCAGCGGGTACGACACGAAGTACGCCGCATCGTAGGACTCGACGTGGTGGATCGCCCCCTCCAGACCGCGCAGCACGAGGATCGCGAGGCCGATGGTGAGGATGACGTACTCGACGAAGTACGCCTGCCAGGCCTTGGAGCCGGCGAAGCGGGACTTGCGGCCGGCCCGGGAGGGCAGGTTCAGCAGCCGGATCGCCATCAGCACCAGGATGCCGACGACGGTCATCAGGCCGATGAACTCGATGTACATCTCGAACGGCAGGAAGCCGCCGATGACCGGCAGCACCCAGTCGGCCTGGAAGAGCTGCCCGTACGCCTGCGCCAGGGTGGGCGGCAGGGTGAGGAAGCCGATCGCGACGAACCAGTGCGCGAAGCCGACGATCCCCCAGCGGTTCATCCGGGTGTGGCCCAGGAACTCCTTGACCAGCGTGATCGTGCGGGCCTTGGGGTTGTCGGTGCGGCTGCCGGCGGGGACCGGCTGGCCGAGCCGGACGAACCGGTAGATCTGCGCGACCGCTCGGGAGATGAGCGCAACGCCGACGACGGTCAGGGTCAGCGACACGATGATCGCGGCGAGTTGCATGGGAGGCTCCTCGGGCCTGCGAGGGTGGGCAATCCGGCACTACTAAGCGGTAACTTATTCAGTCCCTGCTGAGACTACCCAGTTGTTCCGCCGCACTGTAGTTGGGTCGCCGGTGATCTGTGTCGCTCAGGCAACCCTCACCGGCACGGTCCGTACCGCCGTCGCCGGGCGTCGTCCGCGGACGGCGGCCGGCACCGTGCGGGCCAGGATCGCGAGGTCGAGTCCCAGCCAGTGCTGCTCCACATAATGCAGGTCGAGGACGCCCATTTCCTCCCAGGGGAGGTCGGACCGCCCGGCGATCTGCCAGGGTCCGGTCATCCCGGGGCGCACCGCGAGGCGGGCGCGGCCGACTGTGGAGCGCCCCGGCGGGCCGGGCAGCGGGCGCGGTCCCACCAGGGCCATGTCCCCGCGCAGCACATTGAGGAGCTGGGGCAGCAGGTCCAGGTAGTGGCGGCGCAGCAGCCGCCCGGCCGGGGTGAGGGCGCCGCCGCGGGTGATGCGGAACGTGAACATGGTGAACGTCCGCCCGCCCCGGCCCAGGCGCTCGGTGCGGCGCAGTACCGGTCCCCGGCCGGTCAGCGCCACGGCGGCCGCGGCCGCCAGCGTCACCGGGGACAGGGCCAGGAGCAGCAGGGCCGCTCCGCCGAGGTCGAAGGCTCGCTTCGGGGACATGCACCCGCCCTTGGTCGTGCGTGATTCGTACCGGTTTTGCCGTGTATGACTGCCGTGTATGACTCTGGCAGACGGGTACGGGTGGGCGGGGTCGCGCCACGCCTGGGGTTCGGGGTGCCTGTAAGGGCCGGATAAAAGTTGAGTGCCCTTGACTCAGGTCCTTTGACTCCGCTGCCTCCGTCGTGCATCCTTGAGCCAGATCCACTCAAGTCACCTGGAGGAATCGAAATGGCACGTGCGGTCGGCATCGACCTGGGCACGACTAACTCCGTCGTCAGCGTTCTGGAAGGCGGCGAGCCCACCGTCATCACCAACGCCGAGGGCGCCAGGACCACGCCGTCCGTCGTCGCCTTCGCGAAGAACGGCGAGGTGCTGGTCGGCGAGGTGGCCAAGCGCCAGGCCGTCACCAACGTCGATCGGACGATCCGCTCCGTGAAGCGCCACATGGGCACGGACTGGAAGATCGACCTCGACGGCAAGACCTTCAACCCGCAGCAGATGAGCGCCTTCATCCTGCAGAAGCTCAAGCGCGACGCCGAGTCGTACCTGGGCGAGAAGGTCACCGACGCGGTCATCACCGTCCCGGCGTACTTCAACGACTCCGAGCGTCAGGCCACCAAGGAGGCCGGCGAGATCGCGGGCCTGAACGTCCTGCGCATCGTCAACGAGCCCACCGCCGCCGCCCTCGCCTACGGCCTGGACAAGGACGACCAGACGATCCTCGTCTTCGACCTCGGTGGCGGCACCTTCGACGTCTCGCTGCTGGAGATCGGCGACGGCGTCGTCGAGGTGAAGGCCACCAACGGCGACAACCACCTCGGCGGTGACGACTGGGACCAGCGCGTCGTCGAGTACCTGGTCAAGCAGTTCCAGAACGGCCACGGCGTCGACCTCGCCAAGGACAAGATGGCGCTCCAGCGTCTGCGCGAGGCCGCCGAGAAGGCGAAGATCGAGCTGTCGTCCTCCACCGAGACGACCATCAACCTGCCGTACATCACGGCCTCCGCCGAGGGCCCCCTGCACCTCGACGAGAAGCTCACCCGCGCGCAGTTCCAGCAGCTCACCGCCGACCTCCTGGAGCGCTGCAAGCACCCCTTCCACAACGTCATCAAGGACGCCGGCATCCAGCTGTCCGAGATCGACCACGTGGTCCTGGTCGGCGGCTCCACCCGTATGCCCGCCGTCGCCGAGCTCGTCAAGGAGCTGACCGGCGGCAAGGAGGCCAACAAGGGTGTGAACCCGGACGAGGTCGTCGCCATCGGCGCCTCGCTCCAGGCCGGTGTCCTCAAGGGTGAGGTCAAGGACGTCCTGCTCCTCGACGTGACCCCGCTGTCCCTCGGCATCGAGACCAAGGGCGGCATCATGACCAAGCTCATCGAGCGCAACACCACGATCCCGACCAAGCGGTCCGAGATCTTCACCACGGCCGAGGACAACCAGCCGTCCGTGCAGATCCAGGTCTACCAGGGCGAGCGCGAGATCGCGGCGTACAACAAGAAGCTCGGGATGTTCGAGCTGACCGGTCTGCCGCCCGCCCCGCGCGGGGTCCCGCAGATCGAGGTCTCCTTCGACATCGACGCCAACGGCATCATGCACGTCACCGCGAAGGACCTGGGGACGGGCAAGGAGCAGAAGATGACCGTCACCGGCGGCTCCTCGCTGCCGAAGGACGAGGTCGACCGGATGCGCCAGGAGGCCGAGCAGTACGCGGACGAGGACCACCGCCGCCGCGAGGCCGCCGAGACCCGCAACCAGGGCGAGCAGCTCGTCTACCAGACGGAGAAGTTCCTCAAGGACAACGAGGAGAAGGTCCCCGGCGATGTGAAGACGGAGGTGGAGACCGCGCTCGGCGAGCTGAAGGAGAAGCTCAAGGGCGAGGACACCGCCGAGATCCGCACCGCCACCGAGAAGGTCGCGGCCGTCTCCCAGAAGCTCGGCCAGGCGCTCTACGCGAACGCCGCCCCCGAGGGCGGCGCGGCCGGAGCCGGCGCCCCGGGCGCCGAGCAGGGCAAGGCCGACGACGACGTCGTCGACGCCGAGATCGTGGACGACGAGAAGGACAGCAAGGGCGGTGCCGCGTGAGTGAGGAGACCAAGGGGTTCGACCCGGACGACGAGAACCCCGACGTCCCCTCCGGCGCCACACCTGACGACGCCGCCGAGACCGCCGAGTCCTCCGAGGAGGAGGGCCAGGCGGCCCCGGCAGGGGACGCAGCGCAGACCGCGGGTCTGACGGCCCAGCTGGACCAGGTCCGTACCGCGCTCGGCGAGCGCACCGCGGACCTCCAGCGGCTCCAGGCCGAGTACCAGAACTACCGCCGCCGCGTGGAGCGCGACCGGGTGACGGTGAAGGAGATCGCCACGGCGACCCTCCTGACCGAACTCCTGCCCGTGCTCGACGACATCGGCCGCGCACGGGACCACGGGGAGCTGGTCGGCGGATTCAAGTCCGTCGCCGAGTCCCTGGAGACCGCGGCGGCCAAGATGGGCCTCCAGCAGTTCGGCAAGGAGGGCGAGCCCTTCGACCCGACCGTGCACGAGGCGCTGATGCACTCGTACGCGCCGGATGTCACCGAGACCACATGCGTCGCGGTGCTCCAGCCGGGGTACCGCATCGGCGAGCGCACGATCCGCCCCGCGCGGGTCGCCGTGGCGGAACCGCAGCCCGGGGCCACCCCGGCCGCGGCCAAGGAAGAGAAGCAGGCCGACGAGGAGAGCGGTGGCCCCGAGGAGGGCTGACGCGCGAAACGTCCGGGAGGAGGGACGTCGATGAGCACGAAGGACTTCGTCGAGAAGGACTACTACAAGGTTCTCGGCGTCCCCAAGGACGCCACCGAGGCCGAGATCAAGAAGGCGTACCGGAAACTCGCCCGCGAGAACCACCCGGACGCCAACACGGGCGACGCCAAGGCGGAGGCCCGCTTCAAGGAGATCTCCGAGGCGAACGACGTCCTCGGCGACCCCAAGCGCCGCAAGGAGTACGACGAGGCGCGCGCCCTGTTCGGCAACGGGGGCTTCCGGGCCGGTCCCGGGGCCGGGGGCGGCAGCTTCAACTTCGACCTGGGCGACCTCTTCGGGGGCGCCCAGGGCGGAGCGCAGCCCGGCGGCGCGGGCGGTTTCGGCGGCGGACTGGGGGACGTGTTCGGCGGCCTCTTCAACCGCGGCGGCGGCCCGGGTGCGCGCACACAGCCGCGCCGCGGCCAGGACGTCGAGTCCGAGGTGACGCTCAGCTTCACCGAGGCGGTCGACGGGGCCACGGTCCCGCTGCGGATGTCCAGCCAGGCGCCCTGCAAGGCGTGTTCGGGCACCGGCGACAAGAACGGCACCCCCCGGGTGTGCCCGACCTGCGTCGGCACCGGGCAGGTCTCGCGGGGCGGCAGCGGCTCGTTCTCGCTGACCGACCCGTGCGTGGACTGCAAGGGCCGCGGCCTGATCGCCGAGACCCCGTGCGAGGTGTGCAAGGGCAGCGGCCGGGCCCGGAGTTCGCGCACCATGCAGGTGCGCATCCCGGCGGGCGTCTTTGACGGGCAGCGCATCCGGCTGCGCGGCAAGGGCGCGCCCGGCGAGCGGGGCGGACCGGCGGGCGACCTGTACGTGGTCGTCCATGTCGACGCCCACCCCGTGTTCGGCCGCAAGGGCGACAACCTCACCGTCACCGTGCCCGTCACCTTCGCGGAGGCGGCACTCGGCGGCGAGGTGAAGGTGCCCACGCTGGGCGGGCCGCCGGTCACCCTGAAACTGCCGGCCGGCACCCCGGGTGGGCGCACCATGCGCGCCCGGGGCAAGGGCGCCGTGCGCAAGGACGGCACCCGCGGCGATCTGCTGGTCACAGTGGAGGTCGCCGTGCCCAAGGACCTCGGCGACAAGGCCCGCGAGGCGCTGGAGTCCTACCGGGAGGCCACCGCGGACGAGGACCCGCGGGCCGAGCTGTTCCAGGCAGCGAAGGGAGCGTGACATGGACCGTCCGGGGCGCAGCCGCAACCCCTACGAACTGACCGACGAGTCGCCGGTGTACGTGATCTCGGTGGCCGCGCAGCTTTCGGGTCTGCACCCGCAGACCCTGCGGCAGTACGACCGCCTCGGTCTCGTCTCCCCGGACCGCACCGCGGGCCGGGGCCGGCGGTACTCGGCCCGTGACATCGAACTGCTGCGCACCGTGCAGCAGTTGTCGCAGGACGAGGGCATCAACCTGGCCGGTATCAAGCGCATCATCGAACTGGAGAACCAGGTCGCGGCGCTCCAGTCCCGGGTCGCCGAGCTGTCGGCGGCCGTGGAGGGCGCTGCGGCGGCGATGCGGCAGCGCGAGGCGCAGGTGCACGCGTCCTACCGGCGGGACCTGGTCCCGTACCAGGACGTGCAGCAGACGAGCGCGCTGGTGGTCTGGCGGCCCAAGCGGCCGGAGTAGCCGGACGGATTCCCGCGCACACCTACGGCGGCGGGCCGGGAGCGGACAGCTCCCGGCCCGCCGCCGTGCGTGCGCCCGGCCCCGCCGCCCGGTCCACCGTCGGGGCAGGGCCCGGCGGTGGCAGCGGCGGTGTCGGTGTCCGTCGTGCTCCCGGGGCTCAGGGTGCTTCCTCCAGGATGCCCGACTGGGCGATCAGGTAGCCGAGTTGGGCCCGGCTGCCGCTGCCGAGGGCCGCGTTCAGCTTGGCGATGTGGGCCCGGCAGGTGCGCACGTTCATCCCGAGGCGGCGGGCGATGGAGTCGTCGACATGGCCCTCCACGAGGAGTTTCGCGATGGAGCGCTGGACGCCGGTGATGCCGTCCAGCTCGGGCGCGTAGGAGAGCTGCTCCTCCCAGGGGGTGGCGTGCAGCCACAACTGCTCGAAGACGCCCACCAGATAGCGCACCAGCCCTTCGTGGCGGAGCTCCAGGGCGACCTGTCGGTCGCTGCGGGCCGGGACGAAGGCGACCTTGCGGTCGATGATGATCAGCCGGTCGATGATCTCTTCCAGCGTCCGGACCTCGACGCCCTGGGCGCTGACGCGTTCGACGTAGGCCAGGCTCGACGGGTGGTGGCGCGCGGTGTGCTGGTAGAGGGTGCGCATCTTCACGCCGTTGCGCAGCAGTGGTTCCGTGCGGCGCAGCGCGGTCTCCAGGGTGTCGGGACGGCGTCCGCTGCCCGGCTGGACGGTCAGGAGTTCCTCGTTGCACTCTCCTGTCACGCGGTCCAGAGTGGTGTTGATCAGGCTCAGACCCTCCAGCACGGTGATCGCGTGCTGGGCGGAGAGGTCCTGGGCGGTGAGGCTCAGGAAGGGCTCGAAGGTGTCGGCGACGGTGAGGGCGAGCTGCCGGCGCTCCTGGATCTCGCGCTCGATGGGGTGCATGAGCTGGTTGAGGGCGAGGGCGGGCGGGACGGGCCGGAGCCACTGCGCGTCGTCGGGATCCGGGCGGAGCAGCGCGAGGTCAAGCAGGCAGGGCGCTTCTTTCACCTCTGAGCGGGACAGTTGGCCGGATCGCAGTGCCGCCGCGTAGAGCTTTTTGCCCGCTTCGCAGAGTTCGCCGGCACTGTGGTTATGTCCGAAACCATCATGATTAGAAACCATTTGACACCCCCTCAGGGTCCTGCAATACAGGAACATGATGCCTGTGCTCGCTGGTGGAAGTATTCGGCGTGAGACATCGTCTTAGACGCGGGGGGAGGGTATTGAACAGAATGGGGTGGAGATCCTCCATGAACAGGATGGTTCGTATATTCTGCGCGCTCGGTCTTGCTGTGGCGGGTTTCAGTGCATTCGCCGCCCTGGGAGACCCGAGCTGGGAGTCCGAGCCGGCGCAGGTGCTCGCCGTTCCGGGTGACCCGAGCTGGGAGTCCGGGCCGGCGAAGGTGACCGTCGCCGTCGGGAACGACTTCTCGTGGGAGAGCGCGCCCACCGGCCGGGGTGCGGACGCATGACCATCCCCCCGGACGACCGGGTCTTCCGGCGCGAGATGGCCACGGCCTACCGGTCCGGGTGGCATTTCATCGATCTCGTCACGGCTATTCCCCACCGTGGCGACTCGTTGATGGTCACCCTGTTCGGCGAGCCGATCGTCGTCGCTCGCGAGGAGGACGAGGACGTCCGCGCGTACCGGTGCCTCCGTCGGCCGCGAGGCGCACCGCAGCCCGTCCGCTGTGCCATCAGGTACGGCATGATCTTCGTCAATCTCGACGCGCGTGACCACCAGCTCGTCGAGTCGGACGCCACCGCCACCCCCCGCAGTGCCTGAGCGGTTCCCCCGTCGTTACAGATCGCTCAGGTGCTTCCCCCACACAGCGGCGCCATCGTGGACCTGAAACACGATGGCGCCGTTGTGCTGCCCGGACACTCCCGGCGCGCTCGCGGCCGGCCCGGGCCGGCCGCCGTCAGGCGCGGCCCATCGCGCGGGTGAGGGCGATCTCGATGACCACCCGGTCCGGGTTGGGCCGCGGCGGATGGCCGTACCGCACCTCGTAGCGCGCCTCCGCGTCGGCCACGGACGCCGCGTCGGTGAGGACCCGCGCCACACCCTCCAGCGTCGCCCAGCGCCGTCCCGCCGTCTGGCAGACCGCGACCCGGGCGCCCTCCGATCCCGCCGCCGCCACGTTGGCGACCTTCCGGCTGTGCCCGCTCGCGATGACCCGGGCCACACCGCCCTCCGGGTCGTACGTCACCCCCACCGGAACCACATGAGGGGTGCCGTCCGGGCGCGGGGTGGTGAGGGTGCAGACGTGCCGCTCGCGCCAGAAGGCGAGGTAGGGCGCGTCGGGGTTGCGCGGATCGATGGCCATGGGCGGAACCTATCCCCGGGACCCGGGAACGGCGCATCCGGTACCTTGAGCGGAATGGACTCAACTTTGTGTACGCTGGTTGAGTCAGTACCCATGACAGGTCCGTATCGGTCCGTACCGAGGGCCGAAGCACCCCGCCGGGCGAGGAGGAGACACCGAACGTGGACGCCGAGCTGACCAACAAGAGCAGGGACGCGATCAACGCCGCGAGCAGCCGTGCCGTGCAGGACGGGCACGCCGACCTGACCCCGGCCCACCTGCTGCTGGCTCTGCTGACCGGCCGGGACAACGAGAACATCACCGACCTGCTGGCCGCCGTCGAGGCCGACCAGGCCGCCGTGCGCTCCGGCGCGGAGCGGGTGCTCGCCGCGCTGCCCAGCGTCACCGGCTCCACGGTCGCGCCGCCCGGGCCCAACCGCGAACTGCTCGCCGTCATCGCCGACGCCGGCCGGCGGGCCAAGGAGCTCGGTGACGACTACGTCTCCACCGAGCACCTCCTCATCGGCATCGCCGCCACGGGCGGGGCCGGCGGACAGGTGCTCCAGGACCAGGGGGCGAGCGCGCGGAAGCTGCTCGACGCGTTCGCGAAGACCAGAGGAGGGCGCCGGGTGACCACACCCGACCCGGAGGGCCAGTACAAGGCGCTGGAGAAGTTCGGCACGGACTTCACCGCCGCCGCACGCGAGGGCAAGCTCGACCCGGTCATCGGCCGGGACCAGGAGATCCGCCGCGTGGTGCAGGTGCTCTCGCGGCGCACCAAGAACAACCCGGTGCTCATCGGCGAGCCCGGCGTCGGCAAGACCGCCGTCGTCGAGGGCCTCGCCCAGCGCATCGTCAAGGGCGACGTCCCCGAGTCGCTGCGCGACAAGCGCCTGGTCTCGCTGGACCTGGGCGCGATGGTGGCCGGCGCCAAGTACCGCGGTGAGTTCGAGGAGCGGCTGAAGACCGTCCTCTCCGAGATCAAGGAGAGCGACGGGCAGATCATCACCTTCATCGACGAGCTGCACACCGTCGTCGGCGCGGGCGCCGGGGGCGACTCCGCCATGGACGCCGGCAACATGCTCAAGCCCATGCTGGCCCGCGGCGAGCTGCGCATGGTCGGCGCGACGACCCTCGACGAGTACCGCGAGCGCATCGAGAAGGACCCGGCCCTGGAGCGGCGCTTCCAGCAGGTGCTGGTCGCCGAGCCCAGCGTCGAGGACACCATCGCCATCCTGCGCGGCCTGAAGGGCCGCTACGAGGCGCACCACAAGGTGCAGATCAACGACAGCGCCCTGGTCGCCGCCGCCACCCTCTCCGACCGGTACATCACCTCCCGTTTCCTCCCCGACAAGGCCATCGACCTGGTCGACGAGGCCGCCTCCCGGCTGCGCATGGAGATCGACTCCTCGCCCGTCGAGATCGACGAGCTCCAGCGCGCCGTCGACCGGCTGCGGATGGAGGAGCTGGCGCTGAAGAACGAGTCGGACCCGGCCTCCCGGCAGCGGCTGGAGAAGCTGCGCCGCGACCTCGCCGACAAGGAGGAGGAACTGCGCGGGCTGACCGCCCGCTGGGAGAAGGAGAAGCAGGGCCTCAACCGCGTCGGTGAGCTGAAGGAGCGCCTGGACGACCTGCGCGGCCAGGCCGAACGCGCCCAGCGCGACGGCGACTTCGACACCGCGTCCAAGCTGCTCTACGGCGAGATCCCGACCCTGGAGCGCGACCTGGAGGCCGCCTCCGAGGCCGAGGAGGAGGCGTCGAGGGACACCATGGTCAAGGAGGAGGTCGGCCCGGACGACATCGCGGACGTGGTCGGCTCCTGGACGGGCATCCCGGCCGGGCGGCTGCTGGAGGGCGAGACGCAGAAGCTGCTCCGCATGGAGCAGGAGCTGGGCCGCCGGCTGATCGGACAGGCCGAGGCCGTGCAGGCGGTCTCCGACGCGGTCCGCCGCACCCGGGCGGGCATCGCCGACCCGGACCGGCCCACCGGCTCCTTCCTCTTCCTCGGCCCGACGGGTGTGGGCAAGACCGAACTGGCGAAGGCCCTCGCGGACTTCCTCTTCGACGACGAACGGGCCATGGTCCGCATCGACATGAGCGAGTACGGCGAGAAGCACAGCGTCGCCCGCCTGGTCGGCGCCCCGCCCGGATACGTCGGATACGAGGAGGGCGGCCAGCTCACCGAGGCCGTCCGGCGCCGCCCGTACAGCGTGGTGCTGCTGGACGAGGTGGAGAAGGCGCACCCCGAGGTCTTCGACGTCCTCCTCCAGGTGCTGGACGACGGCCGGCTCACCGACGGCCAGGGCCGCACGGTGGACTTCCGGAACACCATCCTGATCCTCACCTCCAACCTGGGCAGCCAGTACCTGGTGGACCCGGCCACCGGCGAGGAGGAGAAGAAGCGGCGGGTCCTGGAGACCGTACGGGCCTCCTTCAAGCCCGAGTTCCTCAACCGGCTGGACGACCTGGTGGTCTTCTCGGCCCTCTCGCGGGACGAGCTGGCGCACATCGCGGGCCTCCAGATCGACCGGCTCGCGAAGCGGCTCGCCGAGCGCCGCCTCGTCCTGGACGTCACCCCGGCGGCGCTGGAGTGGCTGGCGGACGAGGGCAACGACCCGGCGTACGGCGCCCGGCCCCTGCGGCGGCTGGTCCAGACGGCGATCGGCGACCGGCTCGCCAAGGAGATCCTCGCGGGCGAGGTCCGGGACGGCGACACGGTCCGGGTCGACCGCTTCGAGGACGGCCTGATCGTGGGCCCGGCGGCCCGGGACTGACCGGCCGGGGCCGATCCTGTCAGCCCGTGGCTGACAGGGCGCGGCGGGGCTTGCCAGGGGCGGGCGGACATGGGAGAGGATGGCGGCATCCGTACGAAGGGAAATACACGGTGACCATCGATCCGTCCTCGATTCCGAACTTCGGGGGCCAGCCCCAGCCTCAGGCGGAAGGACCGGCGGGCCCCGTCGTCCCCGACCAGGACCTGGTCAAGCAGCTGCTCGACCAGATGGAGCTCAAGTACGTCGTCGACGACGAGGGCGACCTCGCGGCGCCGTGGGAGGACTTCCGCACGTACTTCATGTTCCGTGGCGAGAACGAGCAGCAGATCTTCTCGGTGCGGACCTTCTACGACCGCCCGCACCCGGTCGAGAAGCGCGCCGAGATCCTCGACGTCATCGACGACTGGAACCGCCGCACCCTGTGGCCGAAGGTCTACACCCACCTCCACGAGGAGGAGGACACGGCTCCGACGCTCCGCCTCATCGGCGAGGCGCAGATGCTGATCGGCACGGGCGTGAGCCTGGAGCACTTCGTGTCGTCCACGGTGAGCTGGGTGCGCGCGTCGATCGAGTTCGACAAGTGGCTGGTCGAGCGCTTCGGTCTCGCCACCGGCGAGGACGAGAAGCCGGCCGACGAGGGCTGAGCCTCTCGCACACGCCCGAGGGGCCGGCCGGGAGCGGATGCTCCCGGCCGGCCCCTCGGGCGTCCCGGGTGGGTCAGGCGCGCAGGCCGCGCAGCCGGTCCACCGCCTCCTGGAGCACCGGGCGCCGCTTGCAGAACGCGAAGCGGACCAGGGTGCGTCCGGCCTCGGGGTCGTCGTAGAAGACCGCGTTCGGCACCGCGACCACCCCGCAGCGCTCCGGCAGGGAGAGGCAGAAGGCGGTGCCGTCCTTCTCGCCGAGCGGGGCGATGTCGGCGGTGACGAAGTACGTGCCCTGCGGCCGGTACACCCGGAAGCCGGCCTCGGCCAGCCCGTCCGCGAGCAGGTCCCGCCCGGCCCGCAGCTCCTCGCGGACGCCCGTGACATAGGTGTCCGGCAGCCGCAGGGCCTCGGCGATCGCGTACTGGAAGGGGCCCGCCGAGACGAAGGTCAGGTACTGCTTCGCCGCGCGCACGGCGGCGACCAGGGCCGGGGCGGCGGTCACCCAGCCCACCTTCCAGCCGGTGAAGGAGAAGGTCTTGCCCGCCGAGGAGATCGACACCGTGCGGTCCCGCATCCCCGGCAGACAGATCAGCGGGATGTGCTCGCCGTCGAAGACCAGGTGCTCGTAGACCTCGTCCGTGACCACCAGCAGATCGCGTTCGACGGCCAGTTCCGCGATCGCGGTCAGCTCCTCGCGGGTCAGCACGGTGCCCGTCGGGTTGTGCGGGGAGTTGAGGAGGATCAGCCGGGTGCGCGGGGTGACGGCGTCCCGCAGGGCGTCCAGGTCCGGCCGGAAGTCCGGGGCCCGCAGGGTCACCGGGACGCGGACGGCACCGGCCAGGGAGATACAGGCCGCGTAGGAGTCGTAGTAGGGCTCCAGGGCGATCACCTCGTCGCCCGGTTCGAGCAGGGCGAGCATCGCGGCGGCGATCGCCTCGGTGGCGCCGGCGGTGACCAGGACCTCCGTGTCGGGGTCGACGTCCAGTCCGTAGTGCCGGCGCTGGTGCCCGGCGATCGCGGTGCGCAGCTCCGGGACGCCGGGGCCGGGCGGGTACTGGTTGCCCCGGCCGTCGCGCAGCGCCCGTACGGCCGCCTCCCGGACCTCCTCGGGGCCGTCCGTGTCGGGGAAGCCCTGGCCGAGGTTGATCGCGCCGGTGCGGGCGGCCAGCGCCGACATCTCGGCGAAGATCGTCGTCCCGAACCCTGCCAGCCTGCGGTTGAGCAGCGGCCGGGGGCCTGTCTCGCGTCCTGTCATGGGCGCCATCCTGCGCTGAACCTCTGGACTTGCTCAAGTCTGCTTTGGCCCGCCCGCGGGACGGGGATTCCCTCTTCACGCGCGTGAGAACGGCATAAGCGGAATCACGCGGAGGCAGGAAGCGGTCGCGCAGCGTCGCGGGGGACTCGCTTCGGGGGAACGGGGAAGGACGGTGAACCGATGATCGGAATCGTGATCGCCATCGGCCTGCTGGGGGCCGGCGTCGTCGTCGCCAGGAAGGTGACCCGGGGCCGGCGGAGGGGCGGCCGGCGCGCGGGCGGCGGCTCGGGCAGCTGGTGGGCCGGGGGCGGCGACAGCGGCTCCGGCGGCGGCTGCGGCGGGGGCTCCTCGTGCGGCGGCGGGTCGTCGTGCGGCGGGGGCGGAGGATGCGGCGGCGGGAGCTGACACGGGGCAGCGGCCCGCGCCGCGGGAGGAACCCGGCGGTGAAAGACCGCCGGGTTCCTTCCTGTTGACGGCCGCATGTGCCCCGGGCAGCCCCTCTCCTGTGGCGTGAAGCCCACTGCCCCCTTTTTTCATTGAACAGTTGAACCGTTGGGCCCCCGAGGGGATGGAAACCACCGCACGTTGGGAAAAACCTCTGTGGTCGGCAATCCGTTCATGATTCCCTCGTGACAGGGACCGAGCGGTTCCAGCCAGCCCCTCCGAACCGCCGGGAACCGTGGCGGCACCGGCAGGGGTCCGCCCCTCCCCATCGTGCGCTTCCCCGCCGGAGCGCCGGGTCCCGTGTCCACCCGCCGAAGCGCGTCCTGCGGAGCCCACCCATGCTCACGACCATCGACACCGCCTACACCGACACCCGTGCCGACGACCTCGCCTGGGCGCTCGGCCGGGAGCCGCTGCCCGCGCTGGCCGTCCTCGACCTCGAAATGGCCGGGGCGACGGTCCAGTTGAGACTGCTCGGCGCTTCCCACCAGGTGCTGCTGGAAGACGGCCGGATCTCCTGCTCGGAGACCGTCGCCTGCCTACCCGGCAGCAGTACGCCGCTGCCCCTCGGGGTGGCCGAGCGGATCGGCGACTGGGACTACGAGTTCGCCGCGCGCGTGGAGACCCTGAGCCGGGAGGCCTTCGCCGGGCGCGCCCAGGAGCTGCTGGCCCTGGTCGCGGACCACCCGCGCGGTCTCGCGGGCACCTTCCCCGGCGACCCGCACGCCTTCACCGCGCTCTTCGCCCAGCGGACCGGCCACCAGGTGCAGTGGCGCACCTGGCACGCCTACCCCCAGGAGGGCCGGCTCGTGGTGACCCGCACCCGGGTCGGGGCCGTCCACCGGACGGCGGCACGAACGGACCGCGAACACCCCGTGACGCCGGTGAGTTAACTCGTGTGGGTGACAATATGTGCAACGCCTGTGACGTAGCGTTACAAGGGTGATCGACCAGCACCAGTCCACCCCGCGCACGGACGGGGTGCTGCTGCCCGTCAGCCCCGAAGCCGGGCGGATCCTGGTGCTGGCCGTGGTCTTCGTGTGTGCCGCCTGCGGCCTGGTCTACGAACTGGAACTCGTCGCCCTCGCCTCGTACTTGATCGGGGACTCGGTCACCCAGGCGTCCGTCGTCCTCTCCGTGATGGTCTTCGCGATGGGCGTCGGCTCGCTGCTCGCGAAGCGGCTGCGCTGCCGTGCCGCCGTCGGCTTCGGCGTCCTGGAGGCCGTGCTCGCCCTGGTCGGCGGCAGTTCGGCGATGGTCCTCTACGCCGCCTTCGCGTGGACGGGCGGCTCCCGGCTGGTGCTGGTGCTGTTCTCGCTCGCCATCGGGGTGCTGATCGGCGCCGAGATACCCCTGCTGATGTCCCTGATCCAGCGGTGTGCCCGGCGGGACGCCGAGGGCACCGTCGCCGATCTCTTCGCCGCGGACTACGTGGGCGCGCTCGTCGGCGGCCTGGCCTTCCCCTTCCTGCTGCTGCCCTGGCTCGGCGAGCTGACCGGGGCGCTGGTGACCGGCGCGGTCAACGCGGTCGCCGGGGCGGTCCTCGTGCTGTGGCTCTTCCGCCGGGAGATGAGCCGCCGGTGGCGCTGCCGCCTCCTCGTCCTCAACGGTGTGGTCCTCGCCCTGCTCGCTCTCGCGGCCGCGCTCGTCGGGGACTTCGAGGAGGCCGCCCGCCGGGCCATCTACGGCGACCAGGTGCGGGTGGCGGTCCGGACCGGCGTCCAGGAGGTCGTGCTGACCGGGCCCCCCGACCGGCCGCCCGACCTCTTCCTCGACGGGCGGCTCACCGTCCGCGGCGGGAGCGAGCGCGGCTACCACGAGGCCCTGGTCCACCCCGCGATGAACGGCCCGCACGCCCGGGTGCTGATTCTCGGCGGCGGCGACGGCCTCGCCGCCCGGGAGGTGCTGGGCTACGGGGACGTGGAGTCGCTGACCCTGGTGGAACGGGACGCGGGCCTGATCCGGCTCGCCCGCACCGACGGGCCCCTGGCCGCGCTGAACCGCCGCGCCTACGACGACCCCCGGCTGCGCGCCGTCACCGCGGACGCGTTCGACTGGCTGCGCGGGACCCGCCACGGCGCCTACGACGTGATCGTCTCGGACCTGCCCGGACCCGGGGCCGCCGCGGACCCCAAGCTCTATTCGCAGGAGTTCTACGGGCTGGCCCGCCGCGCCCTCGCGCCCGGCGGCCGCCTGGTGGTGCACGCAGGGAAGGCGGGTTCCCGGCCGGGCGTGTACTGGACCGTCGACGCGACCCTGGTGGCGGCCGGGCTCGCCACCGCGCCGTACCGGGCTCCGGCGTCCGGGTCCGGTGACCCGGGGCGGGGGGCGCCGGGCGGTGACCACGGGTTCCTGCTCGCCGGGGTGGGGCGTCCGCCGGCCCTCGCCCTGGACCCGGGCGCACCCCGGCTGAGGACCGCCCTCCCGCAGCGCCTGGCCGGGTACGGGCGGGCGGCGGAGAACACCCGGCTGACCGGGCTGCCGCCCTCCACCCTGGTCCGTCCCCGGTACGCCCACCAGAGCTGATCGGGCCGCCGCCGGCGGAGGCCGGGGCGGGCCGGCGGGAGGGTGCGGGCGTGCGCGTACCCGGCCGCCCTGGAGGGCACGGGCGTGCGCGTACCCGGCCGCCGTGCGGGGCACGGGCGTGCGCGTGCCGTGTGAAAGGCAGACGCGGCGGGTGCGGCTGAGTAGGCTCGGTTGCCATGGAGCATGAGGCGTTCGTTCCGGTGCCGGCAGAGACCTTCCGACAGGCCCTGAGGGACCCCGCCCGGGTCGCCCGGTGCGTACCGGGGCTCCAGCAGGACGCGGACGACGCGGCCCGGCCGCTCTCCGGGAGACTCAAGCTCCGCGTCGGCAACCACACCATCACCTACCGCGGGGCGCTCCATGTCGTGGAGCAGGGCCGCGCCTTCGTCGTCGAGGGCGAGGGGACCGAGGCCCGCGGCGGCGGCTCGGTGAAGGTCACGCTGACGGTCCGTCCCGAGCCGACGGACGGCGGCACCACCCTGACGTTCACCGGCTCCACCCGGGCCGAGGGCCGCCTCGCCGACCTCGCGCCGGCCGCGCGGACCGCCGCCGCGCACCGGCTGCTCGACCGGTTCGCCGAATCGCTGGCGTCCGTGGCCTTCGACGAGCCCTCGGACGCCTCGTCGGGCGGCCCGGGGACGGAGGGTCGCCAGGGGCCGGGAAGCTCCGGCGCGGAGGCCGTGGCCCCGGAGCCCTGCGGCGACGCGGCGAGCGAGCCCGCGCCGGACGCGCACGCGGGCGGGGGCGGGACGGCGGACGACGCGGACGCCCGTCCCGGCCCGGCCGAGGCGACCGCCGCCGGGGACGCCCTCGCGGCGGAGGACGCACCCGGGACCGGCTCCACCGCGGCGGACGACCGTGCCGAGGACCCCGGCCGGGGCTCCGTCTTCGAGGTGCCCGTGCCGCCGCCGTCCCTGGGCCCGGACACCGAGGACGCCTTCGACGACGGGTCGGACGACGACGAACCGGGGGACGACGTGGACGATGTCGTCGACCTGGACGGCTTCGACGACCTCCAGAACCTGGACGGCAGCCCGCTCGCCCCCGCCGACCCGGCCGCCGAGGCCGCCCACGCCCGCCGCACGATGATCGGGCGGAGCGCGGAGGAGGTGGACCACGCCCCGCCGCGCGGACGGTACGCCCCCACGCCCCCGCCCGCCGCGTCCGGCACCGGTGCCGCGCTCCGCTGGGCCGCGCCCGCCGCCGCGCTCGCCCTCGTCTCCGCCGTCGTCCTGCACCGCGTCCTGCGCCGCCGGGGCGGCGGGGTCTGAGCGCGGACCGCCCCGCGGACGGACCCGCCCCGCGGACGTACCCGCCCCCGGAACGCCCCGCCCCGACGGAACCGCCCCACCCGTACGGAACCGCCCCCGCACGGACCCGAGCCCTTCGGTGCCGTCGGCGCGGACCGGCCCGGCGGACGGCCTCCGCGCGGATAGTGTCCTCGTGTGAAGAGCAGCGAACAGAGCATCCGGCTCGCCGCCGGGGACGTCGAGTTGACCGTGCATCCGGAGAACGGCTGCCGCATCGGGAGCCTGCGTATCGACGGCACCGAACTGCTGCGCCAGGGCGAGCACTACGGCACCTTCCCCATGGCCCCCTGGTGCGGACGCCTTCGGGACGGGCGCTTCCGCAACGGCGCCGACACCCATCAACTCCCGCTCAACGCGGCGCCGCACGCCATCCACGGTACCGTCCGGGACACCGCCTGGCGCACCGCGCGGGCCACGGCGGACGAGGCCGCGTTCACCTGTGACCTCGCCGAGCCCTGGCCCTACCCGGGCAAGGTCACCCAGACCTTCGCCCTCACCCCGGACTCGCTCACCGTCGCCCTCGGCGTGGAGACGGCCGAGAACTCCTTCCCGGCCCAGGCCGGCTGGCACCCGTGGTTCCTGCGGAACCTCGGTGACGGGGAGGACGCCCGGCTGGACTTCGCGCCCGAGTGGCAGGAGGAGCGCGGCGAGGACCATCTGCCGACCGGGAAGCGGATCGAGGTCCTGCCCGGCCCCTGGGACGACTGCTTCGGTATGCCGGACGGTGTCCGCGCCACCCTGACCTGGCCGGAACGCCTGGAGCTGACGGTCACCAGCCCCGCCCGCTGGGTGGTGGTCTACGACGAGCAGCGGGAGGCGGTCTGCGTGGAGCCGCAGACCGGTCCGCCGGACGGCCTGAACACGGACCCCGAGCTGGTCACCCTGATCGAGCCCCTGGAGACCTCCATGACCTGGACCTGGCGGCGGCTGGACGGCTCCTGACCGGCCCCTGCCCGGCGCGGGGACGGCCCCCGGCCGGGCAGCGCATAAGCTCGTGGGCATGACTGACGTTCGCGCTGAGCTGCTCCAGCAGATCAAGGACAAGGCCGTGGTGCACGGCAAGGTGACCCTCTCCTCGGGCATCGAGGCCGACTGGTACATCGATCTGCGCCGGATCACGCTCGACGGCGAGGCCGCGCCGATGGTCGGCCAGGTCATGCTGGACGCCACCGCGCACCTGGACTACGACTGCGTCGGCGGCCTCACCCTGGGCGCCGACCCGGTCGCGACCTCGATGCTGCACGCCTCCGCCGCCCGGGGGCAGCGGCTGGACGCCTATGTGGTCCGCAAGGCGGGCAAGGCGCACGGCATGCAGCGGCGCATCGAGGGCACCGACGTGAAGGGCCGCCGCTGCCTGGTGGTCGAGGACGTCTCCACCACCGGCGGCTCCCCGCTGACGGCCGTCGAGGCGGTCCGCGAGGCCGGAGGCGAGGTCGTCGCGGTCGCCGTGATCGTCGAGCGCGGTGCCGCTCCGAAGATCGCCGAGGCGGGCCTCCCCTATGTCAACGCCTACTCCCTGGACGAGCTCGGACTCGGCTGAACGGACCGGCCGGATCCGGCCGAATCACCTCCGAACTGGTCAGACGGTAAAGGGCGGGCTGTTTCACGTGAAACGGTCCGCCCCTGGTGTATCCGGGCGCCCGGCCGCTGTGGTGCCGGAGGGGGAGTCTGGAAAGATGGCCCCGACGATGACGTCGCCCACAGGTCAGGGCCAGCACCACCACACCCGCACATCACAAGGAGCGGACACATGCCCATCGCGACTCCCGAGGTCTACAACGAGATGCTCGACCGGGCGAAGGCAGGCAAGTTCGCCTACCCGGCCATCAACGTGACTTCGTCGCAGACCCTGCACGCCGCCCTGCGTGGCTTCGCCGAGGCCGAGAGCGACGGCATCATCCAGATCTCCACCGGCGGTGCCGAGTTCCTGGGTGGCCAGTACAACAAGGACATGGTCACCGGCGCCGTCGCCCTGGCCGAGTTCGCGCACATCGTCGCCGCCAAGTACGACATCACGGTCGCCCTGCACACCGACCACTGCCCGAAGGACAAGCTGGACGGCTATGTGCGGCCGCTGCTCGACATCTCCGCCGAGCGCGTGAAGGCCGGCCGCAACCCGCTCTTCCAGTCGCACATGTGGGACGGCTCGGCCGAGACCCTTGCCGACAACCTGGCCATCGGCCAGGAGCTGCTGGCCCAGGCCGCCGCCGCGAAGATCATCCTTGAGGTCGAGATCACCCCGACCGGTGGCGAGGAGGACGGCGTCACCCACGAGATCAACGACGAGCTGTACACCACCGTCGAGGACGCCCTGCGCACCGCCGAGGCCCTCGGCCTGGGCGAGAAGGGCCGCTACCTGCTGGCCGCCTCCTTCGGCAACGTGCACGGCGTCTACAAGCCGGGCAACGTCGTGCTCCGTCCCGAGCTGCTCAAGGACCTCCAGCAGGGTGTGGGCGAGAAGTACGGCAAGGCATCGCCGTTCGACTTCGTCTTCCACGGCGGCTCCGGTTCCACCGCCGAGGAGATCACCACCGCGCTGGAGAACGGCGTCGTCAAGATGAACCTCGACACGGACACCCAGTACGCGTTCACCCGCCCCGTCGCGGACCACATGTTCAAGAACTACGACGGTGTGCTCAAGGTGGACGGCGAGGTCGGCTCGAAGAAGACCTACGACCCGCGCACCTGGGGCAAGCTGGCCGAGGCGGGCATGGCGAAGCGCGTCGGCGAGGCGTGCGCCGCGCTGCGCTCCGCCGGCACCAGGATGAAGTAACCGGCTGTCGTACCGCGGGCCCGGCTCCCTCTCCTCTCGGGGGCCGGGCCCGTGGCGCGCCCGGCACCGGTACATCCGGTGAGACCGACGACCGAGGAACGACGACCGAGGAAACAGGGAGGGAAGCGGATGGGATCGGGGACAACGGCGTCCGGTGGTCCGGGGGCGGGCTTCGACTTCGACGCGGTGGTGGACCGCCGGGGCACCTGGTGCGTCCAGTGGGACGGGGTGGCCGACCGGTTCGGGGTGGACGGGCTGCTGCCGTTCACCATCTCCGACATGGACTTCCCCTCGCCGCCCGCGGTGCTCGACGCGCTGCGGAGCCGGATCGACCACGGGGTGTTCGGCTACACGGACTGGCAGCACGAGGACTTCCTCTCCGCCGTCCGGGACTGGTTCGCCCGCCGCCACGGGACGCGGATCGACACCGACCGGCTGGTGTACGCGCCCTCGGTGCTCAACCAGCTCTCGCAACTGCTGAGGATGTGGACGGAGCCGGGCGAGGGTGTGGTCGTCCACACCCCGACCTACGACGGGTTCCGCAAGGCGATCGACGGCCTCGGGCGGGAGCTGCGCGGGGTGCCCGTGGGCGACGAGAAGGCACTGGAGGCGCAGCTCGCCCGCCCGGACAGCAGGGTCCTGGTGCTCTGCTCGCCCCACAACCCGACCGGCCGGGTGTGGACGGAGGCCGAACTGCGCCGCACCGCGGAGCTGGCCCGGGCGCACGGTGTCGCCGTCGTCAGCGACGAGATCCACTCCGACCTGGTCCACGAGGGCGGCGTCCATCTGCCCTGGACGAGGTTCGCCACGGGCCGCTGGGCGCTGATCACCTCCGCGACCAAGGCGTTCAACTTCCCCGCGCTGACCGGCTCCTACGGGCTGGTCGGGGACGCGGCCGACCACGCGGAGTTCCTGCGCCGGATGCGGACGGGGGAGGGGCTCGCCTCGCCCGCGGTGCTCTCGCTCACCGCGCACATCGCCGCGTACCGGGAGGGCGGTCCCTGGCTGGACGCGCTGCGCGGATATGTGGCGGGCAACCTGCGGCTGATGGCGGAGCGGCTGGACGCGGCCTTCCCCGAGCTGGGGTGGCGGCCGCCGGAGGCGGGCTACCTGGCCTGGATCGACCTGCGGCCCCTCGGCATCGGGACGACCGTCTCCGAGGAGACGCTGCAACGGGAGCTGATCGACACGGAGCGGGTCGCGGTGATGCCCGGCGGGACGTACGGCTGCCCCGGCTTCGTCCGCCTCAACGTGGGCTGTCCCCGGGCCAAGGCGGAACGGGGCGTGGACGCGCTGATCAGCGCGGTGACCCGGCTCCGCGCGGGGCGCGGCTGACGCGGCGGGAGCGGTCGGGCGGGGCCCGGCTCGGCCGATCGGACGGCCCGGCGCGGACCGGGCCGTTCTTCTCCTCGCACGCCGGGTCGTCGGGTGGGCGGGCGGCTGGGATCATCGCGGTATGGCCAATCGCCGGGACGAGGAGCCGCCGGACCCCGACCGCCACCGCCACCGCCGCGCGCCGGAGGGGGAGACGGAGCCAGGCCCCGCGCCGGGCCGGGCGCCCGCCGAGCACGGCGGCCCCGCGCAGCCCGGCCCCGCCGGGGACGCCGCCCCCGGCGCGCCCGGTGCGGAGGACGCCGAGGGCGCTGACGTGCCAGGTCCCGTGCCGGCCGGTGCGGCGGGTGCCGCCCAGGACCCGCCCGGGCCGGACATCCGGCTCGCCTCGCCGGCCGGCCGGTGGGTGGTGCTGACCACCGTCCTCGGGTCCGGGATGGCGCTGCTGGACTCCACCGTCGTCAACGTCGCCCTGCCCCGGATCGGCCGGGACCTCGACGCCGAGCTGTCCGTCCTCCAGTGGACCGTCAACGCCTACATGCTCACGCTCGCCGGACTGATCCTCCTCGGCGGCGCCCTGGGCGACCGGTACGGGCGGCGGCGGATCTTCGTCCTCGGGGTGGTCTGGTTCGCGATCGGCTCGCTGCTCTGCGGGATCGCGCCCAACGGCGAGATCCTGGTGGCCGCCCGTGCCCTCCAGGGGATCGGCGGGGCGCTGCTGACCCCCGGGTCCCTCGCGCTGATCCAGGCGAGTTTCCATCCCGACGACCGGGCCCGCGCGGTGGGACTGTGGTCCGGGTTCGGCGGCGTCGGCGCGGCGATCGGGCCGTTCGTGGGCGGCTGGCTGGTCGACGGGCCCGGCTGGCGCTGGGTGTTCCTGCTCAACGTCCCGCTGGCCGCCGTCTGCGTGCCCGTCGCCCTGCGGCACGTCCCCGAGTCGCGCGACCCGCACGCGAGCGGCCGGTTCGACGTGCCGGGCGCGGTGCTCGGGGCGCTCGCCCTGGGGCTGGTGACCTACGCGCTGATCGACGCGAGCGTCTGGGCGGGGCTGGCGGGCGTGGTGGTCGCGGTGGCCTTCGTCCTCGTCGAGCACCGGCGGCCCAAGCCGATGCTGCCCCTGTCGCTGTTCCGGATCCGGCTGTTCACCGCCGTCAACGTGGTCACCCTGTGCGTGTACGCGGCCTTCGGCGGGTTCTTCTTCCTGGTCGTGCTCCAGCTGCAAGTCGTCTCCGGCTACTCGGCCCTCGGCGCGGGCACCGCCCTGCTGCCCACCACGGTCCTGATGCTGCTGCTCTCCGCCCGCTCCGGTGAGCTGGGCGAACGGATCGGTCCGCGCATCCCGCTCACCGTCGGACCCCTGCTCTGCGCGGGCGGGATGATGCTGATGCTGCGCGTCGGCGAGGGCGCCTCGTACCTCCGGGACGTGCTGCCCGCCCTGCTGGTCATGGGCCTCGGCATGGTCACCCTGGTCGCGCCGCTCACCGCGACCGTCCTCGCCTCCGTGGACACGGCGCGCGCCGGGATCGCCAGCGGGATCAACAACGCGGCCGCCCGCGCGGCGGGCCTGGTCGCGGTCGCGGCCCTGCCGCTCCTCGCGGGCATGGGGCCGGAGGCGTACCGCTCGGCGGAGGAGTTCGGGGAGAGCTTCCGGCGGGCCATGCCGATCTGCGCCGGGGTCCTGGTCGCCGGGGCGCTGATCGCCTGGGCCACGGTCCGGAGGCCCCCGCCGGCCGCGCCGGAGGCCGACCGTTGCCACCCCGAGTGCCGGATCAACTGCGGTGTGGTGTCCCCGCCGCTGGAACCCGCGCTACCGGAGCCCGCCGACGGGCGCACGGCCGGCGAACGGGAGGCCGGCCGCGCGGACGACCTCCCGTCCGGGGCGCCGCCCGGACGGGACACCGGCCGCGGTGACCTGTGACACTGAGGGCATGTCCATCCACGAGAACCTGCTCGGGGGCCCGCCCCCGACCCGTCTGCCCGACGAGCCCGAGCCGCGCGAACTGCTCGCGAGCGGCACGTCCCCCGCCGATGTGGCGGCCAAGTACCCCACCAGCTCGCTCGCCTGGGCCCGCCTCGCCGACGACGCCTTCGAGAACGGCAGCGTCGTCGAGTCCTACGCGTACGCACGCACCGGCTACCACCGGGGCCTGGACGTACTGCGCCGCAACGGCTGGAAGGGCCATGGGCCCGTGCCGTGGGAGCACGAGCCCAACCGGGGCTTCCTGCGCGCCCTGCACGCCCTCGCCCGTGCCGCGCAGGCGATCGGCGAGCAGGCCGAGTACGAGCGCTGCACCACCTTCCTGCGGGAGTCGTCCGAGACGGCGGCCGACACCCTCGGCTGAACGCCGAACGCCGAACGCCGTGCGGTCGAACGGCAGGGACACGGGCCCGCGCCCCCTCGGGGGAGCGGGCCCGTTGTGCGCCCGCGCGGGCGTGGCGGAGAGGGGGCGCATCTCACCCGTCCGCGCGCCGGAACCTCGCCTTATGATGCCGGTGGGGACCGGGGCCCACACCGGATCAGGAAGGGGCGGACCGCTACCCGGACCGTCGAGGAGACAGCGATGTCACATGACGCCGCCCCGAACCTGGATTTCGCGGGCACCACTCCCTACGAGGACTACGTGCAGGCGGACGTCCTCACCCACCTCCAGCACCCCCTCTCGGACGACCCGGGAGAGATGGTGTTCCTGGTGACCACCCAGGTCATGGAGCTGTGGTTCACCGTGATCGTCCACGAGTGGGAGACCGCCGCGCGCGCCCTGCGCGAGGACGACCTCCCCGTCGCCCGGGACGCCCTCAAGCGTTCGGTCCGCGAGCTGGAGGCGCTGAACGCCTCCTGGCGGCCGCTGGCCAATCTGACCCCCGCGCAGTTCAACTCCTACCGCAGCGCCCTCGGCGAGGGCTCCGGCTTCCAGTCGGCCATGTACCGGCGGATGGAGTTTCTGCTCGGTGACAAGTCGGCCTCCATGCTGGTCCCGCACCGGGGCGCGCCCCGGGTCCACGCGGAGCTGGAGAAGGCCCTCCACGAGCCGAGCCTCTACGACGAGGTGCTGCGGCTGCTGGCCCGGCGCGGGTACGACGTCCCGGCCGGGGTCCTGGAGCGCGATCTGTCGCAGAAGTACGAGCCCTCGCCCGAGGTCGAGCGGGTCTGGGCGGAGCTGTACGGGGCCGAGGAGCAGGACACCGACCTGATGCGCCTGGCCGAGGCCCTGACCGATGTCGGCGAGCTGGTGTGGCGCTGGCGCAACGACCACCTGGTGGCGACCCGGCGGGCGATGGGCTCCAAGGTCGGCACCGGCGGCTCCGCCGGGGTCGCCTGGCTGGAGAAGCGCGCCCGCAAGAACGTCTTCCCCGAGCTGTGGACGGCCCGCAGCCATGTCTGAGTCCCTGGCCGGAAAGGCCGCGGCGCTCGACGCCGCAGACGAACTGGCCGGTGCGCGGAAGCTGTTCGCGCTGGACGACACCGTCTACCTGGACGGCAACTCCCTCGGCGCGCTGCCCGCGCACGTCCCGGACCGGGTCGCCGACGTGGTGCGGCGCCAGTGGGGGGAGCTGCGGATCCGCTCCTGGACCGAGGGCGACTGGTGGACCGCGCCCGAGCGGATCGGCGACCGGATAGCGCCGCTGGTCGGTGCCGCCCCCGGGCAGGTGGTCGTGGGCGACTCCACCAGCGTGAACGTCTTCAAGGCGGTCGTCGGGGCGGTGCGCCTGGTGGACGACCCGGCGCGTACCGATGTGCTGGTGGACGCGTCGACCTTCCCCACGGACGGGTACATCGCCGAGTCCGCCGCGCGGATGACGGGCCGGCGGATCGTCCCGGTCGACCCGGCCGAGCTGCCCGCCGCGCTCGGTCCGGCCACGGCGGTGGCCCTGGTCAACCACGTCGACTACCGCTCGGGCCGGCTGCACGACCTGCCCGGTCTCACGGCGGCGGTCCACGCGGCGGGCGCCCTCGCCGTCTGGGACCTGTGCCACAGCGCGGGCGCGCTGCCGGTCGGGCTGGACGCGCACGGGGTCGACCTGGCCGTCGGCTGCACGTACAAGTACCTCAACGGCGGCCCCGGCTCGCCCGCGTACCTCTACGTCGCCTGCCGCCACCAGGACGCCTTCGACTCCCCGCTGCCGGGCTGGACCTCGCACGAGGACCCGTTCGCCATGACCCCCGCGTACGTGCCCGCGCCGGGTGCCGTGCGCGGGCGGGTCGGGACGCCGGACATCCTGTCGATGCTGGCCCTGGAGGCGGCCCTCGACGTCTGGGACGGCGTCGCGATCGAGGCTGTCCGGGCGAAGAGCCTGGCGCTGACGGACTTCTTCCTGGAGTGCGTCGCCGCCTACGTCCCCGAGGGCCGGGTCACCTCGCTGACGCCCGCCGCCCACCCGGAGCGCGGCAGCCAGGTGGCGCTGGCCTGCGCGGAGGCGCCCCGGGTGATGGACGAGCTGATCGCGCGCGGAGTGGTCGGCGATCTGCGCCGCCCGGACGTGCTGCGCTTCGGCTTCACCCCGCTGTACGTGGGCTTCGCGGACGCGGAGCGCGCGGCGCGGGTGCTCGCGGAGGTGCTGGCGGGCTGATCCGCGCCGGTCGCGGTGCACACGCGGGAGCCGCCCCCGGGGGCCGTCGGGGACTCGGGGGCCGGCTCCTTCGCGTCCGGGGCACGGTGGGCCCGGTGGCGCCCGGGGAGCGCGTCCGCTCCCGGGTGCGGACGAGCCCGCCGTGACCGTCCGGGCCGCCGCGTACGACCCCCGCCGTGCTGGTAGCGTCCCGGCTGGCCAGGTCGAATTCGCACGCACCGCGGGACTGTTGGAGCGCACATGCCGGACCCCGTCGCCCGGGACGCCGCCGAGGAAGAGTCGGCGTTCTCCCACCCTCCCGTCGAGCCCGACGCCTCCCTTCCCTACGGCGACCACCCCGATCAGCTCGTCGACTTCTACGCGCCGCGCGGCGGGCACGCGAGCGTCCCCCTGGTCGTCCTGCTGCACGGCGGTGCGTGGCGGGCGCCGTACGACCGGCGGCATGTCACCCCGTTCGCGGACTTCCTCGCCCGCCGGGGGCTCGCCGTGGCGAACGTCGAGTACCGGCGGGGCCGGGAGATCCCCGGTCAGCGCGGGTCGGGCCCCGTCGCCGGGCGCTGGCCGGACACCTTCGACGACGTGGCCGCCGCCCTCGACGCCCTGCCCGAACTGGCCGCGAGGGCACTGCCCCGGGCGGACCTGCGGCGCACGGTCGTCGCCGGGCACTCCGCCGGCGGCCACCTCGCGCTCTGGGTGGCGGCCCGGCACGTCCTGCCCGCCGGTTCGCCCTGGCGGCTGCCCGCCCCGCCCCCGCTGCGCGGCGTCGTCGCCCTCGCGCCGATCGCGGACTTCGCCACCGCCGCCGGGCTCGACGTCTGCGGCGGCGCGGTCGGCCAGCTCCTCGGCCCGGAGGAGGAGTACGAGGCGCGCGCCGCGCACACCGACCCCGCCGTTCTGCTGCCGACCGGCATCGCGACCGTGGTCGTCCAGGGCCGGAGCGACATCGTGGTGCCGCAGGCCGTGAGCGAGGCGTTCGTCGACGCGGCGGCCCGGGCGGGCGAGACGGTCGGCTGGACGCTGCTGGAGGAGGTCGGCCACTTCCCGCTGATCGACCCGGCGGCCGACGCCTGCGCGGTCGTGGCCGAGGAGATCGCCCAGCTCGCCTGGTGACGGCCGCGGACGCGGTCCGCGCCCGGCCCGACCTACGCGCCCGGCGCGCCGGACGCGACCGACGCGCTGATACGGCCCGGAGGGAGCGGGGCCGGCCGCCGCCCGGCCCCGCCCCGGGACCCCGGCCCGGCCGGCCGGGACCCCGCCGCGGGAACCTGGGGCCCGGCCCGGCGGCCCCGTGACCCCGGCCCGGCCGCCCCGGAACCCCGGCCGCCCGTGACCCCCGCCACCCCGGGACTCCGGGAGACCCGCGCCGACCAGGTCATCCTCAAGGCGGATGCCCGAGGATCCGCAGCGATGCTGACGACCCCCGCCGCCGGTCCGCTTACCTTCGATACGTGACCGAGAAGACTCGCAGCCCCGAGTACCGCCTCGTCGAGGGCGCGCTCAGCGGCCTCCGCCAGGACCTGCTCCGCGACGCGTTCGCCTACCGACCCCTGCCTCCCCTGAGCACGGACGGCGCGCTGCTGCGCCGTCTGCCGGAGGGCCGGATACGTGAGGCGGCGCGGTGGCTGCCGCACGCCGCCGTGCTCTTCATGGCCTTCTGGACCTTCCTCGTCGCGATGGCGTCCACACCGATGGGCGGTCCCGGCCTGGTGATCAGCCTGGTTCCGACGGGTGCCGTGGTCATGACCCTGATCCGGCCGGTCGGCGCCTGGTGGGTCTCGCTGCTCAGTTCGCCGTTCGTCGCCGTGCTCACCGGGGCGTACGACGAGTGGCCGTGGTCGCCCGCCGGCTTCCTGTCCCACCTGACGGTGATGACCGTGGTCGCCCTGCGCACCGGCCCCCGCGCTGCGGGCTGGATGTGGGCGCTGACCGCCGCGTACTCGGTCTTCGCCGACGTCGCCTTCAGCCGCGGCGACTACAGTTCGGTGGCCGCGCCGATGCTGTTCATGTCCGCGGTGATCCTGCTCGCCGTGAGCATGTTCCTGATCCGGCGCAACGCCGACCAGGAGGTGGCCGCCCAGCAGACCGTCACCGCCGTCGAGCGCGACCGGCGGACCCTGCTGGAGGAGCGCACCACCATCGCCCGTGAGCTGCACGACGTGGTGGCGCACCACATGTCGGTCGTCGCCATCCAGGCGGAGGCCGCGCCCTACCGGGTGGAGAACCCGCCCGAGGAACTGGAGAAGGCGTTCGCGACGATCCGGGAGAACGCGGTCGCCGCGCTGACCGAGCTGCGGCGCATCCTCGGGGTGGTCCGGGCCGAGGACTACCAGGCCCCCGACGCGCCCCAGCCGATGCTGAGCGATCTCGACAACCTGCTGGCCAACGTCCGCGAGGCGGGTCTGGAGACCGAGAAGACGATCACCGGCGCGGTCCGCGAGCTGCCCCCGGGCGTGGAGCTCTCCGCGTACCGGATCATCCAGGAGGCGCTGAGCAACGCGCTGCGGCACGCCCCCGGTGCCACGGCGAAGATCGAGATCTCCTATGTCCTCGGCGGTCTGGGCCTGCGGATCGTGAACACCGCCCCGCAGGGCCTGGTCAAGCCCGCCCGTCGCCCGGCCGCCGGCTCGCAGCAAGGACTGCGCCCGCACCTGACCAGCGGGGCCGGCCACGGCATCACCGGGATGCGGGAGCGTGTCACCATGCTCAGCGGTGAGATGACCGCCGAACCGACCGCCGAGGGCGGGTACGAGGTGACCGCGTTCATCCCCGTCGCCGCCGACCGGGCGGCCGAGTCCGCCGGTGGCATGTCCCAGCCGGCCGAGGAGCCCCGATGAGCATTCGCGTCATGATCGTCGACGACCAGGCCATGGTCCGCGAGGGCTTCTCGGTCCTGCTGGGCGCGATGCCGGACATCGAGGTCGTCGGCGAGGCGGTCAACGGCCGCGAGGCGGTCGCCAAGGTCGCCGAACTCGCCCCGGACGTGGTCCTGATGGACATCCGGATGCCGGAGCTGAACGGCATCGACGCCACCCGGGAGATCGTCGCCGCCGACACCGGCGCGAAAGTGCTGGTCCTGACCACCTTCGATCTCGACGAGTACGTGTACCAGGCGCTGCGCGCCGGGGCCTCGGGCTTCCTGCTGAAGGACGCCTCCGCGCGGCAGCTGGCCGACGGGGTGCGGGTGGTCGCGGACGGTGAGGCGCTGCTCGCGCCGACGGTCACCCGCCGGCTGATCACCGAGTTCTCCAAGCTGGCGGAGAACCCCCGCCCGGCGGCGATGACGCAGGTGGGCGATCTGACCGAGCGCGAGACGGAGGTCCTGGTGCTGATCGCGCAGGGCCTGTCGAACGCGGAGATCGCCTCCCATCTGGTGGTCGCCGAGTCCACCATCAAGACGCATGTCAGCCGGGTCCTGGTGAAGCTGGGGCTGCGGGACCGGACCCAGGCGGCGGTCTTCGCGTACGAGGCGCGGCTGGTCACGCCCGCCTGACGCGGCGGAGTGCGAGGTTCCTCCGGGGCGGGGCGGGTCCCGCCCCGGGCCGGTCCCGGGGCTGGTCAGGGAGACGGGCGCGGGGCTAGCGTCCGGTCATGGACGACCTCGCGCCCGACACCCCCGTGGACCGGCTCTTCCGCCCGCAGGACCCGGCCTTCGCCGCCGACCCGTACCCGGCCTTCGCCGCGCTGCGCGAGCGCGGCCGCGTCCACTGGTACGCGCCCACCCGGCAGTACCTCGTCCCGCACCACGCCGACGTCTCGGCGCTGCTGCGGGACCGGCGGCTCGGGCGGACCTATCTGCACCGCTTCGGTCACGAGGACTTCGGCCGCCCGGCCCCGCCCGCCGCGCACGAGCCCTTCCACACCCTCAACGACCACGGGCTGCTCGACCTGGAGGCGCCGGACCACACGCGCATCCGGCGGCTGGTCACCAAGGCGTTCACCCCGAGGACCGTGCGCGAGCTGGAGCCGGTGGTCCGGCGGCTCGCGGCCGAGCTGGTCGCCGCACTGGTGAAGGCCGGTGGCGGCGACCTGGTGGCCGAGGTGGCCGAGCCCCTGCCGGTCGCCGTGATCGCGGAGATGCTGGGCGTCCCGGAGTCCGACCGGCCCCTGCTGCGGCCCTGGTCGGCCGACATCTGCGGGATGTACGAGCTGAACCCGTCGCAGGAGACGGCGGCACGGGCGGTCCGGGCGTCCACCGAGTTCAGCGTTTATCTGCGGGAGCTGATCGCCCACCGCCGCACCGACCCCGGCGAGGACCTGGTCTCGGCCCTGATCGCCGCGCACGACGAGGGCGACCGCCTCAGCGAGCAGGAGATGGTCTCCACCTGCGCCCTGCTGCTGAACGCGGGCCACGAGGCGACCGTCAACACCACCTCCAACGGCTGGTGGACCCTCTTCCGCCACCCGGACCGGCTCGCCGCCCTGCGCGCCGACCACTCCCTGCTGCCCACGGCGGTGGAGGAGCTGATGCGCTTCGACACCCCGCTCCAGCTCTTCGAGCGCTGGGTCCTCGACGACATCGAGATCGACGGGACGGTGATCCCGCGCGGCTCCGAACTCGCCCTCCTCTTCGGCTCGGCCAACCGCGACGGCGCCCGTTTCGAGCGTCCCGACGAGCTGGACCTGTCCCGCGCCGACAACCCGCACATCAGCTTCGGCGCGGGCATCCACTACTGCCTGGGCGCCCCGCTCGCGCGGGTCGAACTGGGCGCTTCGTTCGGCGAGTTGCTGCGGGAGGCGCCGGGGATGCGGCTGGTCGCGGAACCGGAGTGGAAGCCCGGCTTCGTGATCCGGGGTGTACGGGAGCTGCGCGTGGAGCTGTGACCCCGAGTGCGGGTGCGCAAGGGGCGGTGAGCCGGGTGGAGCTGCGCGTGGAGCGGTGAGGCAGGGTGCGGGGCGGGCGGAGCGGTGAGCCGGGTGCGGGGCGCGGGGAGCGGTGACCCGGAGTGCCGGTGCGGCGGGCTGTGGCCCCGGGTGCGGGGCGGTGGGACGCGCCCCGCACCCGGGGTGTCACGCCCTCAGGTCCCGCCGGCGCAGCCCGGCGAGCCCCGCCGCGACCAGCGCGCCCGCCAGGAGGAGCAGCACCCCCGCGCCCGTCCACGAAGGGTCGGCCGCTCCCGGGAGCTGCGGGAGGTGGGCGAACGGGGAGAGGTCCAGCACCGCCTCCGGGAGGTCCAGGGCCGGGCCGATCCAGCCGATCGCCAGGACCGCGCCCGCCACGCCCCAGGCGGCCGGGGCGGCGCGCGGGATCGCGCCCTGCAGCAGGACCGCGACCGCCCCGACCGTCCACACCGCCGGGAGCCGCACCAGGCAGGCGGCGAACAGCTCCCCGGCGTCCCGGCCGTGGCCGAGCCAGAGGCCTGTCGCCGCGAGGAGCAGGATCACCACCGAGCCGCCGAAGGCGATCAGCAGATGGCCCGCCGCCCAGCGCAGCCGGCCCACGGCGGTGGCCAGCACGGGTTCGGCGCGCCCGGCGGTCTCCTCGCCGTGCAGGCGCAGCGCGGACTGGACCACCCAGAGCGCGGCGACCAGCCCGAACAGTCCTGTCATCGCCGCCACGAACGCGTCCGTCAGGGCCGTCGTGCCACCCATCCGCTCGAAGACGGCCCGGGTCTGCTCGTTGTCGCCGACCAGCTCGGCCGCTCCGTCGACCATGCCGCCGAAGACCGTGCCGGCGGCGAGGAAGCCCAGTGCCCAGCCGGTCAGCGCCCCGCGCTGGAGCCGCCACGCCAGCCCGCCCGCGCTGCCGATCCGCCCGGCGGCGGGCCCGGGGCGGGCCGCAAGGAAGCTCATGCCGACGTCCCGCCGCGCGGTCAGCGCGTAGGCGGTCCCCGCCGACAGGAGCGCGGCGGCGAGCGGGATCAGCAGGACCCACCAGCGGTTCCCGGCGAAGGCGCGCACGTTCTCGGCCCATCCCAGCGGCGAGAGCCAGGTGAGCGGGGACGAGCCGTCGGCGGTCCCCGAGTCGCCCGCCGCCCGGAGCACGAAGGCCGCCCCCAGCGCCGCCGCCGTCACGCCCCGGGCGAGCCGCCCGCTCTCGGTGATCTGGGCGACGCACGCGGCGAGCGCCGCGAACACCGTGCCCGTCCCGCCGACCGCGAGGGCGAGGGCGAGGGCGCCCGCGACGCCCTCCCGGGCCAGTGCGAGGGTCACGACCAGGGCGACCAGCCCGTTGGCGAGGAGGGCGGTGGCCAGCGCGGCGGTCAGCGGCGCCCGCCGGCCCACCATCGCCGAGGAGAGCAGCTCCTGACGGCCGCTCTCCTCCTCGTCGCGGGTGTGCCGGACCACCAGCGCCAGGCTCATCGCCCCGGCCAGCAGCGCCGCGAAGACGCCGAACCGCCAGGCGACCAGGGCGCCGAGCGAGTCCCCGAAGACGGGCCCGACGAGCGAGCGCATCGAGCTGTTGGCGTTCATCGTGGCGGCGGCCCCGGCGCGTTCGGCCGCGCCGGGGTAGACGGCGCCCAGCGCGCCCGGACCGCTCGCGACCAGCGCCCCGATGGTCAGCACCCACACGGGCAGCACGATCCGGTCCCGGCGCAGCGCCAGGCGCAGCAGGGTGCCCGTGCCGGTGAGGGGTCCGGGCCGGCGGGTCCGGGCGGTGGCGGCGAGGGGGAGCGCGGCGGTCACGCCGTCGCCTCCTCGTCCGTGCGGTGCGCGGTCCCGGTCCCGGTGCCGTCGTCCGCGTGATTCCCTGCCCCGGTGCCGTCGTCCGCGTGGCTTCCGGCCCCGGTGCCCCCGTCCCGGCCGTCCGCGTAGTGGCGCAGGAACAGTTCCTCCAGCGTGGGCGGGGTGCTGGTGAGGGAGCGGACCCCGGCCTCGGTGAGCGCCCGCAGGACTCCGTCGAGCCGGTCGGTGTCGACCTGGAGCCGCACCCGGGTGCCCTGCACATCGAGGTCGTGGACACCGGGGAGGGACGCCAGACCGTTCGGCGGTCCGGCCAGTTCGGCGCTCACGCTGGTGCGGGTGAGGTGGCGCAGCTGGGTCAGGGTGCCGGTCTCGACGGTCCGGCCCCGGCGGATGATGGAGACCCGGTCGCAGAGGGTCTCGACCTCGCTGAGGATGTGCGAGGACAGCAGGACCGTACGGCCCCGGTCCCGTTCCTCCGCCACGCACTGCTGGAAGACCTCCTCCATCAGCGGGTCGAGGCCGGAGGTCGGCTCGTCCAGGATCAGCAGGTCGACGTCGGAGGCGAAGGCGGCGACCAGGGCGACCTTCTGCCGGTTGCCCTTGGAGTAGGTGCGCCCCTTCTTGGTCGGGTCGAGTTCGAAGCGCTCGACCAGCGCCGCCCGCCGCGCCGGGTCCAGCCCGCCGCGCAGCCGCCCCAGCAGATCGATGACCTCCCCGCCGGAGAGGTTGCGCCACAGGGTGACGTCCCCGGGCACGTACGCGATCCTGCGGTGCAGGGCGACGGCGTCGCGCCAGGGGTCCATGCCGAGGAGCTGGGCGGCGCCCGAGTCGGCGCGCAGCAGCCCGAGGAGGACCCGGATGGTGGTCGACTTCCCGGACCCGTTGGGCCCGAGGAAGCCGTGGACCTCGCCCGCCCCGACGGTCAGGTCGAGGCCGTCCAGGGCGTGGGTCCGGCCGAAGGACTTGTGCAGTCCGGAGACGGTGATGGCCTTCTTCATGCTTCAGAACATACGCATGTTTCACAAATTTATGAAGATCAGGAACTGTATGAAACACGTATAGACTCGGAACGTCCTGACGGGCGAAGGGAGACGAGGGCCGATGAGCGGCGACGGGGAGGCGGTGTCGCGCTTCGTGGAGCGCTTCGCGTCGGAGCTGGCCGAGGCGGGCATGCAGCGGATGGCGGCGCGGGTGTTCGCGGCGCTGCTGGCGTCCGAGTCGGGGTCGATGACCTCGGCGGAGCTGGCGGAGCAGCTGCGCATCAGCCCGGCGGCGGTCTCCGGGGCGATCCGCTACCTCACCCAGGTCAGTATGGTCGGCCGCGAGCGCGAGCCGGGCTCCCGCCGCGACCGCTATGTGCTCTACAACGAGGTCTGGTACGAGGCGCTCGCCCATCGTGACGTGATCCTCACCCGGTGGGAGAAGCTGCTGCGCGAGGGCGCCGAGACGATGGGCCCGGACACGGCGGCGGGCGCGCGGGCGGCGGAGACGGCGGAGTTCTTCGCGTTCGTGCAGCGGGAGCTGGGGGAGATGCTGGTGCGCTGGCGGGCGCTGCGGGCGGCGGGTGCGCCGGGGCCGGGACAGGGGCGGCCGGAGGAGGCGCCGGGCGCGGCAGGGCCGGGCCCGGACGCCTGAGCCGCCGGGCTGTGCCCGGACGCCTGACCTGCCGGGCCGGTCCGGACCCACGGCGGCACTCCTCCCGGGCCGGACTCACGGCACCCCCTCAGGGGCCTGGCTCTCCGCGACGCCCTCCCGGGCCGGGCGTACGGCGGCACCTCCGCCGGGAGCGCGCGAGGCGCGTGCGGCAGCCC
The DNA here is from genome assembly GCF_000377145.1 of Streptomyces sp. CNT372. Lineage (NCBI taxonomy): Bacteria > Bacillati > Actinomycetota > Actinomycetes > Kitasatosporales > Streptomycetaceae > Streptomyces > Streptomyces sp. CNT372. The sequence continues at coordinate 188,345 of NZ_KB897777.1, read as the reverse complement.
CCGCCCGCGAGGCGCGGAAATGCGTGAACAATCCGCTTTGGGGAGAATCCAACGGGTACGTACTGAGCGGGCTGGTGCGCCTCGCGGTCACTCGCCCCACCCGAGCGGAAGGCGTCCACCATGGCCGTCGTACCGGACACGGATGCGGACACCGGCCCCCGCCGGGGCGCCCACGTCCCGGCCACCGGCACCGGCACCGCCGAACCGTCCACCGCGCCGATCGGGTCGCACAACGAGTGGGACCCGCTGGAGGAGGTCGTCGTCGGACGGCTCGACGGCGCGCGGATCCCCTCCCGGCACCCCGTGGTGGGCTGCAACCTCCCGCGCTGGGCGGCCCGGCTCCAGGGTGTGGCGGCGGGCTTCGCGTATCCGGGGAGGCTGCTCGGTCCGGCCCAGGAGGAGCTCGACGGCTTCATCGACCTGCTGCGCTCCCTGGGTGTCACCGTCGTGCGCCCGGACCCCGTCGACCACGGCAAACGGTTCGCCACCCCCGACTGGTCCTCGCGGGGTTTCTGCAACACCTGCCCGCGCGACAGCCTCCTCGTCGTCGGTGACGAGATCATCGAGGCCCCGATGGCCTGGCCCTGCCGGTACTTCGAGAGCCACTCCTACCGGACGCTGCTCAAGGACTGGTTCCGACGTGGCGCCCGCTGGACGGCCGCGCCGAGACCGCAGCTCACGGACGAACTCTTCGAGCCGGGCTTCCGTCCTGCCGGTGCGGGCGAGCCCGTCCGCCGCATCCTCACCGAGTTCGAGCCGGTCTTCGACGCGGCGGACTTCGTCCGGGCGGGCCGCGACCTCTTCGTCACCCGCAGCAACGTCACCAACCGCACGGGCATCGAGTGGCTGCGCCGTCACCTCGGCCCCGGCTACCGCGTCCACGAGATCGAGAGCCGCTGCCCCGCGCCGATGCACATCGACACGACCTTCGTCCCCCTCGGGCCGGGCCGGGCACTGATCAACCCGGAGTACGTGGACCCCGACCGCCTGCCCGCCGTCCTGGACTCCTGGGAGATCCTGGTCGCCCCGGAGCCCGACCCGATCGAGGACCGGCTGCTGGGGATCACCTCCATGTGCGGGAAGTGGCTCAGCATGAACGTCCTCATGATCGACGAGACCCGGGTGATCGCCGAGCGCCACCACACGGGCATGCTGCGCGCCCTCGAACGCTGGGGCTTCGAGCCGATCCCGTGCGACCTGCTCCACTACGCGCCGTTCGGCGGCTCCTTCCACTGCGCGACGCTGGACGTCCGCCGGCGCGGGACGCTGCAGTCCTACGTCTGACCCGGCCACGGCGGCGGGGCGGCTCCGGCCGGGCTCGCGGGTGCGGTCGTGACCGCCGGCGCGGGCTCCGGCATACCCCGTGCCTCCGCGACCCGCGCGTACCGCAGCCGCTCCCGGCGCCCGCGGACCGGGCGCGCCCAGATCAGCGCCCCGCCGCCGGGCGGGGCCAGAACGCCCCCGCGACAAGCGTCGCCGCACCACCACAGCACCCCGGCGGGGCCCGGGTCGGCCACGGGGTAGCGCTGCTGGAGCGCCACCACCCGCAGCGGCAGCAGCTCGCCGGTGACGGGGGCGGCGAGCACGACCCCGGCCGCCTGCAGGCCCTGCGGCACGGCCCGGGCGGCGCGGGCCCGCCAGGGCCCGGCACCGAGCGCGGCCGCCATCCGCCGGGCGACGACGAGCGAGCCGAGCCCGATGGCACACGCCATCAGGGAGAACGTGACGACCGGGGCCACGAGTTGCCCGACGGGCTCCGCGATCCCCGCCGCCGTCGCCGCCCCGACGGCCATCACGATCAGCGCGCCGCCGAGCACCAGCCGCCCGGCCCGGCGACGGTAGGCCCGCAGTGCCCCGGCGGTCCGGGGGTCGGCCAGCGCGGGGGCCGGGACGGGTGCGTGCGCGAAGCCCCGGTCCGCGGTGGGTGCCCCGTCCGCGCGGCCCGGTCCGCTGCCCGCCCCGCTCGCTCCGCCCGGTTCACCGTCCACGGCGCCTCCCTCCTGTCCGCCCTCGCCCCAGCCCCTCGATGTGCCGGGAGCCCTAGCCCCTCCCGCGCGCGGCGCCCTCGCCCCCGTCAGGCAACCGGCAGGGTGAGCCCCCACGCCCCCGGACGCAGGGTCCAGGTGCGGGTGCGGACCGGGCCGGTGACACGGGCGTCGGCCCGGTAGCGGAAGTCCGGGCCGGAGACGGTGACCGTGAGCGCGTCCGCGCGGACCGGGTCCGGGTCGCAGGCCCGGCGGACGACCACCTCGGCGCGGCCGTCCCGGCCCGCCCGGACGGACACCGCGTCCACCGGCTCGTCCAGGTCCGCGAGCAGGACGCCGTCCGCCTCCACGCGCAGGCGCTGCGGCCGGGGCGGGGCGGGCGCCGTCGGGGCCGGGCGGACCAGGGTGCGCACCAGGGAGCGGGCCGCGTTCCACACCGACGCCTCGGCCCGCGCGGCGGAGCGCAGGGCGGGGATGGTCAGCCCGCCGAGGACCACGCCGTCCGACTCGTCGACGAGCAGGTCGAGCCGGCGCACCGAGCCGTCGAGGACCGCGCGGGCCGCGGCGACCGCGCCCGCCGGTACGCCCAGCGACTGCGCGAGCTGCACGGACGCCCCGACCGGGACGACGGCCAGCGCGCCGTCCCCCAGCCAGCGGTCGCGGTGCAGCAGGGCCACCGCGCGCAGCAGGGCGCGGTCGTCGCCGACCACGACCGGCCGCCTCGGCCCGCGCCGGGCGAGGGCGCGGGCGAACTCCTCGGGTCCCCCGGGAAGGCAGATCTTCGCCTCCGACCCACCGCACAGCACATCCTTCGCGATACGCACGGATTCGCCGTCCGTTCTGCGGGCGACCGGGTCGATGACCACCAGTAGCTGGTCGTGAGCCGACACCTCGGTCCTTCCTCGGGTAGCATCTTTGTGCAAGAGCCCCTTGCGCTATTGCGCCAGGGGCTTCGTCTATTCCGGGGCAACCGGTCCGAAGACTCAGGCACGGCTCAGGCCCCCTGACCTTGGTCTTGCCCCGCCCGGAAGGGGTGTACGCCTGTGCCCGCACTTGTGCTGCTCGGTGCTCAGTGGGGTGACGAAGGCAAGGGAAAGGCCACTGACCTGCTCGGTGGTTCCGTGGACTATGTGGTGCGCTATCAGGGTGGCAACAACGCGGGCCACACGGTGGTCGTCGGTGACCAGAAGTATGCGCTCCACCTCCTCCCTTCCGGAATCCTCTCGCCCGGATGCACTCCGGTCATCGGCAACGGTGTCGTCGTGGACCCGGCGGTTCTGCTCTCCGAGCTGAGCGGGCTGAACGACCGCGGCGTCGACACGTCCAAGCTGCTGATCAGCGGTAACGCGCATCTGATCACTCCGTACAACGTCACCGTCGACAAGGTGACGGAACGGTTCCTCGGAAAGCGCAAGATCGGCACGACCGGGCGCGGCATCGGCCCGACGTACGCGGACAAGATCAACCGCACCGGTATCCGCGTGCAGGACCTGTACGACGAGTCGATCCTCCAGCAGAAGGTCGAGGCGGCCCTCGACACCAAGAACCAGCTGCTGACCAAGGTCTTCAACCGGCGCGCCATCGAGGCCGAGAAGATCGTCGAGGAGATGCTCCAGTACGCGGAGCAGATCCGTCCGTACGTCGCGGACACCACGCTGATCCTGAACAACGCGATCGACGAGGGCAAGGTCGTCCTCTTCGAGGGCGGCCAGGGCACCCTGCTCGACGTCGACCACGGCACGTACCCCTTCGTGACCTCCAGCAACCCGACCGCGGGCGGTGCCTGCACGGGCGCGGGCGTGGGTCCGACGAAGATCAGCCGGGTCATCGGCATCCTCAAGGCGTACACGACCCGCGTCGGCGCCGGCCCGTTCCCGACCGAGCTGTTCGACGAGGACGGCGAGGCGCTGCGCCGCATCGGCGGCGAGCGCGGCGTCACCACCGGCCGCGACCGCCGCTGCGGCTGGTTCGACGCGGTGATCGCCCGCTACGCGACCCGGGTCAACGGCCTGACCGACTTCTTCCTCACCAAGCTGGACGTGCTCACCGGCTGGGAGCAGATCCCGGTCTGCGTCGCGTACGAGATCGACGGCAAGCGGGTCGAGGAACTGCCCTACTCGCAGACGGACTTCCACCACGCGAAGCCGGTCTACGAGACCCTGCCGGGCTGGTCCGAGGACATCACCAAGGCCAAGACCTTCGCCGACCTGCCGAAGAACGCGCAGGCGTACGTGAAAGCCCTGGAGGACATGTCCGGCGCCCCGATCTCCGCGATCGGCGTGGGCCCGGGCCGCACGGAGACGATCGAGATCAACTCCTTCCTGTAGGCCCCACCCGTCCCACACCCGCCGGCCCGCCCCGGGGACACCTGCTCCCCGGGGCGGGCCGTCGGCGTGCGGGGGCGCGGCGCGCGCGGCTAGGCTGTCCCGGCGGGAAGGGGGTGGCCGGGAGTGAGCGTGAGGAAGCCGCCGACGGAGCGCAGGCGGCGGCTGGGCACGGAGTTGCGGCGCATGCGGGAGCGGGCGGGGCTGTCGTTGACCGCGGCGGCTGCTCTCCACGGTGTGGACAAGACCACGATCAGCAACAGCGAATCCGCGCGATTCGGCGTCAGCCCTGACCGGGTGCGTGTCTGGGCGGCCAACTACGCCTGCCCGGATCCCACCTACGTCGACGCCTTGGCCGCGATGGCGGGCGAACGAGGCTCGCACTGGTGGGACGAGTACCGGGACGCCCTCTCGGCGCCGATGGTCGACATCGCGGAGCTGGAACACCATGCGGTTGCGCTCCGCGCCTCGTTGATCCTGCATCTGCCCGGGCTGCTTCAGCAGCCCGACTACATGCGAGCGGTCTTCGAGGAGGCCGTACCCGCGCTGTCCCCGGAACTTCTCGACAGGAACATCGAGTTCCGTGGGGCACGGCAGCGCGTGCTGGACGCACCGGCCGGACTTCCCTGCGACTTCCTCGTCCATGAGTCGGCGCTGCGCGTGGCGTTCGGCGGCCGTCAGGTGATGGAACGCCAACTGAGGCATCTCCTGGCCGAGTCGGACCGGGACAACGTACGCGTGCTGGTCATCCCCTTCGCGGCGGGCGGTATCCCCAATGCCGGTTCCTCCGCGCTCTACGCCGAAGGTCCGGTATCGGCCCTGGACACGGTGCAGATCGACGTGCCGCCCGGGACGATCTTCCGTCACGCCGAGGTGGAGCTCGTCAAGTACCGTCACGTGCTGGACCGAGTGGAGCAGCGTGCACTGAGCCCGGATGAGTCTCAGGACTTCATCCGTTCGGTGCTGCGAGAGATGTGAGGGTTGATTCGGGTGGACTTCTCCGGAGTGAGCTGGCGCAAGTCGTCGTTCTCCGACCAGGAGGGCAACTGCGTCGAACTGGCCGAGTTCGAGGGCGACATCCTCATGCGGGAGAGCGACGACCCCTCCGTGGTCGTCCGCACGAGCAGGCGGAAACTCAAGGCGTTTCTGGACGGAGCCCGTGCGGGGGAGTTCGACGACCTGGTGTGAGCAGCTGCGGCATATGCCGTTCCTGTGTTCGTGACGCCTAAATGTTGATGAGTGCTGACTCTTCGCGCTACCGTCTCAACTACACGCGGTAGCGGTCCCGTTGCCGCACGCACACAAGCGCCCCGGCGGTGTTAGCGGCACCCCGGGGCGTGGCCAACGCCCTTCACAGAGGAGCACGTCAGCATGCCCAAGACTATCCGCCGGGCCGTCCGGCGCGCATCCGGTCGGCTTGTCCGGCCCTTCCTCCCCCGGCGTGCGACGCCGATTGCGCAGCATGCCGAACTCGTGGTGCGGGCGCAGCGGGACGTGCCCGGGGAACAGCACGACACCGTGCTGCTCGACCACCCCGGCCCCCTGGTGCGGCCCTACCTCGTCGCGTACGAGCAGCAGGAACGCCGGACGACCCTGGAGTTGGCGCTCGACGGGATCGACACGGGGCCATGGGTCATTCACGGCCACGAGGTCGGGATGCCCGTCATGGGGGTGGCGGCATGAGTGACAGCGGCAGCAGGCTGCGGATCAGCAGGGTGCCCGGCAAGCCCGTGCGGCGGGAGGCGGACGGGCGGTTCGCGATCGACCTGTGGCTCATCCGGGCCGGCACTTTCGACACCGACCTGGCTCTGCGGCTGACGCCCGCCGAGGCGGAGTCGCTGCACGCGCAGCTGTGCTTCGCGCTGGACGACGTGCCACCGGCGGAGGCCGCCCGCCGGGTCCCGGACTGCCGGGGACCGGCCGGGGGTGCCTCTGTCCGGTGGCCCTGAGGGGACGGGCGCGCCCGCTTCGTACGCGGCACGTTGTCGGGACGTCCTGAACCGGCCGGTAACCGGGGGCGTGTCCCGGTTGTCGCCAAAGTCTCGTAGCATCCCCGCATGAACGAGGGGGAGCCCGCGAGACGGGTGATCGACGGACGCTTCGAGCTGGAGGCACGGCTCGGGGGCGGCGGTATGGGCATGGTGTGGCGGGCGCGCGATCTGGTGCTGGACCGGGCCGTGGCGCTGAAGGAGGTGCGGCCGCCCGATCCGGGGCTCGCCGAGTACGACCCCGAGGCGGCGGCCACGCTCCGCGAGCGGGTGCTGCGCGAGGCCCGGGCACTGGCCCGGGTCGACCATCCGAACGTGGTCACCATCCACCACGTCGTGGACGGCGGCGAGCACGCCTACCCCTGGCTGGTCATGGAGCTGGTGACCGGCGGTTCCCTCGCCGACCGGCTCGCGCGCGGGCCGATGGAGCCGCGGGAGGCCGCGCGGCTCGGCCGGGAGGTGCTCGCCGCGCTGCGCGCCGCGCACGAGGCCGGGATCCAGCACCGGGACGTGAAGCCCGCCAACGTGCTGCTCCGCCCCGACGGCCGCCCCGTCCTCACCGACTTCGGCATCGCGGCCATCCGCGAGTCGACCGCGCTCACCGTGACCGGCTCCATCATCGGCACCCCCGACTACATGGCCCCCGAGCGCATCTCGGGTGCCGACGGCGGGCCGGAGTCCGATCTGTGGTCGCTGGCGATGATGCTGTACGTCGCCGTCGAGGGCCACCACCCGTTGCGCAGGGGCACCACCCTCGCCACCCTCGCGGCCGTGCTCAGCGAGGAGTTGCCGCCTCCGCGGCGGGCGGGCGTGCTCGCGCCGGTGCTCGCCGCCGTACTGGTCAAGGACCCGGCGGCGCGGGCGGACGTGGACACGGTGGACGGGCTGCTCGCGGCAGCGGCAGCGGCGGGGTCCGAGGGCACGGGCCCGGCCCCGGCCGGGGACGGCGCCACCTCGTACCCGCTGGCACCGCCCGCGTCCGCGACCCCGTCCGCGACCCCGCCCCCGGGCTTCGGCCCGCCGACGGCGGGTCCGGGCGCCACGGGCCCGGGGACGACGGGCCGGGCGACGCCGTGGCCGCCGGCCGGGACCCCCTACCCGGCGACCGGGCCGACGCCGTACCCCTCCGGGCCGACCCCGTACGCCGTGCCCGGCGGGGAACCGCGCGACCACGCCGTGCGGATCGCGGCGGGCGGCGACGCGGAGGCCCGGCGGCGGGAGGAGGCGCGGCGCCGGCGCTTCCGGCGCATCGCCGTGGGCTCCTCGCTCGCCTCCACGGTGCTCGCGGGCGTCCTGGTGTGGAACTTCCTTCCCGACCGCGACGGTTCGGGCGACGCGGACGCCAAGTCCCCGGGCCCGGTCGCGTCCGGTTCGCGCGGCCCGGCGCCCACCGCCTCCAAGGCGGCGGACCTCCCGGCGGACGCGGGTGACGATTCCGGCGGCGCGGCGGGGGAGCCGGAGGAGGCGCCGGAGAACCTGCTGACCCCGGACGGCATCCGCACCGCCGTGAAGGCGCTCAAGGAGGCCACCGGGTCGGACCGGATGAGTTCCCTCTCCGTCTATCCGGAGCACGTCTCGGCCAACGTCATGCTCAAGGGCAGCAAGAGCCGTTACGACAGCTGGACCTACCGGCCCGGTGAGGGGGCGAAGAAGGGGATCATCAGCGGTTCGGTGAGCCCGCTCGACAGCCCCTTCGAGGTGGACGGCTTCGACTGGGACGCGGTGCCGGGCCTGCTCGGGCAGGCGGAGAAGAAGCTCAACGTCAAGGACGTGAACTCCCGCTACCTGCTCGTCGAGGGGAAGGACCCGACCTTCGGCGACCCCGAGAACATGAAGGTCTACCTCTCGAACGCCTACAGCCAGAGCGGCTATCTGGAGGCCGACCCCAAGGGCAGGGTCACCCGGGTGATGCCCAACGAGGACGAGGACTGACGCGCGTCACCGCCCGTCACCCCGCGGCGGGCGCGTCGGCCGCCCCGGGGACCTCGACGATCTCGCCGTCCTCGTCGACGGTGTGCGTGTCCCAGTACACGTCCCACTCGTCGTCGACCTTCTGCGGCACCTTGCCCTCGGGGTAACGGGTGTAGCCCTCCGGGACCTTCTCCTCGTCCTTGACGCAGGCGGAACCGGTCCCGCCGACCGAGATGACGGGGTACTCGCCCCCGGCGCAGATGTCGTCCTGGAAGGAGAGGCCGGAGCAGCCGGTCAGGGCCACGGCCGCGACCGGTCAGGGGTGCTCGAAGCCCTGGAGGACGCCCGCCCCGGCGAAGCACAACGCCCCCGCCAGAGTGCACCAGTTGGCGACCGCCAGGCTCACGGGCGACTCGGAGCCCGGGGTGACCAGGTCGGCGACGGCGGCCAGCATGAACAGCGCCGAACCCGCCAGGTTCACGGCCACGATCCACCAGCCGAGGTCGTGCACCCGGATGCCCGAGCGGCCGTGGCACACCTCCGCGAGGGCGAGTTGGCCGGAGATCAGGAAGAGCACACAGCCGATGACGTCCGGGGCCCACACCAGGCGGGCAGCCTGCTGGGTGGTCAGGCCCTGGAGGAAGGAGTCCAGCAGGTTGACGCCGAACACCAGGGTCCCGGCGAACAGCAGGAAGGTGCCGAGCCAGTCGATCCGCATCGGCTCGTAGCTCCACCAGCGCCAGGGCACGGGCTCCAGCCGGTCCCCGTCGGCCGAGCGGCGCGGCGCGTTCAGGGTCTGGAGGAGGGAGACATAGCCGCCGGTGTTGAAGAACAGCCCGCCGGTGAAGTACGTGACCGTGGTGGCGACCGCCTCCCCGGGCGCGGCGATCGCCAGCGCGGCCCCGGCGGCGAACAGGGCCCCGCCGACGGTGAAGGCGATCGCGGTGAGGGTGTTGAGCCTCCGCAGCCGGGCCAGGGTCTGCCGGTCCGCGGGCCGCAGTACGGCCTCCGCCTCGTGCGCCGTCCGGACGGTGAGCGCTCCCAGCTTGCGCACCGCCCGCGACTCCCACACGGCCGTGCCGCCCTCGGCGCTGCGCCACGTCAGCCGGGTCGTGAACGGCCCGGCGCCCTCGGCCCGCGCTCCGCCGCGCTCCTGGTCACGGCCCCGCGCCCCGCCGGGCTCGTCGTCACCGCCCCGCTCCCCGCCACGGCCCGGTTCCTCGTCACGACGCACGCGCGTCAGCGTAGTGAGCCGTGCACGGCGATCCGCGCACCGACGCGGGGCCGCGCGCCCACGCCCCGGGCCCGTCGGGTCCCGTCCACTCCGCACACACGCGGGCACCTCGGGGCGGCGCACGCCGGACGCCCGTGGGTGGTGACGACGCCCTGGCCGGGCCGCGCAGCCGGTAGGCCAGGAGGCCGGGCGCCGGGAACATCAGCGGCGGACGTACTCGCCCGGTTCCCCGTCCGCGCTCATCCCGTACAGCAGAAGCCGCTCCCGCCCGTCGAAGCGATCGGTGCGCAGGTTCTGGGAGGCCGCGTCCCAGGGACAGTCGGCGTCGGACGCCTTGCGGTCCGGCACGGGCGGGCCGACGACCAGGAGGCTGCCGACGCCGCCGAGGACCGCCGTGGACGCGCAGTTCATGCTGCCGCCGACCGGCTCGCCCGTCTCGTCGTCCGTGCGCGGGAACACCGTGTCGTAGCGGACCACGGCGGAGCCGACCGGGCCCTGGGTGACCGTGACCCGGCGCTCGAAGAGATCCGCCCGGCCGCCGTCCCACTCCGGGCCCGTCTCGTCCTCGATCCAGGTGCCGACGTACTTCGCCGGGACCGCCTCCGGGCCCGCGCCCGCCTTGCGGAAGGTGGCGGTGACCGCGCCGGAGGTCCACTCCAGCACGTCGGGGGAGCGGACGGTGAGGGTCTGGTGCGCGGCTGGGGTGCACTGCTGTTCCGGGACGCTCACGGTCACGTCGCTCTCGCCGAACACGATCCGGTCGGCGTCCGCGGAGACCAGCACGGACCGGCCCATGCACAGGCGTTCGCCGGTGACGGTCACGTACACGGCTGCCTTCTCGCCCTCCGCGCCCTGACCGATCTCGATGCGGCCGGTCGAGCGCGGGGCCTCGGCCGGACCGTCGAGCACACCCTCCCAGGCGCCGAGGAAGACCTCGGGTACCGCGCCGGAGGTACGCGAGGCGCCGGCCGGGCGCCCCGCGTCGCCGTCGGGGCCGGTGGCGCCGTCGTCGGGCCACAGGGCGACGGCCGTGCCCGCCCCGGCGAGCGCCAGCACGGCGGCCGTCGCGGCGAGGATCCGGCCGCGCCGCCGGGCCGGGCGGGACCCGCTCCCGGGCGGATCACCCTCGCCGGTGTCCGGGCTCCCGGCCGGCGGGGTCGGATCGTGCGGGCGCCGGTCCGACCCCGGCACCGGGGTGTTCGCGTCCAGCACCCGCGCGGCGCTGCGGCCGACCCGGGCGAGGACGTCCGCGGGCAGCCAGGCTCCGGCCGGGCCCCGCTCCCCGGCCGCGAGCACCGAGGCGGGCGGGCGCCGGGACGGGTCCTTGTCCAGGCAGGAGCGGACCAGGGGTGCCAGTTCGGACGGCAGGCCGGTGAGATCCGGTTCGTCGTGCGCGATACGGAACATGGTCGCGTGCGCGCCGCTGTCCGCCGAACCGAAAGGGGGTGTGCCGGTGGCCGCGTAGGCGAGGACCGCGCCCAGGCAGAAGACGTCGGAGGCTGGCGTCAGCTTCTCGCCGCGCACCTGCTCGGGGGACATGAAGCCGGGGGAGCCGACCACCGCGCCGGTGCCCGTGAGTCCGCCGTCGTGACGGTGTCCACGGCCCGCGCGATACCGAAGTCGATGACGCGCGGCCCGTCCACGGTCAGCAGGATGTTGGACGGCTTCAGATCGCGGTGCACGAGCCCGGCCGCGTGGATGAGGGTCAGCGCCTCGGCGAGACGGCCCGCGAGCGCCCGCACGGTGGGCGGCGGCAGCGGGCCGAACTCCTCGCCGACGACCTCCCGCAGGGACGGGCCGGGAACGTAGGCGAGCGCCACCCAGGGGGCCGCCGCCTCGGTGTCGGAGTCGATGACGGGGGCGGTTCCGGCGCCGCCGACGCGCTCCAGCGCGGCCACCTCACGGGCGAACCGCCGCCGGAACTCCTCCTGTTCCGCGAGCTGCGCGTGGACCACCTTCACGGCGACCGCGCGGCCGCCCTCCGAGCGCGCCAGGAACACCCGTCCCATGCCGCCGGTGCCGAGCCGGCCGATGAGACGGAACGGGCCGATCGCGGCCGGGTCGTCGGGAGTCAGGGCGTCCACGCCCGCGATCCTCGCACAGGGGGCCGGGGGCTGTGGTGGGTGCGCCCGCCGGGTGCGGGGCGCTCGGGGGCGGTCCGGCCGCGGGAGGCTGAACGCCCCGGCCCCCGGGCGCGTATGGAACGACGAGAGGGACGACAACGCACCGGAGCGGACCGGGCCGGACCCGGCCGGGGCCGCACCCGCACGACGAGGACCTTGGGGCCGCGCATGAAGCACGCACGACGGAACCTGCGGCGCCTGGTGCGTCTGGCGGCCGCCGGCGGGCTCGTCTGCGGCGGCCTGATCACCACCGGCGCCTTCGCCGCCGACCCCGGCCCGGGGGACGGGACGCGGCGGGCCGCACCCGTCACCGCCCTGGTCGACCGGCTGGGCACCGCCCGCACGGCGGGCAGCTGGACCGCCGCCGACGGGCGGACCGTCGTCGCCGTCACCGACCGGGACGCGGCGGACGAGGTGCGCGAGGCCGGGGCGGAGCCGCGGCTCGTCCGGCACAGCGCGGACCGGCTGCGCGAGGCCACCGAGTCGCTGCGGACCGCGCCCCGGGTGCCCGGGACCGCGTGGGCGGTGGACTACGCGTCCAACGAGGTCCGGGTCCGGGCCGACCGCACCGTCTCCTCCGGCGACTGGTCCCGGATGACCGGACTCGCCGAGAGCATCGGCGACGTCGTCCGGATGGAGCGCACCACGGGCTCCTTCACCACCCGGGTCAGCGGCGCCTCCTCGATCGCCGGCGACCAGCGCCGCTGCTCCGCCGGGTTCAACGTGACCGACGGGCAGGACGCGTTCATCCTCACCGCCGGTCACTGCGGGCCGCAGGGCACGGCGTGGTTCCGGGGCGGCGGCGGCCAGTCGGAGGGGCTGCTCGGCACGACCACCGCGTCCGCCTTCCCGGGCACCGACTACTCCCTGGTGCGGTACGGCAGCGAGGCGTCGGCCGACCTCACCAACGTGGTCGCCATCGGCCAGGGGCGCGGGGTCCGTATCGTCGGCACGGCGGACGCGACGGTGGGGGCGCAGGTCTTCCGCAGCGGCAGCACCACCGGCTTCCGCACCGGCCGGGTGACCGCCGTGAACGCGACCGTCAACTACCCCGAGGGCACGGTCACCGGGCTCATCGAGACCACGGTCTGCGCCGAACCGGGCGACAGCGGGGGCCCGTTGTTCTCCGAGGGGCTGGCGATCGGGCTGACCTCGGGCGGCGACGGCGACTGCGACACCGGCGGCACCACCTACTTCCAGCCGGTCACCTCCGCCCTGGAGGACCTGGGCGTCCGCCTCGCGGGCGTCACCCCGGCTGCCGGGCCGGACGGCACCGGGGCGGGCGAAGGCACCGGAGCAGCGGACGGCGCAACGGGCGAGGCGGCCGGCGCGGCCGCGGGCGCAGCGGGCGACGGGGCGGCCGCGGGCGGGGGCACCGGGAACGGCACCGGCACGGCCCCGGCGACGGGCGTGAGTGCGGGCGCCGGGGCGGTACCGGGGGCGGCCGCGCCGCCCGGGGACGCCCGCCGGGTCACCAGCATCGTGGAGTTCGACGATCCCGGCCTCGGGCTGGGCGTCATCGGCGTCAGTCTGGTGGTCCTGGTGGCCGCCCGCCGGATCGGCGCGGCGCAGGAGCGACGGGACTTCCGGAGCATGCAGTCCGCCACCTGGGGCTGAAGCGGGGCCACCGCCCGTTCCCGGGGCTGAAGCGGGGCCACCGCCCGTTCCCGGGGCTGAAGCGGGGCGACTCCTCGTCGCCGGTCTGCTTCGCTCGCCGCAATCAGGTACGCATACCCCCAACTCGCCCCCGTATGCGCTTCCGGGGGGATGCGCATGCGGGGGACGTGCGAGCGGCCGGTGTACTTTCTCGGGTGAGGGGCCTGGGAGGGCTGTGCCGCGTCGGGCGGACGGGACCGGTCCCGACACGACACAAGGGGTGGGGCTGCGTGAAGCGGCGTCGTATCTGGGTGACGGCGGCCGTCGCCGTCACGTGCGTGACCGGGGTGCTGGTCGTGCAGGCGGCGGGGGACGGCGGAGGCCGGCCCGTGGCGGAGGACGGACGGCCGGGACCGGTGCGCGCGGAAGCGCACACCCGGCCGCTGAAGACGGCCGACCAGGGGCGCAGCGCCTTGCTGGCGCGGTCCGGCACCGAACCGTTCAGCATGATCGGCGTCACCTGGACCGACCCGGAGGCCCGGGTCACGGGCACGGTCGAGGCCCGGACCCGTGCGGTCGCCTCCGGTGAGTGGTCGCCGTGGCTGCGGCTGGAGGCGGACAGCGGCCCGGGCGAGAGCGGAGCCGCGCGCGGCGGCACCGAGCCCGCCTGGGTGGGCCCGTCGGACGGTGTCGAGGTGCGGGTCCGCTCCGGGGGCGGCGCGACCGCCGGCCTGCCGGACGGCCTGCGCCTGGACATGATCGACCCGGGCCGGGGCGGTATGGCCCCCGCCGCGTTCGCCTCGGACGGCGACGAGAGCGCGAGCCCGTCGCCCTCGGACCCGGAGCCGACGCCCTCCGACCCCGTTTCCCCGGACCCGTCGCCCGGGCCGGGTGACCCCTCCGGGCCGGCGGAGCCGTCACCCACCGAGTCCGCGCCGGCCGCCTCGCCGAGCGTGCCCGCCTCGCCGTCGCCCCCGCCGTCCCCGACGCCGTCCCCCTCGGTGTCCACGCCCGTGCCCTCGCCGACGGTCAGCGTGCCGCCGGCCCCGCCGTCCACCGTGCCGAAGCCGGCGATCACCAGCCGTGCGGGCTGGGGCGCGGACGAGTCGATCAGCCCGGAGGCCCCCGGCTATCTGCCCGGGGAGAGGGTCAAGGCGGTCGTGGTCCACCACACCGCCGAGTCGAACAGCTACACCTGCGCCCAGGCCCCGGCCGTGGTGCGCGGCATCTACGCGTACCACGTACGGCAGTTGGGCTGGAAGGACATCGGCTACAACTTCCTGGTCGACAAGTGCGGCACGGTGTACGAGGGCCGCAAGGGCGGTGTGGACCGGCCGGTGATGGGCGCGCACGCCTACGGCTTCAACGCCGAGACGACCGGGATCTCCGTCCTCGGCACCTACACGGACACCGCTCCGGCGCAGGCGGCGATGACCGCGGTGGCGCGCGTCGCCGCGTGGAAGCTCGGCCAGTACGGCGTGGACCCGGCCGGCACCACGACGCTGGTGGCGGGCGCCGCCGGCCGCAGCTACGCGGGCAAGACCTGGGCGAGCGGGGCGAAGCTGACGCTGCCCACGATCCACGGGCACCGGGACGGCTACAACACGCAGTGCCCCGGCAACGCCTTCTACCAACAGCTCGGCGCTCTGCGCTCCCTGGCCGGCGGGCCCGTGTCGGGGCTGGCGATCACCTCCGTGACGGACGCACAGGCGGCCGGGTCCACCTACTGGACGCGTTCCGCCGTCACCGTGAACTGGTCGGTGAAGACGCCGAGTTCGCTGGTGAAGCGGTACGAGCTGCTGGTCGGCGGCAAGGTCGCCGCGACCACCGCCCCGAACGTGCTGTCCGCGAAGGCGACCCTCACGGCGGGCAGCCACCAGCTCGCGGTCCGCGCGGTCCACCAGTCCGGCAGGACGGCGACCACGGCTCCCCTCACCGTGGTGGCCGAGACGACCGCGCCCACCTTCCCCGGCAAGCCCGCCCTCGCCCTGCGCACCGGCACGGTCGAGGCCGGGGCCGTCCCCGTGACCCTGAGCTGGAAGGCGGCCGACAGCGGTTCGCTCAAGGAGGTCCGGCTGGCGGCCCCGGCCCGGACCTACGGGCCGACCGTGCTCAGCGCCGCGCACTCCGCCAAGCCCGCGGTGGCCACCACCTGGAAGCTGACCGCCCACGACCGGGCCGGGAACACCGCCTCGGCCTCCGTCGCCGGTACGCCGGTGATCCTCCAGGAGACCTCCGCCACCCGCGGCGGCGCGTGGACGAGCCGTTCCTCCGGCAGCTACCTGGGCGGCAAATCCCTCTCCAGCTCGGCCAGGAACGCCAGCCTGAGCTGGACCTTCACCGGCCGGTCGGTCTCCTGGGTGGTCTCCCGCGCGGCGACCTCCGGACAGGTCCACATCTACGTGGACGGCGTGAAGGCCACCACGGTCGACCTCAAGTCCGCGACGACCAGGTACCGGGACGCGATCTGGACCAAGTCCTGGTCCACCAGCGCCAAGCACACGGTGAAGATCGTCGTGGCGGGCACCTCGGGGCGGCCGACGATCACCACGGACGGCCTGGTCTACCTCAAGTGACCCCGGCGGAGGGGCCGTCCGGCGAGCCGTCCGACGGGTCGCCCGGCGGCCCCTCCGCCTCGATCTCCTCCATCGCCCGGGCCAGGCGCTCCAGGACCTCCGCGGTCTCGGCGAAGGCGGCCGGGCCGAGGGCGGCCGACAGGCGGCCGGCCAGGGCCGCGTGGCCCGGGTCGATGCTGCGGACCGCCGCCCGGCCGTGCTCGGTGGCGTGCAGGAGCTTGGCGCGGCGGTGGGCGGGGTTCTCCCGGTACTCGGCGAGGCCCTGCCCGACCAGGACGTCCGCGACGCGCTGCACGCTCTGGCGGGTGATCCCCATGGCACGGGCGATGCCGGCGACGGACTGGGGGGCCCGGAGCACCGCGCCGAGGACCTGCCAGCGGGCGGCGGTGAGACCGCCCGCGCGGGCGAGCCCGTCCGAGACGGAGAGGAACCGGCCGTTCAGCCGGAAGACCCCGAGGGCGGTGCGGGTCAGCAGCTCCCGCGGGTCGGGCGCGTCCCCCGCCGGGGCCGCCCCGGCGGGGGACGCGCCCGGTCCGGCCGTGGTACCGGCCGGGTGCGCGGCGCCGTCCGTGCCGGTGGTGCGGTGCTCGTTCACGCGGACAGGACCTCGTACGCTGACGGGTCGGAGTCGTGGAACAGGCGGTACCACGCGTCCAGCTTCTCGCCCTCGTAGACGCCCAGCCGCGCGAAGACCTCCCGGGCCAGGGCGACGGGCTCGGTCGGCCCGGCGGTGATCAGGTCGCCGTCCGTGACCGCGTCGGCCTCCACATAGCGCTCGCCGCCCCCGTAGCCGGTGGCCGCGAGGTAGAAGGAGACCGCGCTGGTGTGCGCGCGGTCGTCGAGCAGGCCCTCGCGGGCGAGTCCGGCCGTCGCCCCGCAGATCGCCGCGACCGGGACGCCCGCCGCCAGGAAGGTACGCGCGGCGGCGGCGAACGGCGCGAGTGTGTCGCCCGTGTCCCACAGGGCCGCGCCCGTGAGGATCAGCAGGGAGCTGTCGGCGGGGGACAGGTCCGCCAGGGCGAGGTCGGGGCGGACGCGGAGCCCGCCCATGGTGGTGACCGGGTCGGTGGTGAGGCCGACCGTGCGCACGGTGAATCCGTTCTGCGTGAGATGCGCCGTGGTGTGGCCGGTCTCCCAGTCGGCGAAGGTGTCGTAGACGGCCAGGTGGACGGTACTGCCGTGGGCGCTGCTGCCGGTCATGGCGCTCTCCTCGGGGTCGGCCCTCGGTACCGGCTCGTCGCGTCGAGCCGATGACAGCAGGCTGTCATTACGTCAGCATGCTGTCAATGGGTGGGGGCCGGACACCGCCGGCACCCGGCTTCGCGACGACCGGCACGCGGCTCCGCCACGGCCGCCATCCGGCACCGCGACGACCGCCACGGCCGCCATCCGGCACCGCGACGACCGCCACGCGGCACCGCGGCGGCCGCCATCCGGCTCCGCGGTGGCCGCCATCCGGCTCCGCGGTGGCCGACACCCTGCCCAGATATGCGGCCCACCCCCCGACAGGGTGGCCATACCGGTCCCCGGGCCCCTTCCTTACCCTGGCCCGCATGACCCCTCATGCCGATCCGCAGGCCGGTGCCGCCGTCAAGGCGGCGGACCGCGCGCACGTGTTCCACTCCTGGTCCGCCCAGGGCCTGATCGACCCGCTCGCCGTCGCCGGCGCCGAGGGGGCGCACTTCTGGGACTACGACGGGAACCGCTACCTCGACTTCACCAGCGGCCTCGTCTACACCAACATCGGGTACCAGCACCCGAAGGTCGTCGCGGCGATCCAGGAGCAGGCGGGCCGGCTCGCGACCTTCGCCCCCGCCTTCGCCGTCGAGGCCCGTTCCGAGGCGGCCCGGCTGATCGCGGAGCGGACCCCCGGCGATCTCGACAAGATCTTCTTCACCAACGGCGGCGCCGAGGCGGTCGAGCACGCCGTGCGGATGGCCCGCCTGCACACCGGCCGCCCCAAGATCCTCTCCGCGTACCGCTCGTACCACGGCGGCACCGCCACCGCGATCAACATCACCGGTGACCCGCGCCGCTGGGCGAGCGACACCGCCTCGGCCGGTGTCGTGCACTTCTGGGGTCCGTTCCTCTACCGCTCGCCGTTCTACTCGGCGACCGAGGAGGAGGAGTGCGCCCGCGCCCTCGCGCACCTGGAGGACACGATCGCCTTCGAAGGGCCGGGGACGATCGCCGCGATCGTGCTGGAGACCGTGCCGGGCACCGCGGGCATCATGACCCCGCCGCCGGGCTACCTCGCCGGCGTCCGCGAGATCTGCGACCGGTACGGCATGGTCTTCGTCCTCGACGAGGTCATGGCGGGCTTCGGCCGTACGGGCCGGTGGTTCGCCGCCGAGCACTTCGGTGTGGTGCCGGACCTGATGACCTTCGCCAAGGGCGTCAACTCGGGCTATGTGCCCCTCGGCGGCGTCGCGATCTCCGAGCGGATCGCCGCCACCTTCGACCGCCGCCCCTACCCGGGCGGCCTCACCTACTCCGGGCACCCGCTGGCCTGCGCGGCGGCCGTCGCCACCATCCGGGTCATGGCCGAGGAGAAGGTCGTCGAGAACGCGGCCCACCTCGGTGAGACGGTGGTGGCCCCCGCGCTGCGCGAACTCGCCGCCCGCCACCCCTCGGTGGGCGAGGTGCGCGGTCTGGGCATGTTCTGGGCCCTCGACCTGGTCCGCGACCGGGAGACCCGTGAGCCGCTGGTCCCGTACAACGCGACGGGCGAGGCGAACGCGCCGATGGCCGCGTTCGCCGCCGCGTGCCGCGAGGGCGGTCTCTGGCCCTTCGTCAACATGAACCGCACCCACGTCGTTCCGGCCTGCAACGTCACGGAGGCGGAGGTCAAGGAGGGCATCGCGATCCTGGACGCGGCGCTGTCGGTCGCGGACGAGCACACCGCCCGGGGCGGTGGCGCGACGGCGTAACCGGCCCGCGCGCAGCGCGGTTCCGGGCCCGTGCCGGATGGCGGCGGGCGCCCGGGACGTGCGACGGCGGGGGCCCGGGCCGTGCGACGGCAAGGCCGGGGCCGGGTGACGGTCGAGCCGGGGCGGTACTCCGTGAGGGTGCCGCCCCGGTCGTTGTCCCCTCCGCGTACCGCCGGCCGCTGCCGCGTGGAAAACCTGTGAAGAAAGATCGGGATCCCGTACATCCCTCGTCCCGCCCCGGAGGTCTATCCGGGTGCCACTACTCTGCCCGGCGCTCCGGATCTCCTCCGGACACCCGACGAGCGCGCGCCACCGCGCTGCGCCGCGGACCCGCCGGCGCAGGCAACACCCTTCGAGGGGGGACCGTGACTTCCATCGAGTCCGGCCGCGCCGCGGCCAGCTCGCACAGAAACCGGCGGCGCCGCGTGCGTGTCGCCGCCTGCACCGCCCTGGCCGTGGCCGCCGGCATGCTCCTCGCCGCGCCCACCGCCCAGGCCGCCACCCCGGGCGGGCCCGGCCCGGTCGTCGTCGAACCGAAGGCCCCCGAGGCGAAGACCCCCGGTCTGAAGCTGGACCGCGCCCCGGCCGCGCCCCGCGGCGGCTTCAGTGCCCAGGACGAAGGCGCCCCGCTCGCGCTGCCCCGCAGCGACGTCGACGGCGACGGCCTCTCCGACCTGATCTTCCAGGACCTGGACGGCTCGTTCTACGTGTCCACGGGCTCGGACACCTACGAGTACCCGTTCTACAGCTCCACGGCCTCCTCCGGAGAGGTCCACAAGGACGTCTTCTCGGTCTCCGGGATGCGCGACGGCGGGCCCGCGCACTTCACTCTGACCGCCGCGGGCCGTCTCACGGCGTACGACAGCTACACCGACAGCGCCTACGGCTTCTACTCGGGCACCGGCTGGCAGCAGTTCAACAAGGTCTTCTCGCCTGGTGACCTGACCGGCGACGGCGTCGGGGACATCCTCGCCCGCAACCACGCGGGCCAGCTCTTCCTCTACCGGGGCGCGAAGAACTCCTCCCGTCCCTTCATCGGGGACAAGCAGCTCATCGGCGGCGGCTGGCAGCAGTTCGACCAGCTCGTCGGCATGAACGACGTCAACAACGACGGCATCGCGGACCTGTTCGCCCGCACCACCGCCGGCGACCTGTACTTCTACAGCGGCACCGGGGTGGCTTCCCGGCCCTTCAAGGGCAAGGTCAAGGTCGGCTCCGGCTGGAACCAGTACAACTCGCTGGTCAGCATCGACGACCTCGACGAGGACGGCAACGGCGACCTGTTCGCCCGCACGGTCGGCGGCGACCTCTACCTGCTCAGCTCCACCGGCACCGGCTCCTTCCGTGCGCGGGTGAAGCTCGGCTCCGGCTGGCACACGGTCAACCAGTTCGCGAACGCGGGCAACATGGCCTCGTGGGGACGGGACACCGTCTTCGCGCTCCAGCCCAAGGGCACGCTCTTCTACTACTGGGACCTCAACAACGGCAAGCTGTCGGCGCGTCAGCAGATCGGCGCGGCCGGGGCGTGGAAGGGCGCCAAGCTCACGCCCGTCTCCTCGCTCGACGACACGGGCCGGACGACGCTGCTGGAGGTCTACAACGGCGCGCTCTACAACCTGAGCCACAAGTCGGGCTCGGTGAAGAAGTTCAGTGGCAGCTGGAGCGGTTACAACCTGCTGGCCGGCCCGGGCGACCTGACCGGCGACGGCAAGGGCGACCTGCTGGGCCGCGACAAGTCCGGTGTGCTGTGGGTGTTCCCGGGCAACGGCTCGGGCACGGCCTTCGGCAGCCGGGTGCGGGTCACCGGCGGCTGGCAGCAGTTCAACGCCATCCTCGGCGGCGGTGACACCACGGGTGACGGCCGTGCCGACGTGGTCGCGCGGGGCGGCGACGGCCGCATGTACCTCTACGAGGGCACGGGTGTCGCGTCCAAGCCGTTCAAGCCCAAGCGGGAGATCGGCACCTCCGCCTGGCGCCAGTTCGACCGCCTGCTGATCGCCGGCGACCTGAACGGCGACGGCCGCGCGGACCTGCTCGCGCGCACCAGCAACGGCGCGCTGCACCGCTACGACGCCAACGGCCGGGGCACGTGGAACGCCAAGGTCACGATCGGCAGCTCGGGCTGGACCCAGTACTCGGGTCTGTACTGATCCGGGTTCCGGGCGGCGGTCCGGCCGGACCCGTGGGGCGGGGCGCGCGGGCGCCCCGCCCCACGGGCGTTCACGCCCCCGGCTCCACCTCCAGGTACCGCCGCCGGCGCGGCCCGCGGTACAGGAGCGCCTCCCAGCCGAGGCGGTTCAGGACCCGGGCGCACTCCTTGAGGCGGGCCTCCTCGTCCTGGGCGGCCCCGCCGCCCGCCGGACCCAGCCACTCGATGCGCGCGGTGCCCGGCCGCTCGCCCTCCGCCACGCGGTAGCCCGTCGCCGTACGGGAGCCGTCCGGGGCGGTCGCGGACGGCGGGAGCCCCGCCGCCTCCAGCGCGAGCGCCAGGGCCCGCACCGGCCGGTGCAGCTCCCAGGAGGCCGGCCGGGCCTCCGGGGCGGGCGCGGCCGGGTCCGCCGTGACCCGGCGGATCCGCAGCAGCCCCTCGAAGGCGGCCGCCACCTCGGCGGCCCGCGCCCGGGCCGCCGCTGTGACCTTGGCCGCGTCCCCGGCCTGGGCCTGCGCGGTCTCCCCGGCCGGGCCGCCCCCCGCCGGGGTCTTGCCCACGGCCGCCGGAGCCGGGCGTACCGCCCCCTCCGGGAGCGGCCCGTCCCCGCTCGCGGGCTCGAACACATCCGTCACTTCCGGCTCTCCCCTCTCATCCGGACCCTGTGGACCGGACCTCGTCCACCGGCCCTGGCCTATCGTGTCCGGGACCGAAGCAGAAGGAGAACGCCACGATGCCCGGCAACGGCACCGGCGGCACCGCCGTCACCCGCAGCACCCTGCGGCAGCAGATAGCCGACGCGCTGCGCGACGAGGTGCTCGCGGGCCGCCTCGCGCCCGGGCAGGAGTTCACCGTGCGGGAGATCGCGGACCAGTACGGCGTCTCGGCGACGCCCGTCCGCGAGGCCCTGGTCGACCTGTCCGCGCAGGGGCTGCTCGACTCCGACCAGCACCGCGGTTTCCGGGTGCATCGTTTCTCCGTCGGTGACTTCCGCACCATGGTCCGGGCCCGCGCCCTGGTCCTGGACGGCGTCCTGCGCGGCGGGGAGTACGTGCGGGTCTCTTTCGACGTCCCCACGCTGATGGCCGTGCGCCGCCGGGCCGAGGAGGCCGCCCGGGCCGCCCGCGCCGGTGACCTGGACATCCTGATCGGCTACGACCTGCGGTTCTGGCGGGAGCTGGGCGCCGCCCTCGACAACGCCTGCATCGCCGACTTCCTGCACCGCCTCCGGGTGCAGACCTGGGTCTTCGCCGTCCCCCACCTGCGCGCCGACCCCGCCGCCCCCGCCTGGCTCTGGGACGGCCACGAGCGGATCGTGGACGCCGTGACCAGGGGCGACGCCGAGGGCATGCGCTCCGAGATCCAGTCCTACGACGCCCAGGCCCTGGCCTGGGCGGACCACCTGGACGCGGATGCCGGGCCGGACCCGGCCGGCGAGGGGCCGGTGCGGGGGTGAGCGTGGATCTGACCGTCGTCGTCCCCGCGTACAACGAGGAGAGCAGGCTCGGGCCGACGCTGGACGCGATCCGCGCGCACCTCTGCTCGGATCCGGAGCGCTGGGGCAGCTGGGAGCTGATCGTCGTCGACGACGGCTCCACCGACGGCACCGCCGAGGTCGCCGAGAAGGCGTCCGCCGAGGACCCGCGCATCCAGGTGCTCTCCGGCGGCCCCAACCGGGGCAAGGGCCACGCCCTGCGCCTCGGGGTGCTCGCCTCGTACGGCCGCCGGGTGCTGTTCACCGACGCCGACCTCGCGACCCCCGTCGAGGAGCTGGACCGCCTCGACGAGGCGCTCACCCGCACTGGCGCCGAGGCCGCCGTGGGCTCCCGTGCCCGGCCCGGCGCCCGGATCGAGGTCCATCAGCGCAGGCTGCGCGAGTGGCTGGGCCGTGCGGGGAACCGCCTGATACGCCTGGTCGCGGTGCCCGGCATCCGGGACACGCAGTGCGGCTTCAAGCTCTTCGACGGCGAGAAGGCGCGCGCCGCGTTCGCCGACTCCCGGCTGACCGGCTGGGGCATCGACGTCGAGATCCTGCGCTTCTTCCGGACCCGGGGGTGGCCGGTGACCGAGGTGCCGGTGCGCTGGTCGCACGTCCCCGGCTCCAAGGTGCGGCCCGCTGACTACGGCCGGGTGCTGCTGGAGCTGCTGCGTCTGCGGGCCCGTGCCGTGCGCCGCACCGACCTCGCGGTCACCGGGCTCTTCCTGCTGGCGTCGGTCCTGCTCTACAAGGGTCTGTGGGCCGACCTGTCCGGCGGCTATCTGCGGGACGCGGGCCAGGACCAGAACCAGTGGGAGTGGTTCTTCGCGGTCACCGCCGACAACGTCGCCCATCTGCGCAACCCGCTCTTCACCACCCTCCAGGGCCATCCGGAGGGCGTGAACCTGATGGCCAACACGGTCATGCTCGGTCTCTCCGTGCCGCTCACCCCGGTCACCCTGCTGTTCGGCCCGACGGTCACCTGGGCCCTCGTCCTCACCCTGGGGCTCACGGCGACCGCGACCGCCTGGTACTGGCTGATCGCCCGCCGGCTGGTCCGCCACCGGTGGGCCGCCGCCCTCGGCGCGGCCTTCGCCGCCTTCGCGCCGCCGATGATCTCGCACGGCAACGCGCACCCCAACTTCCTCGTCCTGTTCATGCTGCCGCTGATCGTCGACCGGGCCCTGCGGCTGGTCGACGGCGCGGTCCGTGGCGGAGGCGGGAGCAGTGGCGCGGGCGGGAGCCGTGGCGGGGCCGAGGCGGCCCCGGCGGGCGGGGCGGCCCCGGCGGGCGGGGCGGCCCCGGCCGGGAAGGCACCGGGGACCCGGGTCCCGGACGGGAGCAGTGTGCGGGACGGCGTGCTCCTCGGCCTGTTCGCCGCGTACCAGGTCTTCCTGGGCGAGGAGCCGCTGCTGCTCGCCGCCGTCGGCATGCTGCTGTTCGCCCTCGCGTACGCGGCGGTGCGGCCCGAGGTCGCCCGGCGCGCGTGGCGGCCGCTGCTGCGCGGGCTCGGGATCGCGCTGCTGGTCTGCCTGCCGCTGGTGTCGTTCCCGCTGGGCTGGCAGTTCTTCGGCCCGCAGAGCTACGCGAGCGTGATGCACGGGGACAACACCGGCAACAGCCCGCTCGCCTTCCTCCAGTTCGCCGGACGCTCGCTCGCCGGGACCGACGCCGGCGCCGATCCGCTCGCGATGAACCGGACCGAGCAGAACGCCTTCTACGGCTGGCCGCTCGTGGCCCTCGCCGTCGCCGTCGTGATCCGGCTCTGGCGGCTCGCGCTGGTCAAGGCGCTCGCCGCGACCGCGGTGGCGGCCGCGCTCCTCTCCCTCGGGGTCGAGTTCCGCGTCCCGTACACGGACCTCGTCCTCACCGGGCCGTGGCGGCTCCTCGCCCACCAGCCGCTGTTCGAGTCGGTCATCGAGTCCCGGACGGCCATGATCTGCGCCCCGGTCCTCGGGATGCTCCTCGCCCTCGCCGCCGACCGGCTGGCCGTCGCCCGGGTCCGGACGTACCGGGCCGTCGGCTTCGCCGCGCTGGCCGCCGCTCTGGTACCGGTGCTGCCGACGCCGTACCCGGTGCGTGAGCGGGCCGAGGTCCCCGGCTTCATCGCGCACGGCGCGTACCGCTCCTACCTGGGCGAGGGGGAGTCGATCGTGACCGTGCCGCTGCCCGACCCGGGCAGCGCGGAGGCCCTGTACTGGCAGTCGTCCACCGGCTTCGGCTTCCCGGTCGCGGGCGGCTACTTCAACGGCCCCTGGGGACCGGACCGGATCGGCATCTACGGCGCGACCCCGCGCCACACCTCCCACCTCCTCGGCGAGGTCCGCGACACCGGACAGGTGCCCGAGATCGGCCCCCAGTGGCAGGCGCAGGCCGAGGCGGACCTGCGGGCCTGGCGGGCGGGCGTCGTCGTGCTGCCCCCGCAGTACAACGAGGCGCCGCTCTACGAGACGGTCACCAAGCTGCTCGGCCGGCCGGGAGAGCGCGTCGCCGGGGTATGGGTATGGGACGTGGGGGCGGCCGGGGGCACGCGCTGACCGCCGCCGCCCGCCCGTCCGCAGCCCGTACAGGAGCCCCGGCACCCGCCCTCTACGCCGTACGACCACCCCCGACTACGCTGTCGGGTCCGTCCACGAGCCCGTCGAGCACACCCTCCCGAACTGCTGAGAGCGAGTCCTCCCTTGGCCTGTGACCTGTGGCTGGTCCCCCTTGTCGACGTGCTGTGCCACAGCCCCGACAACCCGTTCGCCGAGGAGATCGCCTCCTACGACCAGGCCCTGACCGGAGCCGGTCTGCCGACCGTGCCGGTGTTCGCCTATATGCCGGGCCTCTCGGGCGACGTCGCGCCGGTCGCCGGGTTCGACTACGACGCGCTCCACTTCCTGCGGCGCGCCTACCTCCTCCAGTTGTGCGGCCTGGCGGTCACCCCGGTGGACGAACTGGGGGGCGACTACGAGCAGTTGCTGGAGATGTTCGAGTCGACGGCCCAGCAGTCGCACCTGGTCTGGCACTACGACCACGCGGGTGCCTATGTCCCCGTGGACTTCCCCGCGCCCCTGTTCAACGACGAACTCCTGGAGGGCGGCGGCCCGCTCGGCTCCACCCAGGGCCTGCTGCGCGAACTCGAGTACGTGGCCCCGGTCATCGGCATCGACCCGGCCAACCCCCCGGCCGCGCCCGCCCCGCCGGAGCGGCCCACCGCCCTGGAGGAACCCGCGGGCCCGATGCCGTACGACGACAGCCCGTTCGCCCGTGAGCGGTACGTGTGGCTGGGGCTGCACGCGGCGGCCACCCGGAGCCTGGGCCAGGGCTCGATGATCATCTTCAGCTGACGCGGCGGGCCGGCCCCGCCGAGGGGGCGGCGGCCTCCCCGGCGGGGCGGGGCGCAAGCACAGGACGGCGGTCCCGCGTTGGTGACGATTCACGAAATCGGCGGCGGGAGTTGGGGTCCCGTCACAGAAGCCGCCGCCGGGGCACGCGCTTACGCTTCCCGCACCGAACGGGTGAACGCGCCCCGGAGTACAGGCCGTGGCTCCGCAGGCCGGTGCACCGGGCGCTCCACCATGCCCGGAGCCGCACCACCTGCCCCGCACGAGCCGCCTCACCTGCCCCGAAGGAGCGCCCCCCCATGCCGTTCCGCATCCCCCGCCGGGCCCTGTCCGCCTGTGTCGCCGCCGCCGCGGCCGTCACCGGACTGACCGCCGCCCCCGCCCATGCCGCCACCACCCCCGAACCGCTGGAGTACGTCGCCCTCGGCGACAGCTACAGCGCGGGGTCCGGCGTCCTCCCCCTCGACCCGTCCGCCTCCCTGCTCTGCGCCCGCACCACGCGCAACTACCCCAGGCTGCTGGCCGCCCGCACCGGCGCGGAGCTGACCGACGTCACCTGCGGCGGTGCGAAGACCGAGCACTTCGCGACCGCCCAGTACCCGGGTGTCCCACCGCAGTACAACGCCCTGAGCGCCGGCACCGACCTGGTGACCCTGACCATCGGCGGCAACGACAACAACACCTTCATCAGCGCCATCGTCGCCTGCGGGGGCCTCGGCGTCCTCACCGCCGGCCAGGGCAGCCCCTGCAAGGACACCCACGGGGCGAAGTTCTCCAACGACATCCGGAACAAGACCTATCCGGCCATCAGGACCGCGCTCGACCGCATCCGGGCCGCGTCGCCGAACGCGGAGGTCGCGATCCTCGGCTACCCGTGGATCGTCCCCGAGAAGGCCGTCCCCGGCTGCTTCTTCAAGATGCCCGTCGCCAAGGGGGACATCCCCTATCTGCGGGCCATGCAGCGGGACCTGAACGCGGCCGTGGAGCGCGCGGCGGACGAGACCGGCGTCACCTTCGTCGACATGGCCGCGGCCTCCCAGGGCCGCGACGCCTGCGCTCCGGCGGGCACCCGCTGGGTCGAGCCGCTGCTCTTCGGGACGAACATCGTCCCCGTCCACCCGAACGCGGCCGGGGAGGCGGCGATGGCGGACCGGGCCGCGGCCGTCCTCGGCCTGGGCTGACCCGGCCCCACGCCCTGGCCCCATCCCGGGCCGGGCCCCGGGCGCGGGCCCACCCCCGGTCCCGCAGCCGGGTGCCGGCCCCGGTCGTCGCGTCCCGCTCCGGTGGGCCGTCCCCGCCCCGCCCCGGAGCCGCCCCGCCCCGGAGCCGTCGCGCCCCTCAGCGCGGCGGCTCCGGCGGGCGCTGGCGGGGCATGTTCGGGCGGGTACCCGGCGGCAGCGGGAACCGGCCCTGGATGACGCCCGGCGCCGGTCCCGCCGGACCCGCCTCCTGCCCGCGCGCGGGCAGCGGGGAGAGCGACAGCGGCGACGGCCCCGGCACCCGGAAGTCGTGCATCCAGTCCGAGGTCTCCGTGCGCACCAGGTCGGAGACGTCCTCCGAGAAGCGGCGCAGCACCCCCAGACAGCGTTCGGCGGCCTCGCTCGCGGTGCCCTCGGCCGGGCCGAGGACCTCCTTGACGCTCTCCGAGGCCCAGTCGAACTGGAGCACCTGGAGCCGCCGTTGCACCGCCTGCGCGGTCGCGACGCCCCGCATCCATCCGGCGGTGAGCCCGAAGTACCGGTCGCACGCCATACACGCGGCGGCCAGCAGCAGCGACAGATACCCCCAGGGCGCCCCCGACCCCAGGATTCCCGCGAGGTCCAGCAGCGGCAGCGCCGCACCGCCCACCACGCCCAGGGCCGTGCCCAGGCGCAGCAGCCGCGCCCAGCGGCGCTTGCGGGTCCGGTCCGACAGGTACCAGTCGGCCGTGCGCAGCGCGTCCGCCTCCACCCAGCGGTAGAGCTCGTCCAGGCGGACCGCGGGCTCGCCCCAGTCGCCGAGCGGGAACGCCCGCCCGGTCAGGTCACCCAGCGGCTCCTTGCCGCCCTCCTCCCGTGCAGGCCCCCCGGGCTGCATCTCCGGCTGGCTCACCGGCGCGCTCCTCTACCTCTTACCGCTGCGGCTTGGCTGACACGGTGCTCGAGAACTCGAAAAAAGGTGCTCAAAAGCTGCTGACGTTACACCGTGTGACGTACGGTGCGCGCGTGCGTTCTGGTGCCCCCGCCCACGTGCTGGCCCCCTTCATACCGCCGAATGGTGGGCCCGGGCCCGCCGATCCCCGTATTTCCGCCCGCACGAGGGGTGTGGTCAGGTAAAGGAGGCTGGTCGCGACCGGTCCCTCTCACCCGAAAGAGTTCCCCGGCGGCCCGGCGGGGGCCGGGGGGGACTTCCTCACCGGCGGGTGGGGCACCGCCCGCGGCCACCACGTAGGCTCGGCCGTACCGAAGCGACATCCGTACGGACAGGAGTGACCCGTGATTCCCGGTGGTGGGCAGCCCAATATGCAGCAGTTGCTCCAGCAGGCGCAGAAGATGCAGCAGGACCTGGCCCGGGCCCAGGAGGAGCTGGCGCGGACCGAGGTCGAGGGCCAGGCGGGCGGCGGTCTGGTGAAGGCCGTGGTCAACGGCTCCGGTGAGCTGCGGGGCCTGGTCATCGACCCCGAGGCCGTGGACCCGGAGGACACCGAGACCCTCGCGGACCTGGTGGTCGCCGCCGTCCATGCCGCGAACGAGAACGCGCAGCAGCTTCAGCAGGACAAGCTCGGCCCGCTCACGCAGGGCCTCGGCGGCATGCCCGGTCTGCCCTTCTGACCCGTGCGCGGTGCGCGTCTTTTGACCCGTGCGCGGTGCGCGCCGGCCCAGGTGCGGGCCGCTGTGACCCGTGGGCGGGCCGTCCGGCCGGGGGCGCCCCGTACGGTCCGCTCCCTTCCGGCCGCCCGGGCGTCTTCTGCGCGCCACGTTCACCAACTACCGTAAGCAGCACGCACGCAGGGAAAGGCGTTCCGTTGTACGAAGGCGTGGTTCAGGACCTCATCGACGAACTGGGCAGGCTGCCCGGCGTCGGTCCCAAGAGCGCGCAGCGGATCGCCTTCCACATCCTGCAGGCCGAGCCCACCGACGTCCGGCGTCTCGCGCACGCGCTGCTGGAGGTCAAGGACAAGGTCCGCTTCTGCGCGGTGTGCGGCAACGTCGCCCAGCAGGAGCAGTGCGCGATCTGCCGTGACCCCCGCCGCGACCCGGCCGTCATCTGTGTCGTGGAGGAGCCCAAGGACGTCGTCGCGATCGAGCGGACGCGGGAGTTCCGGGGCCGGTACCACGTCCTGGGCGGGGCGATCAGCCCCATCGAGGGCGTCGGCCCCGACGACCTGCGCATCCGTGAGCTGCTGGCGCGTCTCGCCGACGGCACGGTCACCGAGCTGATCCTGGCCACGGACCCCAATCTCGAGGGCGAGGCGACCGCCACGTACCTCGCACGCATGGTGAAGCCGATGGGACTCAAGGTCACGCGGCTGGCCAGCGGACTCCCGGTGGGGGGAGACTTGGAATACGCCGACGAGGTCACGCTCGGGCGTGCCTTCGAGGGGAGACGACTGCTCGATGTCTGACGCCATGCTGCACGCCGTGGACCAGGACCCGGACGACTTCGCGGTCCAGATCGCCGACTCGATCGAGTCGTTCATCGTCGCGACCGCCGAGGTCGCGAAGGGCGACGAGCCGGACAGCGCCGTGCCGTTCCTGCTGCTGGAGGTCTCCCAGCTGCTGCTGACCGGCGGACGCCTCGGCGCGCACGAGGACATCGTCCCCGAGGAGCGCTACGAGCCGGACACCGGACCGGACATGGACGTGGACGAACTGCGCGAGCGGTTCGCCGTCCTGCTCGACCCGGTCGACGTCTTCTCGGAGGTCTTCGACCCCTATGAGCCGCGCAAGGCACCGGTGCCCTCGCGGATCTCCGACAGTCTGGCCACCATCGTCAGCGACCTGCGGCACGGGCTGGCGCACTACCGGGCCGGCCGCGTCACCGAGGCCCTGTGGTGGTGGCAGTTCTCGTACTTCTCCAACTGGGGCCCCACCGCCTCGGCGGCCCTGCGCGCCCTCCAGTCCCTCGTCGCGCACGTCCGCCTGGACCAGCCGCTGGCGGCGCTCGACGGCCTGGACACGGACGAGGACCTGACCGACGAGATCCTCGCGGAGGAGGCCGGCAAGGTCATGGTCGAGGAGATCGCGGCGCCCCTGGGGCTCCGCCGGGGGCACTGAGGGCCTCAGCGGCCCGTAGCGCGGGCGCACCGGGGCCTTCCCGGCCGGGTGCGCCGGCTCACCGGGAGCGCGCGGCCGGGTGCCCCGACCGCTCCTGGAGCGCGCGGCTGAACGCGCACGCGCGCTCCAGCCCCGCGCTCCGACGCGTGACATGGCACACATTCCCGCGTACCCCGCATCGGCCTGGGCAGTCGCCCCCTGCGGGCAGCTCCGGGTTCCACCCTGATCCACCATGATCGCCTCGGTCGTGTGATGAGCGGGACATCTCATCATGTGGCACGAGGAGGGTGATCCCCGGCTGCTCGATAGACTGAGCCGACCGCAGCGAAGGCTGCAGAAGACCGAGCGAGGAGCGCACGTGGGCCTTGTCGTGCAGAAGTACGGAGGCTCCTCCGTCGCCGATGCCGAAGGCATCAAGCGTGTCGCCAAGCGAATCGTCGATGCCAAGAAGAACGGCCACCAGGTGGTCGTCGTGGTCTCGGCGATGGGCGACACGACGGACGAGCTGATCGATCTCGCCGGGCAGGTATCCCCGATCCCTGCCGGGCGCGAATTCGACATGCTGCTGACCGCCGGAGAGCGGATCTCCATGGCCCTGCTGGCCATGGCGATCAAAAACCTGGGCCACGAGGCCCAGTCGTTCACCGGCAGCCAGGCAGGCGTGATCACCGACTCGGTCCACAACAAGGCGCGCATCATCGATGTGACGCCGGGCCGCATCCGCACCGCGCTCGACGAGGGCAACATCGCCATCGTCGCCGGCTTCCAGGGTGTGTCCCAGGACAAGAAGGACATCACCACCCTCGGCCGCGGAGGCTCGGACACCACCGCCGTCGCGCTCGCCGCAGCGCTGGACGCCGAGGTCTGCGAGATCTACACCGACGTCGACGGCGTCTTCACCGCCGACCCCCGGGTCGTGAAGAAGGCGAAGAAGATCGACTGGATCTCCTCCGAGGACATGCTGGAGCTCGCCGCCTCGGGCTCCAAGGTGCTGCTGCACCGGTGCGTCGAGTACGCACGCCGCTACAACATCCCGATCCACGTCCGGTCCTCGTTCTCGGGGCTTCAGGGGACCTGGGTCAGCAACGAACCGCGAGGGGATCAGAAGGTGGAGCACGCCATCATCTCCGGAGTCGCCCACGACGTCTCCGAGGCCAAGGTCACCGTCGTCGGTGTGCCCGACAAGCCGGGCGAGGCCGCGGCCATCTTCCGCGCGATCGCCGACGCCGAGATCAACATCGACATGGTCGTGCAGAACGTCTCGGCGGCCACCACCGCCCTGACCGACATCTCCTTCACGCTGCCCAAGACGGACGGTGCCAAGGCGATGGCCGCGCTGGAGAAGCAGAAGGCCGCCATCGGCTTCGACTCGCTGCGCTACGACGACCAGATCGGCAAGATCTCCCTGGTCGGCGCGGGTATGAAGACCAACCCGGGCGTCACCGCCTCCTTCTTCGAGGCGCTCTCCGACGCGGGCGTGAACATCGAACTGATCTCGACCTCCGAGATCCGCATCTCGGTGGTCACCCGCGCCGACGACGTCAACGAGGCCGTCCGCGCCGTCCACACGGCCTTCGGCCTGGACTCCGACTCCGACGAGGCGGTCGTCTACGGCGGCACCGGGCGATGACCCGCCCGCGCCCGGGCGCGGGGCGATGATCCACGGACCAGCACTGGCGGTCGTCGGGGCGACCGGCGCCGCCGGTGCCGTGCTGCTCCGGATCCTCTCGCAGCGGGCCGACGTCTGGGGCGAGATCCGGCTCCTCGCCTCCCCGCGCCCGGCCGGCCGCAAGCTGACCGTGCGCGGGGAGGAGTGCGAGGTCGTCCCGCTCACCGAGGACGCCT
This sequence comes from Streptomyces sp. CNT372, assembly GCF_000377145.1. Classification (NCBI taxonomy): domain Bacteria; kingdom Bacillati; phylum Actinomycetota; class Actinomycetes; order Kitasatosporales; family Streptomycetaceae; genus Streptomyces; species Streptomyces sp. CNT372. Next base: position 156,622 of record NZ_KB897777.1, on the reverse strand, counting down.
TCGACGGCATCGACGTGGCGCTGTTCCTGGTGCCGGGCGAGGTGTCCGCGCGGTGGGCGCCCGTCGCCGTCGCCCGGGGCGCGGTGGTCGTGGACAGCTCCCCGGCCTTCCGCGCCGACCCCGAGGTGCCGCTCGTCGTCCCCGAGGTCAATCCGCACTCCGTGCGGACCAGGCCCCGGGGCATCGTCGCGAGCCCGCACGACACGACCCTCACCCTGCTCCCGGCCCTGGGCGCGCTGCACGCCGAGTTCGGCCTGCGCGAACTGGTCGTCTCCTCGTACCAGGCCGCCAGCGGCGCCGGACGGGAGGCGGCGGCGGAACTGCGGGCGCAGCTCTCCCTCGTCGCCGGTACCGAGCTGGGGACGGGGCCGGGCGATGTACGGCGGGCGGTGGGTGACGCCCCCGGGCCGTTCCCGGCACCCCTCGCACTGAACGTGGTGCCGTGGACGGGCGCGCCGGGCGAGCAGCCCGTGGACGGCGGCTGGTCGTCCGAGGAACTGGGGCTGCGCGCGGAGACCCGCAAGGTCCTCGGCCTCCCGGGCCTGAAGGTCGCGGCGACCTTCGTGCGGGTACCGGTCCTCACCGCGCACTCCCTCGCCGTGCACGCGGTCTTCGAGGGCGAGGTCACGGTGGAACGGGCGCACGAGATCCTGGCCACCTCGCCGGGGGTCGTGCTCTACGACGACCCCGGGGCCGGCGACTTCCCGACCCCGGCCGACGTGGTGGGCACCGACCCGACGTGGGTCGGGCGGGTGCGGCGGGCCCCGGACGATCCCACGGCGCTCGACCTCTTCGTCTGCGGCGACAACCTCCGCAAGGGGGCCGCCCTGAACGCGGCCCAGCTCGCGGAGATGATCGCCGGGGATCCGCGCTGACGCGCGGACCCGGGACCGGGGACGGTGTCGGCGGCAGGGCGGGGCCGCACCGAAATCCGGCGCGGAGTGTCCGATCTCCTTTGTAGGATCTGTGAACGCCCTGTGATCGATTCGAAGGTCTGAACCACTTGAACTGGGGCGCCCGGGTGTTCGATCATCGCTTTCCTCCTTGTCGCAACCGGCGGGTGGGCGGAGAGCGTCTTCTCGGACGCCTCGAGGTGGTGCGATGGGATACGGGGCTGTGGGGAAGATCGAGTGTGCATGACGACTTGGGGTGCTTCGCCGAAAGCAGTGGCGTACGCGTACAACCCTGACGGGGGGAAACGTGTCCAACAGGCGTGGCAGAAGTACTCGACATCGCAGGGGTGGTCCCGGTCCGTGGCGCGGTGGTGCGCCCGATCCGCAGAGCCCGCCCGTCCGGCGGCATGCCGGTGATCGCGCCTGCGCCGGCGTCCGGCACCACGCGCGTGCCCGCGCAGCGGCAGGGCGCTGACGACGCCATGGCCACCGGCACCACTGTCGATCACCTCACCGAGACCTACCGCGCCCACTACCGGTCGCTGCTGGGTCTCGCCGCGCTGCTCCTGGACGACACCGCCTCCTGCGAGGACGTCGTGCAGGAGGCGTTCATCCGGGTCCACTCGGCGCGCAACCGCGTCCGGGACCCGGAGAAGACCCTCGCCTATCTCCGCCAGACCGTGGTCAACCTCTCCAGGTCGGCGCTCCGGCGCCGCATCCTGGGCCTCAAGCTGCTCTCCAAGCCGATGCCCGACATGGCGAGCGCCGAGGAGGGGGCCTACGACCAGCTGGAGCGGGACGCGCTGATCAAGGCGATGCGCGGGCTCCAGCGGCGCCAGCGCGAGGTGCTGGTCCTGCGGTACTTCGCCGATATGACCGAGGCGCAGGTCGCCGAGACCCTCGGCATCTCCCTCGGCTCCGTCAAGGCGTACGGTTCCCGCGGCATCGCGGCGCTGCGCATCGCCATGGAGGCCACGGCATGAGCGGGCGCGGCATGAGCGGGCACCGGGGCGACGACGATGCCGAGCGGTGCGAGCCGGACGGGCTTGCGGACGACCGGACCAGGAACGGAAAAGTGAGCAACGGGCCGGGACCGGAACACGAGCGGAACGGCTTCGACGCCGACGAGGACGCGCTGCGCAGGCTCCTCCAGGGCGCCGTCGGCGAGCTGAAGCCCGCGGAGGGAGCCCTCGACCACCTGCGCCGCGCGGTCCCCGCCCGCCGGGCGCGCAAGCGCCAGGCGCTGGTCGGCGCCGCCGCCGCGGTTCTGCTGGCCGGCACCGCGGTCCCCGCCCTCCTGCACGTGGCGAACTCGGGCGGCGCCGCCGACACCAACGCGGTCAACGCCGGGCACGGCGAGCAGACGCAGGGCGGCGCGGGCAACGAACCCGGCGCGACGGGCGGCGAGAAGGAACCGCTCAAGCCCCCGGGCGCCGGCGCCCAGGACACGGAGCGGGGCGAGAAGCCCGGCAGCACCCGGCCGGGCGAGGAGCCCGGCCAGAGCGCGTCCGACGGGGCGTCGGGCGCACCCGAGGCCGGGGACGCCGCCGGGAGCGGCACCGTACCGCGGTGCGAGATCTCCCAGCTCGGCGCGTCCGCCACGACCAACGGCCCCGACGCCGAGGGCAAGGTCTACGGCACCTTCCGCGTCGCCAACGTCTCACAGTCCGAGTGCAGCGTCACCGGCGGCGGCTCGGTCGGCTTCCAGGCCGCGGGCGCGGCCGACCCGGCCCGGATCAGCGTCGTCGGGCACACCAGCGACGGACCGGCCGGGGGGCTGCCGGATCCCTCGGCGGAGGTGTCCTCGGTCCTGCTGAAGCCCTCCGCGGCCTACGAGGTCAAGTTCGCCTGGATCCCCTCCGACACCTGCCCCACGACCGGCCCCTCGCCGGACCCGTCCCCCTCCGACGGCACCGCCGCGGGCGGCACGGGGAGCACGGGCGGCAGCACGGGCGAGACGGGCGCCGGAGGCCCGGTGGACGGCACCGCGGCGCAGCTGCGCACCACGGACGGCGTCCAGCCGGGCAGCGTGACGGTGACCCACTCCGCCGACGCGGGCGCCCCGAGTGCCCAGGCGACCCTGTCCAACGCGTGCGCGGGCACGATCTACCGGACGGGCATCCTCCCGGCGGGGTAGCCCCGCGGGCACGATCTACCGGACGGGCATCCTCCCGGCGGGGTAGCCCCGCGGGCACGATCTACCGGACGGGCATCCTCCCGGCGGGGTAGCCCCGCGGGCACGATCTACCGGACGGGCATCCTCCGGCCGGGCGGGACGGACGCCGGACCGCCCCCGCCTCCGGACCGTCCGGCCGCCCGTGTGGGGTCCCGCGTGGGCGTGGCGGGCCCGGGCGGGCGGCCTCAGGTGTCTCAGGCCGCCTCGGGGTCGAGACCCAGTTCCCGGTCCCGCACGGCTTCCGCCTCGCGCCGCACCAGCCGGAACCACATGAAGAGCACGAAGCCCGCGAACACGAACCACTCCCCGGTGTAGCCCAGGTTCTGGAACGCCTTCAGGTCCAGGCCGCTGTTCTGGGGGGCCGCCGCGGGTACGGCGGTCAGCCCGCTGTCCGCCTTCTCCAGGGTGACCCAGGCGTCGTAGACATCGTCCGGGACCAGGTTCACCAGGGAGGCCGCGCTGATCATGCCGAGCTGTCCCCGGGGGAGCCCGCCGGCCGTGTGCGCGCCGTCGGTGCCCGTGGTCTCCGATGCCTGGAGGGCACCGGCCACCGTGACCACCCCGTCCGGCGCGGCCGGGGCGCTGCCGCCCTGAGGGAGCCAGCCCCGCACGACCGGCAGGGCCCGGCCCCCGTCCGTCCGCAGCAGGGTCAGCACATAGGAGCCCGTCCTGCCGTCGAGCTTCCGCCCGGGGACCAGGAACTGCTCCCCGTAGCGCCCGGTCGCCGTCGCCTGCCGCCCGGACGTGTTCTTGTCCACCGGCAGGAGTTCGTCGAGGGGCGCGGGCTTCTCGCGCGCGGCTTCCGCCGGGCGCTGCCCGGCCTCCCGGTGACTTTCGACGCGGTCCTCGAACCGCCCCAGCTGCCACGAGCCCATGAACAGGCAGAACGGGATCGCCAGCGCGACGAAGACGTTGATCCCCCACCAGCGGGGCGTCAGCAGGAAGCGGTACACCCCTCCACGGTACGGAACGGCCCCGACCCCCTTTGTCCCGGGTCCGGTCCGCACCGGTGCCCAGCCGGGTTCCGAGCGGGCCCGACCGGGCACCGGTCCGGGGCCGGGACGGTCCCGGCCCGGCGCCGGTCGCCCCGCTAGTCGGCCCGGCGGCCCAGATGGCGGTCGGCGAAGTCGATCTCCAGTCGCACCTGCTTGATCCGCTCCTCCACCACCAGGGACCCGTGGCCCGCGTCGTACCGGTACACCTCGTGGACCGCTCCCCGGGCCGCCAGCCGGTCCACGTAGTTCTCGACCTGACGGATCGGGCAGCGCGGGTCGTTGACCCCCGCCGATATGTAGACCGGGACCCGGACCTCGTCCACGTACGTCAGCGGGGAGGAGGCGGCGAAGCGCTCCGGGACCTCCCCCGGCGTCCCTCCGAGGAGGGTGCGGTCCATGGCCTTCAGCGCCTCCATCTCGTCGTGGTAGGCCGTGACGTAGTCGGCGACCGGGACCGCCGCCAGGCCCAGCGCCCAGGCTTCCGGCTGGGTGCCGAGTCCGAGCAGGGTCAGATAGCCGCCCCAGGAACCGCCCGCGAGGACCAGCCGCGCCGGGTCCGCCAGACCGGATCCGACCGCCCACTCCCGCACGGCGGCGATGTCCTCCAGCTCGATCAGGCCGACCCGGTGCTTGAGCGCGTCGGTCCACTCCCGCCCGTAGCCCGTGGAGCCGCGGTAGTTGACCCGGACCACCGCGTATCCGTGGTCGACCCAGGCGGCCGGGCCGGCGGCGAACTGGTCGCTGTCGTGCCACGTCGGGCCGCCGTGGATCTCGAACACGGTCGGCAGGGGGCCGCTTGCCCCGGCCGGCCGCTGGACGAGCGCGTGGATGCGGCCGCCGGGGCCGTCCACCCACACGTCCTCCACCGGGACGGAGCGGGGTGCCTTCATCCCCGGCGGGTCGAGGACCACGCCGCCGGAGGTCGAGCGGACCTGCGGCGGCTCGGCCGCCGAGGACCACAGGTACTCCACGCTGCCGTCGGGCCGGGCCGTGGCGCCCGACACCGAGCCCACCGGCGTCGGGACACGCTCCAGCTCCCGCGTCGTGAGGTCGTACCGCCACAGTTCGCCGCGTGCCTCGAAGCTGTGGGCGACCAGCAGCCCGGAGCCGTCCGGGTACCACTCGGCGTTGACGTCGCCGGGGAGGTCGATGGCGAGATCGGTCTCCTCGCCCGTGGCCACGTCCCAGATCATCGGCTCCCAGCGGCCGCGCCGCTGGTGGCCGACGAGGAGCCGGGTGTCTCCGTCCACCGGGGCGAAGCCGAGGACGTCCAAGCCGAGTTCCCGGGTGCCGCCCCGGGTGTCGTCGAGCTCGGCCACGACCGAGCCGTCCAGGCGGAGCACCCGCAGGGCCGCGTGCATGGCGTCCCCGTGCTCGGTGTGCTCGATCGCGAGCAGCGTGCCGTCGTGGGAGAGGTCGCCCACGCCCCCGGACTCCCGGTGCCGGTAGACCACGGACGGCTCCGCACCGGGCCGCACGACGTGGACGGTGGTCCCGTCCTCGTCCGTGGAACGGCCGACCACCGTGGTGCCGTCCCGGCCTATCGCGAGCCCGGCCGAGTACGACGCCGGGAGGCCGGGAACGGCCGGCACGTCCTCGCCGCCGGCGAACGGCTGGCGCATCCAGATGCCGAACTCGTCGCCGTCCGTGTCCGAGAACCACCAGATGCTCTCGCCGTCCGGGGCGAGGGTGCCGTCCGTCGTCCCGTTCGGCCGGTCCGTGACCTGGCGGCGCTCGCCCGTGGCCCGGTCCCATGCGTACAGCTCGTAGGTGCCCGTCGCGTTCGAAACGAACAGGGAGCGGTCGGGGGCGTCCTCCGCCCACTCGGGCAGGGATACACGCGGTGCCCGGAACCGCTTCTCCCAGTCGGGCATGCCGGGCATGTCGGGTGTGGTGTCGGTGTCGTTCATGCCGTCCATCAAACCGGAAACCGCCCCGGTCCATCCGCGCCCTGTGGACAACCGGCCACCTGTGAACAACTCCGTCATCCCTGCTGGGGGCCGCGTGCACAGACCTGTGGACAACCGGGGCGCTGTCGGTGGCCGGGTGCAGACTCACCTCATGACGACAGACGGCTCCCGCACCGAATCCGCGGCCTCCGCGGCCTCCGTGACGGACTCCCTCGTGTCTTCCCTCTCGGCACCGGCCGGCCTCGCCGCGACGGTCGCCGCGCACTGGACCGCGACCGAGGCGCGCGACTGGGCGGCTCTCGCCGCCACCCTCGCCGAGGACCTGGTCTACGAGCTTCCGCAGACCCGGGAACGCATACGCGGCAGGGAGGCGTTCCTGCGCTTCTACCGCGAGTACCCCGGGGACTGGCATGTGTGGGTCGACCGCCTGGTGGCCGACGGGGACCAGGCGGTGACCTGGGTGCATGCCAGGGTCGGCGCCGAGGAAATGCACGCCGTCACCTTCTTCACCGGGGACGCGCAGGGCAGGATCACGGCGATATCCGACTTCTGGCCGGAGCCCTACGAGCCCCCGGCGGGCCGGGAGCACCTGACCGAGCGCTACTGAGCGGACGTGGACCCGGACGCGGACGCGGACGTGGACGTGGACGGGGGCCGGTCGCGGTCGCCGTCGCGGCCGCCGGGTTCGCGGTCGCGGTGGGCGTGGGCCCGGGTCGCGGTGGCCCGGAGCGGCGGAGCGGCCGCCGCCCGACGGGTGAACGGTCACCCGGGGTCGCGGTGGCCCGGAGCGGCGTGGCGCCCCGGGGCCGCGAGCAGATGCCGCGGGTCCGCGGCCCGGGTGATCGCCGTCTCGACCGCGGAGATCCGGTCTGCCAGCAGCCCCAGCGCGGCGACGGCCCTGGTCAGCGGATCGCCCTCCGCACCCCCGAGGGCCTGGGCGCGCACATGGCGCGCCCGGACCTCGGCCCAGCGGGCCTCCTGCTCGGGTGTGAGCGCCGAGCGCAGCTCCGCGAGCTTCAGCAGCGCCGCCTCCGCTCCGCTGGTCAGGGTCTGCGCCTCGCTCGTGTAGTGGTCCTCGACCACGGACGCGAGCTCGGCGTCGTTCATGACCGGGCTGATCCGCTCCACGATCTTGTTCATGTTGCGGTAGGAGCCCTGGAGCAGGAACGGCGGTTCGGTGCGGGTCTCGTCGCTGCGCGCGGCGGAGGCGATGTACGCCTCGTTGACCGCGAGCACGGTACGCCGGGCGGCCACGACATGGCGCAACACGGCCAGGATCCGGTCCAGCTCCGCCGGCGCGTAGGGGTGCTCCAGCCGGTCCGCGCTCGCCGCCGGGTCCCCGGAGGCCAGGCGGACGAGCAGGTCCACGTCGGCCCGGTCCCGGCCCGCCAGGGGAGCCAGTACGGGGTGGGAGGTCAGCGCGTTCTCGACGAAGCTCAGCGCGAACACGTCCTGTTTGCCGGTCAGTACCTCGCCCAGGTTCCATACGTCGGCGCGGTTGGCCAGCATGTCCGGGATCCGGAAGCGCCGACCGGACTCGGTGTAGGGATTGCCCGCCATGCAGACCGCGAAGCGCCTGCCGCGCAGGTCGTAGCTGCGGCTCTCACCGCGCCACACACCCTCCATACGGCGCTGCGCGTCGCACAGCGGGATGAACTTCTGGAGCAGCTCCGGGGAGGTGTGCTGGATGTCGTCCAGGTAGAGCAGGACGTTGCTGCCCGCCTCCAGCGCGAAGTTGATCTTTTCGACCTCCTGGCGGGCGGTGGCGTTCGGCGCCTCGTCCGGATCGAGGGAGGTGACCGAGTGTCCGAGGGCCGGACCGTTGATCTTGACCAGGGCGAGGCCCAGGCGGTCCGCCACGTACTCCATCAGCGTCGTCTTGCCGTAGCCGGGCGGGGAGACGAGGAGCAGGAGGCCGTTGCTGTCGGTGCGCCGGGACTCCCCGGCCGTACCGAGCTGCTTGGCCAGGTTGTCGCCGATGAGGGGCAGATACACCTCGTCGATGAGCCGGGAGCGTACGAAGGACGGCATGACCCGCGGCCGGTGCTCGTCGACGCGCAGCCGGGCGCGTTCCGTCGCCGCCAGGGCGGTGCGACGCTGCCGGTATTCACGGAATCCGGGGGCGACCACGGCGCGGAAGTGCCGTGTCCGTGCCAGGAGTTCGTCGATCCGGACGGTCATCGCGCGTCCCGTGATGCGCGGGTGGTCGCCCAGCAGTCCTTCGACGCGCTCGGTAAGCGGGGCCTCGCACGCGTACCGGGCCAGGTCCGGGCAGAGTTCGAGGGCGGCGGCCTCCGCGAGGTCGCCCGCGTCGATGCCCGGGTCCGTCGCCTGCGCGTACGCGCCCAGCCAGTTGTCGACCACCTGACGGCGGGCGGGCAGGTCGTCGCCGAGGGAGGCCAGGCCGTCCTCGTAGGCGGCCGTGTCGACCGAGCGGCGGAACTTCTCCAGCAGCGTCCGTGCCCCGGCGCCGGTGACGAAACCCTCCGGCCCGCGGGTCAGCTCCTCGAAGAGGTACTCCGCGGCAAGTTCACCACCGCCTCCCATCCGCTCGGCCAGCTCCGCGCGGAACGCGTCGATCGCCGGGGCCAGCCCGAAGGTCTCCCGCGCCCGGGCCAGCGAAACGGCCCGCCGGGTCCATGCGGTGCGCCCGGCCTCGTCGGTGTCATGCGCCCAGAACAGCTGGGCGGCCGCCCGGGCCCGCGGCGGGTAGCGCAGCAGCCCGGCGTCTTCCCGCAGGCGCAGCAGCGCCCGGAGGATCAGGGTCGCGTCGTGGTCGTGCACACCCCGCTCGTAGCCCTCGTCGTACGCCGCCTCCGCCGCGCGGCGCACCAGGTCGCCGAGGCCCGCCGCTCCCTCCAGCGCCTCCGCGCCGTGCTCGTCCAGCAGCCGGGCGGCCAGGTGCTCGGCCCGGTAGACCTCGGCGTTCTCGGACGGCAGGGACTGCTCCCAGTACGGGCGGGTCGCGGCGTACTCCGGGTCGGCCGTGACCGGAGCCCGGTAGTCGGTGCCGGTCAGCGCGAACACCTGCCCGTCGCCCTGCGGGACGAGGGTCAGCTCGAACGGCTGGGTGTTCACGGTGAACAGATGCCGGCCCAGCCGGATCGCCGAACCCCCGTCGGCGTACAGATCGGTGCGGTCGCGCAGCGCACGCGCGGCCTCCTGCCGGGCGGCCTTCAGCCGGCCGTCCAGCTCCTCCGCCCGCACCGAGTCGCCCAGCTCACGCAGCTGTCCGGCCGTGCGCCGCACTTTGGCGGCCATCGGGTCGGAGGCGAAGAAGGCGTTGACCGCGTCCAGGCCGTCGAGTGTGGCCGCGCGTCGGGCGATCGTCTCCAGCACCCGGCCGGCCGAGGCGGCAAGCCGCTCCGCCCGGGCCGCCCGTGCGTCCTGGAGCGTCTGGCGACGGGCCGTGAACGCCTCGTACACCTCGGTGCGCTTGTCGCCCAGCTCCGCGAGACAGGCGTCGGAGTCGGCGAACCGCGACTCCAGGTCCTCCAGACGCAACAGCAGCGACGCGAGCTGCGTGTCGCAGGCCGCGGGGTCCGTGGCGGCCGTCAGCGCACCCGTCACCGCCTGCCCGAGCAGAGCCAGTTCGGCCGTGAACTCGGCCCGGCCCTCCCGGGCGACCAGCTCCCGGCGGCGGGCGTCCAGCACCGCGCGGGCCCGGTTCACCCCGGCCAGCACCTCGGCGGTCCGCTCCAGAACCGCCGTCCGCACCACCGCGTCGCCGAACTCCAGACCGGCGACCACCGCGGTCACCGTGCGCAGCCCCTCCTCCAGGCCGTCCAGCCGCTGGGCGACGGGCCCCGCCCCTGCGGCGGTCGCCACCTCCTCCGCCTCACCGGCCAGCTCCGCGATCTCGTCGTGGTAGCCGGTGAAGGCGTCCTCCCGCGCCAGATACGCCATGGCGCGCTGGGCGAACGAGGCGATGTCCGCGTCCGTCTCCGCCGCCAGGGCGTCGATGCGGTCCGTGTCGGCGTACCGCATCTCCTTGAGTGTGATCAGCTCGCCCTGGGCGCGGCGCAGGCCCGTCAGCCCCTCGACCCACGCGCCGGCCGTGCGCGGGGTCTCGCCCCGCAGCCGCCGCACCAGCGAGGCGATCCGCTCAGCCGAGGCGTCCAGCGCTCCGGCGGCCCGCGCGGTCAGCTCCCGCACCGTCTCGAACTCCGCGACCACCTGGGCGGCCGTCTCCCGCATGGCGTCCAGCGGGGTGCGCAGGTCACCCGTGCCCGCGTCGGAGAGCCAGTGGTAGGCGTCGCCCGCCCGTGCACAGGCCGCCAGAAGGGCCTGGTACACCTCGGTCGTCGGTGTCGTCCCGGACACCGAACGGGCCAGCGAGAGGCAGTCCGAGATCCCCCGCACCAGGTCCGCGTTGCCGATCCGCGCGAGCGGCCCCTCCCCGGCCGGCCGTGCGGCCGCGTAGGTGTCGGAGACGTACGGCGACTCCCAGAGCTGCACCGGGTGCACCCGGGCGGGCTTGTCCTCCCGGGCGCGCAGCACCAGCAGCCGGCCGTCCTCGAAGAGGGCGTACCCGGAGCCGGTCAGCGGGGTGGACACGCCCTTGCCGATCACGTTGTACGGCAGCAGCAGAAGGCGTCCCTGGGCGGGCGACCGGAACGCGTACAGCACGTCCTCGCCGTTGGGGGAGCGTACGGTCCGCTCGTGGACCAGCGAGGCGAGTAGCTCCGGGTCGAGGTCGAAGGTGCGGGCCGATCCCGTCGAGGCGAGGCAGTAGCCGCCAGGGAAGACGATGCCCTGGTCGTCCGGCAGCCGCAGGCACGCCCGGCCGATCCCGTCGAGCCGGCTGACCTCGCGGGTGGTGGTGGCGAAGACGAAGTGCCGGTCGCGCGTCTCCTTGTAGGGGCGGACGCGCAGCAGGATCAGCGGCCCGACGCGCGCGTGCGCCACCTCGGCGTCGGCCAGCGACTGCAGGGGCTCGTCGACAGGTTCGGAGTGGATGCCCTCGGCGGTCTCCGTGTCGTCGGAGGTCTTCAGGGTCAGCGAACCGCCCACGGTCGAGACGAACAGCTCGCCGCCGACGGAGACATGGGGGTGCCGGCCGAGGACGTGGTCCTCGCGGGTCGCGGCCGTCCACTCGATGTCGTGCGAGGGCGGGAAGACATGGTCGCGCTCCCCTCGGGCATCGAGGAACCGGGCCGAGACCGGGCCCCCGGCGGGCGTCTCCAGGGCCCAGCGGAGCACCCGGATGTCGCCCGTCCGGTCGGTGCCGTGGCCGTCGGACGGGCCGCGGCCGCCGCCGGGCCCGGTCCGGAACACCGCCAGCAGCTTCCCGTCCAGCACCCGCAACTGGAGCAGCTGGGCGTCCCGGTAGTAGCGGTGCAGCGCCTCGAACTCCTGCCGGAACGCTGGGTCGTCGAGCAGCCCGGGCACGGTCTCCTCGGGCAGCCGCTCCAGCGAGGCGTCGTGCAGGGTGAGCACATCGGCGACGGAGACCTCCCCGGCCGAGGTGGCGCCGGCGGTCGCGCGGAAGCCGAACAGCAGATACGGCCCGACGGCCGCGATGTCCTGCGGCAGCCCGGGATGCTCGGTGCGCAGGCTCTCCGTCCCCGCGAGCCGCAGCTCCATGGAGCCGAAGGTCTCGATGCGGCGCTCGTTCAGCTCCCCGGCGCGCCGGGCGAGTTCCGCGGCCTGGGCCTCGAGCCGGTCACGCAGCACCTCGTACGCTCCGGACTCCTCCCGGGAGCCGGTGGACCGCGCGTCGGCGGGACGGGTGGTGGGCGTGGTCATCTGATGTGCTCGCTTCCTGTCCTGCGCTCGCGTCCTTCGGACCTGGTTCCGGGCCTGGTTTCCAAACCTGGTCCGGGCCTGGTTCCGGGCGGTCCCGGCTGTTTCCGGACCTGGCTCCGGTCCTGGTTCCGGGCGGGCGGGCCTGCTCCCGGGCCGGTCGTGGAACCCGCGGCTCGACCCGTCTGGGACCGGGGCCGGGCCCACGGTTCTGTGGGCCCGGCCCGGAGGGAGGCCCCGATGCTGCTCACCCCCGTCGGGCAGCACCGGGGCCGGGGCGCGCCGTCAGGACGACGGCGTGCCGTTCAGGGGGGCCTGCCCGACGGCCGGGGACCGGCCGGTCAGGTCCGTGAGGGACAGGTCGGAGAGGCCGAGACGGTCCACCTCGTTCATCAGCTGCCGCAGCTCCCCCGCGCCGCCTCCGCCGGACCGCATCAGCCGGGTGAGCAGGGCGGACACCGTCAGGTTCTGCACATCGCCCGTGGACACGTTCCCGAGCACCGAGGTCAGGTCCTCCGTGAAGCTCGACGAACCGTCCAGCCACGGCTTCGCCAGAGTCTGCGCCGTCTCGGAGTTGCTCACGAAGGCGTCCACGCTCTTGCCGAGCGAGATCGACGACATGATCCGGTCGAAGAAGGCCGACTCACCGCCGACGATGCTGATGTCCGCGTTCTCCAGGCCCGTGGCGAGGACGGTGGCCTGCGCCTCGGCGACCTGGCGCTGCATGTCCAGACCGGCCAGGCGGACGTCCTTCTCCGCCTCCAGCCGCAGGCGGTACTCCTCGTGCCCGCGCGACGCCTCGTCCAGGGCGGCCATCGCGGCCGCCTTCTCGGTCAGACCGGCGGCCTCCGCCTTCAGCTTCTCGCTGATGGCCGCCGCGCTCGCCGCGCCCTGGGCCCGGACGCCCTCCGCCTCGGCGAGCAGCCGGGCCTGGGTGGCCTCGGCCTCCGCGCGGCCCGCGCGCTCGATCGCGTCCGCCTCCTTCTCGCGCACCTGCACGGCCGCGAGTCCCTCGGCGGCCGCCTCGGCCTGGACGCCTTCCGCGAGACGCTGCTTGGCGCGCGCGTCCAGGTCCGCGGACTTCACCCGCGCCTCGGCGAGGGTGATCTCCTCGGCCGCGCGGTGGACCGCCGCCTGCTCGGCGGCCTCCGCCGCCTTGATGTCCTTGACCAGCTTCTCCTGCGCCTCGGCCTCGGCCGCGATAACGATCGCCTGACGCTCCCTCTCGGCCTCCTCCACGGCGCGCAGTCGCTTGATCGACTCCTCCTGCTCGGCGACCGTCCGGTCCACGGCGACCCGCTCCCGGACGACCTCGGCGATCTCCCGGCGCTCCGCCTCGACCTCCTTGTCGGCGGCGATCCTGGTCAGCGCGGTCTCCCGCTCCCGGGCGATGACCTCCAGGAGCCGGTCCTTCTCGATGCGCTCGTTCTCGATGGCGATGACCCGCTCGCGGTTCTTCTCGGCCACGGCCACCTCACGGGCCTGGTTCTCCCGCTGGACGCCCAACTGCTCCTCGGTGCGCAGGAACGCGCTCTGCGCACGCAGCCGCTCCTCCTCGACCACCCGGGCGGTCTCGGCCTCCTCGCGGGCCCGCACGGTGTCGATCTCGCGCCGCTGCTTGATCTCGGCGTCCGCCTGCCGGCGCTCCAGCTCCAGGATCGCCTCGCGGGCGTCCACGTTCTGGCGGGTGATCTCCTTCTCCTCGGTGCGCTGGAACTCGTTGGTGCGCACGTGCTCGACCGCCGTCAGCTCGGTGATCTTCCGGATGCCCTGCGCGTCCAGGACGTTGGACGGGTCCAGCTGCTTGAGCGGGGTCTGCTCCAGGTAGTCGATCGCCGCGTCCTCGAGGCTGTAGCCGTTGAGGTCGGTGCCGATGAGCTGGATGATCCGGTCGCGCAGCTCGTCCCGCTTGGTGTAGAGGTCGGTGAAGTCCATCTGCTTGCCGACCGTCTTCAGCGCCTCGGAGAACTTGGCGTTGAACAGATCCTGCAGCGTCTCCTTGTCGCTCGCCCGCGCGGTGCCGATCGCCTGCGCCACCTTGATGACGTCCTCCACCGTCTTGTTGACGCGGACGAAGAACGAGATCCGGATGTCGGCGCGGATGTTGTCCCGGCAGATCAGGCCGTCGCGGCCGGCGCGGGTGATGTCGATGGTCTTCACCGAGATGTCCATGACCTCGGCCTTGTGGAGCACCGGCAGTACGACCTGCCCGGTGAAGGTGACGTCGACCTTGCGCATCTTGGAGACGATCAGGGCCTTGCCCTGTTCGACCTTGCGGAACAGCCGGGTGACGACGAGCAGCAGGCAGAAGGCGATGAGCAGGACGGCGGCGATGAGCACGCCGATGCCCATGGTGATGGAGTCCATACGAGTCCTCGGAAGTCCTTGGTGAGGTGGGTAGGTTCAGCGGGCGTGGCGCACTGGAGGCGGTCCGGCCGTCCCCGGCCGCCGGTGGACCGGGCTCCGCCGTCTGTCCGTGAGCGCGACCGATCGGGCGGTCGTGGTCACGGACGGGCGGCGGCGCGAGTGCACCGGCGGCCCGGAGTGGGCCGCGCCGCTCGGGCCCCGGGTCCGCGCAGGGCGGACCGGGACGCGCCGCGTCCTGTGGTGGTTGGTCGGTGTTGGTTGCCGGGTTCCGGCTGCTCGGACGGCCGGCGGTGGGCGCCAGGTCCCTGCCGGCAAGCCGTCAGCCGGTCGTCGGTGAGCCGTCAGGCGGCTCTCGGGCGGCCGGAGTCCGGCAGTCCGTCGAGGGCGGAGAACGGCGCGACCCAGAAGAACTCGCCGTCGTCGTCGAACGCGAACAGCAGTCCCGTGGAGCCCGCGACGAGGCCCGGTCCGTCCGGGCCCGGTTTCTCGCCCGGTAGTCGCCGCACCTGGACGACGGCGGTGGAGCCGTCCCCGGCCCGGACCTCGGCCTGGCCGAAGTGCGCGTCCACCCGCCCGGTGCGGATGGTGCACGTCATGCCGATGAAGTCCTGGCGGGACGGCCCGGGTTCCTCGGGGAACAGTCTGGCCAGGCCGCGCACCAGGCGCCGGGTGGCTCTCCAGGGAACGAGCACCGCGGCGGCGAGCACCGCGCAGGCGACGACCGCGTACGGCACCCCTGTGAGGCCGGACCCGCGCAGCAGCAGAGAACCGGTGACGGAGATGGACCAGGCAAGGACGACGAACAGTGACACGGCCACCGTCACCGGGACACCGCCGAGACCGGCGGAGCCGAAGAACGCCGTGTCGGCGTCGGAGTCGAACATGTCCTGCGACGCGCCGCCCGCGGCCACCAGCAGCCAGAAGACCAGGACCACGACGAGAGCGGCACTGAACAGCGCGGTGGGAAAGCCGGCCACGGCCAAGAGGAATTCGTTCACCGTTCCGACCCCCGTTCGCTCATTGCCGCCAAGCGGCACCCGGGGCATCCCCTTGCCTCGGCGCGCTCCCATCGTGTCAGGCAACCGGACTTGCTCGCATTGCCGGATTCCGGCAGTCTTAACGCGCTCCTGATGCCGGATCGGGCCGTCGGACGAAACCCGATACGGCCGCCCGGACGGAGCGGACGGGGGAGGAAGGCAGTGGCGACACCGGAGGCGACGGACACCTACGTCGAGGGGTACGCGGAGATCCTGGCCGAGGTCGGGAAGACCGGACGGCGGCTCACCCGGGACGAGTTGGAGGGGCGCCGGGCACTCGGTGAACAGGCGGCGGAAGCGGGCCGGGGACTCCGCTCCCTGGTGATTGCCCATCTCGCCGCGACCCGGGCCAACTGGCCCGCCACCACGGCCCCGGACAGCGTGCTGGCCGCGGTCGAGCAGGCCGTGGACGCGTTCGCCGGCGGATACGAGCGCGCCCAGCGCCTCGCCGTCCGCAAGGAGGAGGCCGCACGCCGGGAGTTCATCGACGATCTTCTGCACGGCCGGTCCGACCCCGCCCGCATGGCCCAGCGCGCCGAGCGCTTCGGGCTGCGGCTCGCCCACGACCATTCCGTCGGCGTGGCCGAGGGCCCCGAACCCTACGACGACACCCACTTTGTGACGCGCACGGTCGAAGCCGCCCTTTTCGCCCGCTTCGGGGACCGCCGGATCCTGCTCACCACCAAGGACGACCGGTTGATCTGCATCGTCCCGGGCAACCAGGACGACGTCGTCCGCTACTTCGCCAAGCAGGCGTACGCGGCCACCGCCGGCGGCCGGGCCGCGGTCGGACGGCCCCACTCGGGACCCGGCGGCGTGGTCCGCTCCTACGAGGAGGCACTGAAGGCCCTCGACCTGGCGCAGCGCATGGACCTCGACGAGCCTGTCCTCTACGCGGCGGACCTGCTCGTGTACCCCGTCCTTGCCCGGGATCGCGAGGCGATGTCCGACCTCGTACGCAACACACTCGGCCCCTTGCGTGACGCCAGGGGAGGGGCGAGGCCCCTTCTGGACACGCTGCACGCCTACTTCGACGCGGGCTGCGTCTCCGCCCAGGCGGCCCGCCGCCTCAACCTGAGCGTCCGTGCCCTCACTTACCGCCTGGACCGCATCCACCGGCTCACCGGCGCCGACCCGGCGGACCCGCGGCACCGCTTCACTCTCCAGACGGCCGCGATCGGCGCCCGGCTGCTGGACTGGCCGGACAGCGAGCTCTGACACCGGAACGGTTCGTAGCGGCCCGGCCGTTGGCGGCCGGGCCGACGGCTGCCGGCCGGCCACCACCGGCCGACTGCCGTCCGCCGTACGTCAGTGGCTCACTGACATACGTACGTCAGATGTTGACGCCGAAGTCCTGAGCGATACCGCGCAGGCCGGACGCGTAACCCTGGCCCACCGCGCGGAACTTCCACTCCGCACCGCTGCGGTAGAGCTCACCGAAGACCATGGCGGTCTCGGTGGAGGCGTCCTCGGAGAGGTCGTAGCGCGCCAGCTCGGCCCCACCGGCCTGGTTGACGACGCGGATGAAGGCGTTGCGCACCTGGCCGAAGGACTGGCCGCGGCTCTCGCCCTCGTGGATGGAGACCGGGAACACGATCTTGTCGACCTCGGCGGCGACCCCCGCCAGGTTGACCTTGATCTGCTCGTCGTCGCCCTCGCCCTCGCCCGTGAGGTTGTCGCCCGTGTGCTCGACGGAGGCGTCCGGGCTCTTGAGGTTGTTGAAGAAGACGAAGTGCTGGTCGCTGAGGACCTTGCCGTTGGCGTCGACCAGCAGCGCGCTGGCGTCGAGGTCGAAGTCCGTGCCGGTGGTGGTCCGTACGTCCCAGCCCAGACCCACGATGACCGCGGTCAGGCCAGGGGCCTCCTTGCTCAGCGAGACATTGCCGCCCTTGGAAAGGCTGACACCCATCGAAATCCCTGCGCAATCCGGCGCGGGCCACGCCACTTGACGATTTCTTTGCCCAACCGTGCCAACGACCCGCCCCTCGGTCGGGTTCCCGGTCCGCCCGACAATCTCCGCGTTCACCCGTTCGGCGCACGGTATGCGGGGCACCGCCGTGGAGCTCCGGCGGAGCACCGCCCCGGCCCCGCCCGCCCTACTCGCCGGCCTCCGACTCCCGCCGCATGACATGGCCGTCCGCGACCGCCCGCTCGCGCCGCACCTCGCCCAGCTGCTGTTCCAGCGCCACCACTCGCCGCTCAAGGCGCTCGACCTCTGCCCGGGAGAGGTAGGTGGCGTTCTCGTGCCCCGAGTCCCAGCCCTCCCGCCACCCGCGGCGATGAGCCTCCGCGATCTCCTTGTCGTGCTCCGTGGCGTGTGTGCCGCAGGCCACGTCCGACCCTGAGATCCGGATCCGGCACGGGCTCCCTGAACGGGTCGGCCGCCCGCACGTCCGGTACAGATCGTCGATCATGTGTCGTCCCTCCCGGAGAACTGGCCAAGATCTTCCCGTGAACGGCGGAAACGGAGCCGAAAACCGGTCAGCGGCCCGGGGGTGCTCCAGAGGTCCCTCCATCGGGGACCCGCCCCGTCACATCCGGACCCTCCCCGTCCCCGGACCCGCCCCGAAGCCGTTCCGGCACCCCGGACCACTCGACGAGAGTGGCTGAATGTGGTCAAAGCTCAGGTACAGGAGTTCGGGGTGCACATCGGCAGTATCGATCCGCCTGCCCGCCGGGTACCGCTGCGGCCTCGACCGGGCGCCGCGACAGTGGCTGCGCGGCCGCCCCGGTGCGAGTCGCGGACGGAACCGACGGAAGGGCGCCGCATGGCCGACGGCTCCGGAGCCCTTACGAGAAGAGGGGCCTTCGCGTCGGTCGCGGTGGCGCTCCTCTCCGTCCAGGCCGACTTCTTCGCCCTGCACCTCGCGATCCCCGGCATCAGCCGGGAACTCGACGTGTCGACATCGGTGGCGCAGTGGACCCTCTCGGCCTACATGCTGGCCGTCGGGTGCTTCTTCATCGTCGGCGGCCGTGCCGGTGACGTGTTCGGACGACGGCGCCTACTGCTGTTCGGCATCGGTCTCTTCGTCCTCGGCTCGGTGGGCTGCGCGCTGGCGCCCGACATCTCCCTCCTCGTCGCCGCCCGTATCGTTCAGGGGATCGGCGCGGGATTTGTCCCCGTCTCGGTATCCGTCATCAGCAACGTCTTCCCCGAGGGCGAACGGGCCCGGGTGCTGGGGGCCGCGTTCGGTGTCGCGAACATCGGCACGGCACTCGGGCAGTGGGTCGGCGGTGGTTTCACGGAAGGTCCCGGCTGGCGCTGGATCTTCTGGCTGCTCGGGCCGCTCGCCGCGCTGTCACTGCTCCTCGCCCTCCTCTACGTACCGGACTCGCGCGACCCCTCCGCTCCGCGCCGGCTCGACCTGGCCGGCTGCCTCACCCTGGTCGTGGCCCTCGCCTCCGTGACGCTGGCCGTCGAACGCGGCAGCGCCTGGGGCTGGGACTCGGCTGGACGTTCTCCAGCGTCGCCACACAGCAGGTCGTCCCACCCGCCCGCGCGGGTGAGGCGTCCGGGGTCCTGCTCACGTTCCTCGTCACCCTGGGCGCCATCGCCCTGGCCGCAGCGGCGGCCACCATCGCGTCCATGACCCCGGAACACCCTCCCGAGCAGGTCTACGACGCCGTCCTCCAAGTGGGCGGCGCCGTGGTCCTCACCGCCTCGGCGATCGTCACCCTCGTCAGCCGCCGGCTGGTCGCGCGCGAGGCGGCCGACGCGGGCCGCGCACAGAACAGGTGAGGCACCTACGAAAAATCGTAGGTGCCTCACCTGATGTCTCACTGTCGGGGTGGCGGGATTTGAACCCACGACCTCTTCGTCCCGAACGAAGCGCGCTACCAAGCTGCGCCACACCCCGATGCCGCCCGCTGTCTCGGCGACGTCGTTTACTTTAGCCCACCCGCGCCCGGAGGCGAAATCCGGTTTCGGGTGGGGTGACGGGCCTGGTCAGGGGCGGGGGACCAGGGTCAGGAGGGTGGCCTCAGGGGGGCAGGCGAAGCGGACCGGGGTGTAGCGGTTGGTGCCGCAGCCGGCCGAGACGTGGAGGTAGGCGGTGCTGCCCTCCGCGGTGTGCCGGGAGAGGCCCTTCACGCGGTCCGTGTCCAGGTCGCAGTTGGTGACGAGGGCGCCGTAGAAGGGGATGCAGAGCTGCCCGCCGTGGGTGTGGCCCGCGAGGATCAGGGGGTAGCCGTCGGCGGTGAAGGCGTCCAGGCTGCGCAGGTACGGCGCGTGCACCACGGCGAGGGACAGGTCCGCGTCCTTCTCGGGGCCGCCGGCCACCAGGTCGTAGCGGTCCCGCTTGATGTGCGGGTCGTCGAGGCCGGTGAACGCGAGTTCGTAGCCGTCCAGCTTCAGCCGGCCGCGCGTGTTGGTGAGGTCCAGCCAGCCGGCGGCGTCGAAGCCGTCGCGGATCTCCTCCCACGGGTTGTGGACGGCGCCGACCGCGGGCGGGTTGCCGTTGAGGCCGTGGCGGCCCTGGACCTTCTCCAGGAGGTAGCGCGCCGGGTTGCGCAGCTTCGGGCCGTAGTAGTCGTTGGAGCCGAAGACATAGACCCCCGGGTACTCCAGCAGGGGCCCGAGGGCGTCCATGACCTCGGGAACGCCCTCCGGGTCGGAGAGGTTGTCACCCGTGTTGACCACGAAGTCGGGGCGCAGCCCGGCCAGGGACTGCAGCCAGGCGCGCTTCTTGCGCTGGCCGCTCACCATGTGGATGTCGGAGACCTGGAGGACGCGCAGGGGCCGCATGCCGCGCGGCAGGACCGGCACCGTGATCCGGCGGAGCCGGAAGGAGCGGGCCTCGAACCCGGCGGCGTAGGCGAGACCGGCCGCGCCGACTGCCGTGATTCCTGCGGTGATTTTCAGGGGGGTCCCGTAGCGTGCGCGCATGCGTCCATCGTCGCAGACCCGCCGGGTACGGGGGAGCGGTGGCCTCGCGGGCCGCGGCCGAATTGGCGGGCGTCGGGCACCCGGCACCTGACACACTTGTCCGTATGACCACGCTCAAGTCCAAGCTGCAGGAAGACCTCACCGAGGCGATCAGGGCGCGCGACGAACTGCGTTCCTCGACGCTCCGTCTGACCCTCGCCGCGATCACCAAGGAGGAGGTCTCGGGCAGGACGGCCCGTGAACTCTCCGACGACGAGGTGCAGAAGGTGATTGCCAAGGAGGCGAAGAAGCGCCGCGAGGCGGCCGACGCCTTCGCCCAGGGCGGCCGCGCCGAGCAGGCCGAGCGGGAGAAGGCGGAGGGCGTGATCCTCGACGCCTACCTGCCGCAGCAGCTCACGGACGACGAGCTCCACGGGATCGTGGCGGGGGCCGTCGAGGAGGCCAGGGCCGCGGGCGCGGAGGGCCCCCGGGCCATGGGCGCCGTGATGAAGATCGTGAACCCGAAGGTGGCCGGGCGTGCGGAGGGCGGCCGGGTGGCCGCCGCGGTGAAGCGGCTCCTGGCGGGCTGAGGGCGGCCGGGGCCCGGCGGGCGTCGCCCCCGGTACGGCACGAGTGAGGGGGACCCGGTCCGACCGGGTCCCCCTCACTCGTACGCCACTCGTCCCGGCGCCTAGCGCCGGTTGCCGTCGCCCCCGCCGTCCTGCCCGCGGTTGGCGCCGCCGCCGATCAGGTCCGGCGGGATGCTGATCCCGGGGATGGGCCCGTCGCCGGGCTTGTCGTCGCCCCGGTCACGGTCCTCGTCGCCCCGGTCGCGGTCGCGGTCCCGGTCGCGCTTCCTGTCGTCCTTCTCCTTGTCGTTCCCGCGCGGGATGGAGACCGGGTTGAAGCCGGGGGTCTCGGAGGCGTCGAGCGCGCCCGTCATCGCGATCTTCCAGATCGGGCCGGGCAGGCAGCCGCCGCAGACCTTGGGGTAGTACTGACCGCCGATGGTGATGTTGAACATCGACTGCTTCTCGCCGACGTCGTCACCGACCCACACCGCCGTGGAGAGGTTCGGGGTGTAGCCGACGAACCAGGCGTCCTTGCGGTCGTTGGTGGTACCGGTCTTGCCCGCGTTGTCGCGGTCCTGGAGACCGGCCTGGACGCCGGTACCGTCCTCGACCACGCCCTTGAGCATCTGGTTGATCGAGTCGGCGGTCTGCTCGCTCATCGCCTGGGAGCACTGCGAGCCGGGCACCTTGATCCGCTTGCCGTTGGCGTCGGTGACGGTCTCGATCGCGACCGGCGTGCAGTAGGTCCCCCGGTTGGCGAAGGTGGCGTAGACAGCCGCCATGTCGAGCGGGGTGCTCTCCTGGCCGCCCAGGGTGATCGAGGGAAGTTCCTTGAGCTTCTTGCCCAACTCCCGCTCGTAGCCCATCTTCCGGGCCAGCTCGACCGTCTCGCAGAGACCGGCCATCTGCTCCAGCTTGGCGAAGTAGGTGTTGATGGACTTGCCGAGCGCGCTGCTCATGTCCCAGGTGCCGGCCTCGGACTGCAGCTCGTTCTGAAGGGGCCACTGCCCGCCACCGGCCGGGCCCCCGTCACACGTGCGGTAGGAGGCCATCGGGACGGAGATCTTCCAGGGACTGGAGAAGGTCTGGGCCGGGCTGATGCCCTTCTCCAGTGCCGCCGCCGCCGTGATCGGCTTGAAGGTCGAGCCGACCTGGAAGCCGTACGTCGTGCCGCCCATCCTGCCGCCGACCGAGAGGTTGAGCACCGTCTCGTGCTGCTTCTGGTCCAGGCCGTAGGGACGGGACTGGCCCATGGAGAGGATCTTGCCGGTGCCCGGCTGCACCTGGACCACGGCGGCCGCGACGCCGTCGGTCTTGTTGACCTTGGCGGTGGCGGCCTCGTTGGCCGCGGCCTGGGCGCGCGGGCTCAGGGTGGTCCGGATGGTCAGGCCGCCCAGGTTCCAGAGCTTGGAGCGCTCCTCCTCCGTCTTGCCGAAGACGGGGTCGTTGAGAATCGTCTTGCGGACGTAGTCGCAGAAGAAACCGGAGCCCTTGACGGCGGTGATGCAGCCGTTCTTGGGCTTGCTGACCTTGAGCGCGATCGGCGTCGCCTTGGCCTTGTCCGCCTCCTCCTGGGAGATGTCGTGAACGTCGGCCATGCGCTGCAGCACGATGTTGCGGCGCTTGGTGGCTTCCTCGGTGTCGTTGACCGGGTCGAAGCGGCTCGGCGACTGGACGAGGCCGGCCAGCAGGGCCGCCTCCTCCAGCTTGAGGTCCTTGGCGCTCTTGGAGAAGTACCGCTGGGACGCGGCCTCCACCCCGTACGCCTGCTGCCCGAAGAACGTGATGTTGAGGTAGTTCTCCAGGATCTTCTTCTTGCCGAGTTCCTCTTCGACCTGGATCGCGTACTTCAGCTCGCGGATCTTGCGGCCGAGCGTCTGCTGGGTGGCCTCGGCGACCTTCTCGGGGTCGTCGCCGGCCTCCTCGACGAAGACGTTCTTCACGTACTGCTGGGTCAGTGTGGAGGCGCCCTCGGACACCCCGCCCGCCTGCGCGTTCTTGTTGAGCGCGCGGAGCACGCCCTTGAGGTCCACGGCGCCGTGCTCGTAGAAGCGGGCGTCCTCGATCGCGACGATCGCCTTCTGCATGGTCGGCGCGATGTCCTTGAGGGGGACCACGGTGCGGTCGCGGGAGTAGACCGTGGCGATCTGCCCGCCCTCGCTGTCGAGGATCGTGGTGCGCTGACTCAGCGGCGGGGTCTTGAGATTCGAGGGGATCTCGTCGAATCCCTCGACCGTCCCCTTGGCCGCGAGCCCCAGCGCACCGGCGGCGGGCAGGGCGATGCCCGCCAGCACCGCTCCGGCGAGCACGCTGACACCGAGGAACTTGGCGGCCTGCTGGGTCCCGGTCAGACCGCCGCCCGAGCGCTTGTTTGGCATGGGTGCAGCCTAATCAATCGCGGGGAGCGTTCCGCAGGAGCGGGTGCCTCTCGGGGCGTTCGAGTACCAGACCGTGACATCCGGGAGCGGCCGACCGCCGGCCCGGCAGCGAAGCCGAAGCCGACCGCCTCCGCGAAGTGTTCCGCACGTCACCCGTGTCTGCGGCCCGAAGTCCGCGTGCCCTGGATTGCACCACTCGCGAACTCCCGAGCTCGTCGTACAGCCGACGGCGCGGTAAATCGGGGCGCGGACGTATGCATTCGCCGGACAGGCGCAAAGGCATTGGCCTAAGCTGCTCTCAACTGTCACAGCAGTGCGGTTTCGCCTCACATCGCCGACAGACTCCGCTGTACCCGAATCCGGCGGAGTCATGTCCGAATGCGTCACTGGCGTCCCTGAAGTCCCCGCCGGCGCAGGTGAAATGACGAGTATGTCTGCATTGTGGCGGTATGTCCGCAGGTCACTCCCCTGGGTGATCTGCCGCGTACGCATAGTCCGTTCGGGCCATTCAAGATTGGGCCCCGCGGGGGTGTTGCGCTGTTCCAGCCTTCCGTAACGTCCTCAACTGGCAGCGGTGAATATGCCGCTGCCGCCGTGGGGGAGCCTCGATTCGGGAGAGGACGGCACCGGCATGGGCTGGGTTACCGACTGGAGTGCGCAGGCAGCCTGCCGCACGACGGATCCGGATGAACTGTTCGTACAAGGGGCAGCGCAGAACAGGGCCAAGGCGGTGTGCACGGGGTGTCCGGTGCGGACCGAGTGCCTGGCCGACGCGCTCGACAACCGCGTCGAGTTCGGCGTCTGGGGCGGGATGACGGAACGGGAGCGGCGCGCTCTGCTGCGCAGGCGCCCCACCGTCACCTCCTGGCGCCGGCTGCTGGAGACCGCGCGCACCGAGTACGAGCGCGGCGCCGGCATCCTGCCGGTCGGCCTCGACGACGACGAGACGTACGAGGAGTACGCGGCGGCGGGCTGACCCCCGCCTGTACGCCCGTATCCCCGCGGGTGTCGCCGCCCGTGACCCGCAGCGCGCGCTCGGGCTCAGCCCAGCGCGGAGGACGCCTTCGCCAGCCGGTCGCCGATCGCGCGCAGACCGGCGAGGTCGTGGACGTCACCGGGCAGGGCCGGGACCTCGGCGACCGCCACCTCCGGGTGGAGCGCCGTGAAGCGGTCGCGCGTGCGCCGCTCGCGGGCGAGCATCTGCATCCGCTCGGCGTGCAGGCGCAGCAGACCGGCGGTCAGGTGCCGGGTGGCCGGGTCGTCCGTCGCGGGGGCCGGGGCCGCGAACTCGGGGGAGTGGTCCGCGGCCGGGGATTCGGGAGAGACGGACGCGGCGTCACGACCACCAGCATTCCCGTCGCCCTGATCCACAATGCCGGCGTCGTCGAGATTGTCGTCAAGATTTTCGGCGGCCGCGAGCGCCCGCTCCGCGGAGAGCGAGGCCGCCCCGCTGCCGTGCACCCGGTTGAGGACCAGGCCGGCCAGGGGCATGTCCTCGGCCGCCAGCCGTTCCACGAAGTACGCCGCCTCCCGCAGCGCGTCCCGCTCGGGCGCGGCGACCACCACGAAGGCGGTGCCCGGCGCCTGGAGCAGCCGGTACGTGGCGTCCGCCCGGGTGCGGAAACCGCCGAACATCGTGTCCATGGCCGCCACGAAGGTCTGCACGTCCCGCAGGAACTGGCCGCCCAGCAGCTTGCCGAGGGTCCCGGTCATCATCGACATGCCGACGTTGAGGAACTTCATCCCGGCCCGGCCGCCGACCTTCGCCGGGGCCATCAGCACCTTGATGAACGTGCCGTCCAGGAAGGAGCCGAGCCGCCCCGGGGCGTCCAGGAAGTCCAGGGCCGAACGCGAGGGCGGGGTGTCGACGATGATCAGGTCCCACTCGTCCCGCGCGCGGAGCTGGCCCAGCTTCTCCATGGCCATGTACTCCTGCGTGCCGGCGAAACCGGCGGACAGGGACTGGTAGAAGGGGTTCTCCAGGATCGCGCGGGCCCGGTCCGCGTCCGCGTGCGCCTCGACGATCTCGTCGAAGGTGCGCTTCATGTCGAGCATCATCGCGTGGAGTTCGCCCCCGCCGTCCCCGGCCCCGGTTCCGTTCGCGCTCTCGATGCCGGTGACCCGGCGCGGGGTGTTGTCGAGGGAGTCGATGCCCATGGACTGGGCCAGCCGCCGGGCCGGGTCGATGGTCAGGACCACGACCTTCCGGCCCCGTTCGGCGGCGCGTACCCCCAGCGCCGCCGCGGTGGTCGTCTTCCCGACGCCACCCGCACCGCAGCACACGATGATCCGGGTCGCCGGGTCGTCGATCAGGGGATCGACCTCCAGCCGCGCCGCCGTGTCCAGGGTCATGAGCCCGCCCCTTGCTTGCGCAGTTCCGTGGCCAGTTGGTAGAGCCCGGCCAGCTCCACTCCCTCGCTGAGCAGGGGCAGTTCGTACGCGTCGAGCCCCAGCCCGGTCAGCACCCCGCGCTGTGTCCGCTCCAGCTCGACCCGTTGCGCGTGCTCCGCCGCCTGCTCCAGCAGCGGCGGCACCAGCCGGGCCCCGCCCGGGACCCCGGCCGAGGCGAGCGAGGCGGCGATCGCCTTGCGGCGGCCCGCCGAGGCGTCGCGCAGGGCCTCCTCGTCCAGGAGGTGGGGGCGGACCATGTTCACGATCACCTTGCCCAGGGGAAGCTCGGCCGCGCGCAGCTCCGCGACGCCGTCCGCGGTCTCCTGGACGGGCATCTCCTCCAGCAGGGTCACCAGATGGACCGCCGTCTGGGGGGACTTGAGCACCCCCATCACCGCCTGGGCCTGGTTGTGTATCGGACCGATCCGGGCCAGCCCGGCGACCTCGTCGTTCACGTTCAGGAAGCGGGTGATGCGGCCGGTGGGCGGCGCGTCCATGACGACGTAGTCGTAGACGTACCGCCCGCGTTTGTCCCGGCGTCGGACGGCCTCGCACGCCTTGCCGGTCAGCAGTACGTCGCGCACGCCGGGGGCGATCGTGGTGGCGAAGTCGATCGCGCCGAGCTTCTTGAGGGCGCGGCCCGCGGACCCCAGCTTGTAGAACATCTGGAGGTAGTCGAGGAGGGCGCGTTCCGCGTCGATGGCCAGCGCGAACACCTCCCCGCCGCCCGAGGAGACGGCGATCTTGCGTTCCTCGTAGGGCAGCGCCTCCGTCTCGAAGAGCTGGGCGATGCCCTGCCTGCCCTCCACCTCGACGAGGAGGGTCCGCTTCCCCTCGGTCGCGAGGGCGAGCGCGAGAGCGGCGGCCACCGTGGTCTTACCGGTACCACCCTTGCCACTGACGACCTGGAGCCTGCTCACGTATTCGAGCCTAACCAGTGAAGGCATGGCCTACGCACGAGCCCGCCCACCCGCTGTGTCCGGGCGCGCCCCGTGACGCGTTCCCGGACACCCCGTGACGCGTTCCCCGGCGTTCCGGGACGGCACGCGGCACGGGGCGGGGGGCGGGGTGCCCGGGCTGCGTCACCGGCCCTCGGCCCGGGGCGGCTACAGTCGGCACCATGACCAAGTGGGAATACGCGACCGTGCCCCTTCTCGTGCACGCGACGAAGCAGATTCTGGACACCTGGGGCGAGGACGGCTGGGAGCTCGTCCAGGTCGTGCCCGGGCCCAACCCCGAGCAGCTCGTGGCCTACCTGAAGCGGCCCAGGCCGTGAGCGGGGCCGTCGAGAGCCGGCTCGCCGAGCTGGGCCTGACCCTGCCGGCCGTCGTACCGCCCCTCGCCGCCTACCAGCCGGCCGTGGTCTCGGGTGTGTACGTCTACACCGCGGGCCAGCTCCCGATGGTGGACGGCAAGCTTCCGGTGACCGGCAAGGTGGGGGCCGAGGTCACGGCCGAGGAGGCCAAGGACCTGGCGCGGACCTGCGTGCTGAACGCGCTGGCCGCCGTGAAGTCGGTGACCGGAGACCTGGACCGCATCGCGCGGGTCGTGAAGGTCACCGGATTCGTGGCCTCCGCCGCGGACTTCACCGGGCAGCCCGGTGTCCTCAACGGCGCGAGCGAGCTGCTGGGCGAGGTCCTCGGCGACAAGGGCGTGCACGCCCGCAGCGCCGTGGGCGTCGCGGTGCTGCCGCTGGACGCCCCCGTCGAGGTCGAGATCCAGGTCGAACTCGTCCAGGACTGACCCGCCCGGCCCGCCCGGGCCCGATCGCGAGCGATCACACCGAAACGCCCCCGCAGCCGTCCCTCCGGGCCGGGTGCGGGGGCGTTTCGGCCAGCCCTCGAACATCCACGCGGGAACGCATAGCATCCGGCCATGTCCAATGGTCAGTGGTACCCACCGGAATGGCCCGACCGCATCCGCGCCCTCGCGGCCGGCGAGCTCACCCCGGCGGCCCCCAAGCGCGCCGCCACCGTGATGCTGCTGCGCGACGGCGCCGACGGCCCCGCTGTCCACATGCTGCGCCGCCGCACCTCGATGGCCTTCGCCGGCGGCGCCTACGCCTACCCGGGCGGCGGTGTGGACCCCCGCGACGACCGGCCGGTCCGCTGGGCGGGCCCCTCCCTGGAGCGCTGGGCCGAGCGCCTGGGCACCGAGACCACCGCCGTCGCGCAGGCCGTCGTCTGCGCGGCCGTGCGCGAGACCTACGAGGAGGCGGGCGTCCTGCTCGCCGGGCCCACCCCGGAGACCGTCGTCGGCGACACCACCGGCGCCGACTGGGAGGCGGACCGGCGGGCCCTGGTCGACCGGGAGCTGTCCTTCGCGCAGTTCCTGGAGCGCCGGAATCTGGTGCTCCGATCCGATCTGCTCGGCGCCTGGGCCCGCTGGATCACGCCCGAGTTCGAGCCGCGCCGCTACGACACCTGGTTCTTCGTGGCCGCCCTCCCCGAGGGCCAGCGCACCCGCAACGCCTCCACCGAGGCCGACCGCACGGTGTGGATCCGCCCGGCCGATGCGACCGCCGGCTACGACAAGGGCGAGCTGCTGATGATGCCCCCGACGATCGCCACCCTGCGCACCCTGGAGGCGTACCGCAGCGCCGCCGACGCCCTCGCGGGCTCCGCCGCCCGTGACCTCGCGCCCGTCCTGGCGCGGGCGGAACTGGTGGGCGGCGAGGTGGTGCTCAGCTGGCCGGGGCACGAGGAGTTCACCAAGCACGTCCCGGGGGGAGACCCGCGATGACCGACGCCGCGGCCCTGCCCGGCCGGCCCCGCGGAGGGGTGCTCTCCGGGCCGGCCACCACCCGCACGGTCAACGTCCTGGCGCCCAACCCGTCCCCGATGACCCTGGACGGCACCAACACCTGGATCGTCGCGGAACCGGACTCCGGACTGGCCGTGGTCGTGGACCCGGGTCCGCTCCACGAGGAGCACCTGCGGGCCGTGATCGACACCGTCGAGGCCGGGGGCCGGCGGGTCGGCCTCACCCTGCTCACCCACGGCCACGCCGACCACGCGGAGGGCGCGGCCCGCTTCGCCGAGCTGACCGGGACCCGCGTGCGCGCCCTCGACCCGGCCCTGCGGCTCGGCGACGAGGGCCTCGCGGCGGGAGACGTGGTCACCACCGGCGGACTGGAACTGCGGATCGTCCCGACCCCCGGCCACACCGCCGACTCGCTCAGCTTCCACCTCCCCGCCGACCGCGCGGTGCTCACCGGGGACACCGTCCTCGGCCGGGGCACGACGGTCGTCGCGCACCCGGAGGGCCGGCTCGGCGACTACCTCGACTCGCTGCGGCGGCTGCGCTCGCTCACCGTCGACGACGGGGTGGTCACGGTGCTGCCCGGCCACGGGCCCGTCCTGGACGATGCCCAGGGCGCGGTCGAGTTCTACCTCGCCCACCGGGCCGGCCGGCTGGCGCAGGTGGAGACGGCGGTCGAGAACGGGATCACCACCGCTCCCGAGGTCGTCGCCCATGTCTACGCGGACGTGGACCGCTCGCTCTGGCCCGCGGCCGAGCTCTCGGTACGCGCCCAGCTCCAGTACCTGCGCGAGCACGGCCTGATCGACGACGAACGGGCCTGACGCCGGAGCCACCCGCTTCGCCCGGTCCGGGCCGGGCGTGAACCGGCGCCGCCCGGTCCGGGCTGTTCCCGGTGCACGGGAGCTGTGCGGGACCTTCCGGCGTGTCCTGCTGAGCGGGGCGCGCTGATCGCCGGGCGCTTCGCGGGTGTGGCCGGCTGCGTCCCTGTGGTCAGCGCCCGCGAGGTCGGGTGCCGGTCACCTTCGACGCGGTCGGCGCCGCCCGCCGGGCACGCCCCGGGCACCCTCGAAAGGCCCGGCCCCGGGCGCGCGAAGAGGCCGCCCGCGTACTGCGGGCGGCCCCTCGGCGTTCGTCGGTGCGGCGGCGCGCGCCGTCAGCGGGAGCGCTTCGCCAGGCGCTCGACGTCCAGCAGGATGACCGCGCGGGCCTCCAGCCGGAGCCAGCCGCGCTGGGCGAAGTCGGCCAGTGCCTTGTTCACGGTCTCCCGGGAAGCGCCCACCAGCTGGGCCAGCTCCTCCTGGGTGAGGTCGTGGACGACGTGGATGCCCTCCTCCGACTGCACGCCGAAGCGGCGGGACAGGTCGAGGAGCGCCCGGGCGACACGCCCCGGCACATCGGAGAAGACCAGGTCGGACATCTGGTCGTTGGTCTTGCGGAGCCGGCGCGCGACGGCGCGCAGCAGCGCGGTGGCCACCTCGGGGCGGACGTTCAGCCAGGGCTGGAGGTCGCCGTGGCCGAGGCCGAGCAGCTTGACCTCGGTCAGCGCGGTGGCGGTCGCCGTGCGCGGGCCCGGGTCGAAGAGGGACAGCTCACCGATCAGCTCGCCCGGGCCGAGGACGGCGAGCATGTTCTCGCGGCCGTCGGGGGACGTGCGGTGGAGCTTGACCTTGCCCTCCGTCACCACATAGAGGCGGTCGCCGGGGTCGCCCTCGTGGAAGAGCGCGTCGCCACGGGCGAGCGTCGCTTCACTCATCGAGGCGCGCAGCTCCGCGGCCTGCTCGTCGTCGAGCGCCGCGAAGAGCGGGGCGCGCCGCAGAACGTCGTCCACGAGTTCTCTCCTTGTCGACCTGCTCAGGGGACCAGTCCCCCATGATGCCGGACCCTGCTGCTCTGTCCTGGGGACACGGTGTCCCGCGGCGGCATCGTCGGGGATACGGACCCCGGTAGTAAACAATCGTGCGATCAATCACAACAAGTTTGACGTACGGGCGCGTCCATCCGTGCGGCAGGGGCCCGATTGGGTCGTGATTCCCGGGGACCGGCGCGGATGTCGGTGGGGGCGCTTAGGCTGGCCGGGTGTCCAAGTCGCCGGTGAGAGTGCAGGCCGAGAGGGCGGGGAGTGTGTCCGGGAAGCAGGATTCCGCTGTGGGCGAACAGGTGTCGCCCGGTCCGGGTAAAAGGAAGAAAGCGGACAAACCGGAGTCCCGGCTGGCTATGGTCCGCCGCGCCCGCCGGATCAACCGCGAGCTCGCCGAGGTCTATCCCTACGCCCACCCCGAGCTCGACTTCGAGAACCCCTTCCAGCTGCTGATCGCCACGGTCCTGTCGGCCCAGACCACAGATCTGCGGGTCAACCAGACGACACCGGCCCTCTTCGCGGCGTACCCCACCCCCGAGGACCTGGCCGCCGCCGTGCCGGAGAAGGTCGAGGAGCTGATCCGGCCTACCGGGTTCTTCCGCGCCAAGACCAAATCGATCATGGGGCTCTCCAGGGCCCTGCGGGACGACTTCGGCGGCGAGGTGCCCGGGACGTTGAAAGACCTGGTCAGCCTGCCCGGCGTCGGCCGGAAGACGGCGTTCGTGGTGCTCGGCAACGCCTTCGGGGTCCCCGGGATCACCGTCGACACCCACTTCCAGCGCCTGGTGCGCCGGTGGAAGTGGACCGACCAGGACGACCCGGTCAAGATCGAGGCGGAGATCGCCACGATCTTTCCCAAGACGGAGTGGACGATGCTCTCCCACCGGGTGATCTTCCACGGCCGCCGCATCTGCCACGCCCGCCGCCCGGCCTGCGGCGCCTGCCCGATCACCCACCTCTGCCCTTCCTTCGGGGAGGGAGAGACCGACCCGGAGAAGGCCCGCAAGCTCCTCAAGTACGAGCTCGGCGGCCAGCCGGGCCAGCGGCTGAAGCCGCCGGCCGACTACCCCGGGAAGCCGGCCCCCGCCCTCGGTGCGCCGGGGTGAGCCGTCGGCGCACGGCGGGCCGCGCGCGCCCGCCGGAGGAACGATCCCGGCGGCCTCGGGCGTTGAGCAGCAGGGGGTGCCCATGACGCGTGCGGGAGAAGAGACGTACCGGGCCAGGGAGCGGTCCGGCCGGAGCGGTGCCGGCCCGGTGACGGTGACCACCGAGGGTCTGCCCGAGTGGCTGGACCCGGTGGTCCGCGCCGCCGAGACGGTCGAGCCGCGGCAGCTGAGCAGGTTCCTGCCGCCCGAGGGCGGCGAGGGGCGGCAGTCCGCGGTGCTCGTCCTCTTCGGTGAGGGGGCGAGAGGCCCGGAGCTGCTGCTGATGGAGCGGGCGGGCACCCTCCGCTCGCACGCCGGCCAGCCCTCGTTCCCCGGCGGCGCCCTCGACCCGGAGGACGGCGATCCGGCGGGCGCCGGGCCGCTGCGGGCCGCCCTGCGTGAGGCCGAGGAGGAGACCGGACTCGACCCGTCCGGTGTCCAGACCTTCGGCGTCCTGCCCCGGCTCTACATCCCGGTGAGCAGTTTCGTGGTCACGCCCGTACTGGGATGGTGGCGCACCCCCAGCCCGGTCGGAGCGGTCGACCCCGCGGAGACCGCGCGCGTCTTCACCGTGCCCGTGGCGGATCTCACGGACCCGGCGAACCGCGCGACCGCCGTGCACCCGAGAGGGTACGCGGGGCCCGCGTTCCTCGTGGAAGACGCTCTGGTCTGGGGTTTCACGGCGGGGGTCATCGACCGGATCCTGCACTTCGCAGGCTGGGAGCGCCCGTGGGACCGCGACCGGGAGGTCCCGCTGGACTGGCACGCATGACAGGCTGACCCGGACACGAGCGCAACCCCGGGGCGCACAGACGAAGCGGCCGCGCCGCGGACCCGGACCACCAGCCGGACACGGAGCACCCGGCGACGACACAGCGAGGCTGAAGAGTGAACGTGCTGGACATCCTGTTGCTGGTCGCCGCCGTATGGTTCGCGATCATCGGATACCGGCAGGGGTTCGTCGTCGGCATCCTCTCCGTGATCGGGTTCCTCGGCGGCGGGCTCGTCGCCGTCCACCTCCTCCCCGTGCTCTGGAGCGCGGCCACCGACGATTCCGAGGTCTCCACCGCGGCGGCCATCGCGGCCGTCGTCATCGTGATCGTCTGCGCCTCGGTGGGCCAGGCGTTCACCACCCACCTCGGCAACAAGCTGCGCACCCACATCACCTGGTCGCCGGCGCGCGCGCTGGACGCCACCGGCGGCGCCCTGGTCAACGTCGTCGCGATGCTGCTGGTCGCCTGGCTGATCGGCTCCGCGCTGGCGGGCACCTCCCTGCCCACCCTCGGCAAGGAGGTGCGTGGCTCCAAGGTGCTGCTCGGGGTCTCGCGGGTGATGCCCGATCAGGCGTCCACCTGGTTCACCGACTTCTCCTCCGTCCTCGCGCAGAACGGTTTCCCGCAGGTCTTCAGCCCCTTCGCCAACGAGCCCATCACCGAGGTCCAGGCCCCGGACCCGGCCCTCGTCGGCAGCCCCGTGGCGGCGCGCGCCAAGCAGTCCATCGTCAAGGTGGTGGGCACGGCGCCGAGCTGCGGCAAGGTACTGGAGGGGACCGGGTTCGTCTTCGACGAGCGCCGGGTCATGACCAACGCCCATGTCGTCGGCGGAGTGGACGAGCCCACCGTCCAGATCGGCGGCGAGGGACGGCTCTACGACGCCAAGGTCGTCCTCTACGACTGGCAGCGCGACATCGCCGTGCTCGATGTCCCCGACCTCAGGGCCCGCCCCCTCCAGTTCACCGAGGAGGACGCGCGCAGCGGCGACAGCGCCATCGTGGCCGGCTTCCCGGAGAACGGCGCCTACGACGTGCGCTCCGCCCGAGTGCGCGGCCGGATCAACGCCAACGGCCCGGACATCTACCACCGGGGCACCGTCCGCCGCGATGTGTACTCGCTCTTCGCGACCGTCCGTCAGGGCAACTCCGGCGGACCGCTTCTCACCACCGACGGCAAGGTCTACGGCGTGATCTTCGCCCGATCCCTGGACGACGCGAACACCGGATACGCGCTGACCGTCGACGAGATCCGCGAGGACATCGAGCGGGGCCGGACCGCGAACCGTCAGGTCGACAGCCAGGGTTGCGCCCTGTGAGGACCGCCGTGAGCCGGGGCCACGGCCCGCTCGCGGCCGGGCCCGCCGGAACGGGCCCGGCCCCGGTCAGGCGCGGGTGTGCCGGAGTCGCGCCGACACCCAGCGGGCGCGGCGCCTGAGGATGCGCGGAATGCCGATCCCCTGTCCGGGGTGCTGATGGCTCCCGCCCGGGGAGTCACCCCTGTCGTGGGTGATCGGCCTCTCGGCCGATCTGCGGGTGCGTGCTGCGTCACCGTAGTCGTGCGTCCAGCCCATACTCGGACGTCTGCCCGGGCCCCAAGGTCGGTAACCGCCGGGAGCGCGGCCAATTGGCCTATGCGCCAGGCATTTGGCTGTTCGTAGGACAACCGTTCGTCCGGGCTTCCCGGGCGTGCGGCCGATCGGCCGGAACCGTGCGGTTCAGCGGTCCGGCTCGGGGTCCTTCAGCCAGCCGATCAGCTCGTTCGAGAAGGCCACCGGATCCTCCTCGTGCGGGAAGTGGCCGAGACCGTCGAACAGCCGCCAGCGGTAGGGGGCCTCGACGTACTCGCCCGATCCCGCCGAACTCCTGGTCCGCATCGCCGGATCGAGCGACCCGTGCAGATGCAGCGTCGGCACCCGGACCGGGCGCTTCATCCGGCGGTTGAACTGGATGCCGTCGGGCCGCGCCAGCGAGCGCACCATCCACCGGTAGGGCTCGATCGAGCAGTGCGCGGTCGACGGGATGAGCATCGCGCGCCGGTAGACGCCGATCGCCTCCCGGTCCAGCGGCTGGGGCCCCGACCACTCCTCGATCAGCCGGCCCGTCAGTGCGGCGTCGTCCGCGACCAGTTGGCGCTCAGGAACCCAGGGACGCTGGAAGCCCCAGATGTGCGACCCGGCGCGGGTCTGCCCGAGGTCCGAGAGCATCGCGGAGCGCCAGCGGCGCGGATGCGGCATCGACGACACCACGAGACGGCGCACCAGCTTCGGCCGCATCACCGCCGCCGTCCACGCCAGGTAGCCGCCCAGGTCGTGGCCGACCAGCGCGGCGTCCGGCTCCCCGAGAGAGCGGACGACCCCGGTGATGTCCAGCGCCAGGTTCGCCGGGTCGTAGCCGCGTGGGGTGCGGTCGCTGCCGCCCACACCGCGCAGGTCCATGGCGACCGCCCGGAAGCCCGCGTCCGCGAGGGCCGGCAGCTGGTGGCGCCAGGTCCACCAGAACTGCGGGAACCCGTGCAGCAGCAGCACCAGCGGCCCGTCGCCCATTTCGGCGATGTGGAAGCGGGCGCCGTTGGCCGCCACGTCGCGATGGGTCCAGGGACCGTCGACGCGGACGGGGCTCGCCGAGGCGCCGAAGCCGCCGGGGCCGGTTTCAGGGTCAGTCATGCCGATGAGCGTGCCACACGCGGGCCGCCCGCGTTCGCCGCGCCCCGGCCGGACGCCGTGCGGGCGCGGGCGCGGGCCGTCCGCGTCCGGTCACACGCGGACCTTCTGCTCGATGGCGACGGGGCTGTCGACGCCCGGCAGCGCGACCTGGGTGTCGGCGGTACGGGGGTGGGGCTTGGCGTTCTGGAGCACGGCCGCCGACTCCTTGGCCGAGGCGACCGCCTTCTGCGGGCCCTTGCCCTGCTTGGCCTTCTTCATGAAGACCACGCCGATCAGCGCCAGCAGCAAGGCGACGATCACGTTGACCGCGAAGGAGAGCAGGAAGCACAGGGCCATGTTCCAGCCGGTCCACGTCCGGAAGCCGTAGGCGAGCGCGAAGCTCAGCATCGGCAGCGAGAACAGCAGCACGGTCGCGGCGAGGAGGAGGACCACCCCGCCGATGCCCGCCTTCTTCACGTCCTGCCGGAGCTGGGCCTTGGCCAGTGCGATCTCGTCGTGCACCAGTGCGGACATCTCGGCCGTCGCCGAGGCGACCAGCTGGCCGATACTGCGGTCGGCGCCGACAGCCTTCGCCGTGGTGTTGCCGGGGTCGCTCATCGCTGACTCCCTCTCCCGTGTCTGCGGTCCGTGCGTGGTCGTACGTACGCGTGCGTACGACCGTCCGATGTCAGATCATGCCGGACTGTCGCCGCCATCGCCCGCTGCCCTTGCCTCCTCTGCCCTCCGGCGGTGCTCGGCCGCCTTCTCCTCGTGGATCGCGGCCATGCGCAGGTGGTACGCGGGATCGTCCTGCTCGTAGATGTCCGGGACCCCCGACATGTCCTCGTCGCGCTCCTCCTCCTCGTACATGGCCTGGTACCTGCGTACCCGCAGCTTGAGGAGAATCCCGGCGAGGACTGCGGCGATCAGGGAACCGACCAGGACCGAAGCCTTCACCTCGTCCGTGAGCGCGGCGTCGCCCTCGAACGCGAGCTCGCCGATCAGCAGGGACACGGTGAAGCCGATGCCGGCGAGGGCGGAGAGCGCGAAGACGTCCGGCCACCTCAGGTCCGCGTTGAGTTCTGCCTTGGTGAAGCGGGCGGTGAGCCAGGTGCCGCCGAAGATGCCGAACGCCTTGCCGACGACCAGGCCGAGCACCACACCCAGGGTCTCCGGGCGGGTGAACACCTGGGACAGCGACCCGCCCGTCACGGCGACGCCCGCGGAGAACAGCGCGAACAGCGGCACCGCCAGTCCTGCCGACAGGGGGCGGACCAGGTGCTCGATGTGCTCGCCGGGCGACGCCTTCTCGCCCTCGCGGCGGGAGCAGCGCAGCATCAGGCCCATCGCCACGCCCGCGATGGTCGCGTGCACGCCGCTGTTGTACATCAGGCCCCAGACCACGAGGGCGAGCGGGACGTAGACGTACCAGCCCCGCACGCCCTTGTGCAGCAGCAGCCAGAAGAGGGCCAGGGCGGCGACGGCTCCTCCGAGGGCGGCGAAGTTCAGGTCGCTGGTGAAGAAGACCGCGATGATCAGGATGGCGAAGAGGTCGTCCACGACGGCGAGCGTCAGCAGGAACGCCCGGAGGGCGGACGGCAGCGAGGCGCCCAGCACCGCGAGGACGGCGAGGGCGAAGGCGATGTCGGTCGCGGTGGGCACGGCCCAGCCGTCCGTGGACCCGCCGCCGGTGAGGTTGACCGTCAGGTAGACGAGGGCGGGCGCGATCATGCCGCAGAGCGCGGCGACGACCGGCAGGGCTGCTGCGCGGGGGTCGCGCAGTTCGCCCGCGACGAGCTCACGCTTGAGTTCCACGCCCGCGACGAAGAAGAAGATCGCCAGAAGACCGTCCGCGGCCCAGTGCTGAACCGACAGATCGAGTCCGAGAGCAGCGGGGCCGAAGTGGAAGTCCCGTACCGCCTCGTAACTGCCGCCGAAGGCGTTCGCCCAGACGAGTGCCACGATGGCGGCGACGAGCAGGAGGACGCCGCCGACCGTCTCGGCGCGCAGGGCGTCGGCGACGAACGTGCGCTCGGGCAGGGGAAGGCGACCGAGGAACTGGCGGGGAGTGCGGGGCGCGGCCACGGGGGAGACCTCCGGGTCGGATGGCATGGCTGAACAGTTGCCGACCAGACTTCCCGGCGCACCATGAAACAGCTTCACGTCGTTGACGCGCCTTTACTGTACCCATACGAACTGTTCGGGTGGATCATGGCCATGTCATACGGGCCGGTCGCCGGTGCAGGCGGCGGGATCGTGCGCGTGGCACGGGCCCCGTCGCCGGTGCGGCGACGGGGCCCGGTGCTCTGCGGCGGGAAGCGGTGGAGTATCAGTCCTCGCTGCCCGCGCTCGGCAGCTTCGTCTGGATGAGATCCATCACGGAGGAGTCGGTGAGCGTGGTGACATCGCCCAGCTCGCGGTTCTCGGCGACATCGCGCAGCAGCCGGCGCATGATCTTGCCGGAGCGGGTCTTGGGCAGCTCCGCCACCGGCAGGATCCGCTTGGGCTTGGCGATCGGGCCGAGCGTCGCGCCGACGTGCGCGCGCAGCTCGTCGACCAGGCCCGCGTCCTCGCTCGCGGTGCCCCGCAGGATGACGAAGGCGACGATGGCCTGCCCGGTGGTCTCGTCGGCGGCGCCGACGACCGCGGCCTCGGCGACCTTCGGGTGGGAGACGAGGGCTGACTCCACCTCGGTGGTCGAGATGTTGTGGCCGGAGACCAGCATCACGTCGTCCACCCGGCCGAGCAGCCAGATGTCGCCGTCCTCGTCCTTCTTGGCCCCGTCGCCGGCGAAGTAGCGCCCCTCGAAGCGCGACCAGTAGGTGTCGATGAAGCGCTGGTCGTCGCCCCAGATGGTGCGCAGCATGGACGGCCACGGTTCGGTGAGCACCAGGTAGCCGCCGCCCCCGTTCGGGACCTCGTTCGCCTCGTCGTCCACGACGGTGGCGGCGATCCCCGGCAGGGGCCGCTGGGCGGAGCCCGGCTTGGTCTCGGTGACGCCCGGCAGCGGGGAGATCATCATGGCGCCGGTCTCGGTCTGCCACCAGGTGTCGACGACGGGGGTCTTGCCGGCACCGATGTTCTCCCGGTACCAGATCCACGCCTCGGGGTTGATGGGCTCGCCCACCGAGCCGAGGACGCGCAGGCTGGACAGGTCGAACTTGGCGGGGATGTCGTCGCCCCACTTCATGAAGGTGCGGATCGCGGTCGGCGCCGTGTAGAGGATGGTGACGCCGTACTTCTGCACGATCTCCCAGAACCGGCCCTGGTGCGGGGTGTCCGGGGTGCCCTCGTACATGACCTGCGTCGCGCCGTTGGCCAGGGGCCCGTAGACGATGTACGAGTGGCCGGTGACCCAGCCGATGTCGGCCGTGCACCAGTAGACGTCCGACTCGGGCTTCAGGTCGAAGACGGCGTGGTGGGTGTAGGCGGCCTGGGTGAGATAGCCGCCGGAGGTGTGCAGGATGCCCTTGGGCTTACCGGTGGTGCCCGAGGTGTAGAGGATGAACAGCGGGTGTTCGGCCTCAAAGGGCTCGGGAGCGTGCTCGGCGGACTGGCGGCCGACGATGTCGTGCCACCACACGTCCCGGCCCTCGGTGAAGGCGGTGTCCTGGCCGGTGCGCCGGACGACGAGCACGTGCTCGACCTGGGGGCAGCGGCTCACGGCCTCGTCGATGGCGGGCTTGAGGGCGCTGGGCTTGCCGCGGCGGTAGCCGCCGTCGGCGGTGATGACCAGCTTGGCGTCGGCGTCCTGGATGCGGGAGGCGACGGCGTCGGCGGAGAAGCCGCCGAAGACGACGGAGTGGGCGGCGCCGATGCGTGCGCACGCGAGCATCGCGACCGCGGCCTCGGGGATCATCGGCATGTAGACGGCGACCCGGTCGCCCTTGCGGACGCCCAGCTCGGTCAGGGCGTTGGCCGCCCGGGAGACCTCGTCCTTGAGCTCGGCGTAGGTGAGGGAGCGGCTGTCACCGGGCTCGCCCTCGAAGTGGATCGCCACCCGGTCGCCGTGCCCGGCCTCGACATGGCGGTCGACGCAGTTGTACGCGACGTTGAGCGTGCCGTCCGCGAACCACTTGGCGAAGGGCGGGTTGCTCCAGTCCAGGGTCTCGGTCGGCTCGGTGGCCCAGTCGAGCCTCCGCGCCTGCTCGGCCCAGAAGCCGAGCCTGTCCGCCGCAGCCCGTTCGTACGCCTCGGCCGTCACGTTGGCGTTCGCGGCCAGCTCGGCCGGCGGCGCGAACCGCCGCTCTTCCTTAAGAAGGTTGGCCAGGCTCTCGTTGCTCACGACATCTCCCTTTCCCAGGGCGTCTTCTGTGCGTATGTGTCCCAGGCCATAGCTCATCAGCCGCGGGGCCGGGTGACAAGGGCCTTCGGGTAATTGGTTTAGACCTGTGCGCGTCTTTCGGGCGCCCGGCGGTGCGGGGTCGAAGCGCCTCGCACCGCCGGACGGCGGTGCCCCGGCCCCGAGCGGTGGGGAGGGGTGCCATCCCTTCTCACGGCCGGGGTGTCCGCGCGGTTCAGCCGCATGGCGGACCCCGCGGACACGCAGGGCATTCGGGCAAATAGGGCAATCACTCACCTGATGTGGTGATTAGTGATTTCATCGCGGCCCGTCGCCCCCTCCCCTTCGCCCCCTCGGTGCGACCTTGTCGGCTCCACGACACCGCCATCAGACAGTCGTATCGGCATATGAAAGAGGTGGGCGGATGCTGGCCGTCACGAAGGTCACCAAGAGAACCGTCGCCGTCGGCGCAGTCGCCGCGGCCCTGATCGCCGGGCTCGCGGGGTGCTCCACGTCCGGCGGTGACCGGGGCGGGAGCGGAAGCGAGCCCGGCGCCCAGGCGGGGAAGGAGGGCGTCGCGGCGCCCAAGAGCGCCGTCCGCCTGATCGGTGACGGGTCCACCGCCTTCACCGGCGCCCAGCCCAACCTGCTCAAGCCCAAGCGCCTCGCGCCGGGCGAGAAGCCGCCCCAGTTCGTGGTCTTCTCCTGGGACGGCGCAGGCGAGGACAGCCAGAAGCTGTTCTCCCGTTTCCGCGCGGTCGGCAAGAAGTACGACGCGACGATGACGTACTTCCTCAGCGGCGTCTACCTCCTGCCCGAGGAGAAGCGGGCCCTCTACGAGCCCCCGCAGCACGCCGCCGGCCGCTCCGACATCGGCTTCAACGACGTCGAGGGGATCAGGAACACCGTCCGCGAACTGCGCGCCGCCTGGCAGGACGGCAATGAGGTGGGCACCCACTTCAACGGCCACTTCTGCGGCGCTGACGGGGGGGTGGGCACCTGGTCGGTCGACGAGTGGAAGAGCGAGATCGCCCAGGCCAAGTCCTTCGTGAAGAACTGGAAGACCAACGCCGGCCTGCCCTCCGCCGATCCGCTCCCCTTCGACTACGACAAGGAACTCATCGGCGCCCGCACCCCCTGCCTGGAAGGGCAGGAGAACTTCATGCGCGCGGCGAGCGAACTCGGCTTCCGCTACGACACCAGCGGCGTCAACGACCAGGTGTGGCCGCAGAAGAAGCACGGCCTGTGGGACGTCTCCCTGCAGATGGTCCCGGTCCCCGGGCGCGCCTTCGAGACGCTGGCGATGGACTACAACTTCCTGGTCAACCAGTCGGTCACCACCCAGGGCGACCCGGCCATGCACAAGGTCTGGGGCAACCAGATGCGTGACGGGCTCCTCCGGGGCTTCGAGCGCGCCTACAACGGCAACCGGGCTCCCATGATCATCGGAAACCACTTCGAGTCGTGGAACGGCGGCGTCTACATGGACGCCATCGAGGAGACCATCGCCACGGTCTGCGTGAAGAGCGACGTCAAGTGCGTGTCGTTCCGTCAGCTCGTGGACTGGCTCGACGCGCAGGACCCGCTGGTCCTGGAGAAGATGCGGCAGCTGAAGGTCGGGGAGGCGCCGAAGGGTGGCTGGGCGCAGTTCCTGGCGGCGCCCCCGGAGGCGGCCGCTCCGCCGGCTCCCAGGTCCGGCCGGTAGCCGAACAGCCGGGCCGGGCACCGGACGTGCTCCTATGCCGGGGCGCCGGATGCGTTCCGCACGCGGGGTGGTCGCGGCGACACCGTGACCACCCCGCCGCATGGTCAGCCCGGCTGGGGGACGGCCGCGTGCTCGCCGAGCACGAACGAGGGGTCGACCTGGGCGGCCAGGTCCGCCCCCGTCTTCGCGTTCCCCCAGCTCTCCGCGTTCCGCAGATGGAAGTGGACCATCTGCCGGGTGTAGCGCTCGGGGTCCCGCCGTTCGTACGTGGCGTCGGCCGCGGACCTCAGGACCCGCAGCGCCTCGCGGTTCCCCGACTCAAGGCGGTCGAAGTGCGGCGGCCGGCCCTTCTCCATGGCGCGGACCCAGTCCGAGTGGCCGAAGGTCACCAGGAGGTCGTCGCCCACCTCCTCGCGCAGGAAGTCCACGTCCTCGGGGCCCTGCACCTTGTTGCCCACGACCCGCAGGGCCACGCCGAAGTCCCGTGCGTACTCCTTGTACTGGCGGTAGACGGACACTCCCTTGCGGGTCGGCTCGGCCACCAGGAAGGTCATGTCGAAGCGGGTGAACATCCCGGAGGCGAAGGAGTCCGAGCCGGCCGTCATGTCGACCACGACATACTCGCCGGGGCCGTCGACCAGGTGGTTGAGGCACAGCTCCACCGCTCCGACCTTGGAGTGGTAGCAGGCGACCCCGAGATCGGACTCGGTGAACGGGCCGGTCGCCATCAGCCGGATCCCGCCGTCGTCCAGGGCGACCCGGCGGGCGCACGCCTCGTAGACCGGGTTCTCCTCCTGGACCCGCAGCAGCCGGGACCCGTGGCCGGGTGGAGTCGTCTTGATCATGGTCTCGGCCGAGGTGATCCGGGGATTGGTCCCCCGCAGATAGTCCTTGATCAGCGGAAGCCGGGCCCCCATGGCGGGCAGCGCGGCCGCCGCCACCTCGTCCAGACCGAGTGCGGCGCCGAGGTGCTGGTTGATGTCGGCGTCCACGGCGATGACCGGGGCCGACTCGGACGCGAGGTGACGGATGAAAAGCGACGACAGGGTGGTCTTCCCGCTGCCGCCCTTCCCCACGAAAGCGATCTTCATGTTCACCTAGGGTAGCCGCACGGATGCACATGGTTGTCAAGTGCGTGAAGAAGACCACTCCAAGGTGGGGTCCCGGGCGCGGGCGCGTAGCCTCGCTGGTTATGAGTACGAACGCCTCGTCGACCGATCCGCTCGCCGCTCTCGGCGCGCTCCCGGGTGTCACGGACTCCGTGGACTCCGTCCGCAAAGCCGTGGATCGGGTCTACGAGCACCGGGTCATGCGCCGGCGCAGCAACGAGATCACCTCCGAGGCCGCGCTGCGCGGAGCCCGTGGCTCCGCCGCCCTGTCCGGGGCCGACTGGGCCCTCGAAGAGGTGCGCAGGCGCACCGACTTTGGCGGTGAACCCGAGGCGCGCACCGTCGGCGCCGCCCTGCGGCTGACCGCCGAGGCCGGTCAACTGCTCTCGATCTGGCGGCAGTCCCCGCTCCGGGTCCTGGCCCGCCTGCACCTGGTGGCGGCGAGCGGGGGCGCGGACGACACCACGGTGGGGCGTCCGCGGCTGGCCGGTGAGCAGGTCGACGAACCCCTCGTCGAGACGGCCCTGCCCGACGCGGACGAGGTCGCCGGACGCCTGGACGGACTCGCGGAGCTGATCGTCACCGGCAGCTCGGCGCCCGCCCTGGTCTCCGCGGCGGTCGTGCACGGGGAACTGCTCGCCCTGCGGCCGTTCACCTCGCACAACGGGCTCATCGCCCGGACCGCCGAACGCATCGTCCTGATCGGCAGCGGACTCGACCCCAAGTCGATCTGCCCGGCCGAGGTCGGGCACGCGGAGCAGGGGCGCGCGGCGTATCTCGCCGCCTTCGAGGGCTATCTTTCCGGGACGCCGCAGGGGATGGCCGCGTGGATCGCCCACTGCGGGCGGGCCGTGGAGCTGGGGGTGCGGGAGTCGACCGCGGTCTGCGAAGCGCTTCAGCGGGGCGCCGCCTGAGCCCGTGCGGATGCGCTCGGACACAGAGATGCGGCGGTACCTTGTGGTACCGCCGCTGGCATGTCCACCCAGTTACCAAGCGTCCTCTTGTATGCGCCCATCAGGTCGGGTTCTTTGCCCGTCACCTGGTGTGGCTGGCCCGTAATCGACGGGTCGACGTCGCGTGGGTGCTCGGCTTCCATGCATCGGTCCGTGGGGCCTTTGTGCGTATTAAAGGTGATCCTTTCGGATGTCCTCGGTCTCGCGGGCCGTTGAATCCTTTGTACTCCTGCGTGCTGCGATGCGAAACCCCTGCCCGCAGATCTTTACTTTCAGGTTCAAACAGGGCGAAAACCGGCCATGGTCCGGAGCGGTGGCACGCCGGACCGTGCGCGGCCGTCGTGCCGGAACTTGGTCCGGGGCCGCCCGCGGCTGGCAGGGCTCAGACCGCCGCCGCGCGGGCCGCCCCGCGGCGGCGGCTGGCGTACCAGACGAGCCCGGCCGTCGCGGCCGCCGCCCCGACGGCCGCCGCGGCCACCAGTGCGGGGCGGGGCGGCATCGACAGGGCGGGCAGCCGCTGCTTGAGCCGCACCGGGCGGTTGAAGGCGAGGACCGGCCAGTCGCGCTGCGCCGCCTCCCGCCGCAGGGCCCGGTCCGGGTTGACCGCGTGCGGGTGGCCGACCGCGGCGAGCATCGGGATGTCGGTCGCCGAATCGCTGTACGCGTAGCACCGAGACAGGTCGTACCCCTCCGACTCGGCCAGCTCGCGGACCGCCTCCGCCTTGGTCGGACCGTAGGCGTAGTACGCGATCTCGCCGGTGAAGCAGCCGTCGTCGCCGACCACCATGCGGGTGGCCACCACCCGGTCGGCGCCCAGCAGTTCCCCGATCGGCTCCACGACCTCGGCGCCGGACGACGAGACGATGACCACATCGCGGCCGGCCGCGTGGTGCTCCTCGATCAGCGAGGCGGCCTCGTCGTAGATGATCGGGTCGATGAGGTCGTGCAGGGTCTCCGCGACGATCTCCTTCACCTGCTGCACGTTCCAGCCCTTGCAGAGCGCGGACAGGTACTCCCGCATCCGCTCCATCTGGTCGTGGTCCGCGCCGCCGGCCAGGAAGACGAACTGCGTGTAGGCGGTGCGCAGCGCGGCGCGGCGGTTGATCAGCCCGCCCTGGTAGAAGGACTTGCCGAAGGTCAGCGTCGAGGACTTCGCAATGACCGTCTTGTCCAGGTCGAAGAAGGCTGCGGTGCGCGGCAACGAGTGGTTTTCCACGCGCAGAGCATATGCGCCCGCCATTCGGCGTACGCTAGGGCGCGTGGGTTTGCCTGAGAAGGCTCTCGGGTACACCATGGAAGTCACGGATCGTTCGCGACCGTGCTAACCCGGCCCGGCTCCTCCCCCCCCGAGTCGGCCGGAAAGACGACCCCCGCTCTCCCCCCCGGCGGGGGTCGTCGCATGTCCGGGTGGGTTTCGGGCCCAGTCGCCCGTTCGATCGCACAACTGCAGCCCTCGTCGGCGCCGCCCCGGCAGCGGAAGGCTCTGCCCTGAATGCATCACTCTGTGTAGTTGTCGTGCTGCGCTGCGGGAGGAATCACCACTCACCGGTATGAGCTACCGGGATATTCACAGTCAGCGGGTTGTCCACAGTTTTTCAGCAAGATCCACACGATTTTCCGGTGCGCTCCACCGTGATTCCAGCCGCGAACTTCGCGGGCCGGAGGAAAACGCGCGTTCCGTCGCCATGCGGGCGCGCACGGAGAGGGGTGGGACCGTGGCCGGATCCATCGCATCGCAGCGACCGCACACCGGTGAAGCACGCCGGGACGGACCGCTGATCGTCACCGAGGACACCGATCTGCTGGACGACCTGCTGCGCTTGTGCGCGGCGGCCGGAGCGGAACCGGAAGTTCACCACGGCGTGCCCGAACGGAGGGGCGTCTGGGAGGGCGCGCCGCTGATCCTCGTCGGCGGGGACGCGGCCGACCGCTGCCGCGGTGCCGTACGGCGCAGCGGAGTCCTGCTCGTCGGCCGGGACCAGGACGATCCCGATGTCTGGCGGCGCGCCGTGGAGATCGGCGCGGACAGTGTGCTGTGCCTGCCCGAGGCCGAGACCTGGCTGGTCGACCGGCTGGCTGACGTGGTCGAAGGGGTGGGGCGTCCGGCGCTGACCGTCGGGGTGATCGGCGGGCGCGGCGGGGCGGGCGCGTCGACGCTGGCCTGCGCCCTCGCCGTCACCGCGGCCAGTTCCGGCCGGCGCACCATGCTCGTCGACGCGGACCCGCTCGGCGGCGGGCTGGACGTGCTCCTCGGCGGGGAGCACGCGGAGGGCCGCCGATGGCCTGATTTCGCGGCCTCCAAGGGGCGAGTGGCGGGCGGAGCGCTGGAGGAGTCGCTTCCCCGGCTGCACTCCCTGCGGGTCCTGAGCTG
This sequence comes from Streptomyces sp. CNT372, assembly GCF_000377145.1. Taxonomy (NCBI): domain Bacteria; kingdom Bacillati; phylum Actinomycetota; class Actinomycetes; order Kitasatosporales; family Streptomycetaceae; genus Streptomyces; species Streptomyces sp. CNT372. The sequence continues at coordinate 111,694 of NZ_KB897777.1, read as the reverse complement.
GGACCGGGGCGATTCCGTGGTCGTCCCGCCGGAGGCGATGCGCTCGGTGCTGGCGGCGGCCCGCCGCAGGGGCGGGGTGGTCGTCGTGGACCTCCCGCGCCGGGTGGACGAGGGGGTGGCCGAGGCGCTGGCCCAGATGGACGTCGGGTTGCTGGTGGTCCCGGGCGAGCTGCGGGCCGTGGCCGCCGCGAACCGCGTGGCGTCGGCGGTGGGCATGGTCCTGGCCGATCTGCGGGTCGTCGCCCGGGGGCCGTACGCGCCGGGTCTGGACGACCGCTGGGTGGCCGGAGCCCTGGGACTGCCGCTCGCCGGCGAACTCCCGGTGGATCCGGGCCTGCCGGCCGCGCGGGACGACGGCTCACCGCCGGGCGCGGGCGGCCGGGGGCCTCTGGCCAGGTTCTGTGGCGCCTTCTGGGAGCAGGCCCTTCCCGCGGAGGCCGGGTCATGAGCACCGGGCTGCTGGACGCGGTCCGCCAGAAGCTGGTGGAGAGCGGGGCCGAGCCCACCCCGGCCCGGGTGGCCGCCGCCCTGCGCGCCCAGGGCCGGCTGCTGGGGGACGCCGAAGTCCTGGGCGGCACCGCCGAACTGCGCGGCGAACTCGTCGGCACGGGCCCGCTGGAACCCCTGTTCGCCGACTCGTCCGTCACCGATGTTCTGGTGTCCGCACCCGACCGGGTCTGGGTGGACCGGGGCATCGGTCTGGAGCTGACCGACGTCACCTTCGCGGACGCGGCCGCCGTGCGCCGGCTCGCCCAGCGGCTGGCCGCCGTCGCGGGGCGCCGCCTGGACGACGCCCGCCCGTGGGTCGACGCGCGGCTGCCCGGCGGCACCCGGATGCACGCCGTCCTCCCGCCGGTCGCCGTGGAGTCCACCTGCCTCTCCCTGCGGGTGGCCCGGCACCGGGCCTTCTCCCTGGAGGAGCTGGTCGCGGCGGGCACCGTGCCACCGGGTGGCGACCGGGTCCTCGCGGCGCTGATGAGGGCACGGCTGTCGTTCCTGATCAGCGGGGGCACCGGCACGGGGAAGACCACGCTGCTGAGCAGCCTCCTCGGTCTCGTCGGCGGCCGGGAGCGCATCGTGCTCGCCGAGGACTCGGCGGAGCTGCGGCCCGACCATCCCCATGTCGTCCGGCTCGAATCCCGGCCGCCCAACCAGGAGGGCGTGGGCCAGGTGACCCTGCGGGACCTGGTCCGGCAGGCACTGCGGATGCGCCCCGACCGGCTGGTGGTCGGGGAGGTGCGAGGACACGAGGTCGCCGATCTTCTGGCCGCCCTGAACACGGGCCACGAAGGGGGCTGCGGCACGGTCCACGCCAACGCGGCGGCGCATGTGCCCGCTCGGCTGGAGGCCCTGGGCACCACGGCCGGGCTCGACCGGGCGGCTCTGCACAGCCAGCTGGCGGCGGCTCTGGCCGTCGTGGTCCACCTGGTGCGGAGCCCGACCGGACAGCGGCGCGTCGCGGAGATCCATGTGCTGGAGCGCGACCCCGCCGGGCTGGTCGTCACGGTGCCCGCCCTGCGGTGGGGCACCGGGGCGTTCACCCGGGAAGCGGGCTGGCGGCAGCTGTGCGAACTGACCGGGGAGCGGCTGTGAGGACCGCGGAGGCGATGTGCGCGGCGGCCGTCTGCGCGGGAGCCGCGGCCTGGCTGCTGGCCGGCCGGGAGCACCAGGGGCGGCGGCGGGCGAGGCTGCTGCTCGCCGGGGGTCCGGCCGCGGACTGGCCGCCGAGGTGGTCATGGACCGGGGTGCCGGACGCCGTCCGCCGCCACCGGGAGTGGCTGTGCGTGCCCACGGGGCTTCTGCTGGCGGTGCTGGCCGCGTCCGTGGTGCCCGCCGTGCTGGGCGCCCTGGCCGTGCCGCTGGTGCGGCGGAAGCTGGGCCGGAGGGCTCGGGGGCTGGAGCGGGACCGCCGGGCCGAGGCCGTGGTAGCCCTGTGCGGGGCCGTCGCGGGCGAGCTGCGGGCGGGGCTCCAGCCGGGGCAGGCCCTGCGGGCCGGGGCGCGGCACACGGGGGCACTCGGCGACGCGGAGCCGGCGGTCCTGGCGGCGGCGCGGTTCGGCGGGGACGTGCCCGAGGCCCTGCGGGACGCGTCCCGGCAGGACGGGGCCGAGGGCCTGGCCGGTATGGCGGCCTGCTGGCAGGTGGCCGTGGACAGCGGTGCCGGGCTCGCCGCCGGACTGGACCGGCTGGAGGCGGCTCTGCGGGCGGAGCGGGAACAACGCGAGGAGTTGAGAGCCCAGCTGGCCGGAGCACACTCCACCGTCGTGCTTCTCGCGCTGCTTCCGGCCGCCGGGCTGGCCATGGGCTGGGCGCTCGGCGCAGATCCGCTGCGGGTGCTCTTCCACACCCCGGCCGGGTACGCCTGCCTGGTCGCCGGGGGCCTGCTGGAGGCGGCCGGGCTGCTGTGGGCGGGGCGGATCGTCCGCGCGGGGGAGGCGTCATGACGGCCGACTCCCTGCAGCGGCTGGGGGCGGTGCTCTCCGGGCTCGCCGCCGCCGGAGCCGTGGTCGCCCTGCTCTCGGCGCACCGCCGGGCGCGGGCCGGGCGGAGACGGATCGAGGCACTGCTGTCCGTCGAGCGTCAACAGCGCCGCGCGAGGGCCGTATTGCGCCACCGTCTGCGGGAGGCCGCCGGGCCCCTCGGTGCCCTTGCGGCCTGCTATGTGCTCGTCGGCGGTCCGGCCGGGGTGTTGGTGGGGGTGATCGCGGGGCTCGGCGTCCGGTACGGGGTGCGGCGCCGGCAGCGGGCCCGGACGGGGCGCCGTGAGTGCGACGGAGGGGCCGGGGGGGACGGCTCCGCGGTGACTGCCGATCCCGCGGTGGCCGCGCGTCAACTGCCGTTGGCGGCTGACCTGCTGGCGGCGTGCATCGCCGCGGGCGCGGGTCCGCGTGAGGCCGCCGAGGCGGTGGGGCAGTCGCTCGGCGGGCCGGTCGGGGGACGCCTGGCGGCGGTCGCGGCCCATCTGCGGCTCGGACGCGATCCGGTGGACGCCTGGGAATGGTTCGGCCGCTCCGTGGGCGCGGAGGCCCTCGCCCGCTGTCTGGAGCGCGCGGACTCCACCGGCGTGCCGATGGCGGAGCCGATGGCACGGCTTGCCGACCGGCTCAGAGCGGAGCGCGCCCGCGCGACGACCGCGCGCGGACGCCGTGCCCAGGTGCAGATCACGGCGCCGGTGGGGCTCTGCTTCCTGCCCGCCTTCCTCGCCATCGGAGTGGCACCGGTCGTGATCGGCCTCGTCGGCGGCCTGCTCCGGACCGGCTGACCCCGTTCCTCACCGGCAGCTCATTCATTGGCAGCAGTTCATCACCCGCTTTTCACCATCAGGAGGTTGCACATGAGGTCGCACATGCGGGAAACGATCCGGCGCACGGCAGGCCGGGGCAGGGGCGGGCCGGGCGGCGGCCTGCGCGATGCCTGGGCGCGGGCGGTCGGCGGGCTCGCGTCGAGGCTTCGCGGGGACGGCGGTATGACCACCTCCGAGTACGCCATGGGGACCATCGCCGCGTGTGCGTTCGCGGCCGTGCTCTACAAGGTCGTCACCAGCGGGGCGGTGTCCAAGGCCCTGGAATCCGTCATCAGGAAGGCCCTCGATGGACAGTTCTGAGGCCCGGGCCCCGGCCCGGACCCGGCGGCCGCGCGGCATCCCCGACCGGGGGTCCGTGACGGCGGAGGCGGCCGTGGCGCTGCCGGCACTGGTGGTCTTCGCCGCGGCGCTCGTCTGGGGGCTCATGGCCGCAGCGGCGCAGATCCAGTGCGTGGACGCGGCACGGGCCGGGGCTCGCGCGGCCGCCAGGTCGGAGCCCGTCCCGGTCGCGGTCTCGGTCGCCCGCGCGGCCGCGCCGTCCGGGGCCCGGGTCGCGGTGGAGCGGGACGGGGACCTCTGGCGGGTCCGGGTCGAGGCGCCGGCTCCCGGGCCGGGCGGGCTGGGGCTGACACTGCGCTCGGGGGCGGCGGCCGCGGCGGAGGACGCGGTGGGCGAGGGCGGGCCGGTGCCTGGGCCGGCGCCGCCCGGAACGGTCCCGGGGCCCGGGCCGGGCAATGGCGGGGCGGAGGTACGGCCCGGGCCCGGCGGTGGCGAGGCGCTCCCGGGATCCGATACCGGCAACGGCGCGCCGGGGGTGGGGACATGAGCTGCGGCCGGGGCCGTCACGGCGCGGGATCGCGGGCCGACAGGGGGTCCGCCACCGTGTGGGTGGCGGCTGTCACCACGGTGCTCTGCGCGGTGTTCGCCGTGGTCCTCGCCCTGGGGCAGGCGGTTGTGGCGCGGCACCGGGCGGCGGCCGCCGCCGACCTCGCGGCCCTCGCAGCCGCCGACCGTGCCCTCGGCGGCGCGGAGGCGGCCTGCGGTTTCGCGGCGAAGGTCGCCCGTGCGCAGGGGGCCGAGGTGGTCCGGTGCGTGGTGACGGGCGAGATCGCGGAGGTGACGGCGCAGGTCCGGTTCGGCCCGTACGCGCCGCGCGGCCGGGCCCGGGCCGGTCCGGCCGGACCGGCTCCCGGGGGCGCGGAGCCGCCCGCTCAGCCGTCCCGGGGCGGTGGCCCGTCGGAAGTGCCAGGCTCGTCGGGGGCGGGTGGCGGGGCCGAAGTCCCCGGCTCGTCCCCGGCGTTCGGTCCTTCCGGCACGGCCGGGTCCGCCGGGGCGCCGCGCAGGAGTTCGGTGAGCAGCCGGACGGCACCGCGCTTGTGCAGGGGGTCGTTCCCGTTGCCGCACTTGGGGGACTGGATGCAGGACGGGCAGCCCGCCTCGCACTCGCAGGAGGCGATGGCCTCCCGGGTCGCGGCCAGCCACTCCCGTGCGGTGCGGAAGGCGCGTTCGGCGAACCCGGCGCCGCCCGGATGGCCGTCGTACACGAAGACGGTCGGCAGCAGAGTGTCCGGGTGCAGAGGCACGGAGACACCGCCGATGTCCCAGCGGTCGCAGGTCGCGAAGAGCGGCAGCATCCCGATCGAGGCGTGCTCGGCGGCGTGCAGGGCGCCCCCGAGCTGCTCCGGACCGATCCGGGCCGCGTCGAGCTGGTCCTCGGTGACCGTCCACCACACGGCCCGCGTCCGCAGGGTGCGGGGCGGCAGATCGAGTTTCGACTCGCCGAGCACCTCGCCGGTGACCAGCCGGCGGCGCAGGAAGGAGACGACCTGGTTGGTGACCTCCACCGATCCGTAGCACAGCCGCCCGTCGCCCCACGGGATCTCGACGTCCGTCTCCAGGACGGAGACGGACGTCGTGTCCCGTGCGGTGGTCGAGTACGGGGGGTTCGCCTCCTCCACGAGGGCGACCGAGTCCTCCAGATCGAGGTTCTTCACCAGATAGGTGCGGCCCTGGTGGAGGTGGACGGCGCCGTCGTGCACGGAGGCGTGGGCCGCTTCCTCGTCCACCGTGCCGAGGAGGCGTCCGGTGGCCGCCTCGACGATCTGGACCGGCCGGCCCCCGCCGCCCCGGATGTCGGTCAGGTCGCAGGCCCTCTCGCGGCGCGTCCAGTGCCAGCCCGAGGCCCGGCGGCGCAGCAGCCGCGCGCTCTCCAGCTGGGGCATCAGCTCGCCCGTCGCGGGCCCGAACAGCTCGAGATCGGCCTCGGTGAGGGGCAGCTCGGCGGCGGCCGCGCAGAGGTGGGGCGCGAGGACGTAGGGGTTGTCCGGGTCGAGCACGGTGGACTCCACCGGCCGCCGGAACAGCGCCTCCGGATGGTGGACCAGGAAGGTGTCCAGCGGGTCGTCCCGGGCGACCAGGACCGCGAGGGCCCCCTGCCCTGACCGTCCGGCGCGCCCGGCCTGCTGCCACAGGGAGGCGCGGGTCCCCGGGTAGCCGGCGATCACCACGGCGTCGAGCCCGGCGACGTCCACCCCCAGTTCCAGGGCGGTGGTGGCGGCGAGGCCCAGGAGTTCGCCGGAGTGAAGGGCCCGCTCCAGGGCGCGGCGCTCCTCGGGGAGGTAGCCGCCCCGGTAGGAGGCGACGCGCCGGGGGAGGGACCGGTCGACCTCGGCGAGGCGCTCCTTGGCGATCACGGAGATCAGCTCCGCGCCGCGCCGGGAGCGGACGAAGGCGACGCTGCGCACGCCCTGGACCGTCAGGTCGGTGAGCAGGTCGGCCGTCTCGGCGGTCGCGGTGCGCCGCACGGGGGCGCCGCGTTCCCCGTGCAGCTCGGTCAGGGGCGGCTCCCACAGGGCGAAGACGAGTTCGCCGCGCGGGGAGGCGTCGTCGGAGACCTCCCGGACCGGCAGGCCGGTCAGGCGGCGGGCGGCCACCGCCGGTTCGGCGGCGGTGGCGGAGGCGAGGAGGAAGACGGGATCGGACCCGTAGCGGGCGCAGAGCCGGCGCAGACGGCGCAGCACCTGGGCCACGTGGGAGCCGAACACGCCCCGGTACGTGTGGCATTCGTCGATGACCACATAGCGCAGTGAGCGCAGGAAGGAGGACCAGCGGGGGTGGGCGGGGAGTATCCCGCGGTGGAGCATGTCCGGGTTGGTCAGGACGTAGTTGGCGTACTGGCGCACCCACTCGCGTTCCTCGACGGGGGTGTCGCCGTCGTAGACCGCCGGGCGGACGCGGTTGCCCAGCGGGGCCGCGAGTTCCCGGACGGCCCGGCGCTGGTCGGCCGCGAGAGCCTTGGTGGGCGCCAGGTACAGGGCCGTGGTCCCCCGGCCGTTCGGGGCCTCGGCGCCGTCCAGGAGGGCGCTGAGGACCGGGGTGAGGTACGCGAGGGACTTGCCGGACGCCATACCGGTCGCGATGACCACGGATTCCCCGTCGAGGGCGTGCTCGGCGGCCTCGGCCTGGTGGGTCCAGGGGTGCTCCACCCCGGCCCGCTGGACGGCCGCGATCACTTCGGCGCGGATCCGTTCGGGCCAGACGGCATGCCGGCCCGGCCTCGGGGGCAGGTGCTCCGTATGAGTGATGCGCGCGGCCCGGTTCGCCCCTGCGGTGAGCCGGTCGAGGACCTCGCCGGGGGAGGGGCTGTTTTCCCCGTTCCCGGGAGGTCGACTGGGACGCTGATTCTTGGCCATCGGCACCGAGTGTGTCACTGGCGTGACGGACAATGGTCCCAAGGCGTCGTGCATGGCTGCTGGTAAGTGATTGAATGCCATCGCGGCTGGCGACCGTCCTCCGGCTCCGTCGGGGAGACCTCAGGGGGCGGCCGCTCGATAGCAAGGTGCTGGAGGATCCGTGGACCTGTCCCTGTCGACTCGCAATGTGTCCGGCCCTGGTGGCGACCGTACGGTCGTCGAGGTCGGTGGCGAGATTGATGTCTATACCGCGCCCAAGCTGCGCGAGCAGTTGGTCGAGTTGGTGAACGACGGCAGCTACCACCTGGTTGTCGACATGGAGGGCGTGGATTTCCTCGACTCCACCGGCCTCGGCGTGCTCGTCGGCGGTCTCAAGCGTGTGCGGGCCCACGAGGGCTCGCTGCGTCTGGTCTGCAACCAGGAGCGCATTCTCAAGATCTTCCGGATCACGGGCCTGACCAAGGTGTTCCCCATCCACACCACGGTCGACGAGGCCGTCGCGGCCACCGACTGACGGTCGGCCGGGACTGCCGGAAGCAGGAGGGGCACCGGGCATCCAGCCCGGGCCCCGGATACGCACGCTCGTACTCCGAGGGGGATCCGCCATGGCCACCGTCGAGCTCCGGTTCAGCGCCCAGCCCGAGCATGTGAGGACGGCGCGGCTCGTCGCCGCCGCCGTCGCACGCCGGGCCGGGGTCGACGAGGCGGTGCTCGACGAGGTCCGTCTCGCCGTCGGTGAGGCGTGCAGCCGTGCGGTCGGGCTGCACCGCAGCCACGGCATCACGGCGCCGGTGCGGGTCGGGCTCACCGAGGAGGAGAAGGCGTTCTCGATCGAGGTCGGAGACGAGGTCCCGAGCGTCGGCTCCGGGTCGTCCGCGGCCGGCGGGCCGGGCGCGGACGAGGACGCCGATCCGGAGGGCGAGGACGAGATGGGCCTCGCCGTGATCAGCGGTCTCGTCGACGACGTGGAGGTCTCCTCCACCGACGGCGGCGGGCTGATCCGCATGAGCTGGCCCGCGACACCGCCTCCGGTCACCGAGTCCTGACGGGTCACGTCCCGGGCGAGTGGGCCCGGGACGGCCGTTCGTTTTTTCGCCCGGTCACCCGTTCGGCCCAATGAGGTCCGGCCGGATCTGCGCCGCGCGGGCCAGTCGGAGCCCGCGCGCCCCTACCCGCGCCCGGCGTATGCCACCGCGCACGGCCCGCCCGGGCCGCACCCCGGGCCGCACCCCGGTCCGCCTCCGGCGGCGGACCGACGCCGCCCGAGCCCTGCCCCGCCCGGTTCCGTGGGCCCGAGCCCTGCCGCCCCGGTTCCGCGGGCCCCAAGGGCGGCCCACCCCCTCGCGCCACGCGGAGGGCGCCCGACGGGCCGGGGCCCCGACGGGCGGCACCTGATCGGCAATTCCTCCCCCATTCGGTGACCGGCCGCGCGTCAATACTGATCCCTTGCAGATCCGCGCTGATCGACGACGGACTGACGGCGGACCGACGACGGATCGGCGACGTACCGGAAACGCCCCCGGCCCATTACTGCATTCGGGCGCATTTCCCGGAAGCGATCATTTCCCGAGTGGCGGAACAAGGTCGTTCCTATTTGCCGTGCTCTGTTTTGATCGGGTTCTGATCCCTACAATCCGTCCACATCTGAGCTCTGAGCGTCAAGGAGGACGAATGACGGGGCTCTCCAACCCGCACCTGACCGATCGTCCCGCTTTCCACATGGCGGCAACGCTCACGGACGACAACCGGTTGATCGTCGTCGTCATCGCGGTCGTCGCCCTCGCGGCGCTGGTCGTCGCCCAACTGCTCGTGCGCCAGGTCCTCGCCGCGGGCGAGGGCACCGATGCCATGAAGAAGATCGCCGCGGCTGTTCAGGAAGGCGCCAACGCCTATCTGGCACGGCAACTGCGCACTCTCGGCGTCTTCGCCGTCGTGGTGTTCTTCCTTCTCCTCCTCCTGCCCGCCGACGACTGGTCGCAGCGCATCGGCCGATCACTCTTCTTCCTGGTGGGCGCGCTCTTCTCCGCGGCCACCGGATACATCGGAATGCGGCTGGCCGTCCGAGCGAATGTCAGAGTCGCCGCGGCCGCCCGTGAGGCGACCCCGGCGGAAGGCGAACCGGAAAAGGATCTGACCGCCGTCGCGCACAAGGCGATGAAGATCGCTTTCCGTACCGGTGGTGTCGTCGGCATGTTCACGGTGGGCCTGGGCCTGCTCGGTGCGTCGTGCGTCGTGCTCGTGTACGCCGCCGACGCGCCCAAGGTGCTGGAGGGCTTCGGCCTGGGCGCTGCCCTGATCGCCATGTTCATGAGGGTCGGCGGCGGCATCTTCACCAAGGCCGCCGACGTGGGGGCCGACCTCGTCGGCAAGGTCGAACAGGGCATCCCCGAGGACGATCCCCGCAACGCGGCGACCATCGCCGACAACGTGGGCGACAACGTCGGCGACTGCGCGGGCATGGCGGCCGACCTCTTCGAGTCCTACGCCGTGACCCTGGTCGCGGCGCTCATCCTCGGCACGGCGGCCTTCGGAGACGCCGGGCTGGCCTTCCCGTTGATCGTCCCGGCGATCGGCGTGGTCGCCGCGATGATCGGCATCTTCGCGGTCGCCCCGCGGCGCGCCGACCGCAGCGGGATGTCCGCCATCAACCGCGGCTTCTTCGTCTCCGCGGTGATCTCCCTGGTCCTGGTGGCCGTGGCCGCCTTCGTCTATCTCCCGTCCTCGTACGCGGAACTGGACGGCGTCGGCGACGCGGCGGTCGCCGCCCACGACGGGGACCCGCGCGTCCTCGCCCTGGTCGCGGTCGCCATCGGCATCGTGCTGGCCGCGCTGATCCAGCAGTTGACCGGCTACTTCACCGAGACGAACCGGCGTCCCGTCCGGGACATCGGCAAGTCCTCGCTCACCGGGCCGGCGACCGTCGTCCTCGCCGGGATCTCCATCGGCCTCGAATCCGCCGTCTACACGGCCCTGCTGATCGGCCTCGGCGTCTACGGGGCGTTCCTCCTCGGCGGCACCTCCATCATGCTGGCGCTGTTCGCCGTGGCGCTCGCCGGTACCGGACTGCTGACCACGGTCGGCGTGATCGTCGCCATGGACACCTTCGGCCCGGTGTCCGACAACGCCCAGGGCATCGCCGAGATGTCCGGGGACGTGGAGGGCGCGGGGGCGCAGGTCCTCACCGACCTCGACGCCGTCGGCAACACCACCAAGGCCATCACCAAGGGCATCGCCATCGCCACCGCGGTCCTCGCCGCGGCCGCCCTCTTCGGGTCCTACCGCGACGCCATCGCCACAGCGGCCCGGGACGTGGGGGAGACGCTCGGCGACGGCGCCCCGATGAACCTGGTGATGGACATCTCCCAGCCCAACAACCTGGTCGGCCTGATCCTCGGAGCGGCGGTCGTCTTCCTCTTCTCCGGTCTCGCGATCAACGCCGTGTCCCGGTCCGCGGGCGCGGTGGTCTACGAGGTGCGACGCCAGTTCCGCGAGCATCCCGGGATCATGGACCACACCGAGAAGCCCGAGTACGGGCGCGTCGTCGACATCTGCACCAAGGACGCGCTGCGGGAACTCGCCACGCCCGGGCTGCTCGCCGTGATGACCCCGATCGCGGTCGGCTTCTCGCTGGGGGTCGGCGCGCTGGGGGCGTTCCTCGCCGGGGCGATCGGCACCGGCACGCTCATGGCCGTCTTCCTCGCCAACTCCGGTGGCGCGTGGGACAACGCCAAGAAGCTCGTCGAGGACGGGCACCACGGCGGCAAGGGCAGCGCCTCCCACGAGGCCACCGTGATCGGGGACACCGTGGGCGACCCGTTCAAGGACACCGCAGGCCCCGCGATCAACCCGCTGCTGAAGGTCATGAACCTGGTGGCCCTGCTGATCGCGCCCGCGGTCGTGCAGTTCAGCTTCGGGGAGGACGCCAGCGCGGGTGTGCGGGCCCTGGTCGCGGTGCTCGCCGTGGCCGTGATCGTCGGCGCGGTGTACGTCTCCAAGCGGCGCCGTATCGCGGTCGACGGGGACGACGGCCCGGACGCGGCCGGGCGCGGTTCGGGCTCGGCGTCACCCGATCCGGCCGCGGTTCCCTGACAGGCGTTCAGGGACCGGACGGGAGGCGGACCTTGGTGTACCGGTGAGTGCGCCAGAGGGGTCCGCCGCCCGCCCGGGCGCGGTGCCGGGTGAGGCTTCTCTCCCTTGGTGCAAATGGCTTCAATAGCCTATGAACCGGACTTCCCGCATGTGGTGGGCGCCCGTACGGCGTGTATGTTCCGGGGCCGAGAGCCTCGGAAGGGACCCATCCGGTGAACAAGAAGCTTGCGGCCGCGCTGTCCGGCGGTGCGGTACTGGTACTGGTGCTGTCGGGATGCGGCGACGACAGCGAGGAAAAGGTCAACGACTGGGCCAAGAAGGTCTGCGACCAGGCACAGCCGCAGATCAAGAAGCGGGCCGACGCCCAGCAGGCCATCATCTCCACGGCCGCGGACGGCGCTCCCGCCGACATCCAGGCCGCCGACTCCAAGGCGTTCGCCGACATCGCCGCCGCGGACAAGGCACTTGCCAAGGCCGTGCAGGACGCGGGCGTCCCCCCGGTCGACGGCGGCGAGAAGCTCCAGAACGACGCGGTCCGGGAACTCAACGCCACGGCCGCCGAGTACCTCAAGCTCAAGGAACAGATCGACGGCCTCGACCCCGAGGACCAGCAGAAGTTCGCGGACGGCCTCCAGGACGTCGCGGAGGGCCTGAAGAAGATCGAGCGCATGGACCAGGCGGCCCTGAACAAGCTCCAGTCCGGCGAGTTGGGCAGCGCGATGGCGAAGCAGCCCGGCTGCCAGCGCGCCCAGACCTCCAGCCCCGCGTCCGGCGCGGGCGCCGGCGCCTCGCCGAGCGACGCGTAGCGCCGGCCCGCGCGCCGACGCCTCGCCGGGCAACGCGTAGCGCCGGTCCGCGGGCCGCGCCCGGGGTCGTCCGCCGATTCCCGGGGGCGGCAGGCGTGAGTTGTCGGTGGCGGCGGCCACAATGGGAAGCGTGAGTACGACCCGTCTTCCCGCACCCGGTCACGCCCCACGGCTCCGTGACGCCTTCGCCGCCGCCGACTTCACCGCCGACGGCCTCCTCGACCTGCTCGGAGCCCCCGCCTACGCGGCACTGGCCCGCAGCGAGACGGTGCCCGCCCTGCGGGCCACCCGCGGCGACGGCCCGCTGGAGGCGCTGGTCCGGCTCTTCCTGCTCCAGCGCCCCGTGCCGTACGAGCGGGCGCGCCGTGCGCTGCCCGTCGAGGAGTGCCTGTCCGACGGCTGGCTCACCCGGGACGGCGACGAGGTGCGGGCCACCGTGGACATCCGGCCCTACGGCGGGCCCGAGGGGCAGGACTGGTTCATCGTCTCCGACCTCGGCTGCGCCGTCGGCGGGGCCGGCGGCGCGAGCGGGCAGGGCGAGGGCGTCGTCCTCGGCGTCGGCGGCGCCTCCACCACCCTCGCCGGGATCACCGTGCGCACGCCCGTCGCCTCCGCCCTGGACCTGGGCACCGGGTCCGGCATCCAGGCGCTGCACGCCGCCCGGCACGCCACCCGGGTCACCGCCACCGACCTGAACCCCCGGGCCCTGGACTTCACCCGGCTCACCCTGGCCCTTTCGGGCGCGCCCGAGGCGGACCTGCGGCAGGGCTCCCTGTTCGCACCGGTCGCCTCCGAGACCTACGACCTGATCGTCTCCAACCCGCCGTTCGTGATCTCCCCGGGCGCCCGGCTCACCTACCGGGACGGCGGGATGGGCGGGGACGAGTTGTGCCGCACCCTCGTCCAGCAGTCCGGCGACCGGCTGAACGACGGGGGCTACGCCCAGTTCCTCGCCAACTGGCAGCACGTCGAGGGGGAGGACTGGCAGGACCGGCTGCGCTCCTGGGTGCCGCGCGGCTGCGACGCGTGGATCGTGCAGCGCGAGGTCCAGGACGTCACCCAGTACGCGGAGCTGTGGCTGCGCGACAGCGGCGACCACCGCGCGGACCCGGCGGGCTACGCCGCCCGCTACGACGCCTGGCTGGACGAGTTCGCCGCCCGCGGCACCAAGGCGGTCGGCTTCGGCTGGATCACCCTCTTCAAGTCCGGCGCCGACCGGCCCTCGATCGTGACCGAGGAGTGGCCGCACCCCGTGGAGCAGCCGCTCGACGCGACCGTCCGCGCCCACTTCGACCGCCAGGAGTATCTGCGCACCCACGACGACGCGGCGCTCCTCGCGGACCACTTCACGCTGGCGCCCGAGGTGGTCCAGGAGCAGGTCGGCATGCCCGGCGCGGAGGACCCGGAGCACGTGGTACTGCGCCAGAACCGCGGGATGCGCCGGGCGACCCGGGTCGACGCGGTGGGCGCGGGCTTCGCCGGCGCGTGCGACGGGACGCTGCCCGCCGGCCGGATCCTGGACGCCATCGCCCAGCTGATCGACGAGGACCCGGTCCTTCTGCGCGACCGCACCCCGCAGGCGGTACGGCTTCTGGTGGAGGAGGGCTTCCTGATTCCGGCGGGGCGGGCGGAGGCGTAGGCCGGGCCGCACGTGGGTCCTGGGTGAAGGCCGGGTGCCACTCCGGGCCCGGCGGAATCGCGTCACCCGCCGCCGTCGATTCGGCCATTGTTCGGATTGCGCCCCCGGCCCCGTGCGCTCCGGCCGCAACCCCGCGGGTGTCCCTCCCGTCGTAATAAAGAGGAGGAGCGCACTCCGGTCCCGTGGCGCGTGCCGAGCCGACGACTGCGCAGGCCGGCGGCCCGCATCCGACGTGACCGCAGGCGTACGCCACCGCAGGCCGGCCGACCCGCGCGACCGGCCGGGTGAACCCACGCGTCGTTCACCGCGAATTCGCGTCGGCGACGTCCGGGGGTGCCAGCCTCGGCCTCCATACGACCGAGGCGCCAGAGAAGGGCCGGGTGGCGAGATGGAGAGCGGGCCAGCGATCTTCGCGGGAACGGCGTTCACACTGTTCGGAGCCGGACTGCTGCTGTGGACCGGGGTGCGGCTCGCCCATCGCGCACCCGTCGCCCACGGAGTGAGTCCCGCCACGGCGACCGCCTGCGGAATCCTCTGCGGGGCCGCCTTCCTGGCCGCCGGGGTGTGGTGCTTCGGACGTCTCTGACGAGGGCTCCGACAGGCCCGGCAACGGACGACGCAACGGCCGACGCAACGGACGAGGTGACGGACGACGTGACGGACGGCGTACCGGTCCGGGCGGCACAAACCGCCGGAGTCGGGTTACCGTTCGAGTGGCCGTTGCGGGCTTTTGCCGTTTGACACGGGGGCGGGTTGTACCGTCACACTCCGCAGCGACAGCAGCGTCACAGCAGTGCCGTCGCGCTCGCACCCACACCGGTGCCGCGTGCCGCGCCGCTGTGAGCGCCCATCGGATGTCGACCGGAGAGAAGAGCGAAGTTGTCCCCGACCAGCGAGACCGCACAGGGCGGCCGCCGACTCGTGATCGTCGAGTCGCCTGCCAAGGCGAAGACGATCAAGGGCTATCTCGGCCCCGGCTATGTCGTCGAGGCGAGCGTCGGGCACATCCGCGACCTGCCGAACGGGGCCGCCGAGGTCCCGGAGAAGTACACCGGCGAGGTGCGCCGCCTCGGGGTCGACGTCGAACATGACTTCCAGCCCATCTATGTCGTCAACGCCGACAAGAAGGCGCAGGTCAGGAAGCTCAAGGAGCAGCTCGCCGAGTCCGACGAACTCTTCCTCGCCACCGATGAGGACCGCGAGGGCGAAGCCATCGCGTGGCACCTCCTGGAGGTCCTGAAGCCGAAGGTCCCCGTCCACCGGATGGTCTTCCACGAGATCACCAAGGACGCGATCCGCGAGGCCGTCGCCAATCCGCGCGAGCTCAACAAGCGCATGGTCGACGCCCAGGAGACCCGCCGCATCCTCGACCGCCTCTACGGCTACGAGGTCTCGCCGGTCCTGTGGAAGAAGGTCATGCCCCGGCTCTCCGCCGGCCGTGTGCAGTCCGTCGCCACCCGGCTCGTCGTCGAGCGGGAGCGCGAGCGCATCGCCTTCCGCTCCGCCGAGTACTGGGACCTGACCGGCACCTTCGCCACCGGCCGCAAGGGCGACAGCTCCGACCCCTCCGTCTTCACGGCCCGACTGAACACGGTCGACGGCCGCCGCGTGGCACAGGGCCGCGACTTCGGCCCCGACGGCCGGCTCAAGAGCGAGCAGGTCCTCCACCTCGACGAGGCGAACGCCCGCGCGCTCGCCGCCGCCCTCGCGGAGACGACCTTCGCGGTCCGCTCGGTCGAGTCCAAGCCGTACCGCCGCTCGCCGTACGCCCCGTTCCGCACCACGACCCTCCAGCAGGAGGCGTCCCGCAAGCTGGGCTTCGGGGCGAAGGCGACCATGCAGGTCGCGCAGAAGCTGTACGAGAACGGCTTCATCACCTACATGCGTACGGACTCGACCACGCTGTCCGACACCGCCGTCGCGGCGGCCCGCGCCCAGGTGACCCAGCTCTACGGCTCGGACTACCTGCCGGAGAAGCCGCGCACCTACGCCGGCAAGGTCAAGAACGCGCAGGAGGCGCACGAGGCGATCCGCCCCTCCGGCGACCGCTTCCGCACCCCGGCGGAGACCGGCCTGAGCGGGGACCAGTTCCGCCTCTACGAGCTGATCTGGAAGCGGACCGTCGCCTCCCAGATGAAGGACGCGACCGGCAACAGCGTCACCGTGAAGATCGGCGGCCGCGCCTCTGACGGCCGGGACGCCGAGTTCACCGCGTCCGGCAAGACGATCACCTTCCACGGCTTCATGAAGGCGTACGTCGAGGGCGCGGACGACCCCAACGCCGAGCTGGACGACCGCGAGCGCCGCCTGCCGCAGGTCACCGAGGGCGACGCGCTGTCCGCCGAGGAGATCTCGGTCGACGGCCACGCCACCAAGCCGCCCGCCCGCTACACCGAGGCCTCGCTGGTCAAGGAGCTGGAGGAGCGGGAGATCGGCCGCCCGTCGACATACGCGTCGATCATCGGCACGATCCTCGACCGCGGCTACGTCTTCAAGAAGGGGACGGCCCTCGTCCCCTCGTTCCTCTCCTTCGCCGTGGTCAACCTGCTGGAGAAGCACTTCGGCCGGCTCGTCGACTACGACTTCACGGCCCGGATGGAGGACGACCTCGACCGCATCGCGCGCGGCGAGGCGCAGGCGGTGCCGTGGCTGAAGCGTTTCTACTTCGGCGAGGGCGACGCGGCCGGCGCCGCCTCCGAGGCGGGCAACGGCGACGGCGACCATCTCGGCGGCCTCAAGGAACTGGTCACCGACCTCGGCGCGATCGACGCCCGGGAGATCTCCAGCTTCCCCGTCGGCAACGACATCAAGCTGCGCGTCGGCCGGTACGGCCCGTACGTGGAGCGCGGGGAGAAGGACGCCGAGGGGCACCAGCGCGCCGACGTCCCCGACGACCTCGCCCCCGACGAGCTGACCGTGGAGCTGGCCGAGGAACTCCTCGCCAAGCCGAGCGGCGACTTCGAGCTGGGCACGGACCCGGAGACCGGCCGCCAGATCGTCGCCAAGGACGGCCGCTACGGCCCGTACGTCACCGAGGTGCTGCCCGAGGGCACCCCGAAGACCGGGAAGAACGCGGTCAAGCCGCGCACCGCCTCGCTCTTCAAGTCGATGTCCCTGGACACGGTCACGCTGGCGGACGCGCTCAAGCTGATGTCCCTGCCGCGGGTGGTCGGCACCGACGCCGAGGGCGTCGAGATCACCGCGCAGAACGGCCGCTACGGCCCCTACCTGAAGAAGGGCACCGACTCGCGCTCCCTGGAGACCGAGGAGCAGCTCTTCACGATCACTCAGGACGAGGCGCTGGCGATCTACGCGCAGCCGAAGCAGCGCGGCCGGGCCGCCGCCAAGCCGCCGCTGAAGGAGCTGGGCACCGACCCGGTCAGCGAGCGTCCGGTGGTCGTCAAGGACGGCCGCTTCGGCCCGTACGTCACCGACGGCGAGACCAACGCGACCCTGCGGACCGGCGACAGCGTCGAGGAGATCACTCCGGAGCGCGGCTACGAGCTGCTCGCCGAGAAGCGGGCGAAGGGCCCGGCCAAGAAGAAGACGGCCAAGAAGGCCCCCGCGAAGAAGGCCCCCGCGAAGAAGGCCCCCGCGAAGAAGACGGCGGCCAAGAAGACCGCGGCGAAGAAGACCACCACCGCGAAAACGGCCGCGAAGAAGACGACGGCGTCCAGGACGACGGCGTCGAAGACGGCCGCGTCCGGGACGACCGCCGCCAAGGCAGCGGCGAAGAAGACGGCGGCCAGGACCACCGCCGGGAAGACCGCGTCTTCCGCCTCCTCGGCCGGGTCGGCCGAGGAGTAGGACCGCCGGGCGCAGGAGCGTCCCTGCAGGGCCCGTGTCCGCCGTCGGACACGGGCCCTTCACAAGCTCTCGACAATGCGTCCGTGTGTTCGGGCACCCCGCCGGGGAGCGGACCGCTCCCGATAGGCTGGGCGGATGACGCGAGCCGAGCAGCCAGCCGAGCAGCACGCGGTCACCGGTACCGCTGTGGAGACTGCTTCCGACGCCTCTGATTCCGAAGCCCTCGCCGCGGACTCGCGGGAGCGGGCCGTACGCGCCCTGCTGCGCGGGCAGCCGCTGCGGCGGTTGTGGAACGCGCAGGCGGTGGGCGGGACCGGGGACGCACTCGGCGTCCTCGTCCTCCTGCTGCTCGCCCTCCAGGCGGGGGTCGCCTCGGAGACCTTCGGCAGCGGATACCGGGGCGCGGCCTTCGCCGTCGCCGCCGTCCTCGGCGCCCGGGTGCTGGCCACGGTGCTCTTCGGCGCCGTGCTGCTGGGCCCGATGACCTCCCTGACCGCCCCGAGCGGACCGCTCGACCGGCGTTGGACCATGATCGGCGCGGACGGTCTGCGGGTCGCGCTCTTCGTCGTCGCGCCCCTGTGGCTCGACTGGACGCCCGCCAACGCGCTGGCGATCCTGCTGGTCACCGGCTTCGTCGCCGGGGTCGCCGAACGCTTCTGGACCATCTCCCGCGACGGCGCGGCCCCGGCCCTGCTGCCGGCGCCGCCGCTGGAGGGCGCCGCCGTCCGGCCGCTGCCCGACCACCTCGACGCGCTGCGCAGGCTGTGGATCCGCACCGGCTTCGCCGTCGTCCCGGCCGCCGCGGCCGCGCTTCTCGTCGCGACCCTGATCGGCAATCTGCTCGGCACCGGCATCGAGTGGTTCACGCTGCACCAGGCGGCGCTGGGCTCCTACCTCGCGGCCGGCCTCTTCGCCGCATCGGTCTCCACCCTCTCCTTCGTCCAGTTCCCCGACGCCCAGACGCCCCGGCCCCGTTCGCCGCTGGAGGGGCTGCGCCGCCCGTCCGCGGGCGAGGCCACCGTCGCGCGGGCCCGGGAGACCGGCGCCGACCAGGCCGAGGTCCTTGCCGCCGGCGGCAAGGACAAGGCCACCGGCAGCAAGGACAAGGGCACGGGCGCGGGCAGGCGCACGGGCCGCACGCCCGACAAGGGGCGGACCGGCGGAATCCCGCTCTTCGTCCTGGCCTGCGCCTCCGTCTCCGCCGCGATCGCCTCGGCCGTCGCCCTCGCGGTCCTCCACGCGGTCGACCTCGGCGCCGGGCCCGCCGCCTTCGCCCTGCTGGTCCTCGCCCTCACCGGCGGCACCGGTATCGGCATCCGGGCGGCCGGGGCCGTACTCCCCGGCCTCTCGCGGCGCAGGGTCCTCGCCCTGGCGATCACCGTCACGGGTATCTCCCTGCTGGCGATGGGCCTGGTGCCCGACACCGCGACCGTACTGTTCCTCGCGCTGCTCGCGGGTGTCGCGGCGGGTGTCGCCGCGAACACCGGGCACACCCTCGTCGACCAGGAGACCGAGGAGCCGCGCCGCGCACGCCTCACCGACCACCTCCAGGCCGTCGTCCGTGTCTGCATCGGGCTCGCCGCCGTCGTGGCCCCGCTGGTGGCCGCCGCGATCGGCCCGCACCGGCTCGCCGGCGGCGACTTCGTGTTCGCGCACGGCGGGGCGGCGTTCACGCTGATGCTGGTGGGCGCGCTGCTGCTGCCCGTCGCCGCGCTCGTCCTCGCCAAGACGGACGACCGCTCCGGCGTCCCGCTCCGCCACGACCTGCGCGACGCGCTGCGCGGCGGGGCCGACCCGGCGCAGAAGCCCGCGTCGAACGGCTTCTTCATCGCGGTCGAGGGCGGCGACGGCGCGGGCAAGTCCACCCAGGTGGAGGCCCTCGCCGAGTGGATCAGGGCCAAGGGCCACGAGGTCGTCGTCACCCGCGAGCCCGGTGCGACGCCGATCGGCAAGCGACTCCGCTCGATCCTGCTCGACGTCTCCAGCGCCGGCCTGTCCAACCGGGCCGAGGCCCTGCTCTACGCGGCCGACCGCGCCGAGCACGTGGACTCCGTGGTGCGGCCCGCGCTCGACCGCGGTGCGATCGTCATCTCGGACCGCTACATCGACTCCTCCGTCGCCTACCAGGGCGCGGGCCGCGACCTGGCCCCCACCGAGATCGCCCGGATCTCGCGCTGGGCCACCGGCGGACTCGTCCCGCATCTGACCGTGCTGCTCGACGTCGACCCGGAGACCGCGCGAGAGCGGTTCACGGAGGCGCCGGACCGGCTGGAGTCGGAGCCGGCCGAGTTCCACCGCCGGGTCCGCACCGGGTTCCTGACGCTGGCCGCGGCCGACCCCGGCCGTTATCTGATCGTCGACGCCGGGCAGGAGCCGGGGGCCGTCACCACGGTGGTGCGCCACCGGCTGGACCGGCTGCTGCCCCTCTCCGAGGCCGAGATCCGGGCCCAGGAGGAGGCCCGCCGCAAGGCCGAGGAGGAGGCGCGGCGCCGGGCCGAGGAGGAGGCCCGCCGGAAGGCGGAGGAGGAGCGGCTGGAGCGGGAGCGCCAGGAGCAGCTGGCCCGGCTGCGCGCCGAGGAGGAGGAGCGCAAGCGCCGCGAGGAGGAGGAAGCCCGCCGCCGTGAGGCCGAGCGCCAGGCGGAGGAGGCCCGTCAGCGGGCCGAGGAGGCACGTCTGCGCGCCGAGGAGGAGCGCCGGCGGCGTGAGGCGGAGGAGAAGGCCCGCCAGGAGGAGCAGGAGCGCCTGCGCCGGCAGGCGGAGGAGGAGGCCCGGCTGCGGGCCGAGGCCGAGGCGCGCCGGCTGGAGAAGCAGCGCAAGGCGGAGGAGGCGCTGCTGAAGGCGGAGGAGGCACGGCGGGCCGCCGAGGCGGCGGCTGCGGCGTCGGCGGCCTCTGCGGCCGGGGCGGCATCGGGATCGGCTTCTGCATCTGCTTCTGCATCTGCTTCGGCCAACGAGGTGACCGTCGCGACGCCGGTCGTGCAGCCGGACCCGGGGCGGTCGGCGCAGGCCGCGCCGGAGACCCCTCCGGAGGAGATCACCCAGGAGGTGCCCCGCCCGGGCACGCCCCCGGCCGACGACGCGACGACGGTGCTCCGCAAGGTGCCGGACGACGCGGCAGGCCAGGCAGGCCCGGCGGACACGCGCTCGCGGCGCGCGCCGCGCGGCGGTGACGCCGAGACCTCGGTGCTGCCGAAGGTTCCGGCGGCCCCGAACGACCCGGCCCCGAACGACCCGGCCCCGAACGACGCGGCCCGGGACGACGCGGCCCGGGACGACGCGGAGACGTCCGTCCTGCCCAAGGTGCCGAACGAGGCCGAGACCTCGGTGCTGCCCCGGGTCCCGGGCGAGGCCGCCGGGAGCGGTGGCGGGCGTCGTGCCGCCGACGAGACGGCGAAGCTGCCGCCGGTGCGGGACGGGCGTCGCGGTGACGACCCGGCGGACCGTGTTCCGGCGGACTTCTTCCGCGACGAGCGGTCGGGGGCGGCCTCGGAGAGCGCGGCCGAGCGCACCCGCGAGCTCCCGCAGATCGACCCGGACGGGTCGGAGACCACGGCGGAGCGGCCCCGGCGCCGCTCCGACTGGGCGGAGGAGACTCCGCTGGACGACCTTCCGACGCTGGCGGACGAACTCCTCGGCCCGCACGAGGACGAGGACGACCGGCGGGGCGGACGCGGGCGCCGCTGACGGCACACGGAACGGGCCGGGCCGGGACCAACGGGGGTCCCGCGCCCGGCCCGGGTCCTTTCCGGTGCGGGGCTGGGTCCCGGTCGGCGGCGGCCCGGGGGCGGGGCTGGACCGATCGCGTTCGCACCCGGGTCCGGGGTCCCGGTCCGTGGCCCGCCGGGGCGACCGGGTCAGCCCGGACCCGGGCCGTGGCGTCCCCGAGCCGGGGCGGGCCCGGGCCCCGGTGAACGGCGCCCCCGGGCGCCCCCGCCCGCGTCCTCCGTTGTCAGTCGGCTGGACCACAATGGGAGGCCGCAGGCGAAAGGTGGTGGCGGCCCGTGGCCGTTTGGGACGACATGGTCGGCCAGGAGCGGCTCCAGGAGCAGCTGGAGGCCGCCGCGCGGGACGCCGACGCGCTCGTCACCGCGCACGAGCGGGGCGAGCCCGCCCCGGCCGGGTCCAGGATGACGCACGCCTGGCTGTTCACCGGACCGCCCGGCTCCGGCCGGGTCACCGCCGCCCGGGCCTTCGCCGCCGCCCTCCAGTGCACCAGCCCCGACCGCGCCCTCGGCGGCGCGCCCGGCTGCGGCTTCTGTGACGGCTGCCACACCGCGCTCCTCGGTACCCACGCGGATGTCAGCTCGATCGCCGCCGTCGGCACCCAGATCCTCGTCGACGACATGCGCGACACCGTCCGCAAGTCCTTCACCTCGCCCGCCGGCGGGCGCTGGCAGGTGATCCTCGTCGAGGACGCCGAGCGGCTGAACGAGAAGTCGGCCAACGCCGTCCTGAAGGCCGTCGAGGAGCCCGCCCCCCGGACCGTCTGGCTGCTCTGCGCGCCGTCCATCGAGGACGTCCTGCCCACGATCCGTTCGCGGTGCCGGCTGCTGACGCTGCGCACCCCCTCGGTGCGGGCCGTCGCGGACGCCCTCGTCCGGCGGGACGGCGTCGAGCCCGCGGCGGCCGAGGCGGCGGCCCGCGCCACCCAGGGCCACATCGCCCGCGCCCGCCGGCTCGCCACCGACGAGCGCGCCCGCGCCCGCCGCGCCACCGTCCTCAAGCTGCCCCTCCGTGTGGACGACATCGGCCAGTGCCTCAAGGCCGCGCAGGAACTCGTCGACGCGGCGGCCGAGGACGCGGCACAGCTCGCCGAGGAGGTCGACGGCAAGGAGACAGAGGACCTGAAGGCGGCGCTGGGCGCGGCGCAGGGCGGGCGGATGCCGCGCGGCACGGCGGGGGTGATGAAGGAGCTGGAGGACAAGCAGAAGCGCCGCAGGACCCGGGCCCAGCGCGACAGCCTCGATCTCGCGCTCTCCGACCTGACCGGCTTCTACCGCGATGTGCTCGCCCTCCAGCTCGGCTCAGGGATCGCGCTCGCCAACGGCGACGTCCGGGAGGCGCTCGACCGGGTGGCCCGCGCGTCCCGTCCCGAGACGACCCTGCGCCGTATCGAGGCGATCGTCGCCTGCCGGGACGCGCTGGACGGCAACGTGGCGCCGCTTCTCGCGGTCGAGGCGATGGCGGTGGCCCTCCGCTCGGACTGACGCGGGCCCGGGGCGTTCGGACTGACGCGGGCCCGGCCCCGTTCCGCCCTCCGTCCCGCCTTCTGTCCCGCAGGCCCGGGGACGTCACCCGTACGAGCACGGACCCGCCCCGGCAGGGGATGCGCAACCGCCGCCGCCGGCGATTACGCTCCGGGGGATGGACACCAGGCGCCTGTTCCGCACCCTCACCCTTCCGCTGGCCACGGCCGGCCTGTTCCTCTCCGGCTGCAGCGGCGACGCCTCGGGCGGTTCCGCTTCCACCGGCGCCCAGCAGTCGGGCCAGGCGGCCCCGGCCGCCGAACTGGAGCCGTACTACTCGCAGAAGCTGACGTGGCGCGAGTGCGGTGTGCCCGGTTTCGGGTGCGCCACGATGAAGGCGCCGCTGGACTACGCGGACGCCGACGGCGAGTCCATCGACCTGGCCGTCGCCCGCAAGAAGGCCACCGGACCCGGCGAGCGGATCGGCTCCCTGCTGGTGAACCCGGGCGGACCGGGCGGCTCCGCGGTCGGCTACCTCCAGGCGTACGCGGGCATCGGCTACCCCGCCCCGGTGCGCGCCCGGTACGACATGGTCGCCGTCGACCCGCGCGGCGTGGCCCGCAGCGCGCCCGTGGAGTGTCTGACCGGTCCGGAGATGGACGCGTACACACAGGTCGACCAGACGCCCGACGACAGCGCCGAGGCATCGGAGCTGACCGCCGCGTACAAGAAGTTCGCGGCGGGATGCGAGAAGCGTTCGGGCAAGGTCCTGCCGCATGTCTCGACCGTGGAGGCGGCCCGGGACATGGACATCCTCCGCGCGATCCTCGGCGACGAGAAGCTGCACTACGTCGGGGCCTCGTACGGCACCTTCCTCGGCGCGACGTACGCCGAGCTGTTCCCGGACCGGACCGGGCGGCTCGTCCTGGACGGCGCCCTGGACCCGGCCCTGCCCGCGCGTGAGCTGAACCGCGACCAGACGGCCGGCTTCGAGACGGCGTTCCGGGCCTTCGCGGCCGACTGCGTGAAGCAGGCGGACTGCCCGCTCGGCACCACCTCGGTGGCGGACGCGACCGACCGGCTCAAGGCGTTCTTCGAGCAGCTCGACACGGAACCGGTCCCGACCGGCGAGAGCCGCCCGCTGGGCGAGGCCCTGGCCACCACGGGCGTGATCTCCGCCATGTACGACGAGGGCGCCTGGCCCCAGCTCCGCTCCGCCCTGACCGCCGCCCAGCGGGGCGACGGCGCGCCCCTGCTCGCGATGGCCGACAGTTACTACGAGCGCGGCTCGGACGGCTCGTACGCGAACCTGATGTTCGCCAACGCGGCCGTGAACTGCCTGGACCTGCCCGCAGCCTTCGACTCGACCGAGGCGGTCGAGGCGGCGGTCCCGGAGTTCGAGAAGGCGTCCCCGGTCTTCGGCAAGGGCTTCGCGTACGCCTCGCTGAACTGCGGTTACTGGCCCGAGCAGGCGACCGGCAAGGCCCACCGCATCACGGCCGAGGGCGCGGCCCCGATCGTGGTCGTCGGCACCACCCGCGACCCGGCCACCCCCTACAAGTGGTCCGAGAGCCTCGCGGACCAGCTGTCCTCCGGCACCCTGCTGACCTACGAGGGCGACGGCCACACGGCGTACGGGCGCGGCAGCGACTGCATCGACACCGCGATCAACACCTACCTCCTGGAGGGCACGGTCCCGAAGGACGGCAAGCGCTGCTGACGGCCTCCGGCGCCGGTCCCGGGGCGGGGCCCCGGGGGCGGTGCCGGGCCCGCCCGGGCGCCGGTGGAGGTGGTGCGAGGCACCCCGAGGAACCCTGTAGACTTGGCGCCGCTGCTGATGAGAGCGTGTCCCCACGGGGACGGATCTTTTCGTCCGCAGGATGCCGCCTTAGCTCAGTTGGCCAGAGCAACGCACTCGTAATGCGTAGGTCTCGGGTTCGAATCCCGAAGGCGGCTCAGAGAAACCCCAGGTCACATTGCCCGTGACCTGGGGTTTTCTGTTGCTCGGGGCGTGACGCGTCACACGGTCGAGGTGCGGTGACTTTGCCTGCGTGAGCGATGCGTGAGCGGAGGGGCGTCAGCCCTTATTCGCGGCCTTCTTGGCCTTGCCCTTCTTCTTCCCCTTGGCCTTCGCCTTCGCGGCCCGCTTGGCCTCCTTGGCGGCCTTGCGGACCTGCTCTTCCTGCCCGGCCTTGCGCTGGAGGGGGACGAGCTTTGCGGTGGCCTCGGCGGCGCTCTTGCCGACGTGGGGGAGCACGCTCTGGTAGATGTCGCGCGTGATCCGGGTGTCGCTGTGCCCGAGCGTGTCCGACACGATCTTGATGTCGATGTCGGCGGCCAGCATGAGCGTCGCCGCCCCGTGTCGGAGATCGTGCAGCCGGATCGGCGGCAGTCCGGAGGCCGCCACGAGCCGCTCGAAGAGGTCGGTGACCTTGCCCGGGTGGAGCCAGGAACCGTCCTCCTGGGTGAAGACGAGCCCGGTGTTCACCCAGGCCGAGCCCCACTCGGCGCGGTCGGCCTCCTGCTGCTCGCGGTGCCGCTTCAGGACGTGGACGGTGTCGTCGTCCAGGGCCACGACGCGGAAGCCGCTGTCCGTCTTCGGTTCGGACGCCTCGACCTCCCAGCCGTCCTGCACGAGCTGGCCGGTGACCGTGAGGGAGTGCCGGTCGAGGTTGGTCTCCGACCACGGCTGTCCGCACGCTTCGCCACGACGCAGGCCGCGGAAGGCGATCAGGTGCCACATCGCGTACAGCCGGTCCTCGGCGACGAAGTCGAGGAAGGCGCCGGTCTGTTCCGGCGTCCAGACCATCACGGGGGACGGCTTCTCGCCGGTCTGCTCCCACTTGGCGACCCGTTCGTCCGTCCATACGAGCGCCTTCGGCTTGCGCACCGGGTCGATCTCGACGTGGGCCGCCGGGTTGAACGTGATGATCTGCTGCCCGATCGCGTCGTTGAGGGACGCGCGGAGCGTGGCCTTGATGTGCTGGCGCGTGGCGGGGCCGGTGACGCGGCGGAAGGCCGGCATCGCGTCGATCGCCGCCTTCATCGCCTTGCGGCGGGCGCGGTTCGCCACACCCTTCCACGGGACGGTCGCCAACTCCTCGACCGCCGCACGCCGCTGGGCGTTCTGCTCCAGGATCTCGGCGTTGGCGTCGGTGATCGCGGTGAACATGTCGCTCAGGTGGCTGACACAGCCGGTCGAGACGCCGGTGGCCGATGTGAGGCTTGAGGTGCACGCGGATGTCCGTCTCGTACCGGTTGATGCCCGACTTCCGGATCCGCTTGCCCGCGAGCCACCGGTCCAGCCACTCGGTCACGGTCAGACTTCCGACGAGGTCCTGGCCGGCCTTGAGTCGCCGCCGGGTTTCTTCCACGTCGGGCAGGGGCAGCTTCTCGCCACTGACCTCCGACAGCATCTCGGCAAGCAGCTGGATGCCTTCGGGGTCATCGACCTCGGCGAGCCCGAGCAGGGCGCGCACGTGGTCGAGGTCGGCCTGAGCCGTCTTGGCGTTGGTGTACCCGCCACGGGCAAAAGACCGCCTACTGCCGTCCTCACGGGGCGGCAGCTCCTGGCGTATGGAGTAGGTGCAGTGATTCCTGCTGTTGCGCTTGGGGCAGGAAGTGCCGAGCTCCTTGCCGGTCTTGGGGTCGCGGCAGGAGCAGCGGCGGTAGGTGGAACCCTTCAAAAGTCTTCCTCCAGGTGGTTGTTGTCGTCGAACGGGCTCGTGAACCGGGACGGCAGCAGCATTGGGGGCGTGCCGCCCTCCTCGCGGATGGTGGTGCGAATGTGGCGCAGCCGCTCTTTGGCGAGCGCGGCCCTCTCGGCGTAGAAGGCTTGGGCGCTGAGGGCCTCTTCGCGTTGAGTGGCATCGCTGGCCGACTTGGCCTTCCAGGCTTCGTCCTGCTCGCTGGACTCGGCCGCGCTCAAGGCCCGCTGCTCGCTCTCGTGCTGGTGGAACAGGCGCAGCATGAGGTCCAGGGCGAGCGGTTCGCCGGGTTCGGCGCCGGTGAACCACTGCATGGCGTCCCAGGTCTGCTCGCTGGGCCGCAGGGGGAGTTTCTGGACCCGCTCGACATAGCCGACGGGGTAGATCAGGCAGATCGGGTTCGTGTGGAGCGCCTCGGCCAGCACCATGACGTCGACCAGGGGGAGGCTGGCTCGGCGTCCGGACTCCATGTTGGCGATCACGTTGCGTGGGATCGGATGGCCGATCTTCTCGCAGGCATCGGCCAGGCTCTGTGCGCTCATCCCCAATTCCTTCCTGCGTCGTCTCACCTCCTTGGCCACGGTCGCCATGACCTGGTCCACCCACTCGGGGATGTCGTCCTCGTCTTCATCATCGAATCCGCGTTGTGTCATGACGACACAGTAGCTCGATCACACTTGTTCCTCGTAGCCCGGAGCCGGATGTGATGACCGCGTTCGCCGACGGCTGTACGAGAGGAGCGCTGCGTGCGCGACAACGCGACAGGGGCCAGGCTGACGGGGATGGTTCGCGAGGAGCTGCTGGCCCTTCCTGCTGCCGTTGACCTGGACACAGGCAACCGTGCGCTGGGTCTCGGGCGGAGCAAGGGTTACGAGCTGGCCAAGCGGGGCGAGTACCCGTGCAAGGTCCTGCGACTGGGCAAGGCGTACCGCGTGGTGACCGCGGATCTGCTCAATCTGCTGGGGCTGGCCGCTTGAGGGCGAGGCAACCTAGCAGGCCGTTCTGCGCTGAGCTGACACAGAAGCGCTGGACTGTGGCCAGGCGTGTACGTACTGTCCGTGTTCCCTCGCGGTGGCCTGCTGCCCGCGAGAAGGGGATGGGCCCCCGGCGGTGCGACGCCGGAGGCCCGAGCAACCCCGAACGGCCCTGGAAGAACCAACCCGGCGGTAAGGGCGTGCGAGCCCGCCACCGCCAGACGAGGAGCTGCCCTGTGGAACACCCCGAACCCCAGCCCTATTCCGCCCCTGACAGGCCCGAGTGGCCGCCGGTCGCCAAGCCCGGCCAGCCGGGCCTGACCATATCCGAGACCGGCCAGGCCGCCGGCGACCCGGCGCAGACCTCGCCGCCCGCCGAGCGGTGTCCCGAAAATGAACGGTCCGACCTCGACCCCAAGCGGTGTCCCGAGACGGAACAGGCAGATCCGGAGCCGACACACGGATCGGAGCTGCTCGACGAACTGCGTGCGCAGATATCGAAGTTCGTCATCCTCCCCTCCGAGCAGGCGCTCGACGCGGTCACCTTGTGGGTGGCGGCGACGCATCTGCAGCCCGCGTGGCAGCACGCCCCGCGCCTGGCGGTGGTGGGGCCGGCGAAGCGGTGCGGCAAGTCGCGGCTGCTGGACGTGCTGACCGAGACGGTCCACGAGCCGATGCTCACCATCAACACCACGCCGGCGGCGGTCTTCCGCTCCATCACCGAGGAGCCGCCCACGCTCCTGGTGGACGAGGCGGACACAATTTTTGGCACGCCAAAGCAGGCGGAGAAGAACGAGGAGATGCGCGGCCTGCTGAACGCCGGCCATCAGCGCAACCGGTACGTGACACGGGTGGTCGGCAACGATCACACGCCCCACCGGTTCGCCACCTTCGCCATGGCGGCCATCGCAGGGATCGGTGACCTGCCCGACACGATCATGGACCGGTCGGTGGTCATCCGCATGCGCCGACGGGCGGAAGGCGAGACCGTCCGCCCCTTCCGGTCACGGCGCGATATCCCTGCCCTGCACGGCCTGCGTGACCGTATTGCCGCCTGGGCGAGGCCCCTGCTGGACGAGGCCGCCGACCTGGAACCGGCGATGCCGGTCGAGGACCGGGCCGCAGACACCTGGGAACCGCTCGTCATCGTCGCCGACCTCGCCGCCGGCACCTGGCCGCGCCGGGCCCGTACCGCGTGCGAGCAGATGGTCTCCGCCGAGGCGGCGGCAGAGGAGGAGCACCCCAGCGGGGCCCGCATCCTGGCCGACATCCGGCGCGTCTTCGTCGCCCAGCGCGAGGTCGACAGCCTCTCCACGGAGGAGCTGATCCACCACCTGCGCCAGGACCCGGAGAGCCCATGGGCTGAGTGGGGGCGCAGCGGGCTGAGCCCACGTGACCTCGGCTCGATGCTCCGGCAGTTCGGCATCAAGCCCGGAAACGTCCGCATCGCCGACGGAACCCAGCGCAAGGGCTACATGCGTAACAAGTTCCTCGACCCCTGGCGCCGCTACTGCCCGACCGTTCACCCGGTCGACGCCGCGGCCACCCTCCCGCAGGGCTGACCCTGCCCCGCCCCCGCTGGTTGCCGTCCTTGCCGTCCCTGCCGTGATCGCGCAGGTCAGAGGGCATACGCGCAAGACGGCAACCGGCCCCAAGACGGCAACACGATCACAGCTGCCCGCGTAGACGCTGGGGCGTTGCCCGCATCCGTCTCGTGCCGTCCCAGGCGTACGCGCCGTATCGCCGCAGGTCACCGGCCATGAGGCCAAGACGGAAGACAGCCTCGTACCGTCCTCGCCCCTGATCCTCAGCGGGCGGGGCCAAGACGGACACCGGCCGGACCTGCCGTACCGGCCCTGACCTGCGCTTGCAACGGCCAAGACGCCCAAGACACATCACGCACCACCACAGGAGCCTCCCGCTTGAGCACCCCTGCCATACCCGACCACCACTACACAGCCCACCAGGCGACCGGATGGGACCGCGCCGCGATCCTCACCCTCGGCGCCGCCGCATGTGCCCTCTCGTACGACGCACTCCAGCAGATGGCCGTCGCCATCCACATCCGCGGGTTCCTCACCTACCTCTTCCCGCTCGTGATCGACGGGTTCATCGCCTACGGGGTACGAGCCCTCCTCGTTCTGCGCGCCGCCCCGTTCCGAGCCCGCCTCTACGTGTGGACCCTGTTCGGAACAGCCACCGTGGCGAGCATCTGGGCGAACGCCCTGCACGCTCTCCGCCTCAACCAACAGGTCACATCCGGCGGCCTGTACCTGGGCGACGCCACCGTGGGCGTCCTCTCCACCATCGCGCCGCTTGCCCTGGCAGGCGCGGTCCACCTCCACATCCTGATCACCCGTGAGACCACCACCGAGGCTCCGGAACAGCCTGCCGGGGATACGGCGGCCAAGCGGCGAGGCGGACGTCCACCGGACGCCTCGCTGGAGGACCTGGTCGAGATCGGCCGTGCCGCTGCCGCTGAGCAGGGCGAGCTGTCGCGAGCCATCGTCAAGAAGGCCGCTCGGGACCAGGGACTCGGCATGGCCGGCGAGCGACTGACCGAGGTCATGAAGATCCTCCGGGCCGAGGCGAAGGCCCCTTCCGAAACCTCCTGACCGTCCGGACCCTGAGCCCGGTTGGGGTGGTCGGAACCCTTCCGACCACCCCAACCACGGCCTTGTCCACACCCTAGGGGCCGCTCCTGTGGATACGCACACATGCCCTCCCCGTGCCCCCAGCACCCGCCCCTGTCCCACACATCGGAGAACGCCCGTGCCCCGTGACTCCCACGACGACGCCACTACCGGCACCGACACGGCGTCCCTCCAGCCGAAGTCGCCTACGTTCATGAACCGTTTGCGGAGCGCGTTCGGACGGACGGCCCCTGGCGGAGCCAGTAGTACCCCGAGTCCGACTCAAGGCCGGTCTTCGGGGGTCTCCGCCCCGGGGGTGGCGGAGACGGCCCGACGCCAGGGGGCGCCGGTCCGGGAGGTCGGGGCCGAGGGCGGCTCCGACCAGGACGAGCTCCACGCCGTCCAGCAGCAGATCCTCCGCCCCGCACTCGCCGCCGATCCTCCGGTCGGCGAGCGAGCGGTGCAGAGCGTCCAGCCGGCGATCCGCCGTTTCACCGGCACCAAGCGGACCGTACGCGTCGGACCGCTGTGGTTCACCGGCGACGAGCACGCCGACCTCCAGGAGGCCGCCGCCGAGCACGGCTACAAGGGGGAATCCGGCTTTGCCGCCGACATCGTCCTCGCCTTCATCACCGGCCAGTTCACCGCGAACCTGCCGCTGTCCGAGGACCGCCGCCGTACCCACATGTTCCGCGCCCAGGTGCTGCGCGAGCTCAACCGGATCGGCGTCAACGTCAACCAGATCGCCCGCGCCCTCAACAGTGACCTCACCCCGCCCGACATCCGCCACCGCCTCGATGAGCTGCACCGCCTGCTGGAGCTGATCGCCGAGGCCCTGCGCGAACCGACCGAATCCAGGAAGGACCTGGCCGCGTGATCGCCGCCATCAAATCGGCCGGGTCCAACACCCGTGGCCTGCTCGCCTACCTCTACGGCCCCGGCCGCCACGACGAGCACACCGACCCGCACATCGTCGCCGGCTTCGCCATGCTCGGCATGCCCGACCCCGGACGCGACCCCGACGCCACCCTCACCCAGCTCGCCCGCCACCTCGACGAGCCCGTCCATCTTCGGAACAGCGAGTTCGGCAAGAAGGTCACCGACCACGTCTGGCACTGCCCCGTCCGCACCGCCCCCGAAGACCGTCACCTCTCCGACGTCGAGTGGGCCGAGATCGCCCAGCGGATCGTCGAGGCCGCCGGCATCGCCCCGGCCGGCGACGACCTGGCCTGCCGGTGGATCGCCGTACGCCACGCCGACGACCACATCCACATCCTCGCCACCACCGTCCGAGAGGACGGCCGCCGCCCCAGGCTCCACGACAGCGGCATCCGCGTCGGCGACGCCTGCCGCCAGATCGAGACCGACTACGGCCTGCGCCAGCTGAAGAAGGGCGACCGCACGGCCGGGCGCCGGCCCACCCAGGCCGAGATGCACAAGGCCGAACGCCTCGGTTGGGAACAGACCAGCCGCGACTGGCTCCAGGAACGCATCCGCGCCGCCATCCCCCACGCCGGCAACGCCGAGGAACTCCTCTCCTACCTCGAAGCCATGGGCATCGCGGTCAAACCCCGCCGCGGACCGTCCGGAGACCTCCTCGGCTACGCCGTCGGCCGCCCCGGCGACCTCAACAAGGACGGCGAACAGATCTTCCACCCCGGCGGAAAGATCGGCCCCGACCTCACCCTCCCCAAGCTCAAGGCCCGCCTCGAAACCACCGAGCCGGAGGAGCACCCCACCGCCCGCCGTGACCAGCCCGCCACCCCCTGGCACCAGGCCATCGACGCCCTCGAAACCCTCCACCAGGGGATGGCCGACGACACCCACACCCAAGCCCACATCACCGCGCTCGGCGACCTCATCGAAGCCACCGCTCAGAAAGCCCCCAACCACCTACACCCCGAACTACGAGCAGCCTCAAGGGCATTCGCCCGCGCTCAGCGCTCCCAGATCCGCGCCGAGAACCAGGCCGCCACGACCCTGCGCAAGGCCGCCCGCGACCTCGCCCACACCGCCACCGGCCCCGACGGCAGCGCCCTGGCGACCCTGCTCGCCACCCTCGTCTGGGCCACGATCGTCGCCGCCCGCTGGCACGAGGCGAAGAGCCACGCCCACCAGGCCGAAGCCGCCCGCCAGACCCTCCACCACCTCCAGGCCGCCGCCGACCAAGCCCTCACGCCCGTCGTCGGCAGCCTCGCCACCCGCGGGCCGAGTGATCAGGCCCGCCGGACTCTCGCCCACGACGTACGGGCCGCCGTCCCCGACCACGCCGACCGCATCCTCACCGACCCCGCCTGGCCGGCCCTCGCCACTGTCCTCGCCGAGGCCGAAGCCGGCGGTCACAAACCCCACCAGCTCCTCAAGGAAGCCGCCGCCCAGCGCGAACTCACCACCGCCCGCCAGCCCGCCCGCGTCCTGATCACCCGCATCCAGCACACCAGCCGCAACCCCGCCCCCAACCCCCGTGCCGAAGCCGCCCGCCGCCGCTCCACGATGGCGCTCCCGCCAAGCGGACCTCAGGCCCGACACCCCCAGCCCACCACCACACCCACGAGGCCCACCGATCAACGCCACCGACGCCGCTGACAGCCACAAGGAGCCCCTGTGACAGCCACCCAACAGCCACACACCCACACCGCCGCAGCCGACAACAAGGAGCCCGCCCTGAAGATCCACCCCGCCGCCGACATCTTCCCGATGCTCGACCAGGACGAACTGCTCGACCTCGCCGAGTCGATCAAGACCGAGGGCCAGCACGAGCCGATCGTCCTCGATACCGACGGCGTCCTCCTCGACGGCCGGAACCGCCTCGCCGCCTGCAAGATCGCCGGCGTCGAACCCCGCTTCACCACCTACACCGGCACCGATCACATGAGGCTGATCATGTCCGGCAACCTGGCCCGCAGGCACACCAGCAAGGGCCAGCAGGCAATGATCACCGCCATGGCCTGTTCCGTTTCGGAACACTCCCTGCGGGACCAGGCCAAGCACCATGGCCTCAGCCTCACCCGCCTGTCGAACGCCGCCACCGTCCTCAAACACGCCCCTCACCTGGCCGAACAAGTCCGCGTCGGCACACTCGGCCTCGACGCCGCCTACACCGCCGCCCGCGAGCGGAGAGACCGGACTGTCGCACTCAAGGCCCAGTACGACCGCCTTCGCGAGCACGCCCCCGACCTCGCCACACAGGTAACCGAGGGCCTCCTCACCTTCGACGACGCCACAGCGGCACTCGACGAGCGGCTGGAGACGGAACGGCTCCGGCAGCACGTGATCGATGCCGACACCCTGCGCCTCGCGGACGGCGACACCACTCCACCCCTGGCCGAGCTCGTCGAACGCGGCGACATCACATGGGGCCAGGCACACCAGCGCGCCGAAGAGTTCCTCGCCCACCGGCAAGACGCCATCGACCAGGCCCAGCACGCTCTCCAATTGATCGCCGAGAACTGGACCGCCGTCCAGGACCTCGCCGCCCGACCCGGCACTCAGCTCGCCCGGGACATTCTCGGCGGCCTCGCACCCGCAACCTGTTCCCTTGTCCACCGTTTGATCACCCTGGACTGAGCCAGAGCACGCCCTCGGAGTCGGAGCAAAGCCGCCGGCCCCGAGGGCGACCGCTCATGCCACCGACTTCCCCACCACCTCCGTCAGCGCAGCAACCGTTCCCTCTCCGCAAACCTCTGGCGCGGGCGGCCGACCCCGAGCCCACACCCCAGGACGTGGCATGGGCGAGGCAGAGGTTCGACCTCGACGCAACCGGCGCGTATGCCGACTGCGGCAACGACATGCCCGGGAAGCATCAGGGGCTGCCGGACTGCGAGATGCCGCGCGCAAGTTGGGTCACTATGTCCAAGACGCCCTGACCGAAGGCTGTCGGAGCAACCAGCACTCCGAAAACGAGCACAATGATCACGGTCGCCTTCTCATCTAATCGGCTTCGGGCCTGGGTACGTCGACGAAGGCGCAGGACGATGACGACGGCCAGCAGGACCGCCATGTTGATGGTCAAGATCACGCTGTACGCCCTCCTGGCAGGCAATTCATCAGGCATCTCCGCTTTCCGGCGTCACGTTCCGATGCATCAGGACAGCGCCGAAGGGCGGTGCGGTGGTGGGATGCGGTCAAGCAGGTCCCACAGGGGCCGGGATCCCGCAGCCCACTCACTGAGCATGCGGCGGTCGACGAGGTGGATTCGGTGCTGCGCACCCCAGGGGATCGCCTTTGAGGAGAAGCGACCGTTGGTGAGGACGACCGCGACGTCCGCACCGTGGATCTGGCGTGCAGTGCCGTTGACCTGCTGTAGTACCCCGACGCCCACAGCAGAGCCTCGATCCCCGTCACGGCGGTGCTTGCACTGGATCGCCCAGACTCGGCCGGCGGGGTCGACTGCGCGCACGTCGCACGCGTTGTCCCCGGCGCCGCCCAGCCGCTCGGCGTCGCACCCGTCGCGGCGCATCAGGTCCCGTACGGCAAACTCGAACGCGCGGTGATCCAGCCCGTCCAGCTCAGCGATCCTCAGCCGCAGGGCTGCCGCACGGACGCGTGCCCATTCCGCCCTCTGCTTGGTCCTCTGGTACCAGAAGCCACCGATGACCACGGCGACGACGGCCGCGAGGACGAGAACCCACCAGTGCGTGAGCAGCCACTGCACGATGGCGGCGATCAAGCCGATGACTGCCACGGCACCGAATGCCAGAACGATCTGTTCGTCCTGTCTCTTGGAACGGCTGACCCGTCGACGCCGGGCAGTACGCCGCGCCGGGCGGCGGCTCATCGAGTCTCGCCCAGCTGCGCCGAGGCGGAGGAAGCACACAGATGCGGCGTGCACGTGGCAACGCCTACCGCGGCTGACCCCACATGCCATCGTGTCTGCGCCCACACCGGGACGTCACCCCGAACGTGTTCCGCAAGCTGAACCGCCATGAAGGAATTCCCCCTCTGTCCAGGACCGTTGGTGCATCCCCACGCCGGTCGTATGACAGCACGCACGACCGACAGCATGTAAGAAGTCGATCACCGGGAGTGATGGATTTTCGGTCAGAAGGACCCCGCGCTCCATCCCGCGCTCGTCGTTCGACCTGCGCGTTTACGGCCCGACCTACCAGCTTCAGCCGTTTCGAGGCTTGGGGCGAGAACGAGCGCTGCACACAACTGCTATGCCGCCAGGGCCGAGCGCGTCGCCTCCCCCTCTCCCTCGATGACGCGAGCGATCTCCGGCCACGGAGCGCGCAAGGCACCGAAGAGCGACCAGTAGTCGTAGGCGGCACGAACCATGGCGCTGACGCCGAGGCGGGTGGCTTCGGGATCGATGGCGCCTATGACGCGCCGTGTGATTCCGCCGGCGCCCCGAGCTGCTGGGGCGATCCCGTGGCCGAGCAGGAGCGTGGCGGTACGGAGGGCATCCAGCGTCGGTGGTGTCGCCATCTGTGCGAAGCGCCCAAAGATCAGGGGGTGCCAGCTCGCCCTGGTACGCGCCCAGGCCAGGCGTTCCAGTCCAGTGCCGAGGTCAACGGCCATCCGGTCCGGGTGATCCGTGTTCCACAGGAGGACGATGTCGCCGAGGGCGAGGTCCAGGTGGCGGAAGCGCAGTGTGATGCCTTCGACCTGCCGTCGGCGCCACGGGGTGAGCGTTCCGTTGATGCTCAGGTGCCGTGCGTGGAAGCCGAGTTGGGAGAGAACGGTCAGCCAGCCGTCGAGGATGGCGCCGTACTCGTCCAGGCCGCCTATGGGTTGGACTCGGGAGACGTTGACGAAGGAGGTCAGGAAGCCGTCCATCAACTGGCCTTCCGCGTCCCGTTGGCCGGTGAAGCGGACGACCGGCTGCGGGATGAATCCGCTTCTATACGTGCGGGGTTGGCCGTCCTTGAGGACCGGGTCCAGAGCCTGGATAGCGGAGATCGTCAGTTCGGTCTCCCTGCCCCACCGGAGTGGGAGGCAGGCGTCACGTGGGGCGCCGCCCCGCGCGAAGCCGGCTTCCAGGGAGTCGAGGATCTCCCTCCACGTGGGTGATCTGCGTGGCGGCTGGTAGGGACTGCCCCGGCGCGGGTGAAGAATCTCGATGTGGGAGCCGTCGGCGGTGAACTCCCAGTGGGGGCCTAACGCAGCGCTCAGTACGCCGGGTATCCGCTGGGCCAGGTCGTCTCCGACGGTGTCGGCGGCGCGGGTCAGCACGATCGGGCCGACATCGCCTGGAAGTGGCGCGCCGGGTCGAAGCGCTGCATTCCGATCGCCTGGACGCTCTGGTGGTCGAGGCTTTCCGCCTGTTCGATCGCGTCGGCGAGCCTTCGTGCCGCGGTCTCGTCCTCCTCCATGGGGTCGACGACCGCGACCGCGCCCGTCTCGTCGCACAGGGCGGCGTGGGCGCAGGTTCCTTCGCGCCAGGTCAGGGCGGCCATGGGGGTGCCGGCGCGGAGGGTTTCTCCGAACACCGCGGCACCAGCTTCCACGTACGGCCGGGCGTACGTGTAGACGAAGACCGAGGCGTCGGTGATCGCTGCGGTCTTGGCGGGACCGCCGAGTTCGCCGATCCACTTCACGTGGTCGGCGCTGAAGAGCCGCTCGTGGCGTCGCACGTAAGCCTCGTCGAAGACGGGGCCCACGATCCGAATGCGGCGCCCCAGAATCTGGGCCGCCCGCATGGCGATGTGCGGTGCCTTCTCCTCGTCGATCCGGCCGAGCCAGACGAGATCGGTGCCCGCAGTGGCCGGCGGCTCCTCCTCGTCGAGGCCGAGATGGACGGCGAGCTCAGGGATCGGCCGGTGGTCCGCGTACCGTTCGATCATCTCGGGCGAGTAGCAGTACAGCCGGGAGCGCTGGCCGTCAAAGGCGGTGGCGGTGTGCTGGAAGACGGGCGAGTGCTGGAAGGTGGCGACGTCGCAGTCCAGTTCGTTCCAGGTGCGCGTCCACGCGGGAAGCGACGGGTACTCGTGGCCGACGACCAGGAGGTCGTACCCCGTGTCGCGCAGCTCGCGCTCGGCGAGCGATCCGGTGGAGATGTCCTCCAGGCGGACCGGCTTGCGGACCCAGTCGTGCTCCAGGTCCGTGAGCCAGCCCGGCCCGAGGAGGTGTACGTCGGCGCCTGCGGCACGGGCGCCTACGGCGACCGCCCACAGCCATCGTTCGATCCCGCCGTATCCGGCGGGTGGAAAGGCGTAGCTACCAGGGAAGTCGCAGACGCCGACGAGCACGTTATGCCTCCGGTGTTCCGTCCGCCGAGATACGGCGGAAGCCGAGATACGGGAAGAGTGATTCGGGCAGAACGATCGAGCCGTCCTGCTGCTGGCACTGCTCAAGGAGCGCGGCCAGGGTGCGGCCGACAGGCAGACCGGAGCCGTTGAGGGTGGCGACGAGCTTGGGCTTGCCGTCCTCGCCGCGGGTCCGGATGTTCGCCCGGCGGGCCTGGAAGGTTCCGAAGTTGGAGACCGAGGAGATCTCGCGGTACGTGTTCTGGCTCGGGATCCAGACCTCGAGGTCGTACGTGAGCTGGGCGGAGAAGCCGGTGTCGCCGGCGGGCAGCTTGATGACCCGGTAGGCGAGGCCGAGCTCCTTGAGGCACGCCTCGGCGTGGCCGACCATCTCCTCCAGCTCGGCGTCCGCCGTCTCCGGGTCGACGATCTTGACCATCTCGACCTTGGCGAACTGGTGCTGACGGATCAGACCGCGGGTGTCGCGGCCGTACGAGCCGGCCTCCGAGCGGAAGCACGGAGTGTGCGCCGTGAACGCAAGCGGCAGCTCGGCGGCCGGGATGATCTCGTCCGCGTAGAGGTTGGTCAGCGGAACCTCGGCCGTCGGGATGAGGAAGAGCTCCCGGTCGGCGACACCGGTCTTGAACAGGTCCTCCTCGAACTTCGGGAGCTGGCCGGTACCGGTCATCGTCTTGCGGGTGACGAGGTAGGGGACCGCGTACTCGGTGTACCCGTGCCGGCGGGTGTGGATGTCGAGGAAGAGTGTGGCCAGGGCCCGCTCCAGAGCGGCGCCGGCGCCGCGGGAGACCGCGAAGCGCGGGCCGGACAGCTTGGTCGCGCGGCCGAAGTCGAGGATGCCCGTGGCCTCTCCGAGATCGACGTGGTCCTTCGGCTCGAACGGAAACGCGGGAGGCGTGCCGACGCGCCGGATCTCGATGGCGAACTCCTCGGAGTCGCCATCAGGCGCGGAGTCGTCCGGCAGGTTCGGGATGCTCAGGAGCAGATCACGGAGCTGGGCCTCGATCTCTTCCTGCCCTGCTTCGATGTCGCGGACCTGCTCCTTGATCTCGCGGGCGCGCTCCTTCAGCTTGCTGATGTCGCCGCCCTGCTTGGCCGTCTGCTGAACCTCACTCGCCACCCGCTTGGACTCGGCCCGCAGCTCATCGGCAGAGCGGATGTTCTGGTTGCGACGAGACTGGAGGGACTCCAGCTCGGACAGGTCCAGGGAGTAACCGCGACGAGCGAGCCGACGAACCGCTTCGGCACCCATTTCAATCAGGGCGCGGGCATCATGCATGAGGAAGATCCTTCTGATCCGGCGAGTGGTGGGATACGGGATCGACGGTAGCAACCGCCGCCCCTTCGCCGATCCGCATTACCTCCCTGTCACCGGAGCCGACCGCGTGATCGAGAACGCCGGTTTCAAGATCGTTCATCAGGGCCCTGACGAATTCCGGCAACTCGTCATCAGGGATGGCGACGGGCTCGATGTACGGGGCCTCCGGGAAGAAGAGGGGCATGGCCCCGCCAGGAGTCCGTTCGCGGTGCCACAGAAGTACGGAGACCAACAGGCCGTGGGCCACCAGGACGCGGGGACCGGGATGCTCCATGGCCGCGAGCACCCCGGTGAGCATCCTGCGGATGCCCTCGCGCTGCGACTCGCTCCCGCCCGGCGGGCGCTCGTGGGCGCCATGGCCGTCGAGCCAGACGGCGTACTCCAGGAACGGGTTTCCCTCGAATTCCCCGTAGTCGAGTTCGTTCAACCGAGGATCGATGATCAGTTCCGGCCCGGGGACTCCCATCAGCAGGTTGGCAGTCTGCTGGGCGCGGGGGAATTCGCTGGCGAGCCACGTTTTCACGCTGTGGAGGGGGACGTTGCTCCATCCCTTGTTCAGCGACCGGCGGCCCTCCTCGCTCAGGCGGATGGGCTTGGTCGGATCGCCGTTGACGAGATAGCGCCGGCTGTAGTTCGTCTGTCCGTGGCGGAGGACGTACGTCGTCATGATCGATTCCTTGGGGTCGGCGCCGACAGCCACGCGAGGACGTCGGCCATCCTCGGCGCGCGCGGATCACCGGTGTCGAGGTAGAAGAGAAGGCCGTCCAGGGCCAGAGCCCTGCACCATGGCGCCAGGACGGGCACGGGGATGCGGGAGATTCGGGCGGCTGCGGCCAAGCGAGCGTCCGTGTTGTGTCCGAGGTCGTAGTACACGGTCCAAAAGGCCCAGTCGAAGGCCGCGTCACCCACCATCGGGAGGGGGTCGATCAGGCGAGGGTGGCCCAGCCAGTCGAAGAGGACGTTCTCGCGATAGAGATCCGCGTGCAGGACGGTGGACCGAGCGGAGTCCTCCTCCAGGGCCACGAGAGCCGGGAGGGCCGCGTCGACGTGCTCCTGCCACGGGCTGACGTCGACCGATTCCAGTCGGCGCCGCACCCGGGGGCGTACCTCCTGGTGGATGTACGCGGTCAGGAATGGAAGGTCACGCGGGCGGCGCCGACGGCGGCCGAAGGTGTGGAGGCCGTGGAGGGCGGCGGCCACGGTCGGAAGCTCGCGAGGCGGTCGCTCACCGCCACCGGGGCTCCCTCCAATCATCTCCAGGGCCGCCACGGCCAGGTCGTCCGCCGCCTCGACGACGCCCGCCGTCGGCCCGCCTGCCCACAGGCGTAAGGCGGTGACCTCGTTGCGGAACCGGGCGGGATCGGCCCACGCCTTGAGAAGCAGCGGACGCCCGTCGAAGGTTCCGGCCGTGACGACCACCGAGGCGTGTCCGGCGTCGTGGTACGCCCCTAGCGTGAGCTTCCAGCGCTCCGCCGCGCGCTCCATCAAGGTGGGCACGGCGTCGAGCCAGCTGGAGACTCCCGGGCCGTAGTGCGTGACCAGCCGCCGTCGGCATCCCTCGGAGACTTCGCCGAGCGTCCGCTTCTTCATCAGCTCAGCACGATCCCGTCGGAGACGAGCTCGTCCGTGAGGGCGGGGAAGCCCTCCAAGGATTCCGCGACGAGCGCCTGGACCTTGTCAGTCTCGACCTCCGGGGAGGACAGTCGGACCACGATCCGCCACGGCTGGTCGAGGCGCTGGCCGGTGGTGCTGACGAGGTGCACCTCCGCGTGCCCGTCGGTGGCCTCGTGCAGCCGCTGGGCCAGGCGCTGGGCGGCGATGTTGTAGAGCTTGCCGACGTGGTAGACGGGGTTCTTGCCGTTGGCGCCCTCCAGGTTCATCGGCCGCAGCGGCGTGATCAGTCCGTTGACCCGGTTGCCGCGGCCGACGACGCCCTCGTCGCCGGACTCGATCGAGCTGCCGGTGTAGGTGAGGTACAGCTCGTCCTTCTCCGGCACGTCGCGCGCGTTGAGCCGGAAGCGCGTCTCGGCTCCGGGCAGACGGAGGCCAGCCAGTCGGTGGCACTCGGCGAGGACGCTCTCGGTGTTCCGCACGTACTCCGCGCGGCTGGCGACGAGCCGCGACTTCTGCGGGACGCAGAGGACGACGTCCGCCTGCTCACCGTCCCAGTAGCCCATGAGCTTCACGTCCGATCCGCACCAGGCATGGGAGAGGGTGAAGTCGCTCTCCCCGGAGAAGTGGTCCACCAGCTCGCGGACGAACGACTCGAAGGGGTTCTCCGGCGCCCAGCCGGTTCCGAGGGAGGTGTCGTTCGACAGCCG
This sequence comes from Streptomyces sp. CNT372, assembly GCF_000377145.1. Classification (NCBI taxonomy): domain Bacteria; kingdom Bacillati; phylum Actinomycetota; class Actinomycetes; order Kitasatosporales; family Streptomycetaceae; genus Streptomyces; species Streptomyces sp. CNT372. The sequence goes on along the minus strand of NZ_KB897777.1, from coordinate 71,013 downwards.
GACCCGGCGCTCACGCAGGTCGTCGATGGAACGGGGGTTGAACCAGTGGGTGCGGTCCGGCACCGCGTCACCGGTGAGGACCGCTCCGGGGCTGGAGTTGCTGGTGACGTTGAAGATGATGTTGAGGTGCTCCGACACCTCCGGGAGCCGCTCGGCGAAGAACGCCCTGACCTCGGCCTCGACGATCTCCTCGACGGGGATCTTCTCGCCCCCGCACATGGGCGCGGCCCGCCCGTTGACCAGGACGCGCACAGGGGCTGTCATGCGGCCGGCGCCGTAGCGGACCTCGCTGGCACCGCCGAGGAGGGCGAGCTTGTCGAAGTTGTGGTGCAGCACCGCGCCGAAGCGCTCGACGGTGTAGCGGCTGTACGCGCGGGACAGCCGCTCGGCGAGGTGGTCGGCCAGGGTGTCCGGGTGACCGAGCCCCTTCCGCTCGACGATCGTGGTCGCACCGGGCTTGGCGGTGCCCGTCTCAATGGACAGGTAGCCACCCTCGGTCGTGATGGTTTCGCGCATGACAAACTCCGATCTCTCGGCCTGAGGAAGACGGGTGGGACGGATGAACGTCCTTGGCCAAAGCCGTTTGCCACGGGCTGAGTTGCTCGCATCGCCCTGCGGCGTTCTCGGTCTGCTGCGACAGTAGCCAGGGCACCCCAGGGCACCCCGGAAAATCCTTCCGGGGTCCACTTCGGCCACGAGGTGATGATCAGGACATGCGCGGGATGACACAGAACCTGACCATCGGGGAGCGCGTCGCCTGGTACCGGCGTCGGCGCGGCCTCTCCCAGGAGGTCCTGGCCGGCCTTGTCGGCCGTACGACGGACTGGCTGAGCAAGGCGGAGAACAACAGGATCGAGCTTGATCGCCTTTCGGTGATCACCTCACTCGCCGACGCGCTCGACATCTCCCTCGGAGACCTGCTTGCCGAGCCGACCCTCATGGAGTGGTCGGCCGACAGCGGGCGCCGGACCGTCCCTGCGCTGCGCGAAACACTCATGGACTACAAGCAGCTCACCCCTTTACTGAGCCTCGCAGCCGAGGATGAGCCACCTGCCCTGCAGGACCTTCGAGGCAACGTGCGCGATGTGCTCGATGCCTACCAGGCATCCCGGTACGGCTTTGCAACCCGCCGTCTCCCCCTTGTCCTGGCCGATGCCCTCGCAGCATCCCGCGCCTACTCGGGGCACGAGGCGGAGGAAGCCCACGCGCTGCTCGCTCTCGCCTACCACGGGGCGGCCATGGTGCTGGGCAAGCTGGGAGAGCCCGAGCTGGCATGGATCGCCGCGGACCGGGGCCTGGCAGCAGCGCAGTCCAGCGGCCGCGGCGAGGTTACGGGTTCGCTCTTCCGAGCAGTCACGCACTGCCTCCTGGCCACCGGGCGCTTCACAGCCGCGGTCCAGCTGGTGAACGACGCGGCAGCCGTCATGCAGCCGGAGTTGGGCGACGCCAATAACGAATACCTCTCGGTGTACGGCACGCTGTTCCTCGCCGGCGCGATGGCTGCCGCGCGGGCAGATGACCGGGCGACCACGCAGACCTTCCTCCGCGAAGCCGACGAGGCCGCGCAACGACTCGGCGCCGACGCCAATCACATGTGGACGGTCTTCGGCCCGACCAACGTGGCCATCCACTGCGTGGCCACCGCCGGCGAACTCGGCGACATCCAGATCGCCGCAGACCTGGGCTCACGAATCGACACGACCGCCCTGCCGGTGGAGCGGCGCGTACGACACAGCCTCGAAGTCGCCAGGGCGCTGAGCTCCTGGAACCGCACCGACGAAGCCCTGACCGTCTTGCTGGAAGCCGAACAGGCAGCGCCCGAGCAGGTGCGACACCACTACCTGAGCCGGGAACTGGTCATCGGCTGGATACGTGGCACCCGGGGCCGGCCTTCCCATCCCGTGGCAGATCTGGCCCGCAGACTGGGCGTCGTCGCGGGCAGCTAAAGTCCGAACCGTGAGCGAGAACGAGCACGAAGCGAAGATGGCCCGCCCCCGCATGGCAGCCGGCGCTCTCTTCTTCGACGAATCCGATCGGGTCCTCCTCGTCGAGCCGTCCTACAAGGACTACCGCGACATCCCTGGGGGCTACGTCGAAGAAGGGGAGTCACCTCGGCAAGCCTGTGTACGCGAGGTCCAAGAGGAACTCGGCATCGCACCACACATCGGTCGTCTCCTCGCCGTCGACTGGGCGCCGAACCAGGGGGAGGGCGACAAGGTCCTTTACCTCTTTGATGGCGGTCGCCTGAACGTTGAGCACCGGGAGCAGATCGCACTGCAAGCGGACGAGCTCCGCGGCTACGACTTCCATACCCCCGACCAAGTGCCTGGGCTCACCATCCCCCGCCTCGCACGCCGAATCGCAGCGGCCATCCAGGCCCGAACAAACGGCCTGACTGCCTACCTCGAACACGGCCAGTCGCCGGAACCGGGGACCTGACTGCTCCCCATCTCGGCCACGGGAATGGGAGGCACGGCCCGTGGCACGTTACCCGTCGGCATGACGATTGAGGTCTGCCCTACCTGTCCAATTCCCTTCTGCTTACTGATCACGTCCTCCTAGACTGTGTGTCTTCGACACAGCAAGGGCGGCAACGCGGTCAGGCGCCACGAGGATGGAGTAGCTGGTGGGGGACATGGACGAGCGGCTGCGGAAACTGGCGAAGTCCTCTCCGAACTTCGGCATCCTCTATCCACTGAAGCCCCTGCTGTCGCTCTATGGCGCCCAGGCCGAGGCCACGGTCTTCACGAACCCGAACTCCTCGCTCGTCCAGGCAGGCCAATTCGGTGAGGTTCTCGCAGAGGAGCTGATCACCCGGATCGGCATGCGAGTGGATGGCGACCGGCAGATCGACCGACTGACCGCCCTGACTCGAGCCGGCGTCCTGATCCCCGAGACGCGTCGGGATTTTGACCAGCTGCGGGTGGACCGCAACAAGGCCGCCCATGCTCATCTGTTCGACACGCCACGAGCGTTGGACGCCGTTCGGGTCTGCTACAAGCTCGGCCTGTGGTTCCACGACGCGATCTCCGGGCGTCGCACGGTGGCGGAGTTCGTGCCGCCTACGGATCCGCAGGCGGTCGAACGCCTCTCGGATCCCGATGAGGTCGCGGAACTGAACGAGGCCCTGGACGGGCACCGTCAGGCCCTGACCGACGCGCGCACGCGCCTCACTGAGTCCGCGAGCGAGCTGGAGGCCGAGCGGAAGGCTCGGGCCGAGGCGGAACGTCTCATCGCCAGTGCCAGCGTGAACAACGCGGAGCTCCTGGCTCAGATCGAGCAGTTGGCAGCGCAGGTCGCCGAGATGCGCGTTGCTCAGACGGCCGCCTACGAAGAGGCCCGTCAGGCCCCGCGCAAGGTCGATCCGGCCGCCCGCGACGAGATCATCCATCGCGCGCAGCGGCGGGCTCCGCTGAACGAGATCGAAGCCCGTAAGGAGATCGACAAGCTGCTGCGCGCCGCCGGCTGGGTGGTGCAGGACCGCAGCGAGGTCAATCCCATGGCTGGCCGTGGCGTGGCCGTGCGTGAGTTCACGCTCGCCACTGGACGGGCCGACTATGTCCTGTACGTGGACGGACAGATCGCTGGCGTCATCGAGGCCAAGCGTGAGGGCACGCACCTGGCCAGCGCAGTCGCTCAGAACGACCGCTACGCCGGCGGAGTGCTCAAGGAGCACCGGCTCGCCGTGTGGCGCGAGGATGAGCCGTTCGCCTTCCGGTACGCGACCACGGGCACTGAGACCTACTTCATCAATCGGTTGGACCCCGAGGCGCGCTCCCGTGAGGTGTTCGCCTTCCATAAGCCGGAGACCATCGCCGACTGGATGCGCCGTGCCGAGGAGCACCCAGCGGCCCGGACCTTCCGCGCCGCCTTGCGCAGTGTTCCGGAGCTTCACCGCAACGGTCTTCGGCCGGCGCAGATCGAGGCAATCAAGGGGCTGGAGGGCTCACTCGCCCTGGACAAGCCGCGGGCCCTGATTCAGATGGCGACCGGCGCGGGCAAGACTTACACCGCCGTCTCCCAGACGTACCGGCTGCTCAAGCACGCCCGAGCCCGCCGTGTGCTGTTCCTGGTAGACCGAAACAACCTCGGTAAGCAGGCGCTGGACGAGTTCCGAAAGTTCACGACCCCGGACGACGGCCGCAAGTTCTCCGACATCTACAACGTCGACCGCCTGGGCGCGGCGGGACTGCAGGACAGCAGCTCGGTGGTGATCTGCACCATCCAGAAGATGTACCGCCTACTGACCGGTGAGCAGCTCGTCGACGACGACCCGATAGACGAGGCGAACGACGACACGGCGTACGAAGAGTCCTACGCCGCAGAGAAGCCCATCGAGGTGGGCTACAACCCGGCTGTGCCGATCGAGTCCTTCGATCTGATCATCGTGGACGAATGCCACCGCTCGATCTACGGCCTCTGGCGTGCGGTGCTGGAGTACTTCGACGCCCACCTCGTCGGGCTGACCGCCACTCCGACCCTTCAGACCCTTGGATTCTTCGGCCGGAACCTGGTCTCCGAGTACACCTACCCCCAGGCAGTGGCCGACGGTGTCAACGTCGACTTCGACGTCATCCGCATTCACACAGATCTGCGGGAGAACGGCGGCGCGACCATAGAAGAGGGCACCACGGTCAAGATCCGCGACCGCAAGACCCGCTACCAGCGCTACGAGCAGCTGGCGGACGACTTCACCTACACCACCCGTCAGATCGGACGCTCGGTGGTAGCCGTCGACGAGATCCGAGCCGTTCTCACCGCCTATCGGGACAACTGGCAACGGTGGTTCCCCGGCCGCAAGGAAGTCCCCAAGACGCTGATCTTCGCGGTGGGTGAGGACCACGCTGAGGACGTTCTCGCTCAGGCCAAGGAAGTCTTCGGGCGGGGTGACGAGTTTGCCAAGAAGATCACCTACAAGAGCCGCAAGGCCGGCGAGGACCCTGACGAGCTGATTCGTGCCCTGCGGACGTCCCCCCGCCTGCGGATTGCCGTGACCGTCGACATGATCGCGACCGGCACCGACGTTAAGGCACTGGAGTGCGTGATCTTCCTGCGGGAGGTACGCAGCGCGGTCCTCTTCGAGCAGATGAAGGGACGTGGCGCCCGCACTATCGACGCCACCGAGCTGCTTGAGGTGACCCCAGGCGGAGATGACCGGGTGCGCAAGGAGCGCTTCGTCCTTGTGGACGCAGTCGGTGTTACCGACTCCCCGCTTGTGGATGCACGACCGCTCGTTCCGGCCGGGGAGCGCCAGGTCTCCCTGGCCAAGCTCCTCGACAAGGCCGGCACCAAGTCGATCAGCGCCTCGGAGGCGGAGATCCTTGCCGGTCGCCTCGCCCGACTGAATCAGCAGCTCAACGACGGCGAGCGCGATCAGATCACCAAGGCGGCAGCCGGCCTCACCCTCTCGGATATCGCGAGCAAGATCGTCCAGGCCGCCGACCCCGACAGGCAAGACCGGGCCACGGCGGAGGGCGGCGAGAAGGCAGCCCACGCCTTGATTGTTTCTGCCGTCGCTCCTCTCACCGCCAGCCCCGACCTGCGCCGGCTGATCATCGAGATCCGCCGGGACAAGGACTACGTGATGGATGAGACCACTGCGGTCGCCGTCACTAACGTTCACGCGATTCCCCGCGAGGAGCGGGCACGCGAGCAGGTCGACCGTTGGAGTCGCTTGCTCGAGGATGAACGCGACAAGATCGCCGCGATCTCCATCGCACTCTCCAGCCCTCGCTCGGTCGGCCCGACGGAGGCGTACACGGCGCTAAAGGCGCTGGCCGACAAGATTCGGCGCCCCGACTTCGCATGGACCCCGCAGGTCCTGTGGACGTACTACGAGGACCTCGGCCGTGCCACTGAGCAGCCGGGCAGGGAGGCCGGCGTGCCCGACCTCATCTCGCTCATCCGGTACGAGCTCGGCGTGGATTCGGAGCTCAAGCCGTACCGTGAGACGGTAGAGGAGCGCTTCGAAGGCTGGCTACTCCGGCAGCGGCAGGCCGGCGTGGACTTCACGGAGGACCAGATGTGGTGGCTGGAGGGCATCCGCGATGTTGTCGCCAGCGACGTCGGCATCGCTCCTCCCGACTTCCGAGCCGAACCGTTCGTCAGCCGCGGCGGCGGCAGGGGGCTGGCCTTGGCATTTCCAGGGCGCAACCCGCATGACTTCCTGAATGAGCTGAATCGAGAACTGGCTTGAGCACCACGGAACTTCCGCCCGGGTGGGTGCGTGTCCGTCTGGCAGACGTACTGAGTGAGCCGTTGATTAATGGCCGTTCCGTGCGCAGCATGGATGGTGGATTCCCGGTCTTGCGTCTTACTGCACTTAAGCGTGGTGGAGTCGACCTTTCGGAGCACAAATCTGGGGCGTGGAACGAAGATGAGGCGGCCCCGTTTCTGGTATCTGAAGGAGACTTTCTTCTGAGTCGCGGAAACGGCTCTCGGAATCTTGTTGGGCGCGGTGCGACGGTTAAGTGCGTGACGTTTCCGGTCGCGTTTCCGGATACTATGATTCGCGTTCGAGTCCGACGTTCTATGATTCTCTCTGAGTATCTGGAGTTCATTTGGGATTCCAGTATCGTGAGGAGCCAAATCGAGGATTCGGTTCGCACGACTGCGGGAATTTACAAGATCAACCAGAAGATCCTTGAGGGTATAGAGCTACCCGTTCCGCCAATCGATGAGCAAAGGCGGATCGTTGGGGCTCTCGATGCCTATCTTTCGCGCCTCGACATGGCAGAAAGGGGTATCGAACTTGCGCAGTTGCGCGCGGCCAGCTTGCGGAAATCCCTCCTGTATCGCGCCTTCACAGGCGCTCTCGTTCCTCAGGATCCAAGTGAGGAGGCCGCCAGCTTGCTGTTCGATCGGCTTGGAGAAGAACTGCAAGCAGCTGGCAATCCGCCAAAGCGCGCCCGCCGGGCACGCAAGAAGAGCACCGAGGCTGGACCTGCGTCTTTGCCGTCTTCTTCTGCTGTCGCGCCCCCGACACCTCACGCCGAGATTCAGCAGGAGTTCGAGCTCTAGTGGGCACTACTGAGATCAATTCGACTGCCCCTGCCAAGGTAACCGCGCAGACCGGCTCGCTTGTCGCCAAGCTCTGGAACTACTGCAACGTCCTTCGCGACAATGGGCTGTCGACCATCGAGTACGTCGAACAGCTCTCGTTCCTTCTATTCCTAAAGATGGCCGACGAGTTGGGTGCGGATCCGTTCGCTGAGGAGGCGGCCGGTCCCATCGTGCCGCCTGCTTACGACTGGCAGTCTCTTGTCTCCAAGCGTGGCGAGGAGCTGGAGGTGCACTATCGCGCTGTGCTCGCCGAACTTGGAAAGCGCCCTGGCACGACGCTGGGAACAGTCTTCGCAAAGGCTCAGAACAGGATCACCGAGCCAGCTCTCCTCGAGAAGCTTGTAGTCGACCTGATTGGTAAGACGGACTGGGTCCTCGAAGGCACCGACCTTAAGGGGGACGCATACGAGGGTCTGCTCGCCAAGGGGGCTGAGGACACCAAGACCGGCGCCGGACAGTACTTCACACCGCGCCCCCTGATCGATGCCATGGTGCATGTGATGCGGCCTGGCCCCAAGGACAGGATCACGGACCCGGCCTGCGGAACCGCCGGCTTCCTGATTGCTGCGCACAGCTACATCCGCGAGCACCACCTCAAGGGCCTCACCCGAGAGCAGCGCCTCGGGCTTGGTCAGGGCAGCATCTGGGGAAACGAGCTCGTCCCAGGCACAGCCCGCCTCGCCGCGATGAACATGCTGCTTCACGGCATCGGCGAAGCTGGTGGTGAGTCTCTCGTCACCACCGGCGACGCGCTTGCCGATGCTCCCAGCGACCGGGCGTCACTGGTTCTGGCGAACCCGCCGTTCGGTAAGAAGTCGGCGATCACTGTGGTGGGCACGGACGGCAAGACCGACCGTGAGGACATCACGTACGACCGGTCTGACTTCCGGGCGACGACGACCAACAAGCAGCTGAACTTCCTGCAGCACATCATGTCGCTGCTGGAGATGGACGGTCGCGCGGCAGTTGTTTTGCCCGACAACATCCTGTTCGAGGGCGGGGCTGGCGAGAAGATCCGGCGGCGCCTCCTCCAGGAGTTCAACCTGCACACGATCCTGCGCCTGCCCACGGGCATCTTCTACGCCGGCGGCGTGAAGGCGAACGTCCTGTTCTTCGAGAAGAAGCCCCCGCGGGCCGACGACGTACCCAACACGTCCGAGGTCTGGGTGTACGACTTCCGGACCGGGATGCACTTCACGCTCAAGCAGCGTCCCCTCCGCCTGGCTGACCTGGCCGACTTCATCGAGGCGTACAAGGCGGACGACCGGTCTGCGCGCAAGGAGACCGAGGACGGCCGCTTCAAGCGGTTCACGTACGACGAGCTCGTTGCCCGTGACAAGGTCAACCTCGACGTCACGTGGTTGAAGGACCCGGCGCTCGACGACGCTGACAGCCTGCTCCCTCCCGAGGTCATCGCCCAGGAGATCGTGGAGGACCTCCAGGCAGCCCTCGCCGAGTTTGAGGCGATCGCCGAGGCACTGGGTGGCGAGGTCAAGCCGGACGTCGCAGCTGAGGAAGTCATCGCGGAGGCGTAGGTCCGGGGATCTTCCGCCGGTGCCGGTCCCGCCCAAGGCGCGAGGCCGGCACCAGCTCGGTGTGGGAGCGCCTCGTGTGGGGGTTCCCGTTTCTCTTCAGCGGGCTCCCCAGCCGCGGTGCGCTTCGGGGCCATGCGGGCTCCAGCCGTTCAGGTAGGGCGCGAGCTCCTCGGGCTTCGGTTCGCGAGCGGTGGGCAGGGCGGGTAGACGGGTCAGTGGGTCGAGGCTCTGAACGTAACGGCGCGCCCAGGTCAGCCAGCGTTGTGCTGAGTCCACCGCCGCCTCATCTTGTCCAGACGGGTCTTCCAGTCGGCGTTCCAGGGCGTCGCAGTACGCGCTCAGGTCCGCCGCTTCCTGCCACTGGCGGGTCTGCGCGCGGAGTACCTCGGCATATTGCTCCTGGGCGGCCAGCTCCTTCGCCTTCTCCATGGCCGCCCGCCAACGGACCTCGCGCTCAGCCTTGGCCCGCTCTTCGTCCGCCTTCCGTTGGGCGTCCTCTACGGCGCGGGTCTCGATCTCCCGGAGCACGGCTCCCAGGATGTCCTCCAGCACCCAGCGCTTGCGGTCGGCCCAGCGGGACTGCCGGCTGGCTTGACTGTAGCCGAGTTCGATCACGAGGCTCTTCGAGCGCTCTGGGTCGGCGGACTGGGGAGACTCCTGTTGGATCGTGACGGTGTAGGTGAAGCCGTTCACGACCAGGTCCAGTTCGCCCTCGCGGAGGGAGTAGCTGGAGGGGTAGTGCCGCCCGTTGTACGTGTAGGCACGGCTGCGCCGGCGGGAGGGGACTTCATGCTCCTGCACCTTGTGCCCTCGACGTACTGCCTCGGCGGCGAGGCCCTGGAGAAGCAGCAACGATCGGCGGCGCAGCGGGGCGGGCATGACGAGTCGGCCCTCGTCGTCTCTCAGTGCGGCCACCACCGGATGCGGAGAGCGCAACTGAGTGGGTACGTGGACGGGCGGCGCCTCGTCCGGCCTTTGTCGCAGTGAGTTGGGGTGTGGCCCCTCGACTAGAGAGATCTGCAGGTCGCGATTCCACATGCGGAGACTTTCGATGCGCTTACCCGCAGGGATTAGGCTGTGGCGCTTCGCGTAGTCGATCACGCGTCGCCACTCCGTCACCGTGGCGTCGTCGGGCTTGGTGAAGGTGACCCGCCTGTCCGTAACGAGTCGCTCGATGAGTTCCTTCGCCTTGGTCCGGCGGGCGAGTGTCACTGGCCTGTCGGCGTAGGGCGCGGAGCGGGTGCTGCCTGCCGCTTTCCCCTTGGCGGCCTTCTCTTCCCCAGCGTGCGCGGGATCGTCCGGGTGGTGGCCGTGCTTGATGTAGAAGGTGCCTGCCTCAGTGACCTGGGCATCCATCTCGCCCCCACTGCGCTTGATCGTCACCAGCCCTCGGTCGCGCAGCGCGTAGGCCGTGCGGAACTCACCGGGGTCCCAAGCCTCGGACTCCTTGCCGTTCGCGAGTCGGCCGAGCAGGGCGAGCTGTCGTTCGTTCAGGGGAGACCAGCGATGCATGGCAACAGCTCACCCCGCAGCCGAGCCAGGAGCAATGACTCGTACGGGTGGTCGCCTCTGGCAACACCAGATACCTGCGGGCTTGCGGTCGTCGGATAGCCCGCCAGCCGGCGTAGCCACCTGTGTCGACAGGACCCAGAGCTCTGCGCCGTCGTCACCTCAGGATGGCGGTCGAACACGGAGGCCACACCCCATGTCGATCAAACCGTACCCACATTCTTGAGATCAGGGAGACACGACGAAGGGCCTGTGCCTGCTCGCCCTGCTCAAGGGGAGGGAGAGCAGGCACAGGACTTGTTCATCCTGTGTACGGATCGAGGGTGATGAGGGTCCGTCTAGCATCGGCGAGGGTTTGGCGGAGGTCAAAGGACGTCGAGCGAATCAGGGGTACCGGGTAACTGGGGTAGGCATCGGCGTGGGCGGCGGCCGTGATCAGTTGGCAGGTGGCAAGAATTGTGGTCAGCAGGTTGGAAGCGAAGAGGGCCTGAGTATCTGGGGTTGAGTCGTTGGGTGGGCGGAACAGGACGGCGACCAGGCTGCGGTGCCAGGAAGGGTCCAGCGAGTCGGGGAGTGCCAGGGCACGGGCGAGGGCCTTAGCCAGACGTCCCATGGAATCGGGGGCGGTCCCCTGTGTCTTACCCCAGATACGGGCCAGCAGCGAATTGCCGTCCCGCACGCTGGGGCGGTACGAGGACGGGTTGAGCACCCCGCGTCGTGCATCTCGTACGCCTTCGAGGAAGTCCCCGAAGGAGCTGTGCGTGTCCTTGTCGCGCTTCACGTGATCCCAGAAAGAAGCCGCTTCGGACTTCTTCTGTGCTTGCACCTGCTGGAGTCGCTCCAGCATGGTCCCTTCCAGGGCGAAGACAAGCTGGCAGAGTTGGTCGACGGCGGTTTCCTCCGCGTTGAGAGGACAGGCGACGCGCCAGGTGAGGTCCTCAATGATGACGTTGGCCAGTCGGCCGCCGAGTCGCGGGAACCACGCCGGCAGGATGACCGGGGAGGAGATCTGGGGGAAGTCCAGGGTGTTGCGCGCCAGGAGCACCACCGCCCGCCGGTCCGTGGTGACGTCACCGATCAGGTGCTTTTCGCACGCTTCCTGGTTGTCCTGGAGCAGTTCGACGAAGTCGTCGAGTACCGCATTGGTGTTGTCGAAGCGGGTCTTGCGCACCACCAGGACCGCCACGGGATGGCCCGCGAGGTGTTCCTGCACCTCTAGGGCGTAGTCGGACCGGTTCTCCCGAACCTGGAACCAGAACCCGCTCAGCTCACTGTCCGACGCGGCGAGCCGGTCTCTGATCTCGGCGGCAAGGCGGGCTGGCGGGAGCTGATCGTCGCCGAAGGCCGTGGGGCTCACGCGGTCACTTCTCCTTGTGTGGTGGCGGCGATTCGGCCCAGCAGGCGAATCTTGGGCCACACCCATTCGTTATCGTGGTTGAGGAAGTTGCTCTCCGTTGCGCTGGACAGCAGGCGGTCGGCGCTGATACCGGTCCCTGGCCCGAGTCGCGCGACGATGTCGGTGAAGTCCTTCATGCTGCACCGCATGCTCTCTGGCGACGCGCGGACGATCTCGCTCAGGCAGCGATATACGGAGCGTAGCCACACGGTGTCCGAGCCTTGACGCTCGCCCATCGCCTCGGAGGCTGCCCTCCTAAAGAATTCGTACTCCCGGCTACGACTGATGTGGCTCGCGCGTAGCCGCAGCTCGGCGAACTCGGCGGCATCTTCCTGCCTGAGGTACAGGTCGGACTGCCGCCGTTCCTGCTGGATGAGGAAGTCCACGAAGTCGCGCAGCAGGTTCACGGTGAGCCACGGGTGGCCGGCCGTCTCCGCATGAACAGCGTCGATGAAGCCCACGTCCATCGACACTTGCTGGCTCAACACCTTCTGCGTGAACCGGGCGAACTCGCTTTCCTCCGAGCCGCTTTCGTGTGCAAAGAGAGGGAAGGGGTCCTGACGTACGTACGGACTGAGCTGGTTCTGTTCCATCAGGATGAAATGTGCGTCAGGCTGCTGCCCGAGGAACACCAGGAGGTTCTCCCTGGCGAACTGAACCATCTGGTTGAGCAGGGGCTGGACGACCGTGTACCTGATGCCGGGGTCACGTCGCAGAGCCTGCCCGAGGACTCCGAAGAGCGTTTCGTACTCGTCGAGAACGAACACAGTGCGCGTACTGTCTGCCGCCGCACCGTCCGCACAGTGGTTGACCAGGTTCGCGAAGAACGTGCCAGGGATGCGGCGGCCCTCGTCCAGGGCGTCGCAGATGCGCTCGTAGCAGTCACCGTCGTTGGCGATTTCACCGGTGGAGGAGCAGGTCTGGCTGACCACCACCGCTTCCCCGGTCGTTGACGCCAGATCGAAGCCGGCGGTGGTCTTGCCGCTGCGCCGAACACTGCACCAGAGCCGGACGCCGTTGCGGCTCTCGAAGGTCCGGAGTAGATCGTGCACGCTGTGCCGGTGCACGCGGTAGAACCTGAGCTTGCCGGGTTCCTCCAGCGGGAAGTCTCGAGCCAGGTTGAACTGGAGGCGTTGGTTGCGCACCGACGCGGTGCCCTGCCGGTAGGCGCGGGCCACGAGGAGCTGGAGTACCTGGTCCCGAGTCTGTGCCACCGAGTCGGAGCCGGTTTCCCCCGGGACGACGACGGTCTCGCTCAGCCGTTCGTCCTGCTCGACGAAGGCCCGTAGGTCGGACGGCAGCGGCGCCACGATGGCGGCGACGCCCCTCCGGTGAGCCTCCTCCAGGTCGCGGCGGTCGACGTAGCCACCGTCGAGGTAGCACTGAACCTCGATCATCTGCTGGTACGGCGACTGGGTGGACGGTCGGAGAGAGATGTCGAGTCGTTGCTCAGCCACCGAATACTGGGACAGGGCCGGCAGCGGTACATGTCGACGGTTGCTGCCCAGCACATCGAAGGCGGACACGGTGGGCAGGACGCTGTTCAGCAGGCCATGGATAACGTGGCTGCGGCCGATTCGCTGCTGGACCAGGAGTAAGTCGTCAGTGACGAGGAAGGGCAGTGTGTGGAACCAGGTCCGCTTGTGATCGAGGAGGACGTCCCGCCCGGTGCGGCCGCCGAAGTCGACCTGGGCGTAACCCACGACGAGGGCAGACAGCATGCAGGAGTTCAGCGTGCGGAGGCGACGTGCGGGCTCGAGGTCCACTGCGGCAGGCAGGAGCGTGGAGTAGAACTCGATGGGCAGGTCAAAGAACCGTTGCAGGCCGTTCAGTGACTTCATCAGGGCGTAGTGCTCGGATTCACCCTGCGAGATTTGGTAGTTGAACCCCTTTTGGAAGATGTCCTGAGCATGGCTGGATAGCGCGAGGGCGATCTTCGGGAGGAGCGTCGTGCCTTCCTCCGGGTGCGCCAGGCGCTCCAGGAAGAAGGTGAAGTCCTCTGCGAGGCGGTTCCGGTAGTAGGTGGACCACTGGAAGATGTGTCGGTCGCTGAGGTCTTGGAGGGCCGCGAGGAACTCTGGCAGCCAGTCGTCCTCGGCGTCCTCCGCCTGTGCTGGATCGTCGGTATCCGAGGTTGCAGAGGGGGACGGCCCATGCAACTTCTCGTCAAGCTGGGCCAGCAGTGCGTTCCGTCGCTTCTTGAGGAAGGCGCGTGTGAACACGTCTCGGATCCGGGTCTCCCACGCCTCCAGGTCGTGGATGGGAAGGTCCTCTATCAACCCGTTGGCTAGGTCCTGGGCCTGGTCGAGTTTGACGGCCTTGCACAGTCCTTCGATCTCCCGCAGAGCAGCGTCGACAGTGGACATCCATCACCCGTTTTGAAAGACCGTCACCTAGTCGGGAACCCTATAGGAGGACGCCATGCTGCGGGGTGGATAGCGGCATTTGCGGTTGCCCTGATGATCCTCAGGCGAGGAGGGCGCCCTGGTGACACAAGGGGAAGCGGCAGTGTGCGCTATCGATCTCGGTGACCGCACGGCGGCCGCGCGGACCTATCGGTTTTGAGGGCATGTGCTGGAGCGTCCTCCCGCCTGCCCGGTAGGGAGGTCAGTACAGATGGCGCCCGGCCGGAAGGCAGGGCCGTTGGGCCTGTCCATCGACGCCTGCGTAGCAGGGCCTCGGCGGCCGCGCCTACAGGCTCGTTGCTCAGCGGTGCAGCCCCGAAGGATCTGCGTGAGCGCTGCGTGAGCGGACTGGACGGCACTAGGGTGGACCCAGCGTCATGGTGATCACGGTCGGACGTCTCTGAACTGGGGAAACGGCAGTCTGTGGCATCGTCTGGCACCAGTCGGGATGATCTTGTGGGCCCTCGTAATGCGTAGGTCTCGGGTTCGAATCCCGAAGGCGGCTCCGTTGTGAAACCCCAGGTCGGATGTCTGACCTGGGGTTTCTTGTTTTGGGTGACCTTGGAATCCGGGCTGATCGGGCACGTGTGGTCTCTGCGTCACAATGCGTAGGTCTGAAGTTTGCAGTCGGTAGCGGTTCTGCGCTGCAGGGCTTTGAACTGGCCTCAGCGCGGTGGCCATGTGGTGGCCATGTCGTGGCCACCACATGGCCGGTCTCGGGTGCCGGTTTTGTGCGGCAGTTGAAGGCAACACCGTTCCGCACAATGCGGCCGGTGGTGCACAACTCCCCGACTCGGCAGGATCGGTGGTCGAGGTTGCGCGACCGCCCCGCGAAGCGCGGCGGCAGGAACCGCGCACGGAGCTCCGCGCCCCGGTCATCAGGGGCGACCCCTTCGGCACCCGAACCCAGAAGGAGCCCGAGACAACTGTGCCAGGACAGCCGCCCACAGCAGAGGGCCTTCCCGTGACCGCATCCGGTACCGCTCCGGCGGCGCCTCCCGCCCCTGCACCCGCCCCCCGCGGCGATCTCGTCGCCTGGTCGCGGCTGGGGAAGGTGCTGCGCGCGCTGGACTGGCCGTTACGGGCGGAGGCGTACCGACAGGCCGGCGGGTCGATCCACCACCCGTGGCTGACCGACCCGGCAGGCGACGATCCCCTGTTCAGCCTGCTGCACCTCGGCCGGTCGCGCAGCGCCCCGCCGCCCGAACTGTTCGATGCCCTGGCCGCCCTGGGCCTGATGGCATCCCCGGGCGGGTCCGCCGACAGTGACCCGGCTCCGG
The DNA here is from genome assembly GCF_000377145.1 of Streptomyces sp. CNT372. NCBI lineage: Bacteria > Bacillati > Actinomycetota > Actinomycetes > Kitasatosporales > Streptomycetaceae > Streptomyces > Streptomyces sp. CNT372. The sequence goes on along the minus strand of NZ_KB897777.1, from coordinate 55,826 downwards.
ACGCTGCCCCGTACCGCACCGCCCACCACTACTTCACCGCCTTCCGCGGGCTGCTCACCGTCGCCGACCACCACGCCCGCCCGCCCCGCAGCGGCGTGTACCTCGGCGAGGACGGGTTGATGTTCACCGACCGGGTGCTGAGCACGCACGCCGAGGGCACTGCCCTGGAGATCGGCTGCGGATCGGGGCTCACCGCCTCCGCGTTGGCCACCCGCGGCCTGCGCACCACGGCGATCGACATCAGCGCCGACTGCGTGGCCGCGACCACCGCCACCGCCGCGCTCAACGGGGTCACCGACCGTGTCGAGCCCGTGCACGCGGACGCAGACCAGGCCCTGGCGGGCGCCGCCCGCTACGACCTCGTCGCCGCCAACCCGCCCGGCCTCCCCGTCCCCGACACCGTGGCCTACAGCCCCGCCGGAAACGGCGGCCCGGACGGACTCGCCGTCGTGCGGACCGTATGGGAGAACGCCTCCCGGATGCTCCGCGACGGCGGGGCGGTGGTGATGCGCTTCGAATGCGCCGGAGACCTCGTCGGCCCCTGGGCGCTGCCGGAGATCTTCGATCTCGCCGGTGACAGCTCGGTGCTGGTGACCGTTCACGCACGACTGCCGATGCGCACCCGCAGCGCACTCACCGCGCTCCGGGCCGCCCCGTACAACCCCGGCGCCGCCCCCCAGGAACTGCTGCGCCGCCTCGACGCCCACACGGACGCCCTCGGTGCCTCCCGCCTCTACACCTGCTTCATGGTGCTGCGGAAGGACTGCCGGGCCCGCCGCGAGGTGCACGACCTCACCGCGGTCAACCTCTCGCCGGGCACCGCCGCGGAGTCGCCCGCCCCGCCCCCGGCGGACATCGACCGGCTACCGCCGGGCCTGGCCGGACTGGACTGGCGGCCGCAGCTCGCACTGCTGCACGAGCGCTGGGGCGAGACCGTACGGGCCGCGGCACGGCACCGGGACGCCGACGCCGTCATCAGCGAGGTGTTCCCGGACGCACGTGCGCAGGACCCGGTCAACAGCCGCAGCCTCCACGCGTTCCTCAGCGCCCTGCCCGGCATGCCCTGACGGAAGGCCATGGCCTCCCACATGCGTGAGGTCTGTGGAGTGTGGCTCCACAGACCTCAGGAGGGACCATGCGTGTTCTCGGAACCAGCGGCCGGCCGGGCGCCGACCACGACGGCGCGGTCGCGCCGGTCACGGGACGGCACTCCGTCGGTGCCGGTCCAACGGCCGTACTCCGAGGGGATCACCAGCACCGGCTCCCCAGGCATCTGGGGATGGGCGATCACCCACTCCGGCGTTCCCGTTACGAAGGCTGTCCCACCGCATCACGGCCGGATACCGACCCTGCCTCGGACAGCGGTCGTAGTGTCACGTCATGACCACAGTCGATGACACCACTTACGCTCTCCGTACCGCCCGCCCCGAGGACGCCGAGGCCATCGAGGCGCTGGACGGCTCCTTCACCACGACCACCGTCTTCCGTGTGGAGATCGCCGAGAACGGGTTCACCCTGCGGGAGACCCCTGTGGACCGGCCCCTGACCAAGGTGTTCCCCGAGGACGAGTCCGACGGAGACGACGACGAGGACGGCGACGACCAGGACAGCCCCACCTTCCTCGCCCTCGGCGCCGACGGGTCCCTGGCGGGCTTCGTCTCCGTCTCGTACGCGCCGTGGAACCGCCGCCTCACCATCGAGGACATCGAGGTCGCCCCCGGGCACCGGGGGCGCGGCGTCGGCAGGATGCTGATGGCCCGGGCGGAGGAGTTCGCCCGGGAGCGCGGCGCCGGGCAGGTCTGGCTTGAGGTCACCAACATCAACGCACCCGCCATCCACGCCTACCGGCGGATGGGCTTCTCCCTCTGCGGCCTCGACACGTCGCTCTACGAGTTCACCTCCTCGGCCGGGGAGCACGCTCTCTACATGAGCAAGCCCTGCCCCTGAGCCGACAGCAGCTGGTGAACGGCGCGGGCGGAGCCGTCACCCGGAGCGACGGTGACGGTGAGCAGCCATGCGGCTCCGTCCCCCTCCCGGGTGTACCACTCCACCCGGGCGTCCAGCAGACGGTCGCCCGCCGCCGTGCGCTCCGCGTACCAGGCGCGGAAGCGCTCCGAGCGCCAGACCGGGAGCGGCACCGTCCGCTCCCCGCCCGTACGGGGGGACCCCTGGCCCACCGCTCGCAGGGCCGCGCCCGCCGCCCCCGCGATCGACCGCTCCACCGGCACCCCGATGGCCTCGGCGAAGTGCAGCAGATACGCCATGCGTTCGGCCTCCGGCGGCGTGCCCAGCACTGCCCGGCCCGAGTCGTACCAGGCCCCCCACTTGATGTTGGAGACCAGGCCCGGCAGCCGCTCCATGTCGCGGGGAATCCAGAACAGGATCACGTCGGAGCGGCGCATCGCGTCCTCCTCCCACTCGATCTGGTCCGCGTACGCCGGGTAGGAGCCGCCCGGTGCGGGCTCGGGCAGGAAGACGGTCAGCGTCCCCGCGCCCCGCCAGATGGCACGCAGGGCGGCGACGGCCTCCGGGCGCCAGGACGGCTCGGCCGGGTCGGCGGGCGTGGGGCCGCACAGGTAGACGGCTGCCGCCCAGCTCGCGGGAGCCTCTTCACCGACATGAACGACGTGCACGGTGGCGGTGGCGGGAGAACCGAGGGGCAGGGAGGAGTCAGGGGACACGGGGGAATCAACCGGGTACTCAAGGGACATGGAGGGCTCCGGGTCGGTCGGGGGCAGGGTGGCGAGGAAGTCCAGCAGGACGGTGTGGAAGGCGTCGGGCCGCTCCAGGAAGCCGAGGTGGCCGGTGTCCGCCAGCTCCGCGTACCGGGCGCCGGGCACCGCCCCGGCCACCTCGCGCCCGAGCGGGGCGGGTGCCAGGACGTCGTCGGCGAAGCCGACCACCAGCAGGGGGGTGGTGATCCGGCCGAGTTCGGCCAACCGGTTCCGGACGGATCGACGCGGGGGCAGGGCTGCCGGGTTTTCCGTGAGCGTGAGACGGGCTGCCGGGTTTTCCGTGAGCGTGAGACGAGAGGGCCGGGCCGCCGGGTCTCCCGTGACCGTGAGACCCGGGGGCCGGGTCGCAGGGTCTTCCATGAGCGCGGCCAGTTCGAAGATGTCGAGCCATTCCGTGACCGCCCGGTCGTCCGCGAGTGTCCGTGGCGAGAGGTTCTGCGCCAGCCGGACAGACGCCTGGTATTCCGGCGGAAGCCGGATGCCCGCCCTGGCGCAGGCGTCCTCGGCCCGGGCCAGTGCCTCGCCGACCGGGTCGGGACGGCCTCGGGTCGCGACGAGTACCGCTCCGCCCGCCGGACGCGGATCGGTCAGAAGCAGCTCCTGGACCGCGAGCGCGCCGAGGGAGTGGCCGACGAGCGGGCAGGAGGTCAGTTTCAGGGAGGTGAGTAACTCGCCGAGAGCAAAGGCCAGTTCGGCTTCATCGGCCGCTTCGTGGTCGAAAGTGACGACGAGGCGGCCCGCGGCCGTCAGGGCCGGGACGGTGTGGCGCTCCCAGATCCTGCCCGTACCGCCCGCGCCCGCCACGAGGACGATCGGCTCCCCGGTGCCGTGCAGGGAGTACGGCGTCCCGCCGGGCGTCGCCCCTGTCTCCCGTACGGCCCCTCGGGCGTCCGAACGGCCTGTGCCGGGTGAGTCGTCGACGCGGCTGGTTCCGCCCGTGCCGGTCACCGGGCGACCCTCGACAGGGCGAGCTCGACCCACGCCGGGCGCCCGGTGTCCAGACCGCGCAGCGCCACATGGACCCACAGGAACGAGGCCCGGGCCAGGACGTGCGCGCGCAGGCTGTCGCGGACCTCGCCGCCCGCCGCCCGGTAGGCGTCCAGCAGGCCGTCGAGCACCGGTTCCCCTCCGGCGTAGAGCATGTCGGCGAAGTCGGCCGCCGGGTCCCCGGGGCCCGCGTTCGCCCAGTCCAGCAGGCCCGACAGGGCCGGTGGTCCGTGCCGCGGCCGGGTCACGAGCGTGTGGCCGGGGTGGATGTCCCCGTGCACGAGCGCCAGCTGTCCGGGCCACATCCGGTCGTCGTCCAGCCATCGCCGCCAGCGGGCCAGCCGCGCCTCGCTCAGGCCGAGTTCGGTGTGCGCGCGGTCCAGCTTCACCGCGATCCCGGCGCGTACGGTCTCCGGGGTGGCAGGCGGGCGGCCCGCGGTGTTCCACCGCCCGTCGGGGCGCAGGGAGTGCACCGCCACCAACGAGCGCGCCAGCGGCTCCAGATAGCGGTCCGGGTGGGCCAGCGGGTCCATCGACCAGCCGTAGCCCAGCGTGATGGGGTCCTCCAGCCCCGCCGCCTCGCCGGGGAGACTCGGATAGGCGACCAGATCGGGTGTGTGCAGCCGCCAGTCCGGCACGGGCACCGGGACCCGGTCGCGCACGGCGCTCAGGACGGCACCCTCGACGGCGAGTTGCTCCGAGGCGGCGGGGCGTCGGGGCTGCCGCAGTATCCACGGGGTGCCGTCGGCGGCGCGGACGTGGGTGACCCGGAAGTCCCAGCCCGAGTCGTCGGACCGCGCCGACGTCGGATCGAGTTCGATCCCCAACTCCCTTGAGGCGTGAGCGATCAGCTCAGGGGCCCCGGTCCCGCCGTCCTGGGCGCTCATCGGGGGGCCGCCGAGGTGTCCAGGTGCCGGTCCCGGGTCGCGTCGCGGTCCACCTTGCCGGTGTGGGTCCGCTCCAGCGCCTCCACCGGCACGATGAGGCTCGGCACCAGGTGCGGGGGAGCGGTCCGCGCCAGCCGGGCGCGGACGTCCGCCGCGACCTCGCCCGGGCCGTGGTCCGGCAGCGGGACGAAGAAGGCGGCCAGCGTGCTGTGTCCTGCCCGCTCCACACGGGACGCGGCCACCGCCGCCACCCCCTCGCAGCGCCCGATCAGCTCCTCCACGCCGAGCAGGTCCACCCGGTAGCCCCGGATCTTGACCTGGTGGTCCGAGCGGCCTCGGAACACCAGCGCACCGTCCCCGGCCGCCTCCACCAGGTCGCCGGTGCGGTACCAGCGGCGGCCGTCCTTCTCCACGAAGCGGGCGGCGGTCGTCGCGGGAGCGCGGTGGTAGCCGAGCGCCAGGTTCGGGCCGGAGACGTACAGCTCTCCCTCCGGGCCGACTCGCTGGCCGACGTGTGGCAGCGGGTGGCCGATGGGCAGGTCGCCGCCGGTCTCCGGCAGCGGGGGAGCGCCCGGCCCGGCGAGGAGAACCGCGTGGGTGACGAGCGCGGTCTCGGTGGAGCCGTAGGTGTTGAGCAGCCGTACGCCGTCGGCGCCCAGCAGCCGCCAGCGCTCCAGCATGTCCGCGCGGATCGCCTCCCCGCCGATCACCACCGTCCGCAGCGACGCGGGAAGCCCGGCGCCCTGGTGGAGCAGGTCGCCGGTCAGGGTGTTCCAGAACCCGGTCGGCAGCACCGCGACCGAGACCCCCTGCTCCTCCACGACCCGCCCGAACCCCTCCTGGGCCGCGTCGTCCAGGACGAGGGTGGCGCCACCGGTCAGGGTCGGCAGGATCTCCTCCAGGCTGGTGTCGCCGCCCGCGCCGTGGAAGTGCAGCACGCACGCGTCCGGGCCGACGCCGTACAGGGTGCGCAGTGTCGGTACGACCGCCGCCGGGGCCCGGTGCGGGACCACGACGCCCTTGGGGTCACCGGTCGAGCCGGAGGTGAACAGGACGTACGCCGGGTCCTCGGGGCCGGGTGCCACCGGCAGGCCGTCCCCGGCGGCCGGCGGCGCGTCCGTGAGCGCCCAGCGGGGACGGATCACGCTCTCCACCGGGGGCTGCCAGCCGGACTCGGCGGTCGCCACCGCTTCGCGGCAGCCGAGACGGGTCAGGATCCCCGCCAGCCGGGCCTCGGGGTGGCCCGCCTCCAGAGGGACGTACGCCCGGCCTGCCGCCAGTACCCCGAGGATCGCCGCCACATCACGGGCCGAGTGGTGGGTGACGATGCCCACGGGCGGCTGCGGCTCCGCCGTGCGCGGGGCGACGGACCGGGCCACCGACCGGGCCCAGCCGGCCAGGGTGCCGTATCCGACGACGAGTCCGTTGTCGATGACGGCTGGGCGGTCCGGATCGTCGCGCGCCATTCCGAAGAACGGTTCAAGAAAGGAGATTTCGGCGGACTGCATTGTGAATTCCCTTGCCGTGATGGAATAGTGGGGATCATGCGTATGGTGATGGAATGTGACGTGAAAATAACCGCGCGGGACGGCTGTTTATTGAATGGAGACCTCTACCGCCCGGATATCTCCGGGCCCGTCCCGGTGCTCGTCCGGCGCACCCCCTACGGGACGTCGGGAAGGCCGGGCGGGGCCTCGGTCGACGGGCTGCGGCTGGTGCGCGAGGGGTACGCCCTGTTGGTGCAGGACGTACGGGGTCGGTTCGGGTCGGGGGGTGTCTTCGAGCCGTACGTGAACGAGGCGGCTGACGGCGCCGACACCGTCGCCTGGGCGGTGCGGCAGCCGTGGTGCGACGGCACGGTGGGGATGTTCGGCCGCTCCTACGAGGCCATGGCCGCGCTGCTCGCCGCCGCCGAACGGCCACCCGGCCTGCGGGCCGTCGCCCCGTACGTGGCCGCGTCCCGCTTCGACGAGGGGTGGACCCGCCAGGGCGGCGCCCTCCAGCTCGGCTTCCTCCTCTACTGGGTCCTCTACGACCTGCTGCTCGGCGGGGCGGGGCTGACCGGCGCCGAACGCGCCGAGGTCGAGGAAGCGGTGGACCGGATCGACGACCTCTACCGGGCCCCGGAAGCCGCCGACGACCTCCTCGGCCGGCTCGCCCCGTACTACCGGCGGTGGCGCGACACCCCCACGGACGCCCCGTACTGGCGCCGGGTCGCGCCCCGCGAGTTGTATCCCGCGATCCAGGCCCCGGCCCTCCACCTGACGGGCTGGTACGACATCTTTCTCGCCGGAGCCCTGGAAAATTACCGGGGAATTCGCGGGCAGGGGGTGGAATCGCGGCTGGTGGTCGGCCCCTGGGCTCATGGTGTCACCGGGGGGATATTCCCGCAGCGGCGCTACGGAATTTCCGCCGACGAACAGCATCTCGATGTCACCGGACTCCACCTGGACCATTTCGACCGCCATCTGCGCGGGCTTGAGCCCCGTACGGAGCAGGACTCCGTACAGCTCTTTCTCACCGGCGCCGACATCTGGCGCTCCTTCCCCGACTGGCCCGTCCCCGGGACCGAGGAGTACGCCCTCCACCTGGACGGGCAGGCTCTCGTGCCCGGACCCGGCCCGGAGGAGCCCGGCCGTCGCCTCCTCCGCCACGACCCGGGCGATCCCGTGCCCACCACGGGCGGGGCCACCGCGCTGCCCGGCCAGTTCACCGGCGGTGACTGCGGACCGCTCGACCAGCGCGAGGTCGAGCGGCGCGCCGACGTTCTCTGCTTCACCGGCCCCCCGCTCACCGCCCCGCTGACCGTCGTCGGCGACACCGCCCTGACGGTCCTCGTCACCCCGGACGCGGCGGGCGCCGACATCACCGGCAAGCTCGTCGACGTCCACCCGGACGGCCGGGCCGAACTGCTCTGCGACGGCGTCCACCGGCTGACGGCCGGGGCGGTGCCCGGGGACGGCGGGCCGGTCGAGGTCACCGTCCGTACGGGCGCCGTCGGGCACGTCTTCCGCCCCGGCCACCGGGTCCGCCTGGAGATCGCGGCCAGCAACGCGCCGCGCTTCGACGTGCACCCCCCGGTGGTCGCGCACCACACGGTCCACTACGGCGGCGACCACCGCTCACGCCTGCTGCTGCCGTGCCTCGCCGATGACTGAGGACGACTCCGGGCCGGTGGCGTCCGGGTGGAAGACCGACAGGTCACGCACCCGCTCGATCCGCCGGCCCGCTTCCCAGTGCGCCCGCCGCAGCCGCCGTTGCTGCGGACCGGTCAGCCGGGTGCTGTGCTGCGGGATGGAGCGCACCATCCGGGCCCGCTTGGCCGAGGCCGGATAACGGTCCCGCACCCGGTAGGGGTCGTTGAGCAGATGGTGTGCGGTGCCGGTGTGGAGGGCCGCCTTGAGCAGCGCGTAGTACGCCGCCGCGCCCAGGCCCTTGTCCCGGGCGCAGTGCACCAGGGTTCGCGCCGCCTCGAACAGCCGCCACACCACCGGGATCGCCGGCGTCGTGAACACCCCGGTCTCCTGCGCGATGCCCTCCCCGACGCCGTAGCGGAAGTAGCTGCGCATGTTGGCGAAGCCGTGCTGGGCGTCGTGGAAGATCCGGGCCTCGGGCAGATACGTCACCGGAATCCCGGCGAGCTGGAGCCGGAAGTCGAACTCCCGGTCCTCGCACCAGTGGATCAGCTCGTCGAAGTGGTAGCCGCCGATGTGGTCCACGATCACGCGGTTGTAGATCAGCGGCGGCGAGAGCGCGCTGATGTAGTCGCCCTCGTCGAACTCCCGCACCCGGGCCGTGAGACGGCTCAGCAGCCCCGCCGACTCCCCGTACACCACCTGCCCCTTGACCACCGGCTTGGTGAGTACGGAGCGCACCATGGACCGCACCACGCCGGGGGCGAAGGTGCAGTCGGAGTCCATCAGCAGCAGGTACTGCCGGTCGGTGGCGGCGGCCCCCGCGTTGTAGGCCGCGCCGAGGTTGCCGACATCCTCGATCTCGGTCACTGTCAGCGCCCTCGGGTGGTCCGCGATCAGTTTGAGGACCGCGTCGCTGGGCCCGTTGAGGGCGAGAACGATCTCCACGTCCTCGTCGATCGAGGCGATGCAGTCTGCGATCCGCAGATCGTCGCGGAGCGCGATCACCACCGCGGTCCGGGCGATGCCCCGGTCGACCGCGGCCTCGTCCATGGGATCGGTGGCCATCCTGTTCTTCCTTCCCTTCCTTGTCGTCGCGGTGAGAGAGGCCCCGGCGGCGGTCATCCGGCCGCGTCCTTGAACCGCAGGGGCAGCGTGCGAAAGATGCGCGCCGCGACGGCCTCGGCCGTGGCCACGTCGTCGGCGTGGGCGATCACGCCTGCCAGGACGTCGGCCCCGCCCTGGTAGGGCGGTACGACCGTGCCGGGGGTCAGCTCCATACCCCAGAACACGTCGTGCACCCCCGCCCGGCGGGCCACGTTCCTGGGGTCGCCCACCCACTCGACGATCCCGCCGTCGGCGGGCTGGAACCGCTGGACGGCTGCCCGGTCCCGCGTCGGCTCCAGCTCGGCCAGGTCCAGCGGGCGGCCGAGCGCCAGGCGCACCAGGTTGGGCAGCGGGTCCACCCCGGTCGCCAACCGCATCACCTCGGTGGCGATCCGGGCACCGGTGATCCGGCAGGTGATCTCCAGGAGCACCACCCGCCCGTCGTGGGTGCGCAGGATGTCGGTGTTGATCACCGCCGGGTCCAGCCCCAGGGCCCGCGCCCCGCGCCGGACCGTCTCGCTGATCTCGTCGATCTGCTCGGCGGTGAGCCGGCTGGGCAGTGTGTCACCGCCCTCGAAGAAGTACGGGGCGAACTGCTCCTTGCGCCCGTACTCCCGGTCGGCGAAGCCGAACCGGTGCAGCGTGCCGTCGACCATGAAGCCCGCCAGGGTGTGCTCAGTGCCGCGCAGGAACTCCTCCACGACGATCCGGCCGCCGCTGATCCGGAGCGCCTCCGCGGCCCGGATGGGCACCTCCTCGGGCGACTCCACCTTCATCACGCCCAGCGAACCGGTTCGGTCGGAGGGCTTGAGCACGACCGGCAGCCCGATCCCTGCGGCGGCCCGTACCGTCTCCTCCACGCTCGCGGCCGTCGCGAAGCGGGGCACGTCCAGCCCCGCCCGGCGCAGGATCCCCAGCCTCCGGTCCTTGAGCGTGCAGTTCAGCGCGGTCTCCAGCGGCAGCCCCGGGCAGCCGAACCGGTGCGCCACCGCGCTGATCACCGGAGGGTTGTCGGCGCCCAGCGAGAAGACCCCGTCCAGCCGGTCGATCCCGGCCGCCGAGAGCGCCGCGAGCACGGCCGTGGTGTCGTAGGGGTCGCAGAGCACCAGGGTGTCCGCGGCCTCCAGGGACCGGTCGGTGGGGGTGTCGGTGGCTACCACCAACTCCGTTCTCGGGTACCTGAGTTCGGCGAGCGACCGGTCCATCCCCGAGCCGAGCCCGCATACCAGGAGCCGGTCAGTCACGGCCGCCTCCGGGGGCGGGGGCCGCCGGGGCGCCCAGGCTCAGTACCTGGAAGACCTCCGCGTGGCCGGAGCCGGAGGCCAGCGCGCCCCGGTAGCGGGCCAGCCCCCGGATGCCCTCGTCCCAGGCGGCATGGCGCAGCTGCGAGGCGTACGCCCGCATCGCTTCGACCTTGGTCTCGATCTGGCCGTCGATGTCCTCGGCGTACTGGAACCGGGGCATCGGCGCCCACACCTCGTAACCGAGGACCAGCCGAGGCGCAGGCATCGGCTCCCCGCCCGTCTCGTGGAAGAAGTCCGACCCCGCCATCCACAGTGCCTCGGTGGCCAGTTGGTGCACCATCCGGTGCTCCACGTCGTCGTCGTTGTCGTGCGGCAGGTAGACCACCTGCGGCCGGACCTCGCGCAGTATCCGGACCAGCTCCAGATGGACCCGGCGGGAGAGCGCGAAATCCCGGGACGGCTCATCGAGACGGATGCAGCGGTGCACGCCCATGGCCTTCGCGGCGGCCGCCGTCTCGGCCGCGAACTCCGCGTCGCCGACCCCGTCGTCCAGGGCGCTGCGCTCGCGCCCGATGACCACGACCACCGTCACCCGGGCGCCGCCCTGGACGTGCTTGGCGATGGAGCCACCGCACCCGATGACATCGTCGTCGGGGTGCGGGGCCACCACCAGCACGTCACGGACGCCGGTCATGCCCCCGCCTCCGTGATCTTCCCGGCCCACGCGGCCCACCGGCCGGTCGCCGCGACACCTTCCGCGAACGAGGTGCGGGCCCGGAAGCCGAGCAGTCGGTGGGCCTTGTCGTAACGGGCCCGGGCCCGGGAGCGGTACAGCTCCAGCTCCCAGTCCGGAACCGGCTCGGCGGGACGGCCGGTCACCTGCTCCGCCGGGCCGCGCAGGGCGCGGATCGCGTCGAAGAAGGTGCCCCAGCGCAGTTCCTCGTCGTGGCCGACGAGGAAGCGTTCACCGGCCGCGGCGGGGGTATCGACGGCCAGCAGCACCGCGTCCACGAGGTCGTCGACGTGCACGGCGTTGCACACACCGCCGCCGTCGCCGGACGGGAGTGCCGCGAAGTCACTGCCGGGTCGCTGCAGTTGGGTGATGGTCCACTGTCCGCCCCAGGGGCCGTAGACCACGCCCGGCTGGAGCACGACGGTCTCCAGGTCCGGTCCATGGGCGTCCAGCACCAGTTGCTCGGCGGCGAGTTTCTGCTGCTCGTACTCACGGTCGGCGGGGTCGGCCGGGCGGGCCGGGGATTCCTCCGTCAGATCGCCGGAGACGGCGGGGTCGTACACGTCGACCGTGCTCAGGTGCACCACCCGGCGGACCCCCGCGGCGCGCGCCGCGGCCAGGACGCGGGCGGTGCCGTCGACCGATGCCGCCCAGCGCTCGGCCTCATCGCCGGAGCTGCCGAAGGCGGCGTGCACGACGGTGTCGCACCCTTCGAAGGCGGACCGCAGCGCGGCGGTGTCCATCAGGTCGGCCCGCCGGAAGTCGAGCTGCTCCTGCGGCAGCACCGACAGCCGCGCGACGCGCCCGAAGCCGCGTACGACCGGCCGGACCTCCGCCTGGCTGTCCAGGATCAGCCGCTCGACCAGCCTGCCCCCGATGAAGCCGCCCGCACCGGTCACCGCGACCGTACGGCCTTCGAGAGTGGGCCCGCCTCCAGTGCCGCGGGTGGTCCAGGGCTGCGGTGTCCGCTCGCGCGCGGGACCCTCGTAGCACTCCTGGATCAGCTCCACGACCCGGGCCCCGTCCTCAGCGCCGGAGTGAACGGTGGCCGAACCGCGTGTGGCGGCGGCGAAGTTGGCGAGCTGTTCGGTGAAGAGCGCCTCCCACTCGTCTTGCGCGGGGGCGACGGCCTCGACGTCGCCCCGGTGCAGCTCCTCCCCGTCCGCCGTGGTCAGCAGGCACTCCCCGGCGGGGAAGTCGGTGCCGATGGTGACGGCGGCGCGGGTGCCCGTGACGGTGCAGGTGATGCCGAGATCGCGCAGACGGCTAAAGTCGCAGTGCACGTCGGCCGTGCCGAAACGCAGGTGGACGTGGGAGTCCGTCTCGACCCCGCCCAGCGTGTTGTCCTGGTGTCGGACGACCTCCACGCTGGGGCCGAGCCACCACAGCAGGGTGTCGAAGACATGTGAACCGGTGTCGGTGAGCACACCGCCGCCGGCCAGCCTCCGGTCGAACATCGACCAGGAGACCGGCTCCCAGGCGTACGGGTGGCCCTCGGACCAGTCCACGCGCACGATCTCGCCGAGGTCGCCCGCGTCGATGAGGCGCTTGACCCAGGCGTAGGCCGGGAACAGGCGGCGTGGGTGAGCCATCGCGAGGACCGGCGACCCGGGTTCCGCGGCGTGGGCGGCCAGCCGCCGCGCGTCCTCGGCCGAGGTGGTCATCGGCTTCTCCAGCAGGACGTGCTTGCCCGCGTCGAGCAGCCCCTCCACGGTCCGGGCGTGGCGGGTGTGCGGGACGACGACCACAGCGGCGTCGAAGGCGTCGGCGGCCTCGGCCGGGTCGGTGGCGATCACCACGTCGTCGGCGTCGGCGCCGCCCAGCTCGCGGTAGAGGGCGAGAGCGGCCCGGGCCTGCGCGGGGTCGCGGTCGACGAGCGCGGTGAGCCGCACTTCTCCCTTCAGCAGGGGGAGCGCGGGGATGTGGCAGCCGCGGGCGGCGGCGCCGCAGCCGACGATGGCGAGGCGTACGGGGGTGGTCACGGTGTCTCCAGGGTGTCGGGGTACGGGGGCGGGGAGCAGTGGCGGTGGCGTTACGGGACAGGGCGCGGGGCGGTCAGGATCTCGGGGCGGCCGTGTGGTGGACCCAGACGTTCGGCTCGGTGTACGTCCCATGGCCGTCCTCGCCGACCCGCAGCGGCACCAGGCCGCCGGGCAGCACGTGGTCGCCCGGTCCGGGGAGCGGGTGACCCAGCTCCGCCTCCCACCGCTCAACCGGCTGACGGATCACCAAGGACGCGGCAGCAATGCCGAGTTGTCGGGCGCCCAGATTGAGATGCGTGCGCAGCCAGGGGTCGAAGCAGCGGCCGTCCGGACCGCTCCAGGCGGCGTACGTCTCGATCGGGATCAGCGGGTAGCGCGGCTTGCGGGTGGGCCGGACCGGAATGATGACGCCGCGCGGGCCGTCCACGGCGGCCCGGTGGCGGGCCTCGGTGAGCAGCCGTTCGGCGTGCCCGGCCGCCCGGTGCGCGGGTTCGACCGAGACCGAGAGCATGCACAGCGCCTCGGGGCGCGCGGGCGGGCCGTGGTCGACGGCCTCCACCAGCACCTCGTCGCTGCCCGAGGGCAGCGACGAGGCGGTGCCGTCCCACCGGACCGGCAGCCCGTTGGCCGCGGCCACCAGACGCCCGTCCCCGTCCACCAGGCAGAGCTGGTGGGCCGGGTAGCGGTCGTACATCCCGTGCCATCGCCAGTTGCCGGGAGACTCCCAGCTCATGAACGCGGGCATGTTGGCGCCGATGAGGGCGTCCAGCTGCGGCAGCAGCCACGGGTCCCGGGCGAGGTCGGTGAGGGCGGGGTTCATCGGGGCACTCAGCCGAGCAGCCGGGTCTCGGTCGTGGCCCGCATCTCGCGGGAGCGCCGCAGATCGGCGGTGACGCACACCCGCTTGAGCCAGCGGTCGGTGCCGTCGTAGCGCGCCCGGAACGGCAGCCTCCCGTGCACGGCCCGATGGTTGTCGATGAAGAGCACGTCGCCCTCGTCCGCGACCACCTCCCGCATTCCGGCGTCGACCACCTTGAACAGCGCGTCGTAGGCGCGCCGGGCGTCGGTGTCGTCCTCGGGTACGGAGGTGAAGTACGGGTCGAGCCGCATGTACGGGTCGAGGCGTGAGCCGTAGAGCAGGGGAACGAGGGGCCGCTCGTCGATCATCCGCTGGATGGTGGCGAACCGGGCCGCCTCCTCGTCGCTGGTGATCGTGTTGTTCTTCGGCAGGTGGGACTCGTCCGGGGCGATGTGGAACCGCGGCTCGAAGAGGATGCCGATGTCATCGGCCGAGAGCGAGGAGAGGTCCAGCTCGCCGACGGTGGTGGGGACGCTGTCGGGATTGCGCAGCGCCCCGAGGATCAGATAGTCGCTGCGGTACGGATGGAAGGCGTCCTCGGTGTGCCAGGTGAGCAGCTCCGCGCTGCCCATGCCGAGCTGGTCGTTCTCGTGCTGGCGGATCGGGAAGATGTCGTGGACGAGGTGGCCGTTCTGCTGGGTGGCCCAGCCGAACGGCTCTCCGAGCAGGGCGCCGTAGAGCATGAGCAGCAGCTCCTCGGGGAACTCCGGCCCCGGCCTGCTCCGGCCGCGCCAGTGCTCGGGCGTCGGGCCGATGCGGTCCTGGTCGAAGACGTGCCCGCGGATCACCGCGTGGCCGCGGCGGTCGCTCAGCTGGAACTCGCGCAGGAAGCGCTGCGTGCCAGGCGGCAGCGACGCGGCCAGCCGCGGCAGGTCCCGCAGCAGCGCGGGATCGTCGAAGGACGGGTAGGCGGAGGCCAGTTGGATACTGATCTCCGCGGTCGCGGCGGCCTCTTCGGGCGTCAGGGTGTAGCCGGGCGTGGACGGGTCGGTGAGGCTCGACATGCCAACTCTCGCTGAGTGGTCGGGAAGGGGTGCTGCCCACGGACAGCCGGAGCCGGGCCGTGGGCCCTCGGGGTGGTGCGTGGTGGTGCCGGGGTGCCGAGGCGGCGCGGGCCGGAGCCGCTCCCGTACGGGAGGCCGGGCGTCCGGGCCGCTGGGTCGGGCTGTTCGGATGCGGGCCTGAGGCGTGTGGTCTCTTCGCGGCCGGGTGGTCAGGTGCGGGCGGTCTCCCGCGCGTCGAGCGCCGCCGCCGTCAGCCGGGGCGTCGGACACGCGAACAGGGTGCTCGCCCGCAGCCCCGCCGCCGCCGGGAAGGAGTCCCGCAGCCGGGCGAGCAGCCGCATGGCCAGCAGGGACTGCCCGCCGTGGGCGAAGAAGTCGTCGTCGGGGCCGAGCCCGGGCGCCCCCAGGACGTCACGGAAGGCGGTCAGGACGGCGCCCAGGGGGTCATCCCGCTCCACGGGCGTGGCCTCGGCGGGGTGGTACGGCCCCGCCGGGGTCGTGCGGTCGGCGTCCGCCGCCCAGGCGGCGAGCAGCTTCTTGTCGATCTTGCCGTGCGGGTTCTTCGGCAGGACGGCCACCCGGTAGTGCACCCGGGGCACGGCCCACTCCGGCAGCGCCCGTGCCAACGGCCGGATCATCGCGTCCCGTTCGGCCGCGGCCGGGCGGACCGCCGCTCCGGGGGGCGGGGCACGGTGCGGGTCGGCCGGGACGGTGAACGCCCACAGCGCGGTTCCGGTCCCCGGGTCGGGGAAGACCACGGCCTGGTCCACCTCCGGGTTCTCACACAGGGCGCGCTCCACCCGGGCCGGTTCCAGCCGG
Source organism: Streptomyces sp. CNT372 (assembly GCF_000377145.1). Taxonomy (NCBI): domain Bacteria; kingdom Bacillati; phylum Actinomycetota; class Actinomycetes; order Kitasatosporales; family Streptomycetaceae; genus Streptomyces; species Streptomyces sp. CNT372. Next base: position 40,335 of record NZ_KB897777.1, on the reverse strand, counting down.
TGGCCCCGGATCTTCACCTGGTCGTCGACCCGCCCGAGGAACACCAGGTGGCCGTCGGCGTCGATCCGCCCCAGGTCGCCCGTGACGTACACCCGCGCGCCGGGAGCGGGCGCCGCAGGGTCGGGGACGAACCGGCGGGCGGTGGCGGCCTCGTCGCTGAGGAAGCCCCGGGCCAGCAGCGGTCCGCCGATGTGGATCTCGCCCGTCTCGCCGTCCGGCACCGGTCGCCCGTCCCTCCGGATGCTGATCTCCACGTCCCGCAGCGGAGTGCCGAGCGGGACCTCCTCGGCCCCCTCGGGGAGCAGCCCGGTGTAGAAGGCCGAGCTGACGGTGCACTCGGTGAGCCCGTAAACATGGGCCAGCGAGGCGGGCTGGCGGGCCTGCCACGCGCGGTAGGGAGCCGGGTCCATCCGCTCGCCGCCGACCACCACCGTGCGCAGCTCCGGCGGGGTGGTCCGGCCGGTGGCGGTCAGCCACCGCGCGTACTCCAGCCAGTACTGCGTGGACAGTTCCACCACGGTGGTCCGGGTCCGGTCCATCGTGGTGTGCAGCTCCTCCGCGTCCAGCGCCCGGGTGTCGGCCCGGCAGACAACCGAGGCGCCCACGGCGAGGGCGGGGAAGACTTCCTCGATGACGACGTCGAAGCCGAGCGAAGCCACCTGGAGCCAGCGGTCCCCGGGCGTCAGCTCCAGCCGTACGGCGACCCCGGCCGCGAACCGGCCGAGCGCGTCGCGCTCCACGACCGTGCCCTTGGGCTCCCCGGTGGAGCCGGAGGTGAACAGGACGTAGGCCGGGTCGTCGGGCCGGTGCCGTACCGGAGGACGTACGGCGCTCAGGCCAACGGGTACGTAGGCCCCGTCCGGGGCGTGCCGGCCGTCGCCCAGCCACACGGCCGCATCGGTGCGCCGTACGAGCGCGGCGCGCGCGGCGGCGGGCAGCCGGTCGTCCAGGACGGTGAACCCGGCCCCCGCCTTGAGCGCGGCGACCATGCCCAGGACCGTACGGGCCGGGTCGGGGAAGGCGAGGCCCACCAGCCGGCCGGGGCCCGCGTCCTGTCCGGCCAGGAAGTCGGCCCAGGCATCGGTCAGCCGGTCCGCCTCCTCGTACGTCCACACCCGGTGGGGGGTCACCAGAGCGGGGGCCTCGGGGTGGGCGCCGACGGAGCGGTCCCACAGGCCGATTACATCGGGTGCGGTCGCGGCGGTCACCGGGCGGCCCCGGTGGTGGCGTGCTCGCGCAGGAAGGCCGAGAGGCCCGCGAGTCCGGCGCGGAAGCTCTCCTCGGGGCCGCCGAAGCCGAGCCGGGCGCCGTGGGGCGCGCCGAATGCCGTGCCCGGCACCAGCAGCGTGCGGTGCCGGTCGAGCAGCTCCAGGCAGAAACGTTCCACCGCTTCCGGCGGAGCGTCCGCGTCCGCCAGCTTCCGAAAGACGGGCAGCGCGCACACCCCGCCCTCCGGCGGGGTCCAGTGCACCAGATCGACATGGGCGGCCGCCCAGTCGGTCAGCCGGGCGAGGTTGCGCCGGGCCTCGGCCGCCCGCGCGCCGATCAGCCTGTCCGCGTGGCGCATGGCCCGCTCGGCGATCTGCTCCACCAGCGGGGAGAGGAAGAGCGTGGTCCGGTCGCGCAGCGGGAAGGACGCCCGGATCAGCTCCGGCGGCGCCACCGCCCAACCCACCCGGAGCCCGGGCAGGCCGAAGGTCTTGGAGAACGTGCCGTACGAGACGGTGTTCCCGCCTGCCGCGCCCGGGGTCGGCAGGGCCTCCCAGCGGTGGGTGATCTCGGCGGTCGCCGCGTCCCACACCAGGGTCGCGCCGGCCGCCTCGACGTGCTCGGCCAGCTTCTCGAGGCCCTGGGGCGAGAGGGTCGCCCCGGAGGGGTTGTGCGGGAAGTTGACGATCACCGCCCGGGTCCCCGGTGTGACCAGCCGCTCCAGCGCGCCGGGGTCGATCTCGCCCTCGCGTACGGCGGCGGCCGGGAGTTCGGCGATCTCGCACCCCGCGGCCCGGGGGTAATGGGCGAGCGAGTGGTAGACGCCCTCCTGGACGACCACCCGGTCGCCGGGGCGCAGCAGGGCGTGCAGGGTGAGCGCGATCGCCTCGCTGGAACCGTGGGTGACCAGCACCCGGTCGGCGTCGCCTGCCGCGTAACGGTCAGCGATCGCCTGCCGGACGCCCGTCCCGCCCTGCGAGATGCTGTCGTCCATCACGATCGCGTCCAGGTCCTCGGCCCGGATGCCGCACAGTTCGCGTATCTCGGCGAAGGAGTACGGATGGACGCCGCTGGAGCTGATGTCGTGGATGCCGGGGGCCAGATGGCGGCGGTACCACTCCTCCAGCACCGGAGGGTCCTCGTGCCGCGGACGCAGACTGCTCATGGCTGTTGCACCTGTCCCTTCTATCCCTGACGGGAGTCCCGCCACCACCGCTGACCGGAGAGCGGGAGCGTGTCGATGGGGTCGTAGTAGTGGTAGGAGCCGGTGCGGGCCTCGGGGTCCGCCGCCTCCAGCGGGGTGAGGTAGCTCTTGCTCCAGTGCGAGACGCCGAGCTCGCGGTCGTAGGAGTCGGTCTGGTCCACCCAGCGCTTCCCGGCCATCGGCACGTCGCACACGATGCGGGGAGTGGCGAACCCGGGGAGGTATCCCATGATCTGGTGCTGGATCAGCTGCGCCCGGTGCAACGGCACCCGCCAGTGCTCGGCGTTCGGGATCATGTCGCACATGTAGAAGTAGTACGGCGTGATGCCGGCGTGGTCGGCGAGCGCGAAGCACAGGTCGAGCAGCTCGTGGGCGCTGTCGTTGACGCCGCGCATCAGCACGCCCTGGTTCCGGACGTCGTGCAGCCCCGCGTCGAGCAGTGCCCAGGCCGCGTCCGCCACCGCGGGCGTCACCTGCTGGGCCGCGTTGGCGTGGGTGTGCAGCGCGATCCGGACCCCGCGGGCCCTGGCCTTTGCCGCGACCCGCGCGACGCCCTCCAGGATCGGGCCGGAGCGCCAGTGCTGCGGCAGCCCGATCAGGCCCTTGCTGGCCAGCCGGACGTCCCGGATCGAGTCGATGTCCAGGAGCTGGTCGAGGAAGCGCTCCAGCCGGAGCCAAGGCATGTTCGCCAGGTCGCCGCCGGAGACCACCACGTCCCGGATGCCGGGGGAGGAGCGCAGGTGAGTGAGGATGAGATCGGCCCGGTCGGCCGGTTTGAGCGTGAGCTTCGTCTTGGTGATCTGGGGCGTGGAGTTGCCCACCAGGTCCATGCGGGTGCAGTGCCCGCAGTACTGGGGGCACGTCGACAGCAGCTCGGCGAGCACCTTCGTGGGATAGCGGTGCGTCAGCCCCTCCACCACCCACATGTCCTGTTCGTGGAGTGAGTCCCGGTCGGCCATCGGGTGCGAGGGCCACTCGGGGTGCCGGTCGGAGAGGACCGGCAGCATGTAGCGCCGAACCGGGTCGTCGTAGAACGCCTTGGTCAGCTCACCCGGGCGGGCGCCCGCCGACTCCGGGGCCATCGTGTTGATCATCTGGGGCGGCAGCAGAACCGACATGGTGGCGCGCTCCTGCCGGTCGCGCTCCAGGTCCTCGTAGAAGCCCTCGTCCAGCAGCGTGCCCATGACGGCGCGCAGCCCTTTGGCACCCTTCACACAGTGCGCGCGCTGCCACTGCGGGTCCGCCCACTCGGCCGCGGTGACCTCGCGCCACCCCGGGAAGCGTCGCCAGTCCGGCTCCACGAGCGGACGGCTCCGGTACTCGTAGGCGCCTGCTATCGCCGCGGTCTCCGTCTGGTTGCGTGCCGTGTCCACCAACCCGCCACCTGTTCTCGTCGGTTTCGGCCGTGTCGCCTGTCGCCACTGATCCTGCAGAGGCCGGAGGTTGTACACGAGGGAAGATTGCCGGGGGTTGTTGTACGGGGCTCCTGACGCAAGAGACCCGTACAACTCCGCCCGGCCGGGAAGCGGAAGGCGGCGGCGTGCCGTCGGCGAAAGCGCCGTGCGGCGCGCCGAAATCGGGACGATCACCTTTCGAAGTGGCTGGAACCGACAGACGATCGCTTGATCGGCATGTCGGTGGCATGTACCAATATTCAAGAGATCAGGTGCGGAGGTCTCCTGCCGGCCCGGCAGTCTCCGCCCGGCCGCACGGCCGGCCGTACAACCGCCGACCACGGTTGTGCGGGTCGGTGACGCACGTGCGCCTCGTTCGGGACACCATTGATGAGCAGGGGGAGATATGGCCAGGCCGGAGCGGTTATTGGACCCCACGGACGGACCGCTGGAGGCATTCGCACATGACCTGCGAGGGCTGCGCCGAAAGGCCGGGAACCCTTCCTATCGCGCCATGGCGAAGAGCGCCCACTACTCGGTGGCGACGCTCGCGGAAGCGGCCCGGGGACTGCAGAAACCTTCGCTGAAGGTGACCCTCGCCTATGTGGCCGCGTGCGGCGGCGACGTGCCGGCGTGGGTGCGCCGCTGGCACGATGTCAGCGAGGAACTGGAAGCCGAACAGTCCGAGGCCCACCGTAAAACGGAGCCTGTGGCCAGACAGCCCACGCGCCCCGGCCAGCCCGCCGTCGCCCCGTACGGTCCGGAGCCGTACGGCATCGAACGCGTTCCGCGCCAGGAGACCGGTCCGGCCCCCTCGCGTGCCGCGGGGCGTGGCGAGGGTGCGCTGACCGCCGACGAGCGCGACGAGCTGCGCCGCCTGCGCGACGAGGTCGCTGAGCTGCGGCGGGCCAACGAGGTGCTCAAGGCGGCCTCCGCGATCTTCGCGGCGGATCTCCGCACTACGGCACAGGTCGTGTACAACCCGGCGGGCCGTCAGGATCGGTCGGCGTGACCGGCATGCCGCGCGCCTTCGGGCCCGGGGCACAGCCGGACGATCCCGACCGACCTTTGGGGACTGACCATGCGTGTGCTCGGAGTCAACGGCTGGCCCGGGGCCAGCCACGACGGTGCTGCCTGCCTCGTCGTGGACGGAGACGTCATAGCCCTGGCCGAGGAGGAACGTTTCACCCGCGACAAGCACGCCTACGGGCAGGCGCCCCTCCACGCCGCGGCCCACTGCCTCGCCGAGGGCGGTCTCACCCTGGACGACATCGACGTCGTCGCTCATGGGTGGGACCTCCCTACCCTCTTCGGGGACCGCGGGCTCGACTGGTTCGCCGACGACGCCGAGGCGCTGGAACACCTGCTGCCCAAGGCGCTGTTCCCCCGCTCCCGCGACCCCCGGCTGACCTTCGTCAACCACCACCTCGCCCACGCCGCCAGCGCCTACCTCCTCTCCGGGCGCGACCGGGGCGCCGTTCTCGTCCTGGACGGCCAGGGCGAGAACGAGAGCACCACGCTCGCCGTCGGCGTCGACGGCAGGATCAAGACCCTGCGGTCGCACACACCGGGCTGGTCGCTGGGGTACTTCTACGCCGCCGTCTGCGAGTACGCCGGGCTCGGCACCGATGCCGCGGGCAAGATGATGGGCCTCGCCTCGTACGGCACGCCCCAGGACCTCACCTTCGGCGGTGCCCTCGGCTTCACCGACGAGGACTTCACGGTCGGCGTGGTGCCCCCAGGTCTGCGCTCCACCGGTGGCACCGACGAGGAGGACGCCACCGTCCGGCACTGGGCGGCGCACCTGGAGAAGACCCTCCAGCAGGCCCCGAACCGCTCCCGGCGCCGCTTCGACCCGCGCACCGGGCGCTACGCACGCGTCACCGACCACGATCCCTTCGACTACCGCGACCTCGCCGCCACCGCCCAGGCCGCCCTCGAACGCGCGGTCATGGCGCTGGTGCGGGGGCTGCTCCGGGAGACCGGCGAGACCACGCTCCTGGTCGCGGGCGGCGTCGGCTTCAACGCCACCCTCAACGGCAAGCTCATGCGCATGCCCGAGGTCGAGGACCTCTTCGTCCAGCCCCTCGCGGGCGACCAGGGCGTCTCGCTCGGCGCGGCGGTCTGGGTCGCCGCCGAGGGAGGCGACCGGATCAAGCCGATGAACGGCTCCGTCGCCTGGGGACCCCAGTGGACCCCGGATCGGATACGCCACGTTCTCGACGCCTCGGGCGCCGCCTACACCGAGCCCGGGGACATCGCCGCCGCGACCGCCGGAGTGCTGGCGCGAGGAGGCGTCGCCGGATGGTTCCAGGGCCGCGCCGAGGGCGGCCCCCGCGCGCTCGGCCACCGCAGCATGGTCGCCGTGCCTGCCCCCGAGTCCACCCGCGACCACGTCAACATCCGGATCAAGGACCGCGAGGCGTGGCGCCCCTTCGCCCCCAGCATGCAGGAGGAGGCGGCCGAGTCCCTGATCGGTACCTCCGTCCCGCTCCCGTACATGATCGTCACCACCCCGGTCACCGACGCGGGCGCCGAGGCCATGCCCGCCGTGGTCCACCGCGATCGGACCACCCGGCCGCAGACCGTCTCGGCCGCCGTCGACCCGCTCTACCACCGGCTCATCGGCACGGTCGGCGAGCACACCGGCACCCCGGTCGTCCTCAACACCTCGTTCAACGGCCGCGACGAACCGGTCGTGTGCAGCCCGCAGGACGCGCTCGCCACCTTCCACCGCGTCCCGCTGGACGCCCTGGCGCTCGGGCCGTTCCTGCTGCGCCGCTCCACCGGGGGAGCGGGCGCGTGACCGCCCCGTACCGCGAGGAGACCCCCGTGAGCGGCCCCCGGGAGTCCGCGCTCCCCGTCGCCCCCGCGCCCGGCACGGCGGAGACCGGCCCCGGCTCGCCGTCGCCCGAGGAGATCCGCGCCAAGGTCGTGAAGTGGATCGCGGAAGCGATGCTCACCCCCGACGCGGACCCGGCCGCCCCGCTGCGCGACCTCGGAGTGGACTCCCTCGACCTCATCCGCACCGCCCGCCGTGTCGAGGCCGTCTTCGGCGTGCGGCTGCAACTGCGCGAGCTGTTCGGCCCGGAGACGACCACGGAGCGGCTGGCCGCGCTGATCTCCGAACGGGCTGCCCGGCGCGGCGCCCCCGAGTCGGTCCCGCCCGGTGCCGAGCACGGCCCGGTCGTGCTCACCCCGCCCCAGGAGCAGGCGTGGGAGGAGCAGACCGGCGACCGGGGCCACTGGAGCCAGACCCTGCTCTTCACCACCCGGCCCGGCGTCGTCCCGGACGCCTTCGAGGAGGCATTACGCCGCCTGGTCGCCGGGCACGCCTCCCTGCGCCTGGCCGTCGAGGCGCCCCCGGCCAAGCGGCCCCGGCAGCGCGCGGTCGCCGTCCCGGTCGACGGTCCCCCCGCCGACGCCCTCGCCGGAATACTGGACACCGTCGACCTTTCCGCGCTCGACGACGCGGAACTGTCGGCCGAGGTCACCCGGCGCTGCGCCGCCGAACAGGGCGCCCTCGATCCCGGCACCGGGCGGGTGGCCCGCTTCATCCGGTTCGACGCGGGCCCGGACCGGCCCGGCCGTCTGCTCGTGGCCGTCCACCAGCTGGCGATCGACATGGTGTCCTGGTCCGTCCTCCTCGAAGACCTCCAGGAGCTGTACGAGGCGCTCGCCGCGGGCCGCCGGGACGTGTGGTGCGCCGAGGGCACCTCCTACCCGGAGTGGGCCCGCGCTCTCGCGGATCACGCCCGGACACCCGAGGCGGAGGCCGAGGCGGAGTGGTGGGCGGAGGTTGTCCGCGCCCCCGCGGGCATCCCGCTCGACCACGACGTCCCCGATCCCCGCGCCGCGAACACCGCCGCCACCGCCGTCACCCACCGCGAGGAGCTGCCCGAGGAGCTGACCGGCCGGCTCCACGCGGCCGCCCGCGTCCACCGCGCCCACCCCGGCGACCTCGTCCTGCACGCCTTGGGCGAGGCGCTGTCCGGCTGGCTCGACGAGCCGACCGTCCGTGTCGACATCCTGCGGCACGGGCGTGAGGAGAGAGTGGGCGACAGCCATCTGGCCCGTACGACCGGCTGGTTCACCACCACCGTCCCGGTCCTGCTCGACCTCGCCACCGGTACCCCGACCAGGCGGCTCGCCCGGACCGTCGGCCATCTCGCGGCGATGCCCGGCGGGGGAGTGGGACACGGCGCGCTCAGCCGCCACGGCCGCCCCCGGATCGCGGCCGCGCTGCGCTCCGCCCCGCCCAGCGACATCTCCTTCGACTTCGAGGGCGACGACGCGGACGCGCTGCCGCTCGGCGGGCTCCTGACGGACGTGGCGCTCGAGCCGGCCGGGGAGATCACCGCCCCGCACTGGGTGCGTCCCCACCTCATCGAGGTGATTGCCACCACCGACGACGGGGCGCTCCGCGTCGAGTGGTGGTACTCAACGGCTCTGCACGACGAGACGACCGTGCGCCTGCTCGCCGCCCGCCACCGGACGGCCCTGCTCGCCCTTCTCACGGCATGCGAGGCCAACGGCCCGGCGCTCGGAACCATCTGACGGGGCACCTGCGACGCGCCCGCTTACACGGGGGCTGACGGTTCGCGGCCGACGGCACCCGCTCACACGGGGGCCGACAGTTCGCCGCCGACCGCACCCCGACCTCTACCCCACGGACGGATCAAGTGAAGACGCCTGCCATGACCCTGCCCAGCGTGCTCGACCCCTTCTTCGCCCTCGCCCGTGCACAGCCCGACCGGCCCGCCGTCGTCGACAACGGAGTCACCGTGGCGTACGGCCGGCTGGCCGGCTGGGCGGAGGCAGTGGCCGAACTGGTCGCCACCCGCGCCCCGGGGCCGCGCCCGCCCGTGGGCATCATGGTCCACCACAGCGTCCGCGACATCGCCGCCGTCCTCGGTGTCCTCGCGGCCGGGCGCGCCTTCGTTCCCGTGGTCGAGGGCCCCGAGGGCCACCTCGACGAGGCGCTGCGCGCCCTCCGCTGCGAGGAGCTGGTCGCCATCGCCGACAGCGGGCGGCTGCCGGCCGTGCCGCGCGTCCTGCGCCCCAACTGGAGCCGGCCTCGTCCCCTGTCACGGCAGACCGGGGAACCCGTTCGGGCCGAGGACCCCGCCTATGTGCTGTTCACCTCGGGCTCCACCGGGGCGCCCAAGGCCGCCGCGGTCCCGCACGGCGCACTGCACGCCGTCCTTCCCCACCTGATCGAACGGTACGGCGCCGGTCCGGCCACGGTCGCCCTCAACTTCCACCGGGCCGACGGCGACACCTGCCTGGAGGAGATCCTGCCCACCCTGCTCTCGGGCGGGCTCGTCATCCTCGACGAGGAGGCCGAGACCGACCTCGACCGGGTCCTCACCGACCACGAGGTCACGCTGGTCAACCTGCCCGTCGACTACTGGCACATCTACAACGGCCACTTGCTGGAGACAGGCCGCAAACTCCCCGACCGCGTCCAGACCGTTGTCGTCGGCGGGGAGGGCGTCCGCCCGGACATGCTGGAACGCTGGGACCGGCTCGGTGCCGGTTACGTCCGGCTGCTCAACACCTACGGCTCGACCGAGACCGCCCTCGTCACCCACACCGCCGTCCTCGCGGGGCCCGACACCGCGGGCCCGTTCCCCGAGGGCGTGCCGATCGGCCGCCCGCTGCCGTCCGTGCGCCAGGCCGTCGTACCCCGTCCGGACACGCCCGACGGTCCCGGTGAACTGTGGGTGGCCGGACCGCAGCTCGCCACCGGCTACCTCGACGACCCCGAACGCACCGCCGCCTGCTTCACGGAGGCCGACCTCGGCGACGGCCCGGCCCGCTGGTACCGCACCGGCGACCTCGTCCACGAGGCCACCGACGGCAGCCTCGTCTTCCACGGCCGCCTCGACCACCAGGTCAAGATCCGCAGCCACCGGGTGGACCTGTTGGACGTCGAGGAGGCACTCGGGCGGCTCCCCGGCGTGACGGCGGTGGCCGCCGCCCCGCATGCCAAGGGCGAACACACGGTGCTGGTCGCCTTCGTGGTCCTGGGGGCGGACACCACGTCCGCCGCAGACTCCGACGAAAACGCCGAAGCCACTGCCACCGCAGACGAGTTGCGGGAGCGGCTGCGATCCGTTCTCCCCGAACACTGCGTACCCGACCGGATCATCGCGGTCCCGGCGCTCGCCCACACCCGCACCGGCAAGGTCGACCGCACAGCCACCCGGGAACGGTACCTGTGACGAACCGGCTCTTCGACCCCTCGGTCGCCCCGGCCGCCGTACCCGAGGTGAACGTCCGGGGCCCCTGGTCCTTCCTCTGGTGCCTGGTCCGGGCCCGCCCCTGGCCGCTGGTGCTCAGCGCGCTGCTCGGCACGGCCTGGATGGTGCCGCTCGCCCTGACCCCGCTGGTCGTCGGACAGGCCATTGACGGGGCCGGACAGGGCGGTGGCGCGGGTGACGTGGTGCTGTGGGCCCTGGTGGCGCTCGGCCTCGGCGTCGTCCAGGCCCTCGCCGGCGCGGGCCTGATCCAGGCCGCCGTCGGCGCCGAGGCGCACGCCGTGTCGTACAGCCATCGAGTGCTGATGCGGCAGGTCGTCCGGCTCGGCGCCACTCTGCGCGGCAAGGCCCGCTCCGGGGACGTGGCCGCTTCGGCCGCCGCCGACGTCGAGAGTATCGGCCAGGCGTTCGAGGTCGTCGGCCGTACGGTCGGGGCGGTGATCGCCGCCGCCCTCGTGACCGTCGCGCTCACGGTCACCTCCCCGCTGCTCGGCCTCGCCGTCCTCATCGGCGTGCCCGCCGCCGTACTCGGCATCGGCCCGCTGCTCCGCCCGCTCCAGGCCCGCGACGAGGCTCAGCGTGAGCAGATGGGCATCGCAACCTCCCAGGCGGGGGACATCGTCGCGGGCCTGCGCATCCTGCGCGGCATCGGCGGGGAGGCACGCTTCGCCGAGCGCTTCCGCCGCACCAGCCAACAGGTGCGCAGGGCAGGCGAGTCGGCCGGACGAATGGAGGCATGGCTCCAGGCGGCGGGCGTTCTGCTGCCGGGCCTCGTCACCGTGGGAATCGTCTGGTTCGGCGCCCACCTCGCCCTCAACGGCGCCATCACCGCCGGTGAACTCATCGCGTTCTACGGTGCTTCGGCCTTCCTCACCCTGCCCGTCAGCACCGCGACCGAGGCTGCCGAGACGGTGAGCCTCGCCCGGGTCGCCGCGGGCCGCATCTGCACCCTGCTGTGCCTGGAGCCCGACACCGTCGCGCCCCCGCACCCCGAGCCGCTGCCCCCAGGCCCGCTCTCCCTCACCGATCCGGAGACCGGCATCACCGCCCGGGCCGGGCGGCTGACCGTGGTCGTGGCGCCCGCCGACCGGACCGGGGACCTCGCTGACCGCCTCACCCGGCCCGTACGGTCGGACGGCGTTCCGCCCGTCCTGCTCGGCGGCGTACCGCTCGACCGTGTGGACCTCGCCGAACTGCGTTCCGGAGCGCTGCGTTCCGGCCCCGCCGACCCGCTGTTCACCGGCACCGTACGGGAGGAGCTGACCGCCGCGGCCCCCGCACCTTCCTCGGAGGCGCTGGAACGGGCGCTGTGGGCCGCCGACGCCACCGACGTGGTCGACGCGCTGCCCGGCGGGCTCGACGCCCAGCTGGACGAGGGAGGCCGGACGCTGTCCGGAGGTCAGCGCCAACGCCTGGTCCTGGCACGCGCGTTGCTCGCGTCTCCCGACGCGCTGGTCCTGGAGGACCCCACCGCCTCCGTAGACGCCCTCACCGAGGCCCGGGTGGCGGAGCGGGTCGCCGCCCTCCGCACGGGTCGGACCACCCTCGTGTTCAGCGACAGTCCGCTGTGGCGCGGCGTCGCCGACCACGAGATCCGCCTGAACGCGGGCCCCGCCCCCGCACGCCCTGACCGCCCCGCAGGAGAGCCCTCGTGACGACCACTCCCACCCGAGCGGGCGCCGGGCCCGACCCCGCCGAAGCGGTCACGGCCCCCGGGCGGCTGCCGCTGGCCGGCCGGACCGATGTACGGGCCTGGGGCGGCGCCTTCCTGCGCCGCGAGGCCCGCCGACTAGCCCTCACCTTCGGTCTGTTCGTCGCCGCGCTGCTCGCCGGGCTGGTCGGCCCCCGGCTGCTCGGCCAGCTGGTCGAGTCCGTGAAGGACGGCACCAGCACCGGCCGCGTCGACCTGTTCGCCCTGATCTTCCTCGGCGTCCTGGCCGGTCACGCGCTGCTCGCCCGCGCGGCTCGCACCCAGGCCACCCTGCTCGGGGAACGCGTCCTGGCCGCCACCCGTGAGCACTTCGTCCGCCGGGTCCTCGGGCTGCCGCTCGCCCAGGTCGAGAGCGTCGGCACCGGCGACCTCCTCAGCCGCGCCACGACCGACGCCGACCGGCTCAACGAGAGCATTCGGCAGGCCGTGCCACGGATCGCGCTCGCGGCGGTGACCCTGGTGTTCACCGTCGCCGCGATCGTGCTGACCTCGCCGCTGCTCTCGCTCGCGCTGCTGGCGGGGCTGCCGTTCGCTGTGCTGTCGACGTGGTGGTACCGGCCGCGCGCGACCCGGGCGTACGAGCGGCTGCTGGCCCAGGAGGCCGATGTCCTGGCCGTGGTGCACGAGACCGCGCGGGGCGCCGCGACCGTCGAGTCCCTCGGGCTCGGGACGCGGCAGCGCGCCCGGCACGGCCGGGCCGTCGACGCCGTGGTCCGCACGCGGCAGCGCACCACCTGGCTGCAGACCGTCTGGTTCCCCAGCCTGGACCTCGCCACCACTGTCCCGATGGCGCTGACGCTGCTGATCGGCGGCCTCGCCTACCAGCGGGGCGCGGTGGGCCTGGCCGAGGTCACCGCGGTGGTCCTCTACGTACAGGCCCTCGGTGAACCCCTCGACGACCTGCTGACCTGGACCGACGAACTCCAGATCGGCAACGCGGCGTTGCGCCGCATCCTGGGCGTGGACCTGCTGCCGAACGAGGAGAAACGCCCGCCCGCGCCCACCGAGGGCCACGCGATCCGCCTCGAAGGGGTCGGCTTCGGGTACGGGCCGGACCGGGCGGTCCTGACCGGAATCGACCTCGACATCGCGCCCGGTGAACGCCTCGTCGTGGTGGGCGCGTCGGGCGCGGGCAAGTCCACACTCGGCAAGCTGCTGGCCGGTGTGCACCACCCGGACCGGGGAACAGTGCGGATCGGCGGCGTCGAGGTGTCCGCCCTGCCGGTCGAGCAGCTGCGCCGCGAGATCGTGCTGGTGACGCAGGAGCAGCACGTCTTCAGCGGCACGTTGCGGGACAACCTCACCCTGACCGGCCGGGGAGAGGAGCCGGAAGCGGAGGACAGGCCGCTGTGGGAGGCGCTGGAGACGGTCCTCCTCGCGGACTGGGCACGGACGCTGCCCGACGGCCTGGACAGCGAGATCGGACCGGGCGCCGCCCCGGTCCCCCCGTCCGCCGCCCAGCAGCTCGCGCTGGCCCGTCTGCTGATCTGCGACCCGCACACCCTGGTTCTCGACGAGGCCACCGCTCTGCTGGACTCCACCGCGTCGCGCCGGGTAGAACGCTCGCTCGCGGCCCTGATCGAGGGCCGGACGGTGATCTCGATCGTGCACCGCCTGGACTCCGTCCGGGACGCCGACCGCATCGCGGTCATGGATCACGGCCGCATCGTCGAACTCGGCAGCCACGACAAACTCCTCGCGGCGCAGGGAGCGTACGCCTCCCTCTGGCACTCCTGGGAGTCCGCCCGCAGCAACGAACCCCCGGCGAAGGGCCTCCCGGGCTGAGGGGCACCGGCGCGTGCGAATGGCTGACCGTAGGGCGTGTCCGCCGCACCCTGCGTAGGTCGAGGGCCAGGACCCCTCCGCGATGAGCGCCGCGTGCTCGGTGAGGTGATCAAGTGGATCTTCGAGCCCTTCTTGCGCCGGTCTACAGGATTCGGACCTGTCAGGTCCCCCCTTTCAGGGCCCGCATGTTCACCGAGTCGATCGCGCAGCGGGACCAGTCCAGGTCTCCGCGCGAACCCAGCTCGTCGAGGATGAGGCGGTGCAACTTTGCCCAGACCCGGGCGGCACTCCACTCGGTGAACCGCCGGTGCGTCGTCGGACCCGAAGGGCCGAAGACCGGCGGCAACTGCCGCCAGGTGCAGCCTGTCGTGGCCACGAAGATGATCGCGGCCAGCACCTCGCGATCCCCGTACCGGCGTCGACCGCCGCCCTGCGGCCGTGATGGGGCAGGTGGGACCATCCGTTGGAACAGCTCCCACAACCCGTCCGGAACCATGCGCTCAACCATCACCACAGAGTGCAGACTCCCCAGCACGCCAAATGAGACGACGTCTTAGTCCGCTGGGAGCATCGGGTCGCTCACGATCGTGTGAGACGGTTCCGGCGGGCTAGTAGTGCTTTGTTGGCTGGTCGTGTCACTTTGAGTGTGTGGTAGTCGGGAGCGGTTCCCTGTTCGGTCACGCGCTCAGCGTAGGCAACACGAACGGCGACCGGTGCGCGGACGTGATGGTGGGCGTCCACGTCGAGGCCGCCAGCTACCGGAGTACGTGGGCCCCGCCACTCAGGTGCGCGGCTCGGCCGGCTGGACCCAGGAACCGCCTGGATGCCCAGAGCCGCGGAATCGTGTGACTTGTTCGGCACCAGCGCTCAGCTGCTCGACTTGAACAGGGACGGTCGCGTGGAGAGCTTCGTCGGTATCGGGCGGCGAGAACAACGGCATAGTGCGCATCACACTCGGCTCCGCGTCCGGTCCGGTCGCGGGAGGGGCGACGGGCGTCAGCGGCACCGGTGCCGGGCTGGGGACCCGTTACCCAGAGGTTGAGATGAGTGTGGACTTTCGGGCGCTTGTCGCACGTTCGCGCCCGGGGGCGCGTCAGCGGCGCTGGAGCAGGGTTGTCTCGCCCAGGGCGCAGGACGTGAGGACCGTCGTGCTGCGGGCGTGGGTGCGGGCGCGGCGGAGGAGGGTGAGGCGTTCAGGGCGGGGGACGCCGCGTTCGCCGGCGCGCAGGAGGCAGAGGACGGTCCGCAATCCGCTGAGCTGCGCGCGGAGGAGGGCGTCGGCCGGGTCGCCGTTCGCGGTTGTCAGGTCGTCCACGAGGGCTTGGACCCGGTGCCGTGCGTCCCGTGCGGTGTCGGCGTTCGCCGGCTCCAGAGGTTCGGTCATCTCGGTCTCTCCTGTGGGCGATGAGGGGGCGGTGCGGGGTGTCGCGGGGGCGGACGGGGCGGTCCTGCCGCGAGCATGGCCCGTGACGGGGGCCCGGCGCCAGGCGGTCCGGCGGCAATTCACCGGCAGTTGCGGCAGTGGCACGGCAGAACCCGCGCGCACCGGCAGAGCCGCACCGTGTTGCTGCCCGTCCTCGTTGTCGGCCGGATTCCGCGCTGCCTACGTTCCCCTCCGACCCGCCCGACCGGACTCCGGTGAACGGGCTTCGGCGTTGAATTAGGGAGAACCCATGTCGTTCGACGAGATCGCCCCGGCGCGCATCGAGAAGGAGCTCGCGAACCACTTCGCCGCCACCTTCGACGACGACGCCCTGCGCCGGCTCTCGCAGAGCTTCCGGCGCAACGGCTACGTGAAGCTGCCGAACTTCGTGTCCCAGGACCTGTTCCAGACGGTCACGAAGGAGTGCCACCGCCTGCTCGACCTCCACCAGCAGCGCATCGACATCCACCTCAAGGAGACCAGCAACTCCCCGCGCTACATGAGCACGGTGAGCCAGAAGGCGATCGAGACGGACAGCGAGCTGGTCCGGACCGTCTACAACTCCGAGGCGATGATGGGCACCCTGTCCCGTATCGCGGCCGAGCCGGTGCTCCCCTGCCCGTGGGACGAGGAGAAGTACGTCCTCATCCGCCAGCACAAGCAGGGCGACACCCACGGCTGGCACTGGGGTGACTTCAGCTTCACCGTCATCTGGATCATCGAGGCGCCCGAGGCGGAGTTCGGCGGCCAGCTGCAGGCCATCCCGCACACCGACTGGAACAAGGACGACCCGCGCGTCCACGAGTACCTCGCGCAGCACCCGATCAGCACCTACCCGCACGCGACCGGCGAGATGTACTTCCTGCGTTCGGACACCACGCTGCACCGCACCATCCCGCTCAACGCCGACCGCACGCGGATCATCCTGAACACCTGCTGGGGCAGCGAGAAGGACCAGGCCAAGCAGGCGACCCACGAGACCATGCAGGCCATGTTCACCTGATGCGCCCGGCCGGTGCGCAAGCCACGGTGCGGCGTTCCCCCTGCGCCGTGACCGTGGTGGCGGCCACGCCCGCGTGACCCCCGTGACGGTCACGCTCGCCGTGACCCCCGTGACGGCCACGGCCGCCGTGAGCGCCGTGGCACTGCCGGCCACTTCCCCGTGAAGCACGGACGCCGGGCCGGACCGGGCCCGCGTGTGCCCGCCTGACGGCGCGCGGACGCAGGAACCGGCCGGCCCGCCGAACCCCCCCCAACGACCAACTGATGTAAGGAGAGCAGCCGTATGACGACGGCGCTTGTCCTCGTGGACCTCCAGGTCGGCCTGCTGGCCGGCGAGAACGCCGTGCCCGACGCGGACGCCCTGCTGGACCGCCTGCGCCCGCTCGCCGAGAAGGCGCGCGCCCTGGGCGTCCCGGTCGTCCACGTCCAGGACGACGACCTCGGGGACACGGACTCCGCGGAGTGGCAGATCGATCCCCGCCTCGGCGTGGCGGACGGGGACCTGAAGGTCCGCAAGGCGGAGTGCGACTCCTTCCACGAGACCGACCTGGACGAGGTCCTCCGCTCGCGCGGCGTCCGTCACCTCGTGGTCGCCGGTCTCGTGACCGAACTCTGCATCGACTCGACCTGCCGCAAGGCCGTGACCCTCGGCTACGACGTGACCCTGGTCTCGGACGGGCACTCGACGCCCGCGACGAACCTGCCGGTCGAGGCGATCATCGACCACCACCACCGGATCCTCGACGGGTACGGCGTCTACATCAAGCGCCGGCCCTACGAGATCCGCCTCCAGTCCGCGGCCGAGGTCGACTTCGTCGCTCCCGAGGAGCCCGAACTCCAGGGCACGGCCTCGGCATGACCACGACGGCCTCTGCACCCGTCGGCCTCCTCGACGCACCGTCGAACGGGTCCGCGGCCGACCGGGACGCGGTGACCGCACGGCGCCGCCGGCCGCCGGCGGCCGTGGTCGCGGCGCTCCTGCTCGCGCTGCTCGGCACCCTCGCCGTACTGGCGTCCCAGCCCCCGCCCGCGCGCGGACAGGACGCTCCCGCCGGTGAGTTCTCCGCGGCCAGGGCGACCGAGCACCTCCGGGAGATCGCGCGCCGGCCGCATCCGGTCGGCAGCGCGGAACACGCCCGGGTGAGGGAGTACCTCGTCCGGACGGCCCGGGGCCTGGGGGCAGAGGTCTCCGTTCAGTCCGGCCCGGTCGCACAGCCCGGCATGGGGAGCCCGTTCCCCTCGGCGACCGTGCACAACGTCGTCGCCCGGCTGCCCGGCCGGGGCGGCGGCGCGGGGCCGGAGCCCGGTGCGCTGCTCTTCGTCGCGCACTACGACTCCGTTCCCAACGGACCCGGCGCCGCGGACAACGGTGCGGCCGTCGCCGCGATGCTGGAGACCCTGCGCGCCGTCCAGGCGTCCGGCGGGGTCCGGGGCGACCTCGTCCTCCTCTTCACCGACGGCGAGGAACTCGGCGCCCTCGGAGCCGAGTTGTTCGTCCGTGAGCAGGGGCTCGACGACTACGCGGCGGTCTTCAACTGGGAGGCGCGCGGCAGCGGCGGCCCGCTGACAATGTTCGAGACCGGTGAGGGGAACCTGCCGCTGGTCGACGCCTTCGCCGAGGCCAACCCGCGTCCGGTCGCCACCTCGCTGGCGTACGAGATCTACAAGCGGCTGCCCAACGACAGCGACTTCACGGTCTTCCGGGACGAGGCCGCCGGGCTGAACTCCGCCTTCATCGAGGGGTTCCACGACTACCACTCGCGCTCCGACACGGTGGACTCCCTCGACCCGGACAGCCTCCAGCACCACGGCGAGACGATGCTGGGCCTGGCCCGGGTGCTGGACGGTGCGCCGGCGGAGCGGCTGCGCGGCGAGGACGGCGCGAACGGGGTCTACTTCGACCTGTTCGCGCGGCTGCTGGTGCGCTATCCCGTCGCCTGGGCGGCCCCGCTGGCCGGGGGCACCCTGGTGCTGCTCGCCGGGGTGCTAGCGCTGGGCGTCCGCCGGCGCGCGCTGCGCCCCACGAGGGTGGCGGCCGCGGCGGGCGCCGGGCTCGGCGCCCTGCTCGCGGCCGGCGCGGCGGTGCACGGGCTGTGGACCCTGGCGCTGCTGACGGCGCCGGACCTGGCGGCCCTGCCGCTGGCCGAACCGTACAACCGGGGCTGGTTCGCCGCCTCGTTCGGCGTGGCCGTGGGCGCGGTGCTGCTGGGCACGGCCCGGCTACTGCGCCGGCTGCGGCCGGCCGAGAGCGCGGCGGGGACCCTGCTGACCGCCGGTGTGCTGCTGGCCGCGCTGACCGTGACCCTGCCGGGCGCCGGGTATCTGGTGCAGTGGCCGCTGCTGGCCGCGCTGCCCGCGCTCTGGTGGACGGTCCGCCGTGCCGCGGCGGGCGGCTCCCCGGAGGCGGGCGGGGCCCGGACCCAGTGGACCGGGGTACTGCTGTGGTCCGCCGGGCCCGCGGTCGCCGTGGTGCTCTTCCTGCCCCTCGCCGCCATGCTGCTGACCGCCCTGGGTGTGCCGCTGGCCTCGGTGGCCGCGGTGTTCGTGACCGCGGGGCTGGTGACGGCGCTGCCGCTGCTCGCCCGCCTGCCGGCCACCGGCGCGGGGGCCGCCGGTGCCGCCGCGCTCGCCCTGGTGCTGCTGGGCGGCGCCGTCTCCGGGCACGGGTACGGCGCGGAGCGGCCCCGGCCGAACTCGCTGCTGTACGTGCGGGACGCGGCGGAGGACCGGAACCTGTGGTTCAGCGCCGATCCCGCGCCCGACGCCTGGACGCGGCGGGCGCTGGGCGGCGACCCCGGGCGGGAGGCCGTGAGCGACTACTTCCCGCCCCGGGGGGACGAGCCGGCCATGGTGGCCGACGCCCCGGCGCTCGACGTCCCCCTCCCGGAGGTCACGGTGCGCGGCGACGCCACCCGGGGAGACGTCCGGACCGTCCGCTTCACCGTCGAGTCGCAGCGCCCCGCCTGGCGCATCCAGGTCCGGCTGCCGCGCGCCCCGCTGAACGCCTGCACGGTGGGGGAGACCCGGCTGGACCGCGCCCTCCTGGCGGAGCAGACCGCCGGTGCCGAGGACGTCGTCCTGCACCACTACGGCGCCCGCTCGGTCGAGGTGACCTGCGAGGTCACGGCGGGGACCCGGCTGCGGGTGGACGCCGCGGACTACACCCTCGGCCTCACCCCGCAGGTGCGCGAGCTGGTGGGGCCGCGACCGCGGGACACCGTGCCGGTGGGATTCGGATTCCTGCCGGAGGACTCCGTCATCGCCCGTACGACGGAAGAGATCTGAGGACGTCATGAAGCACACATCACGCGAGGTCGCGATCGAGGTCCGCAACCTGACCCGGGTCTTCCCGGCGGGGGGGTCGGACCAGGTCGTCAAGGCCAACGACGACCTGACCTTCAGCATCCCCCGCGGCCAGGTGTTCGGTCTGCTGGGCGCGAACGGCGCGGGCAAGACCACGCTCGTCTCGCAGCTCCTGGGGCTGATGCGGCCGACGTCGGGACAGATCCTCGTCGAGGGCATCGACGCGGTCGCGCACCCGGACGAGGTCAAGGCGATGACCGGCTTCCTGCCGCAGACCGGTTTGTCGATGCGGCTGGTGGAGGTGCGCCGGGCGCTGCACTACACCGGCCGGCTGCGCGGACAGCCGGAGGCGGACGCCCGCCGCCAGACCGCGGAACTCATCGACGAGCTGGGGCTCGGCGAGGTGCGCGACCGCTATGTCGACCAGCTCAGCGGCGGGATGACCCGGCTGGTGAACTTCGGCATGGCCCTGATGGGCAGGCCCAAGCTGCTGGTGCTCGACGAACCGACGAACGAGCTGGACCCGCACAACCGGCGCCGCGTCTGGGAGATGGTGGCCCGGCGCAGTGCGGAGGACGGCACCACGGTCGTGCTCGTCACCCACAACATGCTGGAGGCGGAGTCCGCCGTCGACCAGGTCGCGGTCATGGACGGCGGGCGTATCACGGCGATGGGCACGCCCGCCAGCCTCAAGGAGGCGCTCGGCGACCGGGTCCGGCTGGAGCTGTCCGTCCGCGGCGCCGGGGAGCTGGCCCGCCACGAGCGGGAACTCCTCGCCGGGGTGGGGGAGGTGGGCGCGGGCAAGCGGGACGGCAGCTACCTCGTGCAGACGGACTCGGCGCGGATGCCGGAGCTGATGCGCCTGGTGCACGACGAGTTGGGCATGGACCGCGTCGCCGACTTCCGGCTGACCCGGCCGACGCTGGAGGACGTCTACCTCACGCTGGACGGCCGCGGTGCCGCGGCAGCCGCGCGGGGCACGGCGGGCACCGGGACGGGCGCCGTGCCGGGCGCGGGCCCGGCGGGGGCCGCCCGCCCGGCCGTCGCGCCGGTGGCGTCGGCGAGCGGGATGGGTGCCGCGGCCGGTGGGTCCGTGCCGGAGGCGGCCGGTCCCGTGCCCGCCGCCGTGGATCCCGCGGGGCCCGGACCCCTGTCCGTCGCGCCGGTCGCACCGGCGAGCGCGGGTGGGCCGGGTACCGGGTCGGGCGGCTCCGCGCCCGCGGTGTCCGCCGGTACGGCGGTGGCGGCGGACCCGGCCGGGACCGCGCCCGCGAGCGCGGCGGGCGTGGGCCCGGTGGGGGCGGAGGCCCCGTCCGTACTCGCGGCGGCGACCGCACCCGGGAGTATGCCGGGCTCCGCGCAGACGGGTGCGGCGGCGAATCCGTCCGCGGCGGGGGCCGCCCGCCCGGCCGCCGCGCCGGTGGCGTCCGCGAGCGGGATGGGCGTCGCGGCCGGTGGTTCCGTGCCGGAGGCGGCCGGTCCCGTGCCTGCTGCCGCGGGCCCGGCCGGGCCCGGCCGCCCCGCCGTCGCCCCGGCCGCGAGCGTGGCCCGGGACTACCGCAGGGCGGTGGCCGCCGACGCGGCGGGTGGCCCGGTGGCAACGAGCACCCCGGCCGCGAGCACCCCGGCCACGACCGGCACGGCCGCGCCCGCCCCGGCCATGAGCACCCCGGTCGCCACCGGCGCGGCCGGCGCCGCGCCCGTGGCGTTGCTCGTGCGCGAGGGCACCCCGGTGCCGGACGCGGGCGGGGACGCGGGCCCGGTGGCGCGTGCCGGCGCCGCGCCGGCCCGGCGCGGGGCGGGGGAGCGTCTGCGGCGTATGGGGACCGACCTGAAGTACCTCTGGCTGGAGCAGATGCTGGAGGTCCGCAGCACCTGGTCCTGGGTCCTGATGTTCGGCCTGCTGATGCCGGCCGCCATGGTGTTCGGTCTGACCCGGATCGGCAACGGGCTCTCGGACGAGGAGAGTCTGCTCTTCATCGTCAGCGGCGCGGCCGTCTTCTCGGTCGCCAACGAGGGCATCGGCACCCTGGCGCAGCGGATCGGCGTGCTGCGGCAGGACGGGATGATGGTCTACTACGCCTCACTGCCCATCAGCCGGATCTCCTTCCTCGCCGCCATGGTGTTCTCCCGGCTGCTGCTGATCATGCCGGGCCTGATCACCCCGATGATCACGGCGAAGCTGATGTACGACACGGACTTCGTCATCTCCCCGGCCCTGCTCCTCGTCCTCCCGCTGGCCTGTCTGGCGTTGTCCGCGATCGGGCTGGCCATCGGCACGCTGGTGCGGAGCATGGACCTGCTGCTGGTGATCGTCAATCTGATGATCTTCGTCCTGCTGCTCGTCGCGCCGGTGCTCATCCCGATCGAGTCCCTCCCCGTGCCGCTCCAGGTCTTCGGCTACCTGCTGCCGCCGACCTACGCGGCGGAGGCCCTGCGGCTCGCCCTCGTCGGGGACCTCGGCTCCGCGTTCCTGCTCAACATCGCCGTGCTGACGGCGATGACGGCCGCCGGACTGGCCGGCGCGAGCCGCTGGATCCGCTGGCGCACCGCCTGACCGGGCGGACGGCGCCGGCCCCGGCGCCGTCCCCCACCCACCACCCACCACCCATCTCCCACGACCCACCGCACATCGGCCCGCGCCCGGGCCCGCTACGGCGCGTACCGGCGTGTGCTCCGCCGTGCGCCCGTGCCCACCCGAACGACCGCGTAACGACCGCGTCATGACCGCGTGAGGAAGCCCCTGCCATGGATCTGCTGGACAAGACGGCCCCGCCGGTGGACCGCGCCGTGCGGCTCGCCCCGACCTTCGTGGACGTGGTGACCGAGCGCGCCGCCCTGAGCGACGGCACGGCCTACACCTTCGTCAGCCCCGACCGGGCGGAGCGCCCGTCGCTGACCTTCCCGGCGCTCGACGCCCGGGCGCGGTCGGTGGGCGCGATGCTGGCGGAGCGGGGTCTGGCCGGGGAACGGGTCCTGGTGCTGCTGCCGCCCGGCCTGGACTACGTCGCGGCGTTCCTCGGCTGCCTGTACGCCGGGGCCGTCGCCGTCCCGCTGTATCCGCCCAGCGGCGGCAAGTACTCCGCCCGGCACCTCGCCGTGCTGGCCGACTCGGCGCCCGCCGCGGCGCTGGTGCCCGGCGCCGATCTCGGGCGCGGCGCCGAACTGACCGCCGAACTGGGCGCACCGGGGCTGGTGCTGCTCTCGGTGGACGGCGAACTCCCGGACCCGGACGGCTGGCGGCGGCCGGACGTCGACGGCGACGGCGTCGCCTTCCTCCAGTACACCTCCGGCTCCACCGGCACGCCGCGCGGTGTACGGGTGACGCACCGGAACCTGGTCGTCAACTCCGCCCAGATCCAGGAGCGTTTCGGCTCCGGCCCGGACACGGGGGTGGTCAGCTGGCTGCCGCCGTACCACGACATGGGGCTGATCGGCGGCATCCTCCAGCCCGTCTACGCGGGTGCGCCCGCCACCCTGCTCTCCCCGACCGCGTTCATCACCCGCCCGCTGCTGTGGCTGGAGCTGATGTCCGAGCAGGGCGCGGTGATCAGCGGCGGCCCCAACTTCGCCTACGACCTGTGCGTGGACCGCATCCCGGCGGAGCGGCTGGCGGGGCTCGACCTGTCGCGCTGGCGGGTCGCCTTCAACGGCGCGGAGCCGGTGCGCGCCTCGACGCTGGAGCGGTTCGCCGAGCGGATGGCGCCGTCCGGCTTCCGCCGTGAGGCGTTCTTCCCCTGCTACGGCCTGGCCGAGGCGACCCTCATGGTCTCCGGCCGCCGGGTGGGCGGGGAAGAGGTCGCCCGGACCTTCGACGCGGACAGCCTCGGTCCCGGCCGGCGCCCCGAGCCCGCGCCCGGCGGTCTCCCGGTCGTCGACTGCGGACCGGTTGCCGAGGCGCTGGACGTGGTCGTCGCCGACGCCGAGCGGGGTGCGGCCTGCGCTCCCGGAACCGTCGGCGAGATCTGGGTGTGCGGCGAGAACGTCGCGGACGGCTACTGGGGCCGTCCCGTCCCGGACGGGACCTTCGGCGCCGTGCTCCCCGGCGACACGCGCTCCTATCTGCGCACGGGCGACTACGGGTTCCTGAGCGACGGCCGCCTGTACGTCACCGGCCGCAGCAAGGACCTCATCGTGGTCCGGGGCCGCAACCACTACCCGCAGGACCTGGAGACCACCGCGCTCGCCGCCCACGCCACGCTGCGGCGCGGGGCCGCCGCCTTCGGCGTGGAGCGGAACGGGCGCGAGGAGGTCTGCCTCGTCCTGGAGACGGCCCACGGCCATGTGACCGAGCAGGCCGAGGAGGTGGTCGGCGCCGTCCGCGCGGCCCTGGTCCGGGACCACGGCGTCACCCCCGGGTCGGTCGTCCTCGTACGGCCGGGCGTGATCCCCCGCACCACGAGCGGCAAGATCCAGCGCTCGGCGGCGCGGGCGGCCCTCGCCGAGGGCGCGATGAAGGTCGCACACCGGTCGGACACTGCCCCGGCCACGGCCACGGCACCCTCCTCGGCACCCTCCGCCCCGGTGGCGGACGCGACCACGGACCCGGCCGGCGGCGGTGACCTGCGCGCCGTGGTCACCGGGCTCGCCGGCCGCCGGCTCGGCGTCCGGGTGGACCCGGCGGCGCCGCTGGTCGCCCAGGGCCTGGACTCGCTCGCCGCGGTGGAGCTGCAGGCGGCCGTCGCCGAGGCGACGGGCGTGGAACTCTCCCTGGAGGAACTGCTCGCCGGAGCCTGTGTCGACGCCCTGACCCTCACCGCCCCCGCCGCGCCGGTCCGCGCCCCGGGAGCCACCGGGGACGCGGGGGACGCCGGACACGCGGGGCCCACCGGCAGCACCGGTGACACCGCACCCCCCGCCCCGGACGGCCGGCTGCCCCTGGCGCCCAGCCAGCAGTCCATGGTCTTCCTGGAGCAGCAGCACCCCGGCACCTCCGCCCTCCACATCTCGGTGGCCGTGCGGCTGCTGTCGCCCGTCGCTCCGGACGCCCTCGGCCGCGCCTTCCAGCAGCTCGTCGACCGGCATCCCGTGCTGCGCACCGCCCTGCGCTGGGCGGACGGCGAGCCCTACCAGACCGTGCTCCCCTCCCGGACCGCCGACTTCACGGTCGAGGACGCCCGCGCGTGGGACGACGACACCCTCGCCGCCCGGCTGGAGAGGAGCGCCGAGAGCCCGTTCGCCCTCGACGAGGGCCATGTGCTGCGCGCCCTCCTGCTCCGCCGCGCGGACGGCGACGTGCTGTCGCTGACGCTGCACCATGTGGCCGCCGACATGTGGTCCATGGCACTGCTGACGGAGGAACTGGCCCGGCTCCTCGCCCATGAGGCGGGCCGGGGCCCCGCCCTGCCCGAGCCGCCGGAAGCCGCCCACCCCGCGTCGGCCGCCCGCCGGCAGCGCCTGCTGGAGTCCCCGCGCGGCGAACGCCTGCGGGAGTACTGGGACACGGCCCTCGCCGGCTGCGAGCCGGTCCTGGAACTCCCCGCCGACCGGCCCCGGCCGCCCGTGCAGAGCCTGCGCGGCGACACGGTGACCTTCACCCTGGACCCGGCCGTCACCCGGGAGCTGCGCCGGCGGGCGGAGGCCGAGGACACCACCCTCTTCGTCACCCTGCTGTCCGTCTTCCAGGTCCTGCTGCACCGCTTCACCGGGCAGGACGACTTCCTGGTCGGCGTGCCCGGCTCAGGACGTCACGACGCCGCCCTGCAGCGGGTGATCGGCTACTTCGTCAACCCCCTCCTCGTCCGTGCCACGGTGACGGAGGAGGCCACCTTCGCCCAGCGGGTGCGTGAGACCCGGCAGGCCGTGGTCGGCGCGCTGGCCCACCAGGAGATGCCCTTCCCCGAGCTGGTGCGCCGCCTGGGACTCCAGCGCGACGCCTCCCGGTCGCCCGGCTACCAGGTCATGTTCAGCCTGACCAACGCCCATCTGGCGGGACTTGAGGGCCTCGGCGCCCTCCAGACCGGCCGGGGCGGGGTCCGTACCCGCCTCGGCGGTCTCGACGTGGAGTCCGTGGCGGTGGCCCGCCACAGTGCCCAGACGGACCTGGGGATGACCCTCGGCGAGACGGACGGCGCCCTCGAAGGCGTGATCACCTACTGCACCGATCTGTTCGACCGTCAGACGGTGGAACGGTTCGCCGCCCACTTCGGGGCCCTCGCGGCCCAGGTGTCCGCCGCACCGGACGAGCCGCTGCGGCTGCTGCCGAACGCCTCGGCCGCCGAGGAGCGCGACGTCGCCTCCTGGAACGAGACCGCCACCGGCTACCCGCGCGAGAGCACGCTGACCGAGCTGTTCGCCGAGCACGTCCGCAGGACCCCGGACGCTCCCGCCCTCGTGTACGGCGAACACCGCAGCACCTACCGGGAGCTGGACCGCCGCGCCAACGCCCTGGCCGCCCGGCTGCGGGACCTGGGCGTCGGCCCGGAGACCCTGGTCGGTCTGCACGTGGACCGGGACCCGGCGGTCGTCGTCGCCATGCTGGCCGTGGTGAAGGCGGGCGGCGCCTATCTGCCCCTCGACCCTGGCCACCCCCCGCGGCGGCTGAGGCAGATCCTCGACGAGGCACGGCCCGCGGTCCTGCTGACCCCCTCCGGCGACCGGCCCGCGGGCATGGAGTGGGACGCTCCGGTGGTCTCCGTCGACGCCTTCATGGGACCCGAGGTCGCCGGGGACCCCGCCCACGACGCGGCCGTCGACCCGGGGACCGTGCCCGGCTCCCTGCTCTACGTGATGTACACCTCGGGGTCCTCCGGCCGGCCCAAGGGCATCTGCATCACCCACCGCAACGTGATCCGGCTGGTGCGGGACACCAACTTCGTCCGCATCGAGCCCGGCGACCGGATGGCGCAGATCTCCAACGCCGCCTGGGACGCCGCCACCCTGGAGATCTGGGGCGCCGTGCTGAACGGCGCGGTCCTGCACGGGTTCGACCAGGCGACCGTCCTCAACCCGCCCCGGCTGGGGGAGGCCCTGCGCGAGGCCCGCGCGGACACCGTCGTCTTCGCGACGCCCCTGTTCACGGAGGTCGCCGCCTACGACCCGACGGTCTTCGCCGGCGCCCGGGAACTCGTCGTCGGCGGCGACACCATGGACCCGAAGCGGGCCAGGGAGGTCGTCGACCTCGGCGGGCCGCTCCTCATCAACGACTTCGGGCCGACCGAGTCGACCAGCATCGCCGCCACCTTCGAGGTCCGCGAGGTGCCCGAGGGCACCTGGCGGGTGCCGATCGGCCGGCCGATCGCGAACACCCGCGTGTACGTGCTGGACGCGTGGCTGCGTCCGGTGCCGGTGGGTGTGCCGGGTCAGCTCTTCATCGGCGGGGACGGCCTCGGACGCGGCTACCTCGGCCGGCCCGCGCAGACCGCGGGCGTCTTCCTGCCCGACCCGTTCGGCGACGAGCCGGGCGCGCGGATGTACGCCACGGGCGACCAGGTGCGCTGGCTGCCGGGCGGGACCCTGGACTTCCTCGGGCGGATCGACTTCCAGGTCAAGATCCGCGGCTACCGGATCGAACTGGGCGACATCGACTCCGCCGTGCTCGCCCACCCCGGGGTGCGGGAGTCGCTGACCGTGGTCGACGAGAGCGCCGGACACAAGCGCCTCGTCGGGTACTACGCCGGGACGCCGTCCCCGCGGGAGCTGGCCGGGTACCTGACGGACTGGCTGCCGCGGTACATGATCCCCCCGGTCCTGCTGCGCCTGGCGGAACTGCCGAAGAACCCCAACCGGAAGATCGACCGGGCCGCGCTGCCCGAGCCGCCCGCCGGAGCGGCGGCCCGGGCGGCGGGCGCCACGGACGGACTGACGCCCCTGGAGCGGGAGATCACCACCCTGCTCGCCGAGGTGCTGGGCGTGCCGGAGGTCGCGGCGGACGACGACTTCTTCGACATCGGCGGCCATTCGCTGCTGGCCATCCGGCTCACGGCCCGGCTGCGCGAACGGCACGGCGTGGAGATCGACCTCAACGCCTTCTTCCACGAGCCGACCGCCCGCGGCGCCGCCCGCTGCGTCCAGGAACTGCTGGACGCGGGGCAGACCGTGGCGGCCCCGGCGGCTCACGCCGGCCCCGTGGCCCTGCCCCGCGCCCGCTACGCGCGGAGCGCTCCCGGCGCCTGACGCGTGCCGGCGTCCGCCGCCCGCGGACGCCGGCGCCCCGAGACCGCGACGGGCCGCCACGGCCCGGACATTCCCAGACAGAGAGGTGGTGCGGGCCATGGCCGGCCCCGGAACAGAGGGTGAGACCATCACGACGATGGTGATGGCGGGCACCGCGGTCATCCTGATCGCCGGCGTGGTGCTGCGGCGGCTGGCGATCCGGGCACGGCAGCCCGCCGTCGTCGGAGAGATCTTCGCGGGCCTGGTGCTGGGCCCGTCCCTGCTCGGCCTCCTCCCGGGGAATCCCACGGAGGTGCTGTTCCCGACCGAGGTGCGCCCCTACCTGTCCGTGCTCGCCCAGGTGGGCGTGGTGCTGTTCGTGTTCCTCATCGGCTGGGAGTTCAACGCCGGTCTGCTGCAGGGGCGTCGGCGCGTCGTCGTGGGCGTCTCGGTGTCGGCGACCGCCGTACCGTTCCTGCTCGGGCTGCCGCTGGCGCTGCTGCTCTACCGCGAGCACGGTGTGGTGGACGGTGAGCGCGTGGCGCAGGTGCCGTTCGCCCTCTATATCGGCGTGGTCATGTCCATCACCGCGTTCCCGGTGCTGGCGAAGTTCCTGGCGGACCGGCGGATGCAGCACTCGCCGGTGGGCGTGATGGCCCTGGCCTGCGCCGCCTTCGGGGACGCCGTCGCCTGGTGTGTGCTCGCGGTGGTGGTGGTCGTCGTGACCGCCGGGTCGATGCTCGGTGTGGCCGCGATGGCCGGCTGGCTGCTGCTCTTCCTCGCGGTGATGGCCCTGGCCGTCCGGCCGCTGCTCGGGCGCCTGGTGGAGCGGATGAGCGCGGGCGGCGGGGCGCCGTACCTCTCGGCCGTGGTGGGCGCCGGGGTGTTCCTCTCCGCGTGCGCCACGACGTGGATCGGCGTGCACGCCATCTTCGGCGCCTTCGTCTTCGGCCTCTGCATGCCCCGGCCGGTCAAGCCCATGGTCCAGAAGCACGCGCTGGAACCCATCGAGCAGGTGGCGACCTTCCTGCTGCCGGTCTTCTTCATCGTGGTGGGCATGTCCATCGACCTGCGGACCCTGTCCGCCGGCAACACGGTCGAGATGCTGCTCGTCCTCCTCGTCGCCTGCGGCGGCAAGCTGCTCGGCACCATCGCGCCGGCCCGGCTGTTCGGGCTGTCCTGGCAGCAGAGCGGCACGCTCGGCCTGCTGATGAACATGCGCGGGCTGACCGAGCTGATCGTCCTCGACATCGGCGTCCAACTGGGCCTGCTGAGCCGGCAGATGTACACCATGATGGTCGTGATGGCCCTGCTCACCACCTGTCTTCCGGGCCTGGTCATCCGCCGCGACGGCGACCCCACCCCGTTGGACCCGGTGCCGGAGCCGCCCGCCGCGCCCCGGCCCGCGCCGGCGCCCGTGCCGCAGAAGGTCTGACCCTCCCGCACGGCTCCCGTACCCGTCCTCGCGCCCGCACCCGTCCTCGCGCCCGCACCCGATTCGCACCCGTCCGTGACCACACGGGCCACCCCTGCGTGCCCGTGCGCACACCCGACTCCGCCCAAGGAGCTGCCCGATCATGCTCGCCACCGAAGAATTCGCCCGCCACGCGGCCCGGTTGCTGGTGGCGGACGACGAGGACCTCGTCTCCGCCATCGAGCAGGAGAACGCCCGCCAGCAGAACTCGCTGATGCTGGTCGCCTCCTCCTCCGTCACCGACCCGTCGGTCCTGGCCTGCCTCGCCACCTCCTCCATGAACGTCACCGCCGAGGGGTACCCCGGCGCCCGCTACCACGCGGGCTGCGAGGCGATCGACCCCATCGAGCAACTGGCCGTCGACCGCGCCCGGGCCCTGTTCGGCGCCCGGTACGCCAATGTGCAGCCGCACTCGGCGACCACCGCCAACTACGCCGTGCTCTCCGCCCTGATGGACCCGGGTGACGTCGTCCTCGGCATGCGGCTCAACCACGGCGGCCACCTCACCCACGGCTACGGCGTCGCCTACTCCGGCACGTACTTCACCGCCGTCAACTACGGCCTCGACGAGCACGGCCGGATCGACTACGAGGAGGTCGCCGCCCTCGCCGAGGCCCACCGGCCCAAGCTGATCGTCTGTGGCGCGACCGCGTACCCGCGGACCGTCGACTTCGCCCGCTTCCGCGCCATCGCGGACAGCGTCGGCGCCCTGCTGATGGCCGACATCTCGCACATCGCCGGCCTGGTCGCCGCGGGACTGCACCCCAGCCCGGTCGACCACGCCCACATCACCACGACCTGCACGCACAAGCAGCTCGCCGGACCGCGCGGCGGGATCATCCTGTCCGGGCGGGACGCGGACACCGTGCTCCCCGGCACCGGCCGCACCATCGCCAAAACCCTGGACCGCGCGGTCTTCCCCTTCTTCCAGGGCGCCCCGGTCCTGCCCGCGATCGCCGCCAAGGCCCGCGCCTTCGCCCTCGCCGCGACCGACTCCTACCGGGCCACGGCGCAGCGCATCCTGGACGACTCCGCCGCCCTGGCCGCCGAGCTGACGGCGCTCGGCCACGACGTGGTGACCGGCGGCAGCGACAACCACATCGTCCTGCTCGACCTGACCCGCGACGGCGTCAGCGGCATCGCCGCCGAACGCGCCCTGGAGTCCATCGGCATCGTCGTCAACAAGAACCGCATCCCCGGCGACAGCCGGCCGGCCACGGTCACCAGCGGTGTGCGCATCGGCACCAACGCCGTCGCCCAGCGCGGTCTCGGTCCCGCCGAGATGCGGGTCTGCGCCCGCATCATCCACTCCGTCCTCACGGCCATGCGCCCGGTCGGGGAACGGGACTTCACCCTGGACGAGTTCACCGCCGCCGGGCTGCGCGCCGAGGTGGAGAAGCTGGCCGCCCAGTTCCCGCTGCCGCGCTACCTTCCGGGGGGCCGCTCGTGAACGCCCTGGCCAAGCGCCTGGAGATGATCGGCGCCTCCGTCGGACACACCCCGCTGCTGTCCCTGCCGGACGACCGGATGAGCCTCTTCGCCAAGCTGGAGTACGCCAACCCCAACGGCAGCACCAAGGACCGCTCCGCCTACTGGATCCTCAAGAAGGCGGTCGAACGCGGCGAGATCACCGAACGCACCACCGTGGTCGAGTCCTCGTCGGGGAACTTCGCCTCCTCCCTCGCCGCGTTCTGCCGTTCGCTCGGCATCCGTTTCGTCCCCGTCATCGACGCCAACTGCAACGCGCTCACCGAGGCGGTCCTGCGCTCCTGCTGCGAGCGCGTCGAGAAGATCATGGACCCCGGCCGCGACGGCTTCCTGCCGGCCCGGCTGGCCCGCGTCGCCGAACTGTGCGACGAGATCGGAGACGTCTACTGGACCAACCAGTACGCCAACCTCGACGCGGCGGACGCCCACTACGAACTGACGGGCGGTGAGCTGAGCGGCGCGCTGTCGCACATCGACCACCTCTTCGTCGGCGTCGGCACCGGCGGCACCATCGCCGGTCTGTCCCAGCGGGTGAAGCACCAGTTCCCCGGTGTCAACGTCGTCGCCGTGGACGTCCTCGGCTCGGTCGCCCTCGGCGGGGAGCCGGGCCGGCGCTACATCCCCGGACTTGGGTCGAGCATCGTGCCCCCACTGGTGGGCAAGGCCGTCATCGACGACGTCGTCCGCGTCAGCGAGTACGAGACGGTCCTCGGCTGCCGCGCCCTGTACGAGGAGCACGGCCTGTTCGCGGGCGGGTCGACCGGCAGCGTCTACGCCGCGATGAACCGGTACTTCATCGACAACCCGCCTCCCGCCGGACGGCGGCCCACCACGGTCTTCCTCTGCGCCGACCGCGGTGTGCCCTACGCGCGGACCGTCTACGACCCCGCCTGGGTGGAGCGCACCCTCGCCCCGCACCGGGCCGCCGTCCCGCCCCGCGCGCCGGCCGTCCCCGGCCTCCCCGTCCCGCAGGGCGTCGCGGCGGCCGTCTGACCCCGGCCGCCGCCCGCACCCCACGTACTCCCCGCACCGCCACGCACGACCACGCACTTCCCGCACCGCCACGCACTTCCGCGCCGCCCACAAACGGTGCCGCCCCGCCCGTACGAAAGGAACCCCGTGCCCGAGCGCACCCCCCATTCCCCGCCGTCCCTCACCTTCGTCACCGAGGCCGCCGTCACGGCGCAGATCGAGGGCAGCCGGGAGGAATGCGTCGACCTCGTGCGGCGCGCCTACCTCACCCACGACAGCGGTGACAGCGTCAACCCGCAGAGCGGCTTCCTCCGCTTCCCCGACAACCCGCGGGCCCGCATCATCTCCCTGCCGGCCCACCTGGGCGGGGAGTTCGGCGTCGCCGGACTGAAGTGGATCGCCAGCTACCCCGACAACCCGCGCACCCACGGCATCCCGCGCGCCTCGGCGGTCCTCCTCCTCAACGACCCCGACACGGGCTACCCGGCCGCCTGCCTGGAGTCCTCCGTGATCTCCGCCACCCGCACCGCCGCGTCCGCGGTCCTCGCGGCCCAGACCCTGAGCGGCGGGCGCGACGCCCGCCGTATCGGCATCGTCGGGACCGGCCTGATCGCCCGCCACGTCTGGCGCTTCCTGCGCGACCTGGAGTGGAAGACCGGCGGGTTCACCCTGTACGACCTCGACCCCGAGGCGGCGCGCGCCTTCGGCGAGGAGATCACCGCCGAGGGCGCCCCCGAGTACTCCGTCGCCGACGAAGCGGGTCAGGCGTTCACCGAGTGCGATCTCGTCGTCCTCACCACCGTCGCCGGAGAACCCCACATCCACGACCCGGGCCTGCTCGACCACGCACCCCTCGTGCTGCACCTCTCGCTGCGCGACCTCGCCCCCGAGCTGGTGCTCGCCGCCCAGAACATCACGGACGACACCGACCACGCCCTGCGCGAGCGGACCTCCCTGCACCTGGCCGAGCAGCGGAGCGGGGACCGGGACTTCGTCACCGGCACCCTCGCCGACGTCCTGACCGGCCGGGTCGGGATCGACCGCTCCCGCCCCGTCGTCTTCTCGCCCTTCGGGCTCGGCGTCCTGGACCTGGCCGTCGGCTCCTGGGTGCTGGACCGTGCCCGCGCGGCCGGCACCGGGCACCGGGTCGACGACTTCTTCGCATCCACCGCCACCACCGCCACCACCGCCACCACCGCCACCACCAAGTGAGGCAGCACATGAGCAGCAGCGACACCGTCCGCTTCCGCGTCGTCGTCAACCACGAGGAGCAGTACTCCGTCTGGTTCACCGAGCGCCCGCTCCCGGCCGGATGGACCGAGACCGGCGTGAGCGGCACCCGCGAGGAGTGCCTGGCGCACATCGCCGAGGTCTGGACCGACCTCACCCCCCGCTCGGTGCGTGAGGCACGCGGGAGCGCCGCGGCATGAACGACCTCGACACCCGGATAGCCGGGCTCACCCCGGCCAGGCAGGCCCTTCTCACCCGCCTGCTGCGGGAGCGGCGCGCCGCCGGGCGTCCCCGCGTCACCCGCAGCGGCGACGACGGACCGGCGCCCCTGTCCGCCGCCCAGCGGCAGTTCTGGGTCCTGTGGCAGCAGGACCCGGAACGCTCCGGCGTCTACAACGTGCCCATGGCCCTGCGGCTGCGCGGCGCGGTCAACGCGGGCGCCTTCGACCTCGCCCTGCGCCGGATCGTGGAGCGCCACGCCATCCTGCGCACCCGCTACGCGGACGGCCCGGACGGGCCCGTCGCGGTGGCCCAGCCGGACGCCGCCGGCTTCTCCCTCGCCACCGAGGACGTCACCGGCCTGCCCGCCGGGGAGCGGGAGGAGGCCGCCCGCGCGATCGTGGACCGCTGGGCCGCGTACGACTTCGACCTCGCCGCGGAACTCCCGGTGCGCGCGGTGCTGATCCGGCTCGGCGAGGAGGACCAGGTCCTGGCCGTCGTGGTGCACCACATCGCCACCGACGGCGCCTCCGTGGAGATCCTGTTCCGCGAGTTCGCCGCCCTCTGCGGCGGGCCGGCGGACCTGCCCGAACTCCCCGTCCAGTACGCCGACTACGCCCGCTGGCAGCAGTCCGCCGCGGGCACCGAACGCCTCGGCCAGGGACTCGACTTCTGGGCGGCCTGGCTGGAGGGCGCGGACACCTCCCTCGACCTGCCCACCGACCGGCTCCGCCCGGCCGGGGCCCGCCGCGACGGAGGCCGCCGCAGGCGCAGGCTCTCCCCCGGACTCGCGGCCCGGATCCACGCGTTCTCGCGTGAGCAGGGCGCCACACCGTTCATGACCCTGCTCACCGGTCTCGGCCTGGTGCTGCGCCGCTACAGCGGCAAGAACGACTTCCTCGTCGGCACTCCCGCGATGAACCGCCCCGCCGACGGCACCGAGAACCTCATCGGCTGCTTCGCCAACACCCTGGCGCTGCGGCTCCGGTTCGACGGCGCGGACACGGCGTCCGGGGCCCTGCGCCGCATCCGGGACGACGTCACGGCCGCCTTCGAGTACCAGGACGTGCCCTTCGAGAAGGTGGTCGCCCGGACCAGCCCCGAGCGCAGCGCGGACGCCAACCCGCTGTTCCAGGTCATGTTCGTGTACCAGCACGTCGGCGGCGGGATCGGGGTGCCCGGGGTCGAGGCGGAGACCTTCGACACCCACAACGGCACCGCCAAGTTCGACCTCGACCTCTCGCTCCTGGACGGCCCCGACGGCATCGAGGTGTCCTGTGAGTACGACGCCGGGATCTTCACCGCGCCCCGGGTCGACCGCATGCTCGCCCACCTGGAGCAGGCCCTCCTCACCCTGATCGACACGCCCGCCACGACCGTCGCCGACCTCGGCGTGCTCACCGCGGAGGAGGAGGGCCGCGCCGCCCTGGAGTGGAACGCCACCGGCGCCGAGTACCCCCGGGACCGCACCCTGCCGGACCTCTTCGCCGAGCAGGCCGCCGCGCGCCCCGACGCCCCCGCGGTCCGCACGCCCTCGGGCACCGTCACCTACGGCGAACTGGACCGCACCACCTCCCGTATCGCCCGGCTCCTCGGCGGACGCGGCGCGGGCCCCGGCGGGGTCGTCGCCGTGGCCGTCGAACGGACCGCCGAGCTGCCGGCCGCCGTGCTCGGCGTCCTGCGCACGGGAGCCGCCTATCTGCCCGTCGACCCCGAGCAGCCCGCCGAGCGGCTGGCCATGATGCTCCGGGACGCCGCCGTGCGGGCCGTCGTCACCACCTCCTCGGTCGCGGGCCGGCTGCCGGCCGTGGACGCGCCGGTGGTCGTGCTCGACGACGAGGCCGTGCGCGCCGAACTGGCCCTGCTGGCGGACACCCCCGTGCCCTGCCCGGCCCGCGCGGACGACCTCTGCTACATGATCTTCACCTCGGGGTCCACGGGGCGGCCCAAAGGAGTCCTGCTGGACCACCGCGGCCGGGTGAACAACTTCACCGACTTCAACCGGCGTTTCCGCGTCGGCCCCGGTGACGCCGTGCTGTCGGTGTCCTCCCTGGGCTTCGACATGACCGCGTACGACCTCCTCGGCACCCTGATCACCGGCGCCTGCGCCGTCCTGCCCGGCCCCGACCGGGACCGCGACCCCGGCCACTGGCTCGACCTGATGCGGGAGCACCGGGTCACCGTCTGGCACTCCGTCCCCGCCCTCCTCGGCCTGCTGCTCGACGGCATGGACGACCTCGGCGTGGCGGCCCTGCCGGACCTGCGGGTCGTCCTCCTCGGCGGCGACTGGATCCCCGTCGCCCTGCCGGACCGGCTGCGCGCCCGGGCCGCGGGGGCCCGGGTGATCAGCCTGGGCGGCGCGACCGAGGCGTCGATGGACTCCACGATCTTCGAGATCGAACAGGTCGACCCCGGCTGGCAGAGCATCCCCTACGGCGTCCCCATGGCGAACCAGACGGCCTATGTCACCGACGCCGACCTGCGGCTCGTCCCCCAGGGCGTGCCGGGGGAGCTGTACCTCGGCGGGACCGGACTCGCCTGGGGCTACGCCGGCGCGCCCGCGCAGAGCGCCGACCGGTTCCTGCCGAACCCGTTCAGCGGGACCCCGGGCGACCGGATGTACCGCACCGGGGACCTCGCGCGCTACCGCCCCGACGGCAGCCTCGAACTCCTCGGCCGGGCCGACTTCCAGGTCAAGATCGCGGGCCACCGCATCGAGCTGGGCGAGGTGGAGGCCGCGCTGCGGGACCAGCCCGGGGTGCGCCAGGCCGTCGCCGCCGCCGTCACCACCGACGGCCGCCGCCAGCTCGTGGGCTACGTCGTCACAGAGGAGGACGCCGGGCCGGTCGACGAGGCGGCCGTCCGCGCACGGCTGGCGGCCCGGCTGCCCCGCTACATGGTCCCCGCGGCCCTGGTGGAACTGGAGCGCCTGCCCCTCTCGCCCAACGGCAAGGTCGACCGCGGCCGGCTCCCCGCCCCCGACGCGCCCGCCGCGACGCCGGGGCCCGCCGGCCGCCCCCCGGCCACACCCACCGAGCTGCTGCTCGCGGGCGTCTGGGAGGAACTCCTGGGGATCACCGGGATCGGCGCCACGGACGGCTTCTTCGCCCTCGGCGGCGACTCGGTGACCTGTATCCGCATGGTCACCCGGGCCCAGGCGGCCGGTCTCGCCGTCACCCCCCGGATGGTGTTCCAGAACCAGACCGTCGAGGACCTCGCCCGTGCCGTCGACGCGTCCGCCGCCGCCCGCCCGACGGGCACCGGCACGCCGGCACCGGCCGCCGCGCCGGACAGCGCCCCGGCGGGCCGCTACGGGCTCGCGCCCATCCAGCGCCATATGCTCACCACCGCCCACCGGCACCCGTTCCCCGGCCTGTACGTCATCCAGTCGGGCTTCGCCCTGCCAGGCCGGCTGGACGAGGACGCCTTCCACAAGGCGTGGCAGTGGCTCTTCGACCGCCACCCCGTGCTCCGCACCTCCTACGAGGGCCTGGACGGCGACACCCCGGTGCAGGTCGTCGCCGACCACGTCGAGCCCTGGTTCGAGGAGCGCGACCTGCGCGGGCTGGACGCGGCGGAGCAGGAGCGCCGCATGCTGGCCGAGCTGGACGAGCTGCGGCTCTCCGGGTTCGACCTCGGCCGCCCGCCGCTGATCCGGATCATGCGCTACCGGCTGGCGGACGAGCTCCAGATCCTCGTCCAGCACCACCACTACAGCGTCCTCGACGGCTGGTCCTGCATGCGCCTGCGGCAGGAACTCCTCCTCGCCTACCAGGCGTTCGCCACCGGCACCGAGCCCGGGGCCGCGCCCGCCCGCCCGTTCTCCGAGCACGTCGCCTGGGTGGAGAGCCAGGACCGGGACGCGGCGCTCGCCCACTGGGACGAGCTGCTGGCGGACAGCGCCGGCCCCTGGGCCACCGCCCCGGAGCGCGACCACGGCCGGCCGGTCCAGGTGCAGCGCGCGCTGGACCCGGAGCTCACCGACCGCCTCGACCGGGCGGCACGGCGCGCGGGCACCACCTACGCCACCTTCGCGCAACTGGCCTGGGCACGGGTGCTCGCGGACCGTGCGGGCACCGAGGACGTCGTCTTCGGTGTCACGACCAACGGCCGGCCCGCGACGGCCGAGGCCGAGGCGGCGGTGGGCCCGTTCATCAGCACCCTGCCGGTGCGCTTCCGCTTCCGGCCGGACGAGACCGTGACCGAGGCCGTGCGCCGGCTGCACCTCCAGCGCCTGGAGGCGGAGGAGCACGCCTGCGCCGAACTCGCGGCGATGACCGGCGGCCGGGCACTGGAGTCCGTCCTCGTCTTCGACAACTACCCCGTGGACGAGTCCCTCGGGGCCGTGTCGGAGGCCGTCGCCCCGGCGCACCCCCTGGCACAGCGTGGCTGGTCGGTGGCCCAGACCGAGTTCCCGGTCCGGGTGGACGTGCTGCGCGGCGCGGAGGACGCCCTCGTCCTCACCTTCGCGGGCGACCGGGAGCCGCCGGCCGACGCGGCCGTGCTCGCCGACCGGTGGACGGAGGTGCTGCGCGCGCTGGCCGAGGCGGCGGAACGCACGGCCTGAGCCGGACCGCCCCCACCCCCCCCCCACCGGCGCCGCGCGACGCGGGGGCCGGGGTCACCACCCCGCCCCCGCGGCCCCGGGCCCTCACCCTCCCGATACCGCCACCCGCCACCCGCGGCCCGACACGAGGCCCCGGGCACCCGAAACCGCCACCCACCCACCCTTCCGACAGCCGCCGTCGCGCCCGTCACCGCCACCGACCGCGCCGGCCCCCGACCCCACCCTTCGAGCGCCCGGCAGCACCGTGCGACGGAACAGCGAGGAACTCATGTCCGCAGATCAGGTCTATGTCATGCCTGCCTCCCCGGGCCAGCTCGGCCTGTGGCTGCTGGGCGAGCTGGAGCCGGAGTCGGCCGCCTACAACGTCCCCGTGGCCGTCCGCCTCACCGGCCCGCTGGACACCGGCGCGCTCGACGACGCCGTCCGGGCCCTCGGACGGCGCCACGAGATCCTGCGCACCACCTTCGGCACCGCCGACGGCGAGGTGTGCCAGTTCATCCACCCGGAGCCGGGGTGGCGGACGGAGCACGTCCGTCTCGACCACCTGACCCACGAGGCCGCCGAGAAGGAGTGCCGCAGGGACGCCGCCGCCCGCGCCGCCACCCCCTTCGACCTCGCCGCCGGACCGCTGCTGCGCCCGGTGCTCTACCGGCTCGCCGAGCACGACCATGTGCTGCTGCTGGCCATGCACCACATCGTGACCGACGGCTGGTCCATGGGCGTCATCGTGTCCGAACTGCGGTCCCTCTACGCCGGACGGACGTCCGGCGGCGGCCCGGCACCCGCCCTCCCCGAACCCGCCCTCCAGTACGGCGACTTCGCCGTGTGGCACCGTGACTGGCTGGCCGGGGGCGTCGCCGGGCGCCAGCTCGGTCACTGGCGCGCCGACCTCGCCGACGACCTCGTCCTGGACCTGCCCACCGACCACCCCCGCCCCGCGACCCCGGCGCACCGCGGCGACAGGGTGACCACCGTGCTCTCCGAGCGCGCCACCGAGCAGCTCCGCGCCCTGGCCGCCGACCGCGGCACCGGCCTGTTCGCCGCCTTCCACACGGCCTTCGCCGCCACCCTCTCCCGCTACAGCGGTCAGCGCGAGATCAGGATCGGCGTCCCGACTGCGGGCCGTCACCACACGGGCACCGAGGGCCTGGTGGGCTTCTTCGCCAACACCCTCGTCGTCCGCTCCGAGATCGACCGCGGCGACGGCTTCCGCGCGCTGCTCGACCAGGTCCGGGGCCGCCTCGCCACCGCCCTGGGCAACGCCGACGTGCCCTTCGCGGAGGTCGTCCGCGCCCTCGGCCACGGCCAGGACCGGCCCGGTCAGCCGCTGTTCCAGGCGATGGTCGCCGAGGAGAACATGCCGCACGCCTTCGACCTCGCCCCCGGGCTGCGCGCGGAGCGCTTCGAACTCCCCAACGAGACGGCCAAGTTCGATCTGACCCTGTTCGTGGCGGACGATCCCGGCGGTGCCCGGCTCACTCTGGAGTACAGCACCGAGCTGTTCACCCGGCGGACCGCCGAACGTCTCCTGGACGCCGTGGTCGCCCTCGGCCTCAACGCCGTCAACCACCCCGACCGGCCGCTGCGCACCCTGACCACCGTCTCCGTCGAGGACCAGGTGCGGCTCTCCGGCTGGGCACGCGGGGGACCCGCCGCCGGTGACGGCACCGACGCCCTGGAGCTGTTCGAGCGGCACGCCGCCGCCCGCCCCGGTGACACCGCCGCCGTCGCCCCCGACGGCACCCGCACCGACTACGCGGCACTCGACGAGCAGGCCCGCCGGGTCGCGGCCGCGCTGCGCGCCGCGGGCGTGCGGCCCGGCCAGGTCGTCGGCGTCCTCCTGCCCCGTTCGGTGGACCTCGTCGCCGCGATGCTCGGCGCCTGGAAGTGCGGGGCCTCCTATCTGGCCCTGGACACGGCCCAGCCCGCCGAACGGCTCGCCGCCCTGGTCCGCGACGCCCACGCGGCCGTCGTCGTCGGCACCGGCGAGAAGGCCGCCCACGTCGCGGCGGACACGGTCCTCGTCGACGCCGGGGCGCTGCCCCCGGCCCCGGCCGACCCGGCGGACCTGCCCGGCGCCGGCCCCGCCGCCTATGTGCTCTACACCTCCGGCTCCACCGGACGCCCCAAGGGCGTGGTCGTGCCGCACCGCGGGCTGTCCCACTACCTGAGCTGGGCCACCGACGCGTACACGCCCGGCCGCGCCCCCGTCGCCCCGGTCCACTCCAGCGTCGCCTTCGACCTCGCGGTGACCAGCCTGTGGCTGCCGCTCGCCGCGGGCGGCACCCTCCACCTGGTCGGTGAGGAAGCCCCGCTGGACGGGCTGGTCGACGTGCTGACCGGCCCGGCCCGCCCCAACCTGGTCAAGCTCACCCCGGCCCACCTCCAGGCCCTGTGCAGGCTCCTCCCCGAGGGCGGCCTGAACCACCTGGAGGCCTGCTTCGTCGTCGGCGGCGAGGCACTTCCCACCGTCCTCGTCGACCGCTTCCGCGCCCTCGCGCCCGCGTCCACGGTCGTCAACGAGTACGGCCCCACGGAGACCGTCGTCGGCTGCGCCGTCCACACCCTCGCACCGGCCACGCCCCTGCCCGAACGCACCGGAGTCCCGGCGGGCCGGCCCATCGCCGGCACCTCCCTCTACGTCCTCGACGAGCGGATGGCCCCGGTGCCGGTGGGTGTTCCCGGCGAGCTGTACATCGGCGGCGTCCAGGTCGCCTGGGGCTACCTGGACGACGCGGTGCGCACGGCGGGGGCCTTCGTCCCGGACCCGTTCGGGTCGGTGCCGGGTGGTCGGCTGTACCGGACGGGTGACCTGGTGCGCTATCTCCCGGACGGGGAGCTGGAGTTCCTGGGCCGTCGCGACCATCAGGTGAAGGTCCGTGGTCAGCGGATCGAGCTGGGCGAGGTCGAGAACGCGCTGCGGGGCCTGGACGGGGTGATGGACGCGGTCGTCCTCGCCCGCCCGGACACGGCCGGCGCCACCGCCCTCGTCGGCTA